>CAYNZZ010000001.1:0-237440 GCA_964401865.1 uncultured Erysipelotrichaceae bacterium
AAATTAATAAGAATACTAAAGAAATCTTTTTATATAGTTGAATTATTCTATATCCTATCTCTAAATCAAAATAATCCAAGGTCATATCATATATTTCGCTACCATTTTCAAAGAAAGCGCTAAAATCAAAGATATTTCTTGTAACTGAATATGATAAGGCAAGCATCATTAAAATCGACAAAACCAAAAATAACCATTTTAATTTATATTTTCTTATGTATTTAATTAAAATATCATTTAAAAACCATAGTGTCAGCATAATAACTAAGCCTACAACCAATCCCGATATGACTTTTCCCGATAATACACTTAGTAAATTGATAAGAGGTATTAAAAGCATTATTGAATATTCTTTAAATAATGAATCATTCTTATCTATTTGCATAAAGAAAAGGGCGAAGAACAAGAAGAACATCGAAAATGTTGCAGTGGATGATGTCGCACAAGCTGCCAACATATACATCGAGCTAATATAAAAATAAGTCTTGTCATTCTCTTTAAAATAATCAATTAAATGATATATAGCATACGCAACAAATAATGTCCTAATACTGTTACCATAAAAGCCAAAAACACTATTGTAATATAGCTTTCCGTAGCCAAAGACAAGTATCATCAATATCGCTATATGCACAACATATTTTTTGGGAAATAATTTATTCAAAGTTTCAATACACAAGCTCACAAAAACAAAATAAAACAATACCTGAAAACACCATATAAAACCTGTAGCATAATAAAAATCTACTTTAAAGATGCTCATTAATTTGCCAAAAACAAATAATATCGTCGATGCGAGGTAATAGAATGATTGAAAAGTATATTGTAAAGATATACTACGACCATAAGTCCCATAAACCACATGGTTAGTATTTAACTCATTCAAACCAATATTGCCTGTAACAAGATTCAAATAGAAAGTAGAATCAAATCCATTTAATTCGCCCAATGTTGTATTAAATGAAAAATACATCAATATCGTAATAGAAATTAACAATAGTATTAAATGATATATATTAAATCTTATTCTTAATGAATTCTTTTTCTTAAAAATAAAAAATAAAGATGCCAGAAATAGCAATAAATATATACATAATATTAAATAGAACGAACAGTTTAAAGCAGTTAATATTGATGTAAGTATATAACACGACATCAATGTAAATGCATACCCAACAGGAAAATAGAAAATATATGATATTTTCTTATTAAAAACAGACAACAAACTTTGACCTAATAATTCAAAATAGATCAATAAAATAAGTGGCAAAATAAAATATTCCATTTTTACATTATAAACTATAATTGTTTTTATTTTTTAAATCAGTTATCAAAAGAAATAGAAACACTACAAAACCGAGCATGCTCATTGCACATCCTAATTTAAAACCTTGCGGAACATACCACATTTCTATTGTATGTTTTCCCTCATCCATTAATAATCCAATAAAACCATAATCAACATTAAAAAAATCAGTCTCTATTCCGTCAACTAATATTTTCCAGCCCTTATCATAAGGGATAGAAATAAACAAAACTTCTTTTTCATCACACGATATATAAGCATTGACATTGTTATTATTTACTTGTTCACTAACTATCATTTGATCTTTCTTACTAGGGACAATGTCTTTTGTCAATTCATACAAACTATCATCTACAATTAAAACATTATTCCAATCAAAACCACTATCTATTACATTACTTTTTATATCTTTTTTGTTGATGAATTTGGAATAAGTATGCCCTATATGATTATAGTCATTTAATTTGTAAATCCTGACATGATTTATGTCATAGGCATAACTATATTTATTTATCGTATCTAATTCTTCTTCACTTACCACGCCGACATATTTTACGCCTAACATTTTCCATATCGACGGATCAGAAACATCAAATAGATGATCGGTCAATTGAGAATTAGTTTTCACCACAAATTCCTTCATAGAGTTTTCATATGTACTATCATAGGTATACAAACTCATAAAATTATATTCCATGCCAACATTCCTGTTTAAAACACTGGCGTTTTCTGGTGGAAAGTTTTCATATCCGATATACTGTCTGTACATTTTATCTTCATCAATACTTTTAAAATATTCTATATATTCCTTGCTAATTCCTTCGCTTTTATTTATGTATGCTTGACCCGATATCGTTATCGTTGCATAAAAAACGACTTCCAGAATCGAAATCATATAAACCATTAGTCTTTTTTTCTTTGACATTAAAAAGAGGGAAAATAGTCCTATTACAACACCTATTATCAATAAAATAACGGTATTAATGTGTTGCTCTTTTATATATCCAAGAACAATCGACAAAAATGTGGAAAATAAACATAATATAACCAACGATACTCCAACTTTTTTGTAAATATCGTCGTCATGCTCTTCATCCATTACCTTTGCCGAACATAAAATAATTATAAAATTTAAAATAAATGTAGCTCTAGTAGAAGGAGTTGTGAACGCAAACATAATTGAATTTAGCGGCAAAAACATTACGAACGTGAACAATAAGCCTAATAAAAATATCAAGGTTTTTCTCTCTTTTATTTTCTTATCTACTATCAAAATGAGTATCCCAATGACACTCAATACTCCATTATATATTGAGTAATAATATGTTATACCTGAATTGTCAGTATTCATTATCTCTTCAAAAGGATTAAATATATGCAAATTTTGAGCGATTGGAATCAAACTGTAATATATTAAACCTGTCCATGTTTTAAGTGGCCATGTCATAATTCCGGTAAGTTCATTATATGAAAGTCTTGTATTACCTAAAATAAAAAATATTCCCGGAAGCACAACAACCCCACTCATAAAAAAGCCTACAATAAACGAGATAATTAATTTGCATGATTTTTTCAAATAGTCAAAAAAGTGAAATCCTCTTCTTTCATCTTTTTTATAACAACTCCAAACAAAATAAAAAGGTAAAAAAACCGTAACTGAAAACAAAAGATAATAATTTTGCAAAAATAAGATACACACAATTAACGAGAATAAAGAAAGCTTACCATGTTTCAAATACTTTTCCACTCCCAAAAACAATAATGGCAAGAAAGCATAAAAACGATGAAACATCGGGTAGCAAAAGAATATTGTCGCACCTCCACCGATTGAATAAATTATAGAAAAAGTAATCAATACTCCTCTTCTTTTTATTCCCATTTCTTTTAAATATGCATACATAGAAAAAGAACTTATATAGACGCACATTATGGTTTCTAACAACATAAAATCTAATATTCTATTTCTAAAAATGAGCAATAGCGGAAAGAAAATAGATCCAGTACAATAATACAATTTCGAAGCAAAAAAATTTGTTCCCAAGAATGTATTCCATGAATAAAACGGCATAGCTCCATCTTTTAATCCCGTTAACAACCGAGCATATTCTTCGTAGAATTGCGATATTTGAAAAAGATGATCATTATTTAATGACAGCAAGTACTTAGTATCTGTCCACAAATATGCACAAAATACTATGCATACAATTGCTGATACGATTAAAAATAAAAGACTGTATTCCTTAAATGTTTTTTTATCTTTCCTAATCATTTTTGACATATCGTTTGCCTTTCTTCGCTTTATTTTTCGCGCATAATCTTTATTCATTCTATTGATTGATTCTTAATGTATAATTTATTATATCAATATTGGAGGATGCCAAGTTGTTTAATTTATTACTAACACTATCAATTTTAATTATTATATCTTATTTTATATGTGATGTTTTCGATACTACATTTGGGAAATCTATCCCGTTTGCATATGTAATTATCACTTTAGTTCAATATATTTCTGCTATTTTAGGAAAATTATCGTACTATAAATATTTAATTCTTTTATTGTGTATTTTTATTCTGTTATTCATCGTTTTTAAACATAAAAACAGTTTGTCTTCTATATTTAAAAATAAAAAGTTTTTTTCTGTATCTTTGGTCATTTTTATTCTATTATTCACATACTTGTATTTTGCATTATCTAATGTTTATCTTTCGAATATAGATGATATTGGATATTGGGGTTCTAGATTAAAAGACATGTTTAATTATGACAAATTATATGAAACTTCCAAATATACAATTTTCGGCGGTAGAGGATACCCTCCTTTTACGCATCTGTTAGAATTTGCATTTCTAAAACTTCTCGGTTCTTTCAAAGAACCTTATATGATAATCGCTTTGTCATCTTTTTCCTGTTCTTTTTTCATGCCTTTGTTTGATCGTTTTACTTTCAAATTAGAAGATATATTAAAAGCGACTATGCAACTTATTTTCATCATTGCGCTGCTTTTATGTGTTTCTTTAAATCCCACAAACCATAATCCATCTTACATATTCAATTCAATTTATGTCGACTGGTTGCTTTCAATAGCTTTAATGTATGCATTTTATTCAATATATCATTTCAGGCACGACAAAATTTTTGATTATATAAATATAGGCATGGCATCATTCGTTTTGATTTTCACAAAACAAATTGGATTCGCATTATTTATTCTTGTGATAACAACCTTGTTGTTTAAATTGATTATTTCAAAGGAAGTCAATCATAAATCCTTTTTACATTATTTTATTCTTTGTATCATTATTCCCTTTTCCATATATTATTCTTGGATACTGTATGCTAATCATATTTTCAATCCATCTTCGATTAATTACAGTATAGCCAATTCGATACCTGTCGGTTCAACTTTCGTTAGTCAAAGCTTTACAGAAGATGGAATTCTATTGTTTTCCAAGTTCTTTCGTGCTATTTTTACCGAAACCATAATGTCTCATCCAATTAATTTATCGTATTTTATAATAATATTATCTATTTCCGTTTTTTTGATTCTTTTTGGGGTATTTTGTAAAGAAGATAAATCATTTTATGCAATTCCAGTTTTTTTCTTTCTGGGTTCAATCGGCTACGCACTAGGAATATTGCTTTCTTATATTTCTATATTTTCTGATGGGCATTCTCTACCTCTTTATGGCAGATATATGCAGACATATACTTTTTTCGGTTTTTTATTAATATTTGTCTTAATATATGAAAAAATTAATAGCAAGAAATTAATGCTGGCATTAACTATTTTTTCATTTAATTTTGTCAATCTAGATTCAGTCGATTATATAATATATAACAAAAATAGAGAAATGTATAAATCAAAAGAAAGAACAGGAATCGGCAATTGGATTAATAATGAATATAACTATCAAAACATAATTGTGGTAAATCAAACAGATATGGTTTATTTTAGCTTGCTAAAAAACTTATTTGGCGAAAAAGGCATGAATGTCACATATATCCAATCTGTGGACAGTGAGTCAAAAACAAGTTTTATTAATCTATTAAAAGAAAACGAATTCATCCTAATAGGTGATTCGGATGACCGTTTCAACAATTTATGGAACGAAATAACTAACATTCCTCCTTATAATTCGACGCTTTATAAAATTTCAATCAACGAAAATGATATTGCTCTAGAAATGGTATACACTTGGGATGAATAGTTCAGTGGTCATTTTTTAACATATTTACACCTATTTCTCGTAAAAATCATGGCTTCGCTTATATAAAATTAAAACTTTCTTTCTCCATCGTGAGCAAGTAAATTTATATTTAATACACCTTCAATTGTCGACAAGTCGTTCACCAACTGCTTTTCGTTTTTTGTTCTGATTTCAAATATCATATCAATTCCAGAATTATTTAAGTTTTTAGACTTAATATTGCTTTTTGCATATTTATTTATAGTAGTTCTAATCTCGTCTTCTGCATTTACATCTTTTGCATTTACTACTAATAAAAGCGATGCCTTTTTATTGGGAATTAAATCCAATGTAAATAATAATATTGTAATAACAAGCGACATAATCAATGCTATATCAAAAATACCAGCCCCACAAATAATGCCTATACTTATTGACCAAAACAAAAAAAGTAAATCAAGGGAACTTTTTATAGCATTTCTAAAACGAACGATAGATAAGGCACCAACCATTCCTAAGGAAATAACAACACTTGACTGCATAGCTAAAACAATGCCAGATGTAACTATTGGCAAACAAGCTAATGTGTTATAAAATCTTTAGAATAAAAAGTTGATTTGCTTTTTAAACGATATACTTCGTATACATATAATCCCAAAATTAAAGAAATCCCTAGAACAACCAAAATATCCGCGGTGCTTATATCACTGTTGAATCCATTTAATATTGAATCTTTTATTACATCTTCGAATGTCATTGTTAAATCCCCCTCATAACTCTAGATATATAATACTTTGAAAATGCAGTTTGCATTAAATTATTTAACTCAAGTTGTTGACTGATATGATCGGGCAATATTTCGTCATATTTCACTTCTAATATATGCTTTCCACTTTCTAATACAGGCATTGCATATGTATTTTCATCAAAAAAACGATCAAATCTATACGATGCTCTAATGTTTCTATCAAACGTGATTCTTACATTTCCTACGGCATAAACGAATGCGCTACGATCATATTCAACTAATACTTTTGGTCGCAAATAAGACATGTTATATTCTAGAAAAAATCTTCTTAAAACTTTGTCGTCTTTTAATTCAGCATAATTTAGCTGCTCGCCCTTTATCAAACTAATAAATAACCCTCTTGAAATATTACAACTTTCTTTTTTTGTCATTCCATTTAATTTGTGCTTTATTTCAAGTTTGATCATGCTGTCTGAACCATTATATATTCTAATTCTTACTTTAAAACGATTATTTGAGCCGCTTTCATTTTCATGCAAATATCTGTCATTGTAATCGTCAAAATATATGCTTCTAATATTATATGAATTATTACTGCTAACATTTTTATCATAAGACAAAATATTTTTCAATCGACTGTTCAGTATTTCGATTTCATATTCATTTACAATGAATTTAAGCTCGTTTCTATATTCCATCATTTACCCTTTTCATAACCATAATACTTATCCAATAATTCTATTCTATTTTCTATAAATTTACGAATTATTTTAACATCATTTTCAAAAAAATTAATATTATCATCATACCATTTTGAATATTCTCTTATAATTGCTCCACCATTTTTTACATCCAAATAATGTTTGTCCAAGATATCATTAAGAACGTCGAGATTATAAAAACTATTTCTTGCTTCTTTATATATAGATTTTTGAATTAAGAAATAGTCCGTACTATTCAATACGCTTGGAGGTAAAAAATCATCGCCATATATCCCGTCAATAGAAGTCGCCCCAAAGAAATCTTCCCCTAAAGAATAATCTAAATCCCAAGGATGTTTTTTTAATAAATAACTTTTATCGTTTTGCTTAATAAATTGCAATATCTGGTTTTTAGTTCCGTTGTCTGCTGCGCCAATCAAATTTAAAAGAACGGTATATTTTGCACTTGATTCAATATCAAAACTAATTTCCGTGTCTAGTTTTTCTACATCAAAAAAACTTGGAACTTCACTATAACCATACACTTCATACACCGTTTTTCTGAGTATATCTATCGCTTTGTTATAATCTATCAATTCATGACTAACTATATTAAACTCATCAATATATTGCTTTTTTTCAGAAATGTCATTGAATATTTCTCTTTGTTCAAAATTAGCGCGATATAACTTTATTTTAGTCAATAAATCTTCACTTTTTTTCATTTTAAAAAACTTGTAATCATAAGGAACCTGGAGATTATACAAGCCCAGATATTCTTCATTTATTATTACTTCGCAATATTGAAGATTTTCATCGTTATACCCATAAAAATTGTTTAAAACGTCATACGAAAACTGTTCTCTAATTTTCGAATCGTCAATAAACATCGCATTTAAAATCCAGTCATCATCTTTTCGCATATCAGCAAGAGATGAACTATATTTATCATCTGTATTTTGCTTCAAATTTATTTTATATGACTTTTTTGGAAACAAAACACTTGTTCCGCCACGAACATGATAGTATATATCAAATTTTTCTTCATTTACTATCCCATACCTTCCTTTATTACCGATATCAATAATTCTAAATTTAGCTAAAATATCCTCTTGATTCGAACCGTCAATATCACATATTTCCACTACAGGCATATTAGATAAATTTATATATACTGTTTTATAATAATTATTATCATAAATTAAAACAGCTAATTTTTTTCCGCTTTTCATCATTTCCTGTTTGGATTCATCTGTATCTTTTATTATTGCTATTTTACGCTTCGGACAAGTTAATAAACCATTAAAACTTTCATCAACCTCTTGAGGTAGTATATATTCATCATATCCATTTGTAAAAGGGAGCTTAATTTTATTGTAATACAGGTCAATTTTCTCGTCATCATATTGTCTAGTTGTTCTTATTTTATCGGCCTCATCTTCTGAAATAGTTTGATTACCATATACATAATTGATATCTGTATATGCATTTTTATATATAATTCCAAAAATAATAACAAAGCTAAATATAACCATTAGTAATTTGTCTTTTTTCACGGGCATAATTCCCTTTCTTTACTCACTTAATTTCTTGTCGTTTATAATAAATACAAAATATTTTTTTTGATTTCCTCAACACTAGTTCCTGCTGTGCTGAAATGGTTTTCTTTTAATATCCTATAACTAGGACTATTATCTCCACATATTCCAAGTATTGGTTTATCCAATAATAGATATTCAGTTATTTTTGATGGCAAATATGGTTGAATTTCTTCGTTTTCCATAATCGTATCAAATAAAACTAAAATATCTGCATTTTTCATGATATTTATTGATTCTTCATAAGAAACCTTAGGATGAACGATAAAAACATCTTCTAAATTATATTCTTTTATTTTCTTAATATCATATGGTTGTATTTCTGAATATTGATGAAAAACAATCTTTTTAGCTAAATCTTTATCTTCTTCTTTCAATTCTTTTAATGCTAATAAGAAATTATCGATTTTTCTAAGACCATATAATCTTCCCAAATGAACCGCCTGTTTAGGAGTGTTATCTACTTTGGGCGCATTCATCAAATCTTTATACATCTTCCATTCAGGAATATAGGTCAATGGTTCGATTTTACATTTTGAAAGGTATTTATTCCCATCGGGATATTGTTTCAAAGTAAAATCTCTTTGTTCCTCACAAATAAAAATTAATTCATCAGCATTTTTAATCGCTACTTCTTCATATCGATTATTCATATATATAAAAGAGCCTGCATGAAATGCAACCCTGTAGAAAATGCTCCTGTTCTTTAGATCAGGATCTTTTTTATACGGGCTGTTTTTAATCGAATCACTAAAGGAAGCTCGCCATTTAATATTAGGATATTTCTTTTTGATTTTATAACCACAAATATGTGTTATGCCAGGAACAGACGAAGTATATATTTCATCATATTTTGTTTTTTCAAACATTTTTAACGATTCTTTAACATACTTTCGCATATAATAAAAACTCTTTAATATTCTTAAAGGATATTTAATAGCTATGCAATCATCATAATCACATAAATATTTAATATGAAACTTATTGTAATTTTTATCGTTTTTTAGTTCTTCTTTAATCCCTAAGTCTTCTTTACCTTTTAAAGCCAAAACATCGAAATCACAATCAAGTTTTCTTAATCTTTTGTAAGTAAGAAGGGTAACTGTATCATTATACGGAACAAATCCCCCTGGAATTACCAATACTTTTTTAGTCATTTTTATCCTTTAAATCTTCGATTTGTTTTTTTAAATTAGCTATCTCATAATTTAAATTAATAATTTCTTCATTATGTTTGGAAAGTTTTAAATAAACATAAAATGTAAAACAGTACAGTAAAAAGATATTAATCAAGAACACGGTATTAACCGGCATTTGAATGCTTAATATATCCGATACAAAAAATGTTATCTGCGGGAAAACAGATATGGCAATCATGCCGATGCCCCAAATAATCCATATCATTGAATAGTGAATATTCATTTTGTTTTTTATTACGCATCTTAGTACAAATATCAATGATATTAACGACACAGCAAATAAACCAATTTGTAATTCTAAGCCCATATATAACTCCCTTACCACTGTACAAAAACAATCGACAATATGACGCCAACCATAAATTTTATTGATTTGAAAGGGTTTTTAAAATAGCTCTCTCCACCATCTCGTCCTTTCATTTCTACTTGAACTTCTTTGACTTTGTATCCATGGTGAATGGTATAACACATCGCGTCAGGTTCAGCATAAAAGTTCATGCTTTCAGCAAAATCTTTTAATACATTTTTCCCTAATGCACGCATGCCACTAGTAGGATCCGTTACTTTTACACCGGTTTTAAACCTAATAAAAAAACAAATGATTCTACTTCCAAGCATTCTTAGAGAAAACGGTTTTTTCTCATCTACAAATCTCGAACCAACTACATAATCATAGCCATTGCTTATCTCCTTAATTAAGTCGTGCACATATTTCGGCTGATGTTGTCCATCGCCATCAATGCATATTGCACAATCATAACCATTTTCATATGCGTATTTAAAACCAATTCTTGTTACACCAGCAATACCGACATTAATTGGCAAATCAAGAAAGTTATATTTATTATTTCTAATAATGTTTTCCGTATTGTCGGTTGAATTATCATTTATTATCAAATAATCATAGCCAAAAGAATTGATGTCAGTTATCAATTTTTCGATGTTGGCTTGTTCATTGAATGTTGGAATAATCAATAATGTTTTCATAAAATATCTTATTCATTATATAACATTTTACTCGTTTCTTCATCTCAACATAAACCATATATTCAAAGTAAGCCACTATAGCACTTTATAAGGAGTTATATCTTTTATTCAAGTAATTAAAAAGGGGGATATGCATTAATTATCCGTCAAATTTTGTGTTCATAGATATAGTTTCCATTATGACTATGGTCTATATAGAAGGTAGATTTTATTTTATGAATCAAAATAATAAATTATTCATTTCTTTATTAAACTTACATTCTTCTAGTGCTAGTTTGATTCATTCTGTTAAGGATACTTTTAATCATTTTTCCATTTTAGGTTCCTTGCCAAAAAGGAAATATCTTGCCCTTTTTATTATTGTATTTCCTGTTTATCGAATAGTTACCATTAGAAAACTAATACACTTTAAATTGATTAATTTGGATTGTGCGTAATAACCTTTAAAAAGATATATATTTTAATGGCGATGCTATGAATTTTATTGTATATTTTTTTTGGAAAATGACTCATAATCTTTTCGATTCTAAATAATATAAAATTCTTTCTTTCTTTTTGAAAACACGGACTAAAGCTTTGATTTCTATACTCTAAATATTTATTTTTAATTGGACTTGTGTTTCCTACTTCCCACGGTCTTCCAAAAACACCATTTAAGCAATGATAAAAAACAACATCTTTCTTTGATTCGCAAATTTCTGTCTCTGTATAAAATTTTTTCTTGTCTAGCTCGTACATTTTAAATGAATTATTAATTCCATAAAAGTCATATCCGACAAAGTAATTATATTTCGGACTTATTGGACAAATTAATTCACTTATTCCAAACGAAATATAATCTTGATCTGCCATAATAAATTTTTTATCGCATTTTTTTATCACATCTAGTATACGAGAAGAAATATTATTACTTTTCCATTTTTTCACATCCACAAACATAGTCCCGGTATTAAAAAAACAAAAATCTTTCTCTAACTTTAAAATTTTATTATAAAAAGAATGGACACTATCTATAACACATCCGACAACACAATTGCCAATTCTTGGATTGCTTATTTCTTTCAAACATAAAATATCCGCATCAAGATACCAGGCAAAATCACATTTCATCTTATCAAAAGCATTTATTCTCCAATAAACATAATAACTACCCGAACCCCATTTGTCGAGCCTCGCTTCATCAAAATATTTATCATATTCTTTACAATCGATGTGGACTATTTTGATTCTATTATTTGAATAGTACTCTTTCAATTCTAAAAAATTTTTTGTATACTGATTTAAATCTGTTGCTATATAAAAACAAATGTTCCTATTTTTGTTATTAGTTATTACCGAAGTAATTGATGCACCTAGTTGCGGAATGTAAGAATCGTCTACAGTATAAATTATATTTAAGTCATTTTTCATTATTTAATTCTCTTTCAAAACGCTTTCTATCGCATTAACAAAACCAGAAACCATATGGTCCAATGTACAATAATTATCATAATAATTTTTTGCATTCATTCCCATAGCAATATATTTTTCTCTATTCGCTTTTATGTCCAAAATAATTTTGGCTAATTCATCATCTTCTGAGTATAAGACACCATTTTCACCGTTTTTAATATTAAAAATTTCTCCTCCTGTTATCGCGTTTTTTTTGGTAATAAATGGAACCGCATAACCCATCGATTTAAGAACACTTAATCCCGCTTGATTAGGAGATATGCAAGCTATCGCATTCATAAATGATTTAATCAGTTCATTTTCATCGTATATAGCTCCTCTTATAATTATTTTCTTTGATAAATGATTTCTATGAACAAATAATTTAACTGTTTCTAATTCAGGCCCATTTCCAATTATTTCTAAATCATCAATGTTATTGTCTATTTTATATGCTTTTAAATAGCTATCCAAAAGTTCGTTTATCCCTTTCTCTTTGTAAAGAGTACCAATAAACAATAAATTATTACTTTTTTTATTATCGTTATTCCATTGTTTTACCTCGATAGTATTATTGGCAACAAACATTTTTTTGTTATCTACTCCGTAATTATTATATACACCTACAGGATAATAAGAATAAAAAATACATGCTCCAATCATTTTTAAATAATAACTAAAAATCTTTGTTATCCATTTCTTGCTATCGTAATGATTTTTATAGGAAGCTACTACACCTATTCCGTAGTAAATGGTCTTCTGTTTTCCATAAAACAAAGAATCAAAAACCAAATTAATATATTTTAAATACGGACTGCATATTACCACATCAAATTCTTTCATTTTTTTCACGATATTTTTTTTATATATAGCAAAACCGCCAATCATTCTAATAGGGTAATGTTCGATCTTGAAATTAATTTTTTCACCATTATAAAAAATGTTTTCACTATATATTACAGTCAAATCATAATGCTCGGATATTTTATTAAAAACCGGAATATTATATCTGGTTATAGTTTCTTGTATTTTTAATATTTTAGGTTTATTCATTTTCAATTAATGCTTCAACTATTTTTTTGCAAGCTCTTCCATCCCCGTATGGATTGCTAGATTCAGACATCTTATTATATTCATCGCGATTATTCAAAAGTAATTTTGCTGCTTCGTAAATATTTTCTTCGTCTGTTCCAACCAATTTCAATGTACCAGCTTCGATTCCTTCAGGACGCTCGGTCATATCTCTCATGACCAAAACAGGTTTCCCCAACGATGGAGCCTCTTCTTGTATCCCTCCAGAGTCTGTTAATATCAAATATGACCTAGCTATAAAATTATGAAAGTCAATTACTTCAAGTGGTTCAATTATGTGTATTCTTTCATTGTTCTTGAATTCTTCATTAGCCAATTTTCTAATCAAAGGATTCTTATGTATAGGATAAATTACTTTTACATCGTTATAATCATTAACAATTCTATTCACGGCCCTAAAAATATTACGAAGCGGTTCACCAATATTTTCTCTTCTATGAGCCGTTAAAATTATTAGTTTTGAATTTTTTGCCCAGCACAATTCAGGGTGTTCATAATCTTCTTTTACCGTTGTTTTTATTGCATCTATCGCTGTATTACCCGTTACAAAGATTTTTTTTGGATTTTTACCTTCTCTAATTAAATTCTGCTTGCTTGTTTCTGTTGGAGCGAAATTATATTTAGCTATCGCACTAACCGCTTGACGATTAAATTCTTCTGGGTAAGGAGAATTAATATCATAAGTTCTAAGTCCAGCTTCAACATGGCCAACAGGTATCCCCATATAAAAGCTAGCGAGAGCAGTTGCGAATGTAGTCGATGTATCACCATGAACAAGAACTATATCCGGATTAACATCGCTTATTATTTCTCTGATTTTTTCTAATACATTTATTGTGATATCAAATAAAGTTTGATTTTTCTTCATTATTGATAAATCATAATCAGGTACTACATCAAAAACCTTTAAAACTTGATCAAGCATTTCTCTATGTTGCCCTGTAACACACACCACTGTTTCGATTGTTTTATGTTTTTTAAGTTCCTTTACAAGTGGGCACATTTTAATTGCTTCTGGACGCGTCCCAAACACTACTAAAATTTTTTTCATAAACTTTTCCTACAAATGAAAAACACCAGGTAATTCTATTACATTATGGCAATCTAATATTATTTTGTTCTTGATTTTATCAATGTTATTTTTTATTTCGTCATGCTTAACCATAATCACAATTAAATCTATCGCATTCAAAAAAGACTCAAAATTATGATATTGATTTTCTACTACATCATTCTTGATAAATGGATCATACACTTTTATTGTTGGAGCCAGATGTTTTCTTTGGCTTTCCAGCAATTGCAAGGTAGGTGATTCTCTTAAATCATCTACATTTTCCTTGTACGTAAGACCATATAATCCAACACGAGCAATGTCATCAATTTTTCGTTCTTTCATTATTTCGTATATTCGTTCCAAAACAAAATCCGGCATAGACTCATTAACTTTCATAGACTCATTAACAACTTTTGTTAAATTCGGATAGTCTCCTACTAAAAACCAAGGATCAACCGATATGCAATGTCCTCCAACGCCTGGTCCTGGTTGTAATATGTTTACTCTTGGATGCATATTACATATCTTAATTATTTCGTAAACATTCATGTGATCTTGATGGCATATTTTCGCAAGTTCATTAGCAAAAGCTATGTTAACTGCTCTAAAAGTATTTTCAACAACTTTTGTCATTTCTGCAGTACGAATGTCTGTTATAACTATCTCTCCTTGACAAAACGAAGAATATAGTTTTTTTACTTTTTCCCCTATTTTAATATCATCTGCCCCTATGGTACGATTATTATGAAATAATTCATAAATCATATTACCAGGGATTATTCTTTCCGGTGCGTGAACTAAGTGTATGTCTTCCCCAATTATAAAACCACTCGACTCAATAATTGGCCGAATATATTTGTTAATCGTTCCGGGTGAAACAGTTGATTCCACTATCACTACAGTTCCTTTTACACATACTCTCATTATTTCTTTAATCGCAGCTACGACATAGCTGGAATCCACCTTTTTACTAAATTTATCATAAGGCGTAGGAACAGATACTATATAAGTATCTGTTCTTTGATATTCTGTGTCAAATTTGATTCCTGATGATACTGCTTCATCAAATAAATCTTTTAATCCGTGCTCTTCAAAAGTAGCGTGACCATTTCTTAGTGTATTAACCAATTCTTCATTATAATCTGTTCCAACTACTTCAACCCCGTGAGACGCCAACATTAACGCTGTCGGTAATCCGATATACCCTAAACCTATTACATTAACAACCACTTTTTTACCTCTCATAATCTTGCGCAATGATATCATGTGCTTCAGATAATATTATACACAATATTTTACTACTTGTTATTTATTTCTCCACACCATCTTATTTACTACGCCAACATAAGACTGGATTATTTTAACCACTTTTGTAGATACATTTTCTTCAACATAATCAGGAACAGGAATTCCATATTCTCCATTTTTATTTAATTCCACTGCTGTATCTACAGATTGTAACAATCCTGTTTCATCAATACCAGACAAAATAAAACATGCTTTATCTAATGCTTCAGGCCTTTCAGTACTTGTTCTTATGCATACAGCAGGAAATGACTTGTCAATACTTGTAAAGAATGAGGATTCTTCTGGCAACGTTCCACTATCTGATACAACGCAAAATGCATTCATCTGTAAACAATTATAATCATAAAATCCTAAAGGTTCATGCATAACAACTCTTTTATCTAACTTAAATCCTGTTTCATTTAGCTTTTTCTTAGATCTTGGGTGGCATGAATATAAAATTGGCATATCATATTTTTCTGCCATTTTATTTATTGCAGTAAACAAACTATTAAAATTTTCATCTATATCAATATTTTCTTCTCGATGAGCAGACAAAAGAATATATTTCCCTTTTTCCAGATTCAATCTTGAATGTATATCGCTATTCATTATTTCACTTAAATTTTTATGTAAGACTTCTGCTATTGGCGATCCAGTAACATACACTCTTTCTTTTGGCAAGCCGCATTCATGAAGATATTTTCTTGCGTGTTCGCTATAGGCCAAATTAACATCACTAATTATATCGACAATCCTACGATTGGTTTCTTCCGGTAAGCATTCATCTTTACAACGATTGCCAGCTTCCATGTGAAAAATAGGGACATGAAGTCTTTTAGCTCCTATTACACTTAAGCAACTATTTGTATCGCCTAGAACCAATAATGCATCAGGTTTTACTTCTACCATCAATTCATAAGACTTAGTAATGATATTGCCTATTGTTTCGCCTAAGTCTTTACCAACTGCATTCAAATATATTTCTGGTTCATCCAATTTTAAATCTTTAAAAAAGACCCCATTTAAGTTATAGTCATAATTTTGACCAGTATGAACTAAAATAGTATCAAAGTATTTTCTACATTTATCAATAACCGCACTTAATCTAATTATTTCTGGTCTAGTACCAACAATAATCATCAATTTAATTTTGCCATTGTTTTTAAATTTGACTTTATGCATTTTATTTCTCCGTTTCTTTCTTGCGAATCATTTTTTCAACAAACGATAAAACGATAAGTATATAGTGTTTTTGAAATAATCACGAACATCTTTATCAACTAATACTATCAATATATTGGTTACACTCACCAAAATTATAATAATAATAACTTTTTCAACAAAAACAGTCAAAACATCTATACTTGGCATAAAAGTATTTATTACCAAGCTAATTAAATATGATTCCATTATTATTATCCCGATATATTTCAAATACAAATAGGCAACCTTATGTCTGTATTCATAAAAAATACCTGTCATAACATAATAGAATTTGCCTATCCATTTTGCAATTGTCGCAATTAAAGTAGCTATGTAAGCACCTATTAATCCATATTTTTCAATCAATACCAACGTTAAAATTAAATTAATTCCCGCCGATATAATTAAAGATACTTTTTCTTTAAATATATATCCACTAATCATAAAAACAGAAGAAACAGGTTCACATAAACTATCTATTAGCCTTATCAATATTAATACAATCACTATACTTTGCGTTATTATATACTCTGCCCCTATCCATAAGGATATAAAACTATTTATCATTGTATAAAATCCCGTTATCATTATTGACACAACGATGAACGAAACGGACGAAACTATCTTAAACACATTGAAATATCCATTCATATTATTATTTGTGTTTTTGTAATCTGCCATTATTCCTCTTAAAGAAACAGCTAGCATCGATGTAAAACTCCCCCCCATATTAAACAATATTAAATAATTCGATGTATATGCAACGGCATCCGTAGATAATTTTGCAGAAATAATTATATTATCCATAGAAAAAAATATTAAATTGTATATTGTCGCATAAATATATTTATACATTTGAGACAAAACCCCACTGTCTTTAATCGTTTTAAAATTTGCGTATTTTATGTTTTTCACATCATAATGTAAGTTAACCCATTTTGTTTGCATAAAATATGTAATCGACGGTACAAATAATAGTGATGCAACATACATATACTCGTTTTTAAATAATAATAAACTTCCTGTTTTAAAAACAAAACATATAAAATCCACAACAATAGTTGAAATATTTTGGATATAATTTGTTTGGCTCGCACTTATAATTGATATTTTATTAATAAAATAATATTTAATTAGTATATTCACTATATTTAATATATATATTTCATACACAAGGATTTTATCTTGATAACCTATATTGAATATGCAATACAAAAAAGGCATAGCTACTATTGAAATAATCAATATTATCGCAGAAACAATACCGTACACAGTTTTGAAAATAGATAATTGTTTCCTTATTTCTTTGATATCCCCGCACGTAAGAGGCTTATAAAGATTATATACTAGTATAGTTCCAAATCCGAGCTCTAACATCATTAGGGAGTTAAAAAAAGAATTAAACAAATCTATTACTCCGTATATAGACAACGAAAAATTATCTAAAAATAATCTTTTTGAGATCAGCGAATAAAAAAGCGCCATGATTTGCATCACAATTAATACTATAATGTTGATAATAGAATTTTTAGTCCTACTGTTCATAATCTAATAATTTACCATATAGAGATTTCTTTCCATTAGTTTCTTTCAAAAGAATTTGTTTACGATTTAATTTATGCAAACATGAATTAATTTTTTTTATATCACATACATCTACTTCCGAGGACGAAAGCCATTCTGATAATTTATGATAATCAATATTGTTAATTTCTACTGCATCAATCATTTTTTTAATTTCTATGTCATCATTATATAGTATAGAAATAAACATATCTATTAAAAAATAATCTATCATTTCATTATGTTTTTCCCAATATTTTTCAAACAAATTCGATAAATAATACATAAGCTTGTTATTTTTATTTGACGCCATCGCAAAGCTAGTCCAACGACCTTGAACAATTGAATGATCTTCTTTTTTTTGTGGTCTTCTCATAGTCCAAAAATTATTCTTAAAAATAAAATCTAGTTCCCCACTCGCAAAAATTGTCGAATCAAGCCAACACCCGCCTGATTGATATAATAAATTAACTCTAATAATATCCGAAAAATGAATTTTTGATATAACTCCTTTTTTATATTTTTCCATAATGGATTGAGGAATCAAGCAATATCTCATCAAAGTATCGTCGTTTAAACAAATAAACTTAATGTCAGCAATGTTGTTAACTAATGAATTTTCACACATTTTAACTAAATCTGGTTTATTTTTGGAATCCCAAAATGTGTAAATCGTCTTGTTAATCCCACAGTCACAACTCTTGTATTCTTTTTTCAATAGTTCGATATCCTTTTCAAATTCACTTTTTAAATAATTCATTTTAGTTTTATTGAGTTCTTCCTCTTTGCAACTTGTACATAATCCCAAACTCGCTCTTAAACCAATCGCAAAGTGATTCATCGTCATTTTAAAGCCAAAATTATTAAGGTATTTTAATAAATATGCTATTTTTTTGTGCATCGTTTTCAATTCCTTTGTTAAATATCAAAAATTTTTATTAACCATTTCTTGTTAATTCTGTTTTTGTTATTTTCGAGTATAGTTTCCTTGCTACAATCAATATATTTTTAGGTGCTACTGAAATTAAAAATAAAATAAAATAAGGAGATTTGTTATAAAGTTTTAAATATGGATAATATTCTTTTAATAATTTCGGACTAAAGAAATCTTGCGATCTCAAAGACATCAAGATTAAGTTCGACATACTTTTTTTTCGATTACTTATTATTTGCATTTTAATTTTATAATCATATGTCAACGGTAATCCCATCACCAAATTTGTCCATCCTTTAGCATATATTTCTAAAATTCTATCATTATACGAAATAACTCCTGGTCTTAAAATTCTTGCATAGTCAGGGCCATAAATGTATTGTACGGTTGAATCATGAACTCCAAAATATTCGAAAATTGCACCAGTTTGAGGAAATTCTCCTAAAGAGTACCTTTCGAATTGCAAATTTTTAACAACATCTCTTTTGTATAGCAATCCAGACATCCATGTCGATTCATCAATCAATTTTATTATTGTTTCATTTCTATCTCGATAGATTTTTTCTTCTATATGTTTATCTCTTCCAATTATCACAAAATCCGGAGATACTCTTTCTTTTTCGATTTTTTTTATAACCTTTTCGATTTTAACATCTATGGTGTCATCGTCCCCTAGCATCCACGCATAATCTTTTTCACACATTTTAACACACTCGCCATTGTTGCCCTCGAAACCTAAATTTATCTTATTTTTTTTGATAGTTATACATTTTATTTCTTTTTTTAAATTCAAAAGTAAATTGTAGGTATCATCTTTAGAACAATCATCAGATATATAAAAATGGCAAATGCCTTCATCAAAAAGGTCTTTGTTATTTTGGTATATATGCATTATACTTTTTTTTGTTATTTCACCCCTTTGATAAGTTGGGATACATATTCCTATTGTTTTCATAGTGTCCTGTTTTTAATTTTTATTTTTTAATAATTCCTTCCTTTTTTATTAATAATTAAAAAATCGATTTTATTTTTTATAATTGTAGTAAATTTCTAATAAAATTCAATAAAAATTTTATATTTCTTTTTTTTGCAAAGAATCACTTTCGCTGCAATCTAACCATCTTTTTTAAGCTCGGTTTTACCAATCAATTCTTTATGTATTTAAAAAACCAACATAGTCAAATTGATCAATGTATCTAAGCACTTTATTCCGTTTAAACGCCAGTACAATTCCCTGCTCTTTTTCATTTCCTTTAATGTATTTACTATTTTTTATATTATATTCTTTATTAGTTAATATTACTTTTTTTTCATATCTTAGTTTTTCGAACTCTTTTAAATCATCGATATCCCATTCATCAGTAGTACATGTTAATAAAATGTATATTTTTTCTTTCTCGAGCCTGTCAATTCTTCTACACCAAGCAACATACGCTTCATCGAAAGTCTTATAATGTATAAATCTTATTTTTATTTTTCCTCCCCAAATTCCAATTGGATATTTTCCGCTTTCATCAATTTCGTTGCTCTTCTCTATATTATATTTATTTTCAACAAAAAAATAATCATAATTATTTAATGCGTATATTATATCTTTTATTAATATTGACAAACCAACTGTAGGCGAATTATACCTCATCTTTAGACTTTTACATATTAATCCTCCGTTGCAATTGTTTGAAATAATACATCTATATTTAGGTTTTAGTCTTATTCTATTAATAAAATCAATCGTTTTATATAATACGCTTCCTACTAAAGCGGTTACTTTGGGCAACAAGTTGCATATTTTATCAATCATTATTATTCATCCTTTCATCTATTATTTTTTTTATGTATTTTGTAGAACATAGTTTTACAAAAAAATTATACTTTAAGCACCTTCTAAATATTGCTAATAAAAAGTTGTTCACAAAAAAATAATTTGATTTTTTCCATTCAACACCGGTATTGTTTAATATGTAAATTATTTTTTCCTTTCTGCTTATCAATTCATTTATTTTTTTATTTTCTAATATATCATAGATTAAATAATCAAACATTTTATTCACACATGTTTCATTTATGAAATATATGTAATCACTATTTGACATCCTTTCTTTAAAATAATCAATGTTGCTCTCTGTGACCAAGAATAAATCATCAATCATTTTTTGACTTTTTAAATTCATTATTGATTCTGGACGGTTTATCCTATAAAAATAAAGTGGCACATCTAGATACGAGAATGTTTCGGCATGATAAAAAACCTTAAACGCAACTGCGTCATCTTCATGCAAAACCCCTTCAGGAAATAAAATGTTATATTTTAGGTATATGTTTCTTTTACAAGCAAATGTCCATATTGACGAACAATTTAACCTTATTTTGTTTTTATCGAAATCACATGATTTTTTGAATGTTAAAATGTCTTTTTTTTCATCCAATTCATAGTAATTAAATAATATCAAATCATCATCAAACTTACTTATTTGTTCAATCATTTTTTCATCAACATAATCGTCAGAATCTACAAAAATTATATATTCTCCTTCAGCGTTTTTTATACCAATATTTCTAGCTGCAGAAACGCCTCTATTAGAAATACTTATTACTTTAATCGAATCGTTATTTAAATAAGAATCACATATTTTTTTGCTATTATCACTTGAACCATCATCAATTAATAATAGTTCGTAGTTTTTGATAGTTTGTTTTAATATTGATTCGATACAAAAACCAACATATTTTTCTGTGTTATAGACAGGGACAACGAAACTATATCTAGGTTTTTGTTTTTTTTTCTTTTTTTCAGTTGCGCCAATCATACAATAACATCACCTTAAACTTTCTCATAATAAGTATCCGGCTTACTCTTATCAAATATTTCATTAGCCCACATAACGGTTATTAATTCTTCGGTGTCTGACAAATTAACAATGTTATGAGTATAACCCGGGAGCATATGAATAGCTTCTAATTTCTTATCATTCACTTCGAATTGTAATACTTCATCGCTATCTATTTGTCGCATTTCAATCAAAGCTTTACCTTTAACTACAATAAAATATTCCCATTTAGTGTGATGCCAATGTTCTCCTTTAGTAATACCTGGTTTTGAAATATTAACCGATACTTGCCCGAACTCCTTTGATTTTAACAGTTCAGTAAAACTTCCTCTATCATCAATATTGCTATCTAACGGAATACTGATTTTATTTTTAGGTAAATAAGATAAATATGTTGAATACAGTTTTTTTGTGAATTCATTAGATAAATCAGGAATAAATAATCCATCAGCAAAACTATATAATGTATCTTTTAATATTTTAAGTGAAACATCATATATCGGTAGGGCACTATAATAATCTTTTTCTTCATCAAAATATGCATTACCATCTATACAATTAATTATTTCACTTACTACATCATCAATATATACAAATGGAATAACAGCGCTCTCATCATTTACTGTAATATCTAAATCATTAGCGATATTGTAGCACCATGTTGCAACAACACTATTATAATTAGGTCTGCACCACTTGCCAAAAACATTGGCGAGGCGATAAATATATACCACATTTCCTTGTTTTTTAGAAAAATCTTTTATGTAGTCTTCGCCTTGTTTTTTAGATAACGCATAGTCATTATCTTTACCAACTTGAACACTAGATGTAACTAAAACAGGGCACTTATTATTATTTTCTTTTAAGTATTCACATAAAAGTTCTATTGTTCCTTTATTGCCATCATAGAACTCTTTATTGTCTTTTGGACGATTAACTCCTGCTAAATGTACTACAAAATCACAATCTTTAGTATATTTTCTTAAATCATCTAAATTATTATTTCTATCATATTCGTATATTTCAGAAACACAAATAGGGAAAGAATTGTCTTTCCCATTTTTAATATTTTTTAGAGTGTGGACTAGATTTTTTCCGATAAATCCATTTGAACCGGTAACCAATATTTTCATAATTACTTAAATAAATCTAACTTCAACAGGAGTTTCTTCATTCCTTCTACATCTAATCTTTCAGTATTGTGTGAATTATATTCTTCCGCTCTTTCAAAAAGTGTAGTTCCTTTATTGATATATTTGTCATAGTTGAGATCTCTATTATCAGCCGGAATCCTAAAATAATTACCCATATCTATAGCCTTAACCATATCTTCCTTAGTGACTAATACTTCAAATAGCTTCTCGCCATGTCTTGTGCCAATATAAGAAATATTTGGTTTAACATTCTTTAATTCACATACCGCATGAGCCAATGTATCTATGGTTGCTGCCGGCGCTTTTTGAACAAATAAGTCTCCTTGCTCGCCATTATTAAATGCATATAAAACTAAATCAACCGCATCTTCAAGTGTCATCATGAATCTGGTCATGTCCGGATTAGTAATAGTAATAGGTTTGTTTTGTTCAATTTGTTCACAGAATAAAGGAATAACGCTTCCTCTTGATGCCATAACATTTCCATATCTAGTTAAACATAAGACAGTATCATTTTCACTCAACTGTCTAGATCTCGCTACCACATTTTTTTCCATTAATGCTTTTGTCATACCCATAGCATTGATAGGGTAGGCAGCTTTATCTGTAGATAAGAATATAGCTTTTTTAACCTTATTTTTTACACATGCGGTAATTACATTATCCGAGCCTAAAACATTAGTCTTAACTGCTTCAATAGGATAGAATTCGCAACTTGGAACTTGTTTTAACGCAGCAGCATGGAATACATAATCAACACCTTTAAACGCGTATTCGATGGAATTATAATCTCTCACATCACCAATATAAAATTTTAATTTATTCGCATATTCAGGATATAAAGCTTGATATTCGTGTCGCATATCATCTTGTTTCTTTTCATCTCTTGAAACAATTCTTATTTCTTTGATATCACTTAACAAAAATCTTTTTGTAACCGCATTGCCAAATGAACCCGTACCGCCAGTTATTAGTAATACCTTATCTTTAAATATTGACATATCATCCTCCAACATTCTCGCTTTATTTTAACATCATATTTACACATTTAATTATACATGTTTATTCTTAATTACTTTAATACCTTGTTTTGTAGAAAATTCTTTAAAACATCCTTTGCCTTGCCTTGACCACAATTTATCATTATCAAAATTTAAGCTATCCAATTTGGTCTTTAATCCTTCGCTGTTTGCTTTGATAAACTTATTTTTAAAATCACTTTTAGTTTTTGTGTCAAAGAACTCATTAATGTTATTGATGCTTGTTGAATATATTATTTCATCTTCAAAATCTTTAACTGAATGAATGTGATAAATATTCTTGATTTTATGCTTTCTTAATTTAGCGATATTTTCATTTAATACATCTGTTTTTTCGACATCAGTATCATAAACCAAAATTATATTTACATTCGGCTTTAAGTTCATGATTTGCATATCAGAAATTCTTTTGTTGATAAAGTTACATACCGATATTTTACCTGCGACTATACAGTTATATTTAGGATTTTTCAAAATGTTTATTAACTTTTCTTCACATTCTCCTTCGACAAAATATTGATATAATTTACTCATTAATCTCTCCTAATTCAATTATTTTATCAATATTTGGAGATATTCCGAAAATATCATTATCGACTATTATCTTGGCACTTACATTATTACGATTTTCAACTTCTGCAGCATTGTTACATACAATATAAGTTTTGTGTTCATCTTTTTCTTTTTTCATAAAATTAAACGCATGAAAAGGCAATTTTAAATCGAGAACTTCATTGTTGTGAGTAGTAATAAAAACTTGTTCATCATTTCCAATTAACAATGCAATTAAAGAAATATAAGCTTTTTCCAAGTCACTGTTAACATATGAAAATTGTTCATCAATAAGATATATACCATTTTTTTGTTTTTTAATACAATAAATGATCTTTGCAATATTAAATGCGTATTTTGTTCCGCTAGATAATTTATTTAAATCGGTTAAATTCATACCATTTTGAACAATTATTTTACCTACTTCGCTATGGTCGATTACATATGCATCGTCTGTATCTTTACTTTTTGTCACTTGGACAATTGAAGGATCAAAGCTTTTTAGCACAATGTTTAAAATTTTTGAATATAATATTTCCTCTTCTTGGTCTAATTTTAATATATCAACTTGGTCGAATACCTTTTCTGTGCCAGGCAATGTAACAAGCCATCCGGTACCTATTTCTAATTTATTAAGGGCTTCTATATAATCCATAAAATGAAAATAATATTTATCAATTTTCTTTATTAAATAATTATATGAATAACTATATTTTAACTCAATGGAATTATAGGCCACAGATATTTTTGAATCAGATTCAATAGGTTCAACCAGTATTTTGATTCGATAAAACATATTACCAAAAATAAAATCCAATTCAACATTTGATTCAAAATTCTTATCACGAATTATTGAATCAATATAACTTCTTTCTTTTTTACATATAAAAATTAAAATGTTCCATACTGAACGAATGAGCGATGTTTTTCCACTTGCGTTTGCACCAATAAAAATATTCAACTTTTTATAGTTAATCTTTGGAAAATCAGAAACAAATTCATCTTTTATCAAACTATTCTTTGTTTTTTTAGGATGTGATAAATTTAATTCAAAATCATTAAAAGATAAAATGTTATCCATTTTAATGTTCAATATAGGCATATCTTTTTCTCCTTGTCATAAATATTCAAAAAAATTGAATATTTATGACATTATTATACAACTAAATCATTTATACAAGCTAGTTAGATTTTACTCTTTCCCCAACAATAAATTCACTATGTGGCAACGTCTCAAGCCAATCACAAAATGCCTGCCACTCTGGCAATCTATGTGTTCTTCTTTGGTGATAAATGGTTTTCAACTGGCGATAATTAGTTGTCATCTTGGCAGTCAGTTTGAATCCTGCCGGATTCGAATATAATATCTCTAAGTATTTTTCTTTTAGTGATTCATCAAAAGGATCTTTGGCTTGTAACTCGTTATAGGCGCCGACTTTTTCTTTCATTATTTCAATCATTCTTGGATCGACATATTCAATATATGAATTGTCCAAATTGAATCGGCATATTCTGTGCATTGTTGATTGACTGGAAATAAAATCCAAAAAATGATAACGTTCTGCTTCAACCCACGCTTTATTAGTAAAAGTTAAATCAAATTGTACCAAAATGCCATTTAAAAAATTGTCATGTCCTTCACCAGTCTTGCAGGTAGCCAATCTTTCTACTGTTTTAGTCACCTCATCATTCACTTTTGTCAGATCGGTAGCCATTGGATATTTGCTTCCCTTAATCGCTTCTTCAAAACCATAGATTCTAACATTCGATATTACATCTTTAATTTCCATTTTATCAATCCTCTTTTTTATAATAGTCGCTAATCAATATATCTTGACTATATTTGAATATTTTATTTACCTTTTCAACAATTCTATCATGAAAAAGGGTAGCAGTGTTGTCATCAATACCATTTAAGCCAAAGACAGTGTTCTTATCAGAATCAAAGTAAAAAAAATCACTCAATATACTTCCGTTTTCAAACAATACCATTCTTTCGGCGTTTTTATCAAAAACATCCTTGCCAACCTTATAATAATCCGATGAATCAAGATTAAACATGTTCGTGATAGTAGGATATAAGTCAAATGTTGAACATAATGTATCAGATTCGTTTATTCCTAATTCTTTGTTATAAATCAAAAATGGCACCTTATAAATATCTACTCCATCTTCCTTTAGAATATTGCTTTTAGCTTCATCACTTTTCAAACCATAAGGATAATGATCACCAAACATGATTATTACTGTATTATCTAATTCACCTCTATTCTTTAACTCTTCTATCAAAACTTCAATTCCTTGATCTAGCAACATCTGTGCTGCATAATACGATTTTGTCTCATCATCTAAATTTTGATATTTTAAATTGCTATTAATTATTTCTAAATTTTCTTTTAATTCATCACGACTAATGCGATAGGGCATATGTCCACTCACTGTGATTACAAAATTATAAAACGGTTTGGTAAAATCAGTATTTTCTACCATCTTTTTAAATAGTTCTTCATCTTTTATCCAATTTATTGTTTCTTTATAACCATCATATCTTTCTATTCCTAACTTCTCCATGTCATAAAAAGTATCAAAGCCAAAAGAATCATGAATTATTTCCCGATTATAGAAATTAGACATATACGAATGATAAGAATTGACATTATATCCTTTTTCTTTGAACAAATTAGCTAAAGCATTGGGATAACTATTTAAATGAAAGGTGTATGAAGTTGTTCCATATTCTATCGACGGAAGCATAGAAGTTTGAGAAATGAATTCACTATCTCCGGTAGCAGCATTAAAAATAGGGGCATAATAATTGTCAAAATAATAACCATTTTGCGCCATATTATATAAAGTTGGAGTAAGATCTTCTAAAATGGCGCTTTCGCCAAAAGATTCACACAAAATCATGATCAAGTTCTTTCCTTCGAAAAAACCGGTCATCTCATTATCATTTGTCACTTTAAATTCATCAACAAATTCTCTTACTTCTTGTAATTCTTCTTTATTTAATTTTTTTGAACCACTTAAACTAAAACTGACATCTTTATTGATAAATTGCATGACTCCAAATCTTTCTAAATAGCGATTTCGATTCTGCATACATTTTAAAAGGTAGTAATCCTTTCGCCATGATTTATCAATTAAATAATCTTGTCTCAATGATTCGTTAATTCCTATATAACCCGCATTAGAAATAGCAATCATTGCCACCGTAAATATCATTTTATATTTCTTGGGCAATTGATACTCTTTTGGTTTTATCATTATCATCAATAAAATCGGCATTATAAATAAAATAAAGGCCGGATTCCATTTTTCAAATATCTCGCCGGCTACGCTAAATAATTCACCGCTTAAACTTAGCTTTCTAAATGAAAACAATGTCTTAAAATATGCATAATGAAAGCTTTGAGCAAAACAATAAATTGAGGAAACTGCAATTAATCCGATTTCGATTTTCTTTCTTATTTTCCCTTTAAATAAAATTAAGATAGCAGAAATAAATAATAAAAAACACATATCGTATAGCATTGCCTGAGAAGTGAAAAAAGCTATATCACAAAAATAGCGAAGGAGTATTTCATTCGCTATCATCAACATAAATAGAATTAAGATGTCATAATATCCTAAAAATATTTTTTTCATTTTTCTTCGTGATTAATATATTCTTCAATAAAATATCTCGGTCTTTTTTTAGACTCAATGAAGTTTTTGCCAAGATATTGGCCAATAATACCAATGGATATCAATTGTACACCGCCAATGAACCAAATAGATGCAAACAAAGAAGTCCAGCCAATAATTGTCTCACCGCTGAAATGACGAATAATGGCATATATTATTATTCCAATACTAAATATTGTTGAAATAATACCAAGATATAAAATAAGAGTTAAAGGCTTAATGCTGAAAGATGTAATACCATCAAATGCAAAAGCCAACATCTTTTTAAACGGATATTTCGATTCACCTTTGAGTCTTTCTTTTCTAGCGTAGTACACACAAGCTGTCTTAAATCCTAATTCAGGAACAATGCCCCTTAAGAATAGATGACTTTCTTCATACAACGACAATTCTTCCGTCGCTCTTTTAGACATTAAACGGAAATCGGCGTGGTTATACACACTCTTGACCCCTAAAACACTCATCAGACGATAAAAACTCTGAGCTGTGAAACGTTTAAAGAACGAATCGGTGCTTCTATCTTTTCTAACACCATATACAATATCATTACCATCGTGATAATAATCAATCATTTCTTCAATAACCGCTATATCATCTTGTAAATCTGCATCAATAGAAATACTTATATCAGCATTCTCTTTCACATACATGAGTCCGGCAAAAAGGGCATTTTGATGTCCTTTGTTACCGGCTAATTTTAGTCCGTGGACATGTTCGTCGTTATCATAACCGGTTTTAATTTTGGACCAGGTCTTATCTTTAGAACCATCATCAACATATAAAATATAACTATCCTGAGAGATTTTTTCTTTACTAATTAAATCTTTCAAAACCTCTAGCAGCTTTTTATTACTGTCTTCAAAAACTTCTTCCTCGTTATAGCAAGGAACTACAATCGCACATCTTGTCATATCAATTATTATATCCCAAGTTATAGTTATTCATTAAATTAAATTTAATTTTTAGTTAGATTTCAAAAAATAGATTTTATTGTAATAAGAGAAGATGAAAGAATTTATGTACAAGTATTTAGAAATATTCCCAAAATTCTGATCGAGAAATTTCTAATTTATCTGATATAAAAGGCCGTAATATATAGCTGCTCTTGATGAATATACGATTGACAATATAAACGGCATAAAAATTATGCACTTAGCAGATTTCCTTTTAGTAAACAGTTATTAAGTTTATTAAAACTGGAAACAGTCGAAAATAAAAAAGTTGATTTCAAATATTTATTAGTCAAACTTTGAAATCAACTTCATAAGTCATATTAAGCGGTTTTTAAATACTTATCAATTAGATTTTATTATTCAACAGGAATTACTGAGCCTTGGAATTTTTCCAAAATAAAGTCTGTAACTTCTTGAGATTTTAATACTTCGACCAAAGTTTTGATCTTATCTGAATTTTCATCACCATTACGACATGCAATGATATTCACATATTCATTATCTTCACTGCTTTCTAATATAAAAGCATCTTTTGAAGGATTAAGACCTGCACCGATAGCATAGTTACCATTGATACCCACCAAATCACCATCATTATTAGTATATGCACTTGTAAGCATTTCAGGATTTACTTCTACAAATTTTAATTTTTTTGGATTTTCTTCAATATCTTCAACTGTTGCATCAACAACATTAACACCATCTTTTAAAGTAATTAAACCAGCATTTTGAAGCATTGCAAGTAATCTTCCATGATCGGCGATAGAGTTAGAAATCACAACCGTTGCTCCATCTTCAACATCATCAACAGTTTTATATTTTGTTGAATAGAAACCGAATGGTTCAATATGAATTCCGCCAGCATTAACGATATCGTATCCTTTTTCTTCTACTTCACCGTTGAAAAATTTAATATGTTGGAAATAGTTAGCATCTACATCGCCGGAATCTAAGGCTACATTGAAGATGTAATAGTTATCTAAGATTTCGATTTCTAGATCATAACCTTTTTCAGCTAATAAAGGTTTAGCAAATTCCAAAATAGTAGCGTGTGGTTCAGCAGTACAAGACACTACAATCTTTTCTAGTTGTTGATCGACTGTTTTATCGGTGGTTGTAGGGTTGTTGCTGTTAGAATTTGAACAGCCAAACAGTAGTGTAGTAATTAGTAATAAAATAAATATTTTTTTCATGTTTAATCTCCTTATCTTTTATCAACTTTCTTACTTATATAATCTCCCGATATTTGTATCAGAAATACAATAATCATAATCATTACGGTTGAAGTCCACATCAATGGTTCATTTTTTCTGATAATGCCATATTGATACGCTTCAAATCCTAATCCTCCAGCGCCGACAGCACCAGCCATCGTGCTATATGATACTAGGTTAATCGCCGTAACCGCAATAGATGAAATGAGTGTCGGCATACTTTCAGGAATTAATACTTTAAATACAATTTCTAAGTTACTAGCACCAATAGCTTTCGATGCTTCAATCGTTCCTTTATCAACATCACTAAAAGCCAAGACAACCATTCTGGCAAAAAAAGGAATAGCTGCCAAGGTTAGCGATGGAATAGCTGCCTTTACGCCGATAGTTGAACCTACTAAGAATTTTGTGAATGGAAGTAACCATATAAGCAATATCAAGTAGGGAACTGATCTGAATATGTTAACTAAACCATCAGAGGCAACATTTAATGATCTGCTAATCTTATTTTTTCTTACATTAATAATCCCATTATCACCTGTTATAAAAATAATGATTCCGATGACCGAGCCAATTATAACCGCAAGTAATAATGGTACAAAAGTCAAAATTAAAGTTTCGCATAATGGCTCATATAATTTATTAAGTAATTCAATCATCTTATACCACCTCTACCTTAACTTTTTGCCTTTGCAATTCCTCGACTAAAGGTCCGATATCAGAACGCTCACCGATATGAATATACATTACACCTAATGCTCCGGCTTGCGTATTTTTAATGTTAGCACTGACGATATTAATAGGAATATTTAATTTAGTAACTACTTCATATAATATCGGTTTTTCACTGGTTTCATTTTCAAAGGTTACTCTTAGCAAATGCCCATCAGGATATTTTTCTTTTAATTCTCTTGCAAGTTTAACGACATCTACTCCAGTATCTACTGTTTGAATAAGTTCTTTTGTAACTTTATGAGTAGGGTTAGTGAAAATATTTTCCACCGTATCAATTTCCACAACTTCGCCATTTTTCATCACCGCAAGGCGGTGACATATTTTCTGAACCGTTTCCATCTGATGAGTTATCATCAAAATTGTAAGATTCATTTCTTTATTAATTTGTTTAAGCAAATCTAATATATCTTCGGTCGTTTTCGGATCTAAAGCGCTGGTAGCCTCATCACATAACAGAATATCCGGTTTTAAAACAAGTGCTCGAGCAATGGCAACCCTTTGTTTCTGACCACCTGACAAATTACTTGGATAAACATTTAATTTATCTTCTAATCCGACTTTAATTGCCATTTGTTTTGCTAATTTTAATCTTTCTTCTTTTTTAATATTGACTATCTCAAGAGGAAAGGCAATATTTTCCAAAACCGTTCGCGACCACAATAGATTAAAATGTTGAAAGATCATTCCTATTTTGCGTCTTTTTTTCTTAATTCTTTTTCATTTAATTTTGTAATATCATCACCATCAATAATAATTTGTCCGCTATCTGCTTTTTCAAGACCATTGACAAGTCTAATAAGCGATGATTTACCAGCTCCTGAATATCCGACGATACCAAATATTTCACTATCTTTGATTTCTAAACTCACATTTTTAACTGCTTCGATAGTTTTATCTTTTGTCACGTATGACTTAGATACATTTCTAATTGATATCATCATTTTACCTCCTTTATACATAAAAAGCCGTCCCTAAGGACGACTTATATAATCGTGTTACCACCTTAATTTATAGCCAAAAGCTACCTTCTTCAGATACCATCATATCCTAGCACTGTAACGTGTGCAGAAACGTTTGACACTCATCGCATCAACAACTCCAAGACCATCTTCCTTTAATTTTGAATATCTTATTGCACCTAAACTAAGACTCTCTTAAATTCAATCTTTAAAGTACTCTTCTTTTCAATGTTTTATGATTTGATTTTAGAGTTATTGAATTTGAATGTCAATATATTATTTTTCTTTTTTTCTATTTTTGATTCTATCAGTGATTGCAAGAGTACTACCAATGATTATTAGAATTATTCCAATAGTAGTTGGTGCATAACTTATTATATTAATTACTTCATTCATATCATTCGTTATCGGATCCATTACAAAGCCACCAAACGGGTTTGTCATCATTTTCCCAACTTTAATAAATGTCAAACCAAAAAGACTTAAAATAACACCTTCAATAATCAATTTATAACCATATTTCATCCAATGTTTCTTAAAAAATTTTGTTCCGTATTGAACAGCTTCTAATATATCGTTATCACTTTTAATTTCTTTTTGTGTTTTATCCAACAATTCATCGACACTGACATTTAATATTTTAGATAATTCTTGCAAATTATATACATCAGGTAATGAAGTATCATTTTCCCATTTTGATATTGTTTGTCTTGATACATTTAATTTATTGGCCAAGTCTTCCTGAGTCATATTCTTCTCTTTTCTAATCGCAGTTATTTTTTCTCCTATCGTCATATGATATTCCTCCTAATTTAAAATTATTGTTTTTATATTTTTTTATCTATCAAATTGTATTTAAAATCATGTAAACATTTCTTTACATTCTTAATTTAATCACATTTTTTATCTATTAAATGGTTTATTTTTAATGGATTTATCCATATTTTATCCACAATGATTTTTTAGACTTATCCACATAGTGTTAATATGTTGATAAATATCTAAATATTGTGATTCATTACTTCTTTTTAAATAATTTTTATCAACATTTTTAGTTGATAACTGTATTTGAAATAACATTTATCAACATATCTTTAAATTGTGGAAAAGTTACACACTTTCAAAAAGATGTGGATAGCTGTGGAAAAGTTATATTAATTGTTTAATTATATTTGTAATATATCTTTTATTTTGTGGATAACTTGTTCACAACAAATTTTATAATAGTAAAATGAAAAAATAGTGACTATAATGATATTACTCATACGAGGTATTATAGATGACTACAATAAACTACGGACTAGCCGAAATTTGGAATAGAGTTTTAAAAGCTATATCTGAATCTCCACAAATAGAAAATGAAGTCTTAAAATATTTTGAAGAATCACGTCTTAATTCTTTAGATAATAATGTCGCTACGATAATGGCACCTAATTTTATTTCTATTGTATTGATGAAAGAATATTTACAAACTATCGCTTTTTATCTAGAAGATATAACAGGAAATCAATTTACTATCAATATCATCAACGCAAAAGAATATATCGATGATTCAATTAATGAAAATAAATCTCCTTTTTTAACATATGAACTAAATCCTGACTATACTTTTGAAAATTTTGTTGTTGGACGTTCTAATAGTCAAGCTCATGTTGCTGCAACAACTTGTACTAAGAATTTAGGGATGATATATAATCCATTATTTATTTTTGGGAATACAGGGCTTGGAAAAACACACCTGCTACACGCAATTGGCAATCAAGTAAAATTGGATAATCCTTCTAAAAAGATAGCTTATATTTCCAGTGAAAACTTCGTTGAAGGAGTTTACCAATCAATTAAAAATAAAAAGATTGATGAATTCAAAATGCAATTTCATAATTTAGATTTACTTTTAGTTGATGATATTCAATTCATCGCCGGTAAAAACAAAACTCATGAAATATTCTTTAGTGTTTTTAACGATTTAATTTCTAATCACAAACAAGTATGTATTACAGCTGATAAATCACCTAATGACATCGAAGGGCTAGAAGAAAGAATTATTTCTCGTTTCAATCAGGGTTTAAATATCAATATAAATAATCTGGAATATGAAACAAGTTTATCAATATTGAAAATGAAATTGTCTAACACATTTTACTTCACTCAAGATATTGATGAAGAAGTTCTATCATATATTGCCACTAACTGTTCGCAAAATGTCAGAACATTAGAAGGGGCTTTAAAAAGACTATTATTCTATTCGATCGATTTTTCTAATGAGAGCAGAATTACATTAAAAGTCGCGGTAGAAGCCTTAAAAGACATAGTCGCTAATTCTAATAATAACGAAATATCAGTTTCTAAGATCAAAAAAGTGATTTGTAATTACTATGGTGTTTCAAATCAACAGTTAATATCTAAAAATCGCACTAAAAATATTACTAATGCCAGACATATTTCGATGTATTTATGTAGAAAAATTCTTGATCTGCCATATAAAGAAATAGGTGATGAATTTGGTAAAAGAGATCATACAACTGTTATGAATGCCTGTGTTAAGGTTGAAAATAATATCAAAACCAATTCTCTATATCAGAAAGCCGTTGAAGATATCGAAACAAAAATTCAACTTTCTCAACATTAATCAATAAATTATTAAGATTAAAAAAGTGATAAATAATGTTTTATAAAGGGATTATCTTGAACTTATCCACATTATCCACAAGCTTAATAATAATTATTTAATAAATATAAAAGAAAAAGAGGAGCAATATGCAATTTAAAATTTCTAAAAATGAATTTCTAAAATCTTTAAATCTTGTTTCAAGAGCAGCATCAACAAATACCCCGTTACCTGCATTAAGTGGTATTAAAATTGAAGTAAATGATGAATCCATGATTTTAACTGCATCAGATTCTAATATTTCTATCAAATCAATTCTTCTTAAAAGTGATGCTAAAAATGAATTGACAATAACCGAAAAAGGCATTTGTGTTGTTGACTTCAGATATATATTAGAAATTGCTAGAAAAATAAATGGCAATTATATTTCTTTGGAAATTATGGATGGTACTTTAATTAAAATTGAAGGCGGCAGTTCTGAATTTAAACTAAATGGTATTCCTAGTGATGAATATCCGGAAATCAGTTTTAATCTTTCTGATAAGAAAATTAAATTTAAGACAAAAATGTTGAATGATATCGTTGAACAAACTTCATTCGCTTGTAGTGATAAAGAAACCAAGCCGGCTCTTACTGGTGTTAATCTGATCGCTAAAAACAAAGTTCTGCACGCCAATGCTACAGATTCATATCGCTTAGCGTCTAAAAACATAGAATTAGATGAAGAATTTGAATTTAATATTACAATTCCATCAAAACATTTAGTTGATGTTACTAGGAGTATTCAAGATGAAAGTGAAGTAGAAATATCAATTGATAATCAAAAGATCGCCTTTATATTCGGAAATAATATTATTCAGACTCGTTTGATTGAAGATTTATATCCTGATACTTCTAGACTTGTTCCACCTAGCTTCGCGCAAACACTAATCGTTAATAGTAAAGATATTTTAAGTGCTATTGATAGAACTTCATTTATCAAATCAGATGGTAAAAATGTTGTTAAAATGTCAATAAATTCCGAATCGATGACTATTACTTCTTCAAGTCAAGAAATTGGTTCTTCATTTGAAACTATTTCAATTATTGAATATACCGGAAATCCTTTAAATATTTCTTGTAGTGGTAAATATTTAAACGATGCAATTAAAGCTTTAAAAAGTGAAGAAATAGTAATGAAGTTCAATGGCGATATTAAGCCTATTGTTTTAACTAAAAAAGATGATGATTCAATCTTACAATTAATATCACCTGTCCGTACATATAATTAAATCGTGCTTAGGCGCGATTTTTTATTTTTGCATATCCCTACACGATATTTATTTAAACTTCTTTAAAGACCTTTAAATTGAATTATCTTAATAAAAGTAGTATAATTTTAAATGTAATATGATAAAAAAAATAAAGATTGAAACGGAAATTATTACTTTAGGACAACTTTTAAAATTATTAGATATTATTTCTAGTGGTGGTCAAGCTACACTTTTTTTAAGTGAACATAAAGTTTATGTAAATGGTAATCTTGAAAACCGTCGCGGAAAAAAACTTTTTATTAATGATGAAATAATCATTGATAACATTACCTATAAGGTTGTTGGTAATGATGATTAAAAAAATTCATTTACGTGATTATCGAAATATTTCATCAATTGATTTTAATTTGCATCCTAAGTTAAATATTATTATTGGCGAAAATGGTGCCGGCAAAACAAATATTTTAGAAAGTATGATTGTTGTGTCTAATACTAAGTCTTTTCGTACCATTGATGATAGAGATTTAATTATGAAAACAAAAGATGCAACTTTAATTGATATTGTAGGTGATAATGATTATCGAGTCGTTGTATCTAATCAAGGAAAAAAACTTTTTATTAACAGAAAAGCAATCCTAAAGACAAGCAATTTTATCGGCAAATTAAATTGTATTCTATTTAAACCGAGCGATCTTGAACTGTTTAGTCAAAGTTCTAAAGAAAGAAGAAAAATATTTGATATTGAGATAGGAAAAATTGATAATCAATATCTTAAATCTTTGCTTACTTATACCAAACTGTTGAAAGATAAAAATCATCTTCTCAAACAGAATAATATTGATGAAAATTATCTAGAGATAGTCGAGGAATCAATGATTTCAAATATTTACTTAATTGAAAAAAGAAGGCAAATATTTATTGATTATATAAATGGTTGTATTGAAAAAATATATTTTGATTTATCAAATCGCAATGACAAAATTATGATTATATATAAAAAATCCTTTGATATTGATGAAGATTTAATTAAAGAATCAATTAAGAAAAATCGTGATAAAGATTTGTTATATAGATATACATTGTTAGGTCCTCATCGTGATGATATTATATTCAAATTCAATGATTATCCGATTCAAACTATCGCCTCGCAAGGACAAAAAAGATTAGTAATGATATCATTTAAACTGGCTTTAGCATCTTTTGTTGAAAATGTTACCAATAAAAAACCGATTATTTTATTAGATGATATATTATCAGAATTAGATATATATAATCGTCAAAGATTACTAGAAAAAATTAAAAACATTGGACAAACAGTCATTACTACAACTGATATTTTGGGATTAAAAAATGTTTCCGATGGTCAAATTATAAAAATTAAGAAAGGAGCACTATATGGCATCGACAAGTGTTAAACATGATGATTATTCAGCTAGCGATATACAGGTATTGGAAGGACTTGAAGCAGTCAGAAAAAGACCTGGTATGTATATAGGCACTACAAGTTCTAAAGGACTACATCATTTAGTATGGGAAATAGTAGATAACAGTATTGATGAGGTGTTGGCAGGTTATGCAACTACAATCAATATTAATGTTAATCAAGATGATATTGTTTCTATCGAAGATGATGGTAGAGGTATGCCAGTACAAATACATGAAAAGACAGGTATTTCAGCAGTTGAAACTATTTTTACTGTTTTACATGCCGGTGGTAAATTTGGTGGTGGAGCATATAAAGTTTCAGGTGGTTTGCATGGCGTAGGCGCTTCGGTAGTTAATGCTCTTAGTGAATGGCTGGAGGTCCGCGTTTTTCATGAGGGCAAAATTTATTATGTTCGTTTTGAAAATGGTGGTCATACAGTTGAACCTTTAAAAATTATTGGTGATTGTGATATTAAAAAACACGGTTCTCTTATAACATTTAAAGCTGATCCACAAATCTTTAAAGAAGGTGTGGCTTACGATTATCACACTCTTTACGAAAGATTTAGACAAATGGCTTTCTTAAATAAAGGAGTTATTATTAATTTCATTTATGAAAAAGGAGAAAAGAAAGAACATACTTTTCATTACGAAGGTGGTTTAAAGGAATATGTTAAATTTTTAAATGAGAATAATGAAATTCTTCATAATGAAATTGTTTATTTAGATCAGACTGATGATAATACAAATATCGCTGTGGAAGTTGCGATGCAATACAATACCACTTATAGTTCAATGATTTATTCATTCTGTAATAACATCAACACAATTGAAGGTGGAACGCATGAAGAAGGATTTAGATTGGCACTAAATCGAATTATTAATAAATATGCTAAAGACAATAATTTTTTAAAGAAAGATGATGAAAATTTACAAACGGATGATTTAAAGGAGGGTTTAACCGCTATTATTTCTGTTAAACATCCTGATCCTCAATATGAAGGACAAACAAAGGGTAAATTAGGAAATTTTGAAGTTCGTAAGGTTGTATCTGATATTTTTGGTGAGGCTTTGATGAGATTTTTACTTGAAAATCCTAATGATGCTAGATTGATTGTCGAAAAAGCAATGGTTGCCGCAAAAGCCAGAATTGCCGCTAAGAAATCAAGAGATTTAACAAGAAGAAAAAATGTTCTCGAAATATCTTCTCTACCTGGCAAATTAGTTGATTGTTCTTCAAAAGATGCGAGCATATCAGAAATTTATATTGTCGAAGGAGATTCAGCCGGCGGCAGTGCGAAGATGGGAAGAGATTCTACTTTCCAAGCGGTTTTACCGCTTAGAGGTAAAATCTTAAATGTTGAAAAAGCTAATACTGTTAGAATATTCAATAATAATGAAATTCGTTCGATGATTACTGCTTTTGGATGCGGGATGGGTAATGATATTAATCTTGATAAACTTCGTTATCATAAAATTGTAATTATGACCGATGCCGATGTTGACGGTTCTCATATTTGTACTTTGATGCTTACATTCTTATATCGATTCTTGAGACCGGTAATTGAAGGTGGATATGTTTATATCGCTATGCCACCACTATTTAAGCTATATCGTGGTTCAAAAACTTTGAAGTATGTCTATACTGATGAAGAGCTTGAAGAAGCGAAAATTGAATTTCAAAATGAAAAATACGATATTCAACGATATAAGGGTTTAGGTGAAATGGATCCTGAACAATTATGGGAAACAACACTTAATCCTGAAGTACGTACTTTAAAAAGAGTATCAATTGAAGATGCGATGATTGCCGATCAAGTAGTTAGTATGTTGATGTCTGAAAAAGTTGAACCAAGAAAGAATTTCATTGTCGAGAATGCTCATTTTGCTAAGAACTTAGATATTTAAAGGAGGAAATGTTAATGGAAGAATTTGAATTTAATCATGGAAAAATAAAAGAAGTTAATATTTCTAACGAAATGCGTGATAACTTTTTGAGTTATTCAATGTCAGTTATAATTGATAGAGCTTTACCAGATATTCGTGATGGTTTAAAACCAGTGCATCGCCGTGTTCTTTGGGCAATGTATTCTATCGGAAATACTCCGGACAAACCACACATTAAATCTGCAAACATCGTCGGTGAAGTGCTAGGTAAATATCATCCACATGGTGATGCCGCTGCATATGAAACAATGGTAAGAATGGCTCAAGACTTTTCATATCGTTATCCATTGGTTGATGGTCATGGAAATTTTGGATCGGTCGATGGTGATGGGGCAGCTGCTATGCGTTATACCGAGGCTAGAATGTCTAAGATTTCCATGGAATTATTACAAGATATTAAGAAAGAAACTATTGATTGGAAAGATAACTATGATGCTAGATTTAAAGAACCGGTAGTTTTACCAAGCAAATTTCCTAATCTTTTGGTTAATGGCTCAACTGGTATTGCGGTAGGTATGGCGACTAATATGCCACCTCATAATTTAACTGAGGCAATCGATGCAACGATAGCAGTTATGGAAAATCCTAATATTGATGTTACAGAATTGATGGATAATTACATTACCGGGCCTGATTTGCCTACTGGCGGTTATATCGTTGGACGCACCGGTATTAAGCAAGCATACGAAACAGGTAAAGGAACTATTACTATTCGTTCTAAGATAGATATTGAAGAAAAAGAAAATGGTAAGAAAAGACTTATTGTTAGAGAAATTCCTTATCAAACCAATAAGTCTAATTTGGTTGAAAAGATAGCTTCGCTTGTAAGAGATAAGATGATTGATGGTATTACTTCACTTGTTGATGAATCCAACCGTAACGGAATTAAAATTGTTATTGAACTCAGAAAAGATGTACAAGTAGATGTAATTTTAAATCAGCTATATCGTTTAACTCAGCTTCAAACTACACTTTCAATTAATAACAATGTATTGGTTGATGGCAAACCGATGTTATTATCTTTGAAAGAGATCTTAAATTATTATATCAACCACCAAATTGATGTTGTCTCTAGGAGAACACAGTTTGATCTTACAAAGGCTGAAGAACGTGCTCATATTTTAGAAGGTTTGAAAATTGCTCTTGATTTTGTTGATGAAATAGTTGAACTTATTAAAAAATCACCTGATTCTAATATCGCTTTAACTAAGTTAATGGAAAACTATAATTTAAGTGAAATTCAAGCTCGTTCTATTCTTGATATGCAATTAAAGCGCTTGACTGGTCTTGAAAGAGATAAAATTATTAGTGAACTAGCTGAACTTAATATTACAATTGATGATTTAAGAGATATTTTAGCTAATCATAGTCGTATTATCGAAATAATAAAAAATGAATTGACTGATATTAAAGAAAGATATGGCGATGAAAGAAGAACTGAAATTATTGATGGCGATGTTGATGTCGAAGATGAATCTTTGATACCTGTTTCCGATACAATTATTTCACTGACAATAAATGGTTATATCAAGAGATTACCTATTGATACTTACAAAACGCAAAATCGTGGTGGACGAGGAGTTAAAGGTATAACACTTAATGAAGATGATGTTATTGATCAAAACATTGCAATGTCTACCCATGACCATTTATTATTATTTACAAATAAGGGTAAGGTATATCGCATAAAAGGTTATCGCATACCGGAAACAACTAGAAATTCTAAAGGTATTCCAGTTGTAAATTTACTAAAACTAGACAAAGAAGAAAAAATTAAAGCAATGGTTGCACTTAAAAGAGATGAACAATTATATGGTTTCTTATTCTTTGTAACTAAAAATGGTATATGCAAACGTGTTCCAATTGAAGAATTTGAATCAATTCGTCAAAACGGTAAAATTGCAATTTCATTAAAAGAAGATGATGAGCTAGTTGCGGTTAAATTGACTAGTGGACATGACCAATTGATAATTGGTGCATCTAATGGTAAAGCTGTTCGATTTAATGAAAACGACATTCGACCTATGGGCAGAAATGCCAGTGGTGTTCGCGGAATGAATGTTGATGGTTCCGAGGTAATCGGTGCTTGTAGTGATGCGGATGGTTCTTATATCTTGGTTGTTTCTAAAAATGGATATGGTAAGAAATCTGAATTAGCTGAGTATCGATTAACATCTAGAGGTGCTAAGGGCGTTAAAACTATCCAAATTAATGAGAAAAATGGTGATTTAGTTGCTCTTAAAGCTGTAAATGGCGATGAAGATGCAATGATCATGACTGATGGTGGCGTTGTTATCAGAATTCATTTAGATTCTGTTTCGACATTAGGAAGATCTACTCAAGGAATCAGATTGATAAAACCACAAGAAAACACCTACGTTTCTACGGTTACTGTTTTAGAAGCACAAAGTGATGATGAAATGCCGGAAGAAGAAAATTAAGGATGATATTTATCATCCTTTTTAGTGAAAGGAGTTAATACATATGATTAAGAATAAAAATGTTCAAACATATTTTTATCTATTATTTGGAAGTTGTATCCTAGCTTTCGGTTTATATAATATTCATAGCTTTGCCGAAATAACTGAAGGTGGTATTTTGGGTTTAACTCTTTTGTTGTACCATTGGTTTGATATATCGCCATCAATTTCTGGTTTTATTTTAAATAGTGCTTGTTATTTGACAGGATGGAAAATATTAGGAAATGATTTTGTTGTTAAATCGCTTGTTTCTGCCGCAGGTTTTTCTATTTTTTATTACATCTTTGAATTATTTCCGCCTATTTATCCTGAAATAGTCGATCATCCTCTTGCGGCATCTGTTGTCGGTGCATTGTTTGTTGGAATTGGTGTTGGCTTAGCTGTAAGGGCAGGTGGAGCACCAGGGGGAGATGATGCTTTATCTATTTCTATCAATGTGATAACCGGAATAAAAATCCAATGGGTATATCTGTTTAATGATTTAATAATATTACTGCTTTCTTTATCTTATATTTCATTATCGAAAATCATTTATTCATTGATAACGGTTATTATTTCTGGACAAGTTATTGGTTTTATCAATAAAGATGTTTCACGTGAAACATTATAAGAAACTTATAAGTATTTAATTATTAACGATTTTATGGTATGATGAGAGCACGAAATTATTATGCAGACTAAGTAAAGACTGAATATATTTAAGAGAGATGATGCTTGGTGAAAATCATTTATTGAAAGTCTTGAAATCTACCTGTATTTTTGATGAAAACATCACGGTTATGCTCGTTATCGCATTAAAGTAAAAAGAAAGGTGGCACCACGATTAATATCGTCCTTTGAAGGTGCTTTTTATTTTAGGTGGGAGAGAAGATATTTATGATTGATATTAAATTGATTAGAGAAAATTCGGAATTAGTAAAAGAGAATATTAAAAAGAAATTTGAAGATGAAAAATTAATCTTAGTCGATGAGATTAAACAAATGGATCAAGAGTATCGAAATATCAAAACCAAGGCTGATACTTTGAGAAGTGAAAGAAATACACAAAGTAAATCTATTGGTTTATTGATGAAGGAAGGTAAAAAAGAAGAAGCGGAAAAAGCTAAAAAGGAAGTTACATTAATCGGTGAAGAAATTAAGAATTGTGAATTAGAAGAAGAACGATTAGAAAAAGAAATTCACGATCGTATGCTAGTAATTCCTAATATTATTGATGAATCTGTCCCTTTAGGTAAAGATGATTCAGAAAATGTCGAAATTGAACAATTTGGCACAAAGAGAGTATTTGACTTTGAAATTCCATATCATACTGATATTATGGAAAATTTAAATGGTATTGATTTGGATAGTGCGAGAAAAACGAGTGGAAACGGCTTCTATTATTTAATTGGCGACATTGCCAGACTTCACTCGGCAATTTTATCTTACGCTCGTGATTTTATGATTGATAGAGGATTCACTTACTGTATTCCACCATTTATGATTAGATCTGATGTTGTTACTGGAGTTATGTCTTTTGATGAAATGGAAAACATGATGTATAAGATTGAAGGAGAAGATCTATACTTGATTGGTACTTCTGAACACTCAATGATTGGTCGTTTCATCAATACAATAATTGATGAAAATAAATTGCCTTATACTCTAACTAGTTATTCACCTTGCTTCAGAAAAGAAGTAGGTGCACACGGCATTGAAGAAAGAGGAGTATATCGTGTACACCAGTTTGAAAAACAAGAAATGATTGTAGTATGTAAACCAGAATAATCAATGAAATGGTTCCATAAATTGTGGAGAAATTCAGTCGATTTATTCTTATCGCTAGATATTCCAGTTCGTACAATTGAATGCTGTTCTGGTGATTTAGCTGATTTAAAAGTGAAATCATATGATGTCGAAGCGTGGTCACCACGCCAAGAGAAATATTCTGAAGTATGTTCATGTTCAAATCTAGGCGATGCACAAGCTCGTCGTTTACAAATTAGAATAAAAGGTGAGAATGGCAATTACTATGCTCATACTTTGAATAATACTGTTGTTGCTCCTCCAAGAATGCTGATTGCTTTCTTAGAAAACAACTTAAATAAAGACGGAAGTGTAAACATACCTGAAGCATTACGTCCTTATATGGGTGGAATGGAGAAAATCGAAAGAAAATAAGGTAGTTTAACTATCTTAATGTTTCACGTGAAACATCGGGGGTAACATGATAGAAGCGGTTTTATTTGATTTTAATGGAACACTGTTTTTTGATTTTGAATACCATGTTGAATCATGGCGAGCAGTAGTGGATAAAATAAGTAATGGCAAAATAGTGTTTTTAGACTTTTTTAAAAAGAATTATGGCCTGCACAATAAAGAATTTATTGAATTAATCTTAGATGAATGTGGATTAGAAAAGGACGAAGAAAAGATAAAACAGATTTCCGAATACAAAGAAGCGATGTATAGAGAAATGGTTATCAAAACGAATGGTAAATTAGCACCAGGGGCAATAGAACTATTTGACGAACTAAAAAATAAGGGAATTAACATGACAATCGTATCAGCGTCGATATTAGATAATATTAAATTCTTTTATGATTATTTTGATTTATCTAGATGGTTTAAATTTGAAAATATAGTTTACGATAATGGGCAATACACAAATAAAATTAAAATGTATCAAGATGCAGCTAAAAAATTAAATACCGACATTGAGAAATGTTTGGTGTTTGAAGATTCGCATATCGGTATGCAAAATGCAATAAAGGCTGGATGTAAAAAATGTATTCACGTCAATTCAACGAATGCCGAACATATTGATAGTGATTATGTATTACAGGAAATTAAAAATTTTAATGATTTCAAAAGAGAAATATTGTAGTGAATTGAATTATCTTAAAAAATAAGCTATCATAAATAAGGCACAACATTCATGTTCTAATTTGGTCAGGTCCGGAAGGAAGCAGCCATACGAGCCTCTGTTTGTGTGTGCCTTTTAATTTATATGAATAAAGAAGAATATATGAGTTTAGCTTTAAAGGAAGCTAAACAAGCATACATTGAAGATGAAGTTCCGATTGGTTGTATTATCGTCAGAAATGATGAAATTTTAGCGATGACACATAATCAAAAGGTAAAAGATAACAAAGCTACAAGTCATGCGGAAATATTAGCTATAAATATAGCGAGTGAAAAACTAAATTCTTGGTATTTAAATGAATGTGATATATATATAACTCTTGAACCGTGCATAATGTGTGCGGGGGCAATTATTAACGCAAGACTTAAAAATGTATATATTGCTGCTAGTGACTTTAAAGGAGGGGCTTTTGGTTCGTCGATAGATGTTTTAGAAGCTAAAAACATAAATCATCATCCTAACATTGAAAAAGGGATTTTAGAAAACGAAGCTAGTGATTTGCTAAAATCTTTTTTTAAGGATAAGCGTAAAAAGTAGATGTGATATAATAATTACATGACTTATCAAGTATTATATAGAACATATCGCCCATCTAGTTTTAGCAGTGTAGTTGGGCAAAGCGCCATTGTCAAAGCATTAAATAATGCAATTAATAATAATAAGATAGCCCACGCTTATCTTTTTTGCGGTCCTCGAGGCACAGGTAAAACATCAATAGCTAAATTATTTGCCAAAGCAATAAATTGTGAAAACTACAATGGAGAGTCATGTGAAATTTGTGATAACTGCAAGGCTGCCAAAAATAATGCTCATCCTGATATCATCGAATTAGATGCTGCCAGTAACAATAGTGTTGAGGATATCAGAGATATTATTGAAAAAGCTCAATTCGCACCGGTTTTAGGCAAATATAAAATATATATCATCGATGAAGTACATATGTTGTCAAAACAAGCTTTTAATGCACTTTTAAAAACATTAGAAGAACCACCTAAACATGTGATTTTCATATTGGCAACAACCGATCCGGAAAAAATAATTTCAACTGTTTTATCAAGATGTCAAAGATATAACTTCTCTAAGATTTCTAACTATGATATGGTCAGAAGAATTGAAGAAATATTGAAAAATGAAAAAATAGAATATGAAAAAGATGCTGTACTGGCACTAACCAAGTTATCTGATGGTGGCATGCGTGACGCTTTAAGTATGTTGGAACAATGTTTAGCTTACGACAATAAGTTAAGTTACGAAAATGTGAAAGCAGTATATGGCCTAGCTACAAAACAGGAAAAAATCGATATTATTATTAAAATGCACAAAAATGATCCATCAATAGTAATTGATAAATTGGAAGAGATGGATGCTAATGGCATCGATATAAAAAGATTGTGTCTTGATATAATTGATATTTTTAAAGAAGCGATCTTATATCGTTTTCAAGAAAACTCTGATGAAACAAAATTTGAAAATATTGACCGAAATGACGCCAATGAAATAAATCAAATGATTGATGTTGATACAATGCTCAGTGATATTGATGAATTGGTCGAAGTAATCAATAGGCAAAAACAATCACAAACTGCTTTGTTTTATTTAGAACTTGCTGTTTTAAAAATTGCAAAACATAAAGTTGTTGATGGTGATACTGAAGTTACAAACACAATGTCAAAAGAAAATGATCAAACTGTTATTCAGAAAGAAAAAACAGAAAAATCAACTAGTGAAGAAAAAGCGATAGTCGAAATTGAAGAAACGGTTAAAACTAAAGCAAATATTGAGGAAACTACTGTTTTGAATTCGTATGAAATCAACGACATAAATAGTGAAGATACCAACGATAATCCGTCAATTCCTATAAATGATGCAAACATCACAAAAGAAGAAAATGTGAAAGCTGAAGAAGAAAATATTACTGTATCAGGCAAAATAAATATCAATGATGAAATTTTACTTAATATTTTAATTGGTGCAAATCGTGATGAAAAAACCAGTGATTCAATTATCTTTAACCGTATCGGATTATATGAACTGGAAGTTGAAAGAAGAAAATTTTATCAAGCTCTTCATGGGGCAGAATTGTTCGCCAGCGGCAAAGATGCGATGATAATATGTGGTGATAAAATTCAAAACGCTAAGATAAACGATAGAATTTTTAATGAAGATTTATATTTTTTCTTCAATGATGAATTTGGCATTGATAAAATGCCATTTGCCATTGATTTAGAAGAACGCAATCATTTGATTACGATATACAGGGACGCAAAGCTTCATCCGGAAAATTATCACCTTGATAAAGATATGAAAATAGAAAAATATAAAAGAGAAGCAGTCAAACCTAAAACAAAAGAAGAAGAATTATATGAATTATTTGGCGATAAATTAGTTGTGGAGGATTAAAATGGATTTTAATAAGTTGATGCAAGAAGCACAAAAAATGCAAGCACAGATGCAAAAAGCTCAAAAAGAATTGGAAAATAAAGATTTTGTTGGTGAAGCATCTAATGGTTTAGTAAAGGTTACTGTAAATGGTAGTATGAGAGTTAAAGAGGTAGCCATAGATCCGGAAATCGTTAATAAAGATGATATAGAAATGTTACAAGATATGATCGTTATAGCTTTTAATGAAGCGATTGCGAAAATCGAAGAGGTGTCGGAATCAAATCTCGGCAGTTTGACTAAAGGTTTAAAATTCTAAAGGGTGTATATGTATCCAAAAAAATTTAATGAATTAGTTGAAGCGTTAGAAATGTTGCCAGGTGTTGGCGGTAAAACAGCTCAAAGATATGCCTTTAGTTTACTGGATAGAGAAAAAGAAGATATCGATAAATTGGTCGAAAGTCTTAATGCCCTTAAAAAAATCAAGCGCTGTAAGGTGTGTGGCTTTTTATCTGACGAAGACAAATGTGAGATATGTAAAGATGAAAATCGTGATTATAGGACAATCATGGTTGTCGCATATCCTCAAGATTTAGTAGCTGTCGAAAAAGTTGGACAATATCGCGGTCTATATCATGTGTTGAATGGTGTTATATCTTCTAGCAAGGGTGTATACCCTGAAGACATCAATATAAGTTCATTATTTGAAAGATTAGACGGAGTCAAAGAGGTGATATTGGCTATATCACCAACGATGGACGGTGAATTAACTTCTTTATACATTGATAAATGTTTAAAAGATAAAAATGTTTTAGTAACCAGACTTGCTCATGGTTTACCTATGGGCTCTAGTCTTGATTATACCGATGACATGACGCTTATTAAGGCCCTTAATTATCGTCACAAGTTTGAAGAATAGTATGCTTACAATAATCAAAGTTTTTGATGAAAAAGAATATTTAAATAATGTAATAACTCCTTTATCTTTAAATGTTAAAAATATTATTTACATTTATCATCATAAACAAAGTAAAAATCGCTTAAATAACAATAAACTCGTACTTGAAAGATACGGAGATTTTAATATTCATTACAAACAACTTGAGAATGATGAAAAAGAAATAGAAAGATATCTTAAAGAGTACGATGATGTGATAGTTGATGTTGGTTCAACTAAATATTTGTCGCTTATTTTATTTGAAAAAGCCCTTAAATATAATCATAAGATTATATATTATGATGGAGAAGAAAATGTAATCAAAGACTATCGGAGTCATAAAGTGATAACGGATAAGGTCTTTTCTTTAACCATTGACGATTTACTCAGATTAAGCGGTGGTGTCATCAAAAATCATATGCACACACAACCCGATAGCAATGATAAAAAGACTAATGATTTAATAGTTGAAGTCGTCGAAAAATCGTTAGGTGATTATTCAAACTTCATTAGCTACATTCAAAAAGTAAATCATTCCATTATCAAAGATGAAAATGGATATCGTATTAAAGATGTAAATAAAATAATTACTGATAATCTCTATAAAAAGTATGAACCATATCATCTATTTGATATTAAGCACGATAAAATCACTTTTTTAAATAAAAGAATAGAAGATTTATTTAAAGTATCTGGTTCATGGCTAGAATCTTATATTTACTTAATATTAAAAAGAAGCGAAATATTTGAAGAAGTAATGATGAGCGTGATGATTGATTTTTCCGAGGACAAAGATAACAATTATCCGATTATGTGCGAAATCGATGGTATTGCAGTTAAGAATAATCGGCTTTGCTTTATCAGTATTAAATCAAACAAGGTTGAAACTGACGCTTTAAATGAAATTAAAACTCATCAGGAGAGATTCGGCAACAGATTATCAAAACCAATAATTTGCACTTTAGATAAATTGAGAGAAATGAATCCGAGTATTTATCTGAAGGCACATGGATTAAAGATAGGTATTATTGATTATGATCATATAAAACAAAATGAAATCATTAGCACCATAAATAGCATTATTAACAATACATACAATTACATAAATCGTTTATAATATAAGTGTATGACAGCGATCGCTTACATAACTGATTCAAAAATGTTAGAGAATCATCGTTTATTAAGAAATGATACGATGAATTTTTGGCGCTTATCTACTAATATAAATTTTAGTGATTTTAAAATCGGCGATTTAGTATTCTTTTTGAGCAAAGACAAAATACATCGCCGTCATGGAGAAAAAGGGATTATCGGTTTTGGACGATTAAAAGAGTTAAGGGTATACAGCCCAAACACGATGTGGAAGAAATACGGCAAGAACAACGGATATATTTCTAAGAAAGAATTTATCGGTGCTATCAACAAGGTTAGCAAAGATTCTAAGACCCCAAATAAAATATCTAGTTTGTATTTAACTGATGTAGTTTTCTTTCAAAATCCAATTTATTTAAGCGAATATGGAATGAATATTTCAAAACAGATAGAAAGTTATATTTACTTAAATGACATAAACATTCCTTTTAAAATTTTAGAATACGCTAAAAATGCCATTGATCCTTGGACAGTTGCTGATAATAGTGAAAAACTATGCGAAAGAGAACAGATAAGGTTGTATTTAAATTATTTCTCAAGAAATATAAGTAAACTACCGCTTAGCGATAAAGCTAAAAATAATACTGTCAAGGCACTAAAAAAGTATTCGATTGAACATCCGGAATATGAACTGGTTAATAGTGATGAGTTAAAACTTTATAAGATAAATGAAAACAAGCTTACTATCGTTTTTTATAAAGAAAAAAACTTAGATGATAGGATTATTATTGGACAAGCTTATCTATATCGTTATTATTTTCTTAATCAATATCCATATGATATAGATATTGATTTTAAAGTTATTGGTGAAGAAGATTTGACTAGAATATTAAATGACTAATCTGTTATAATGGATAAGTCATTGGGATATAGCCAAGCGGTAAGGCAGCAGACTCTGAATCTGCCATCTCGTTGGTTCGAATCCAACTATCCCAGCCATATGTAAATTTAGGCTGTTGCATACGTAACGGCTTTTATTTTATAAGGTATATTGAATGTAGTAAAATGTAGATAGGTGTTTTATGAAATTAAAAGACTATGTAAAGTATATTGATAATGAAGAAGAAAAGAATTTATTTAATCCGGATACAAGATTAAAGATTTTTGTATCTCTGTTTGTTGATTTATTGGTACTGCTTACGGGAATTCCGATGTTATTTTTCGTTTTAAGTGAGATTGACATTATGAGAATGAATATAAGCGGTATGGCGATTTATATAATTATCGCTATATCATATCTTGTCATAGCTTTTGTTTATAGTGTAATCAAGTTATTTAATTACTCATCTAATTCTTTGAAGTACAACCTAAATCATAAAATAAGAATTTTAATATATCTGATAGCTACATTATTATGCTTTGCGTCAATGACGTTTTATAATTTTAGATACGATAGGGCAGTCGAGATTTTTGAAGAACGATATACATTTAATCCATCGAATTACGGATTTACACTTTATGATGAAAACAATGATGACGAAAGTATTAATTATTACGACGATGATTATAATGGCATTTATATCAATTATGAATATAGGGGATTAAACGACATTGTTGTTAATGGCATTTCGACAAATATAAACTTCAGTTATAGCGATGATGTAGACAAAATAATTTCTTATTTGAGTGATTTATTTGAAATGGATTTTAACATTTATAGAGATAAACTTAGCTCGATGATAAATGATTATAAAAAGGGTTATAGAGTTGAACCTATAGATTCGTATAATACAAATCATTCTTTTACAATAATCATCGGTGAAGCATATACAGATGGCAAAGATTTTAATTTATACTGTTCTTACTATACATATGATTGAGCTTAATAAAAAGCTGTATCTTGGTGTAAAATTAAAAATAATACGATTATAATATAGAGTATGAAAAATAAATATATTTTATGTGGATTGAATTATGATTTGATCATTGATGAATACCCAAATTTAGAAGAGTATGAACAAGCGCTTATTTTCTATTTAGAAGATAGTTTTTTTGTTGAACTGAGACATTTTATAGAAACTGAAGATTATGCAATGGCTAAAGAAGCAACTAAAGGGCTGTATATTTTAGCCAGCAACCTAAAACTGTTTAATTTATATATGGCCTTGATCGATATTTATGAAGATATTGAAAGCGACAACTTTAAAGCCTTGCCAAGTGATTATGAAAAAATGATCGAAATTCACTCTAAAATAAAAGGAGCATTTTTATGCTAGATGCTATAGTAGTGGGAGCAGGTCATGCCGGAGTTGAAGCGGCACTGGCTTTAGCTCATACAGGCAAAAAAACTGCTTTGATTACTATAAATTTAGATCATATCGCCAAGATGCCGTGTAATCCGTCTATCGGTGGTCCGGCCAAGGGGATTGTGGTCAGAGAAATAGATGCTTTAGGTGGTATGATGCCAAAAGTAGCTGATAAAACTGCTTTACAATTTAAAATGTTGAACACAACTAAAGGACCGGGCGTCTGGTCATTGAGAGTTCAAAGCGACAAACTTGAATACTCGAAAATGATGAAAGATATTTGTTTAAATGCCAAAAATCTTGAAGTCATTGAAGACATTGTTGAAGAGGTTATTGTTGAAGATGGTAAGGTTAAAGGCACCAGATTATTGAATTATGGCGAGTTATTTGCAAAGACGGTTATTTTAACCACAGGAACATATATGGATAGCACCGTTATGATTTCAAATAAGACAAAATCTGAAGGTCCAGACGGTGATGCTACAACTAAAAATTTAAGTGAGTCGTTAAGAAAGGCTGGTTTGAGATTATTCAGATTGAAGACCGGAACTCCGCCAAGAGTTAAAACTGACAGTATAGATTTTTCCAAAACTAAATACGAACCGGGTACAGATGCTAAGCTTCAATTTAGTGAAGAAAGCGAAGACTTATTACCATTTGATCAACAAAGCCCGTGTTATCTAACCTATACCAGTGAAGAAACCCTAAATATCATCAAAGATAATCTTAACCGTTCAAGTATGTATTCAGGAGTTGTAAAAGGGGTAGGTCCAAGATATTGCCCTTCAATTGAAGATAAAATTGTTCGTTTTAGCGATAAGCCGAGACATCAGATTTTTCTTGAACCTGAAAGCCTGTCATTAGATACAACTTATGTTCAGGGTTTTTCGACATCGATGCCTGAAGATATTCAAGAAAAAATGGTGCATAGTTTAATCGGTCTAGAGAACGCTGAAATAGAAAAATATGCTTATGCCATTGAATATGATGCAATAGATCCACTGGAGGTTAAAGCTAACTTAGAGTGTAAAAATATTGAAAATCTTTTTATTGCCGGTCAAATCCTAGGAACAAGCGGTTATGAAGAAGCGGCAGGATTAGGGCTTATGGCTGGTATCAATGCTAAATTGAAACTAGAAGGCGAAGAACCGTTCATATTGCGTAGAGATGAGTCATATATTGGAGTGATGATTGACGATCTAATTACTAAAGGAACAAATGAGCCTTATCGTTTACTTACATCAAGAGCCGAATATCGTTTGTTACTAAGGCATGATAACGCCGATCAAAGACTAATTGATTACGGACATAAATACGGCTTAATCAGTGAAGAAAGATACCAAAAATATATAAACAAGATAGAAAAGTTGAATGAATTAAAGGATTTTTTGATAAATACGAAGCTAAGTAAAGGTAGTGGTATTCATGAATATTTATCTTCAATTGGCTATGATGAAAAAGACGGTGGTTACAATGCTTTTGAAATCATAAAAAGACCACATGTTAAGGCTAAAGAAATTTTTAATTTATTAAAGGTCGAAGAAGATGAAAGTATTTTAGAACAACTAGAAATCGAAGTTAAATATGATGGCTACATCAATAAAGCTAAAAAAGAAGCCTACCGTATGCAAAAAATGGAAAAGATGCGTCTAGATGAAAATATCGACTATTTGCATATGGACAATTTGTCTTTGGAGGCTAGACAAAAATTGAATCAAATTAAGCCATTGACCCTTGGACAGGCTTCAAGGGTGTCGGGTATTAACCCAAGTGATTTGCAGGTTATTGCCATTTATGTAAAAAGTCATAGTAAAGAAGCAAAAGAATACTAAAATAAGTAATCCTATAACAAAGTTACTGCAAATAAAAACATCACTATTTATGGTATTATTACATTGGATGAATGAAAGGATAAAACAATGAAATTAGATATTAAAAAAGAAGTTCAAGAAGCCCTTGCAAACAATCAACCGGTGGTTGCATTAGAATCTACAATTATTTCTCACGGTATGCCATATCCACAAAATGTTGAGATGGCTAAGACTTGTGAAAGCATTATCAGAGAGAATGGAGCAGTTCCTGCGACTATTGCTATTATTGATGGTGTGATTAAAATCGGTCTTGAGGAAGAAGATTTATTGAATTTAGCCACTGCTAAAAATGTTGCAAAAGTATCAAGAAGAGATTTAGCAAAAGTTGTCTCTAAAAAAGAGATGGGTGCAACAACGGTAGCCACAACAATGATTTGTGCAAATATGGCAGGAATTAAATTTTTCGTTACTGGTGGTATCGGCGGTGTTCATCGTGGATATGAAGAAACTCTAGATGTATCTGCTGACCTTGAAGAATTGTCAATGACAAATGTCAATGTTATCTGTGCTGGTGCAAAATCAATTTTAGATTTGCCAAGAACACTTGAATATCTAGAGACAAAAGGTGTTCCGGTGGTTGGCTATCAAACTGATTATTTGCCTCAATTTTTTACTGCTGAATCGGAATATAAATTAAATCTTCGTTTAGATACACCAGAAGAAATCGCTGAAATGATTAAGGCTAAAGAAGATTTAAACCTAAAAGGTGCCGTACTGATCACTAACCCAATCCCAGCTGAATCGTCAATGGATAAAAAATATATCGATAAATTAATTGATGAAGCAATCCAAGAAGCTGATAGAGAAGGTATTAAAGGTAAAGATGTAACACCTTACTTATTGGCGAAGATCGTCGAAGAAAGTGATGGTGCAAGCTTAAAAGCTAATATCGCTCTGGTTTATAACAACGCCAAACTTGGAGCTAAGATTGCATCTGCCTACTATAACAAATAGTCAAAGTTATTTTAATCTTAATGGAGTTGATATTCTGTTAAGATTTTTTAATTGTGTTTTGGCGATAGAAAAAGATATGAATAAATCGACATATATTTACAATTGGTTATAATATATTAGTTGATACATCAGAGGTTAGAAATGAACAGTAGTAAATTAGATAGATTTTCGATTATAGTTGCTAAATACGCTTTTGCAGTATTTGTAATTTTATATGCTATTGCCAACATCTTTTTTACAGTTAGGCAATATAATGTCGGTGACAATAAAGCCAATTATTTGTTTGGTTTGACGCCAATAAATATCATATTGATAGTGCTCGGATTGATTGCTCTTTGGTTATACTTTAGACAAACTAAATTTAAAATTAACAATAGATACTTTTTGATGGCGTTTCTTGCACTGTCTTTGTTAGTCGGCTTATATTGGATTTTCTCTAATCCCAGTGTTTTAGTCGAATATGACGATGCATATAATTGCTTTGAGGCGGCAAGCTACATCGCCAGAGGTGATTATGGTCCTTTAGGTTATAAAAGCTACATAAATACATATCCGCATAATCTAACTCTAGTTAGTTATTTTTTGATTTACACAAAATTATTTGGTGAAAACGCAACCACAGCTATTCGCCTTGTCAACCTAGCGTTTGCGCTTGTTGGCTATCTATCGCTATATAAGATATGCGATGAATTGTTTAATAATGATAAAGCGAACACCATTTTAATCATGCTAATGTTCATGTCGATGCAGTTGATCTTCTATTCCTTCTTTGTTTATGGCAACAATGCTTCGTATTCTACCGCTTTATTATCAGTATATTTGTTCATTTTGTTTTACAAAAAAGAAAAGATTAGATATTTGGCCTTGTCTTTTGTAGCGATTGTATTTTCGGTGGCAATAAAAAATAACAGTATGATTATTATTATCGCCGAAATAATATATCTGTTTATCTACATCGTTGACCATAAAAAATGGACTTATAGTGGAGTGATTGTATTACTGGTTTTCAGTATTTTTATGTGTACGACTGGTGTGGTTAAGTTTTGGGAAAAAAGAAGTGGTAACAATTATGATAATTCATTGCCTAAAATATGTTGGATTGCTTATGGATTGAATTATGATCAAAGACACCCTGGCGGATATACAAATGAATTTGAAGTATTCCATCATGAAAACGACTTTGTCAAAGAATTTACTGAAAAGCGAGCAATGGAATTCATTGATGGTGTACTTCAAAGCTTTAAAGAAAGACCGATGCTTATACCTAGATTTTATGCACAGAAATTTTTAGTGTCATTTGCTAATCCGGAATATGAAACTTTTGCTCAATATGGAAGTTTAGATATTAAAGATTTTAATCAAGAAATAATAAGCGGCAGTATAAATGATGGTTTAAATGCTGTATGGGACGCTACTTCATCGTTGGTGGCAATAGGTTTGGTAGCATATTTAGTTAAACGCTTTAAAAAGATAGGATTATTAGAATTGATATGTGGAGTAATTGTGTTTGGTGGCTTTTTATTCCATATGTTTTGGGAAGTCAAAGCTATCTATACATATCAGTATTTTATGTATTTATTACCATACGCTGCGTATGGACTGATGTTGATTTTTAAAAAAGACAGTGAGGTTATTTAATGCAGTATTTTCTTTATCCAATTATATTGATTGCTTATTTTGAAATACTTGGTCGATATATATTTATGAAATTAAATAAAAAACCTTTTGAATTTTCGTTTATCATTGGTTTTTTATTTGTGATGGCAGTTTTGTATCTTACATCTTGGCCAATCACAGCATTTAATGGTTCATTTTATATCTTATTGGCATATTACGTAGTATTGTTTTTGATTAGTTTAATATTGATTATCAAAGATTTTAAAAAGATAGACTTTCATTTCGACATTAAGATGTGGATGATTTTACTTATATTTTTAGTTTTTGGTATCTTCATATCAAGTAAAAGAACATTGGGCGATCCGCATGGCTTTGATCAACTATACTATATAAATATGATGAGTTTTAATATCGGAAATACACAGATGAACACTCTGCATCCGCACTTTGGTACATATCCCAATACAGATGTTCAATGGATTACTTATGTATTCCAATCATACTATTACTTTATTCCGGTTTTAATCTATATTTTTAGAACAGCTTTATCTTTTATTGGCATGTCTTTTGAAACACTTCCGGCTATTGTTTGGGGTTTTCAAATAGTGCAGAGTTTTATATTTATAGGTACGGCTATATTGTGCATTCAAGAATTAAAAGATAAGAGCAAGCTATTTAATGTGGCAATGGCCGTTTTATTGATTCTTTTCTTAGGGAATCTATATTACAACAATGTCTATGGCTTTATCGGCAATAATTATCGCATGGCTATCCATGCAATTTCGACGCTATTTTTGTTTAGATATTTTAACGATAGAGATAAGACTTGGTTATATTTATTCTATATGTCGATGCTGGGAATGTGCGCTGTTTCTTCAACTGGTACTTTTTCATTTGTCTTTGTGTTGTTTGGATTATTTTTTGTCTTATACAACAGAGAAGAAAATATTCTTAAACATTACGCTATTGTTTTGTTTGTTCCACTCGTTAATATTATTATCACCAAAACAGGACAAAAATGGTGGGTATATGTAGCGATATTGATATTTGTAATAGCTGTATATTTATTAAATGATTTGATACTAAAGATTTATCAAAATAAAGCTATTCGCATTGGAACATTGATATTGGTGATGCTAATTTTCGTTATTGGATCATCTATTTTGACAAAAAATCTATTCAATATCGATAAGTTTTTTACTAATTATTCAGAAGTTCAGGACATGTCTTGGGATTATTTTGATTTCTATGATTATAAGCATTGGATATTTAATCTCATTGTGCTAATTCCATTCTTTTATCATATATTTAAAAATCCCAGACATCCTCTGTCTGTTATTTCTTGGGTATTGATTATTACTTTCTTTAATCCGCTTGGCAGTGCGATGATGAATAAAATTAATTGGGTATATTATCGTTCGTACGATATAATCATCAATCAGTTTACACTTATTTATTTCTTACAGTATTTTAGAGATAATTTAAAACTTAAAGAAATATATAATGTCACAATATTAGCGTTATCAACTATTTTAGCGACTGTTCAAATTCCGTCGTATTGGCATGAAACTTTTGTGCCGGACGATGATTTTAATCCTATTTTTAAGATCTCAAACAGCGAATTAGAAGTCATATATAACGTTAGACAGATGATTGAAGATAAAAGTATTAAAAATCCGGCTATTATTACAAGTACATTTTATATGCCGAGTTTTATTGAAGGTTCTACATATCTATACGGAAAAGAGAAGAGATATAATTATGGAAAATTAGAAAGTAACAGTTATTCTCTTTATCTTATCTTTTTTCCAACCGGTGATTATGATAATTTCAGACCAGATGAAGAACCGCAATATAAAGATGTAATCAGTTTACTAAAAGAGTGCAAATATGATGTGTTAGTCTTAGAATACGGCTTATACGCTCCGGTTGACGATAAGTATGTTCCTATTGTTGATTTAGTTGAAGAAGATGGAACATATCAAAGAAGTGAATATTCTACATCTAAATACGCTGTGTATTATCTTACTCACGAATAACTAGCTCGATTAAATTAAAGATGAAAATGTTTAGAGTATAAGGATATATCTAGAACTTTTTATAAAATGACCGGACGTTTTGATATCACGAGTTATGTGCGCGGAAATATAAGCCTTAGCGTAAGGCATTCTTATTTTGTAAATAAAAAAACTTATTATTTGACAACCGCAACAATAATGAATAGTTTATCATATATTGTTCAAACTCTTAAGTGTTATATAGCGACAGTGCAAAATAAAAAGGGTAGCAATATACAATAAACTAAGAGGTGACATAATAACTATATTTAAGACATCGAACTAATGATGCGTAGCGGTTATTGTGGCGTTTAACAAAAAACAATAATACTGATATAATCTAAACTATGGACAGAAAACTATTTACTAATTATATTTATAATATTTTATACCAACTAGTTAAGGTTGTTATGCCGATTATTATTGTTCCATATACAATGGGACACCTTGGCGAGACAACATTAGGTATTAGCGATTTCGCTTCTAACATCGCTTCGTGGTTTATTTTGTTTGGCACTTTAGGAGCTAATGTTTATGGCAATAGACAAATAGCTAGAGTCAGAGATAACGAGGAAGATAGATCAAGGACTTTCTTTGAGATTATCACGATGCAGATAATAAATATGAGTATTGCGTTATTTCTATATGTCGCATATACATATTTCTTTGTTAAGGAAAATCAGATTATCTATGTATTACATTGTCTAACAATAATTTCTTCAGCTTTTGAAATTACATGGTTTTATTACGGAGTCGAAGATTTTAAAACCGTTTCAATTCGCAATATCATTATTAAAATAGTTGGCGTTGGTTTGATAATGTTGTTTGTAAAATCACCTGCTGATCTTTGGCTGTATGTAGTGATTAATTCCGGCACAGATTTGCTTGGGCAAGTTATTATGTACGCTAAATTGAGAGAGTATATCCATTTTGTAAGGTTTAATGTATTTAAAGGATATATGAAACATATTGGCGCAACATTCACTCTATTTGTTCCAACCATTGCAATTAGTGTTTACACTTTACTAGACCAAACGATGTTGGGGTTTTTGACCGATGACACCGCTAATGTTGCACTATACAAAGCAGCTCAAGGTTTTGTAAAAATGTTTTTGTATTTCATCACTTCAATAGGATCGGTAATGATGCCAAGAATCGCCAATCGTTATGAGAAGAGCAACAATAGTGATGAAGTAAATAGATACTTAAATACAACATTCCATCTAGCTATCTTTTTAGCTATACCAATGATGATGGCTATGATTGTTGTTTCGCCATACTTTATTCCATGGTATTTGCCTGAACAACTCACAATTATCTCTTTGATACAATATTCTAGTCCGATTGTTTTATTTATATCAATAAGTAATGTTTTTGGTATGCAATATCTTGTGCCAACCGGACACAACAAAGAATATACAACTTCAGTCATTGCTGGAGCAGTTATCAATTGCATAGTCAATTTAATTTTGATACCTAAGTATGCTGGCGTTGGTGCTGCCATCGGCAGTGTGTGTGCGGAATTTGCAGTTATGTTTGTGCAATTCTTATTTGTTAGGGATAAAATCGAAATCCATGCGTTTAAAAGCTTTTTGTTGTATGTGATAGCATCAATTGCCATGAGTGTAGCGGTGGTTATGATTGGCAATATCATGGGTCCTAGCTTCTTATGCAATGTAGTTCAAGCACTTGTCGGCACTTGTATATATGGTTTAATTTTGTTGGTCACAAGAGAACAAATGCTTGTGACATTTATCAATAAATTTTTAAGGAGAAATCATGAGTAGGGTTAGTGTTGTAGTGCCGATATACAATGTAGAAAACTATTTAAGACATAATTTAAAATCATTACATGAACAGACCTATAACGATTTTGAAGTATTGTGCATCAATGATGGTTCAACTGATGGTTCTCAGAATATTATTGATGAATTTGTTAAACTTGATAAAAGATTTAAATCATTTATTAAAGAAAATGGTGGACTATCCGACGCAAGAAACTATGGCTTAAAAAAAGCACAGGGTGAGTACATCATGTTTATTGACGGTGATGATTTCGTTGAAAAAGATATGTTAGAGGCATCGGTTAAACATATGGATGACGATGATTTAGATATTTTTGTCTTTGGGTATAATCAATATTATTTAGAAAAAAATACCAGTGAATTTATATCTCTTGACATTGATGACTCTGTAACAAGTTTAAAAGAAAATAAAAGCATTTTAGCCAAAACTCCCAACGCTGCCTGGAATAAGATGTATAAAAAAAGTCTTTTTATTGACAATGGTATTACATATCCATATGGCTATCGCCACCAAGATTTGGGTACAACTGCAAAATTGCTTTACTTAGCTAATAAAATAGGATATGAGAATAAAGCGTATTATAATTATTTAGTTGATAGACCGAATAATATCACAAGAATGGTTGATGATAAGATTTACCACATTATCGATATGTGCGAAGAAATTGTCAACTATTATATAGAAAAAGAATATTTTGACGAAGTTTATGATGAATTATATTATTTAGTAAATACCAATTTAATTAAATCACTACGCAAAGCAATGACACTAGGCGATAAAAAATTCGTATTAAAATTTATTGATGATGTGTTCAGGTTTAGAAAAAAGTATTTCTCGAGTTCTTCAAATAAATACAATATATTAGAAGAAAAAGGCAACAACATTTATATGAATAAAAATTTATGTAAAATATACTATTTGTACAAACAACTGTAAAAGGAGAAAAAGAAATGGCAAAAATATTCATTACCGGTGGAGCTGGTTTCATTGGCTCAACCACATCTGAGAGATTATTAAAAGAAGGACACGATATTGTAACAATCGATAATTTTAATGAATATTATGATTCGAAATTAAAAAGAGAAAATGTTGAAATTGTTGAAAAAGTCGCAAGAGAAAATGGTCGAAGTTACGAAGTGGTGGAAGGTGATGTCAGAGATTTTGAATTGATGAACAAGATTTTTGATGAGCATAATTTCGATGTCGTAATAGCTTGGGCGGCTAATGCGGGCGTTAGGCCTTCGATTGAAGATCCAAGATTTTATATTGATGTAAATATAATGGGATTGACTAATCTTCTGGAGTGTATGCGAACACACGATGTTAAAAAATTGGTGTTTATTTCATCGAGCAGTGTTTATGGCAACAATCCAAAGGTGCCATTTAGCGAAAAAGATGCGGTCGATCACCCTATTTCTCCATATGCGGCTTCAAAGAAATCTGGTGAATTAATCTGTTATACATATCATTCTTTATTTAATATTGATACTCACTGTCTACGATACTTTACTGTTTATGGACCAAGACAAAGACCAGATTTAGCCATCAATAAATTTACTAGATTAATGCTTGAAGGCAAAGCGATTCCAATGTTTGGCAATGGCACAACTTCTAGAGATTATACATATGTTGATGATATTGTTGATGGAACAATTCGTTCAATGAATTATCTTTTAAATCACGATGACGTTTATGATATTTTTAATTTAGGCGGCAGCAGACCGATAAGTTTAAAAGGATTAATTGATGTTATTGCTGAAGAGTTAAATGTTACACCGGTTATTGAACAATTGCCAATGCAACCTGGCGATGTTAATGTGACATATAGTGATTTTTCGCATGCTAAAGAGGTATTGGATTATAATCCGCAAGTTGAGATTAAAGAAGGTATTCATAATTTTGTAGAATGGTATAAAGAGAAATATGAAAAATAAAATCTCGATTATCGTTCCTACTTACAATGTAGAGAAATATATAGCCAAATGTCTTGATTCTTTGGTGAAGCAGGATTATCCAAATTTTGATGTATTGGTTATTAATGATGGTTCGCCATACAATGAACAAATTATTATTGATGAATATCAAAAAAAGTATCCTAATATAATCAAAACAATTGTAAAAGAGAATGGTGGATATGGAAGTGTATTGGAGTTAGGTATCAAAGTCAGCGATGCTGATTACATTTTGGTTTGCGATCCCGATGATTATCTAGAATATAATGCACTTTCTGTTTTATATGACAATATGCAAAAATTTGGTGCTGATCTTGTAGTTGGGGCTAAAAACTTGGTATATAGCGATAATGATGAAATAAAATATGATAAATCATTTAATGAGGAATACGGAACATTATTAGATGGTCATCTTTATAAGAAGGGAAATAAGGAATTTGAAACTTTTTATTTCCTAGAGCCATCTCCGCACGCAAAACTTTATAGAAAAGACATAGTCAGCAATATTAAATTCCCTCATAAAGTTTCATATACGGACAATCTGTTATATTTTTATACATTATCAAAAGTTGAAAAAGTTGTATATGTTAAAGAACCTCTTTCATACTATTTGATAAATCGTGAAGGCAATACACGTACCGACTTAAAACCAACAGTAATCGATGCTTGGGTTACGGTATTAACCACTATGTTAAACCAAATTGAAAATGACAACGATATTTTTTATTATCGTATGTTTGAAGGGGTTTATTCTATTTTTTATAAAGTTGAGCAAATCAATGCTGATGATAGTGTAAAAAAAGAAAAATATGAACTTATCTATACCATTATTCCCTTACTTATCGACCATCGAAATAGTATTACCAAATATGTAAAACAATACAATCAAGAAGGAGAAAAGATGCTCCAACAAAAACTAAACCTTCTTGATAAGGAAAAAAGTAAAATTGTTTACGATACTATGGTTAAAAGAAAAATAAATGGTTCTTTAAAAGATAATGTAAAAAAAGTTATTTTGGATAATAAAAATTTAGCTAAAATATACGAAAAGTATCATTTTTTTGCGAAGTATTTTTATACTAGAAATAACGAAAGAATTATCTTGAATAAAGATGTTAAATCAGAAGTTATTAATGATAACGGAACTAATTTCTTTGGCTATTATGATAAACCTTGTGTTGCATATGGACATAGTCTATATCATTACTTAGATAGTTCGAGTTTATCATTAGATCAAAACATTAAAATAATGGTCGACGATAAAGAAGTATCATCGACTAATGCATGGAATTGGCAACAAGGCTCAATGGCTACTTGGATAGATGATAAACATATTATTCATAACTTTTTCGATGGTAAAGAATATCGTTCTAAGCTGGTTGATATAGATACTTTAGAAAGTACAGAATATGTATTCCCTATCTATTCTTTAAGTAAGGATAAATCATTTGCGTTAAGCTTGAGTTTTTCTCGTCTTGCCAAGTTAAGACCGGATTATGGGTATTTTAATTTACCATATCAAAAGCTCAAAGATGATAATGAAGATGGTATTTTCTATCTAGATTTAAAAGAGAATAAAGCAAGTCTTTTTATTTCCCTTAAAGAGATAGCCAAATTTAACCACAAGGAAAATATGAATGGCGCCATTCATAAAGTTAATCATATTGATATAAGCCCAAATAGTGATAAGGCAATCTTTTTGCATCGTTGGTATCAAAAAGGTATTAAGTATACACGTCTTTTATGTATAAATATTAAGACCAAAGAGTTATCAGTTCTTGCTGATAATGATATGGTATCTCATATGGCTTGGGTAGATAACAATTTAGTTTTCGGCTACCTAAGGGGCAAAAACGGTAAAGATGGATATTATTTTATCGATATGAATGGCAATCAAAAAATGTTCAATCATTCACTTTTAGTAGATGATGGTCATCCAACCGTCTTAAATGAGAGATATATTGTAACCGATACTTATCCTGATTATACTTGCATGAGTAAGCTGTTACTCATTGATACCAAAACTAAGGAAGTTACTTTAATTGGCAGATTTTATAGTGGTATAAAATATCAAGGAGTGAGAAGATGCGATTTACATCCTCGTTTTGATCTTGAAAGTAATGGTTTGACTATAGATACTGTACTTGATGGAAGAAGGAAAGTATATCATTTAGACATTGATAAACTGATTAAAAAATAAGATATCAAAGATTTTATTTGAAAGGATATAATTATTGTATGAATAAAAACACACTACAAAAAATTATATATATGGTGACTTTGACTTTAGTTGCCATTCATCCGATTATTGAACTCGACTATTTGTTAGCTGATACATTTGACAGTATTGGTTTACCGAGAGTTACAACAGTAATTGACTTTATTATTTTGCCTTTAATGGTAATTTTGACATTTTATCTATACGAAAATAACAAGAAGAAAGTGTCACTCGTTTTTGGTATCTATTTGTTAATTTTTGGTTCTTACTTTATACTTCATTGTCTAAATGCCGACAGTTTGCAATATAGCTTATTTTTGCCTAATAATTATGTCTTTTTAATTAGTGATGAAGTGGTTTACACTATTACATTAATGCTGCCGCTGGTGTATGTATGGGTGTTTTATCATTTTAATGTGAGCCAAAAGTCATTGAAATACATAACAATGACTCTATCGTTTGTCACAGGATTTCCGATTCTTATTTCTAATTTATTCTTATTTGGCAAATCCACTTATGTTGGTTATACCATCGACAACATCTTTAGCTGGTTTTCTTTACCCTACGATACAGAGCAGTTTCATCCAAGATTTTATGCGACCAAATTCTTTTTTGAAGAGGGCAATACAATTGGAATCTTGATGTTTATAATACTGCCATTACTCTATTATTTCTTTTATCAAAGCGAAAAGAAAAAAGAGAAGTTAGCTATTGGCGCTCTGATTATTGTACAAAGCATATCAATGATTATTTTATCGACGCGTATTGCAACGTACGGAAGTGCTTTAATACCTGTTATGGTATTGGCAGTATATATTATTTTGGTAATAATCAAAGAAGAGAAATGGAAAATATATTTCCCTGCTTTTTTGGTTGTAGTTACCATTATGTGTGCCATTATCATTCCGTTTGGTCCGGCATATCAAAATCAGCAGATTGATGCCCTTGATTATGGATTTGTCAAACGTGATGACGATAAAATAAGCACCGGTAAAGAATATTTGAGAAAAGGCGAAAATCTAGTTAAGTATTCAGAAGAATGGCGTGATTTTTATGTATATATGTTTGAAGATTATTCTTTTTTGATGAATGTGACACCTCCTGTTTATTATACAGAGTGGTATGACTATAGACACGATCCTGAATTCTGGGTAGATTTGATTTTTGATTATCCGTTAGAAGAAAGAGTTAACGGAAGACAGATAGAGAATATTTTTACTCATTATAAGTGGGATCCCTTAAATCAATATCAAAAAGCATTGGGTTTAGGTTACGGAACATTTATGCGTGGTTCGATATTATTGGAAAGAGATTTTGCTCAGCAATATTTCAGTTATGGTTATATTGGTTTTATTCTAATAATGGCTCCTTGGTTAGTGATGATTATTTATTTAGGAATTAAGTTGCTTCTGGGATTTAAGAAGGGATATTGGAACATGTACAATATTCTTTTGATGGCTGGAGTATGTAGTGGCGTACTATGTTCGTACACAAGCGGGCATACATTCGACGAACTTACAACTTCATTAGTATTTGCATTATTTATTAGTGTATTATGGCGGAATATGAGGACTTCTAATGAATGATATATCAGTAATTGTACCGGTATATAACGGAAAAGAGACAATTGAGAAGTGTCTCTTTTCACTTTTAAATCAAAGTATCAATGTCGATATCATTGTGGTTGATGATGGTTCAATTGATAATACTAAAGACATTGTTTTGAAAATGATTGAAAATAGCGGGGATAGAATACATTATTACTATAAAGAAAATAGTGGAATTTCTGATGCGCGTAATTTCGGTGTCAGCAAGGTTGAGACTGAATATTTTGGCTTCTTAGATAGCGATGATACAGTTTCGAAAGATATGTATGAAAAAATGCTTTTAGAAATTAAAAGAAATAATAGTGATTTATGTATTTGCAATTTCTATTGGGTTTATGAAAAAGATAGAAAGTTAGCAAAGGACATCGGCTATACAAATAAACATGAAATATTAGAAAAAATGTTTGCGACTTTATGGAATAAGCTATATCGCACTTCGTGGTTCAAAAAAACTGGCTTATCGTTTCCAAGCGGATTTCATTACGAAGATGCTTCTATGCTTTATCGTTTGGCTTATTATATGGATAAAGTTTGTTACGTCGATGAAGCTTTTGTCAATTATTATCAACGAAACGGATCAATTACTCACACCTTTACCGTCTATATCAATGACATGATAGAAGTGTTGGAGGGTATTAAAAATTTCTATATCGACAACAATGCATACGAAGAATATAAAGATGAAATAGAGTATTTATTTGTTCGCTTCTTTTTAGGCAATTCTTATTTGCGTGCGTGCCGTATTAAAGATAAAACATTAAGAAAAGATGTATTAGATAAAGGATATGATTGCCTGATTAGGAATTATCCTAACTATAAGCAAAATAAATATTTAAAAAATAGTGGGTTAAAGAATAAGTATTTTGGTTTATTGACTAAGAAAACTTACTATTTAAATGTTAAAATATTTAGGATACTGTACGCTTTGAAGATAATGAAATAGGAGAATGGCTTGATTAAAATCGGAATTGCAGTGTTGCTGGTACTATTTATATCCAGTGCATACGGCATTAGTTTAAATAAAAGAATTAATTATAAATTAAATGATTTTGTAACTCCCATTGGATTTGCGCTTTTGATGATGCTTTTACAGATTGCTTATTATCCAGCTATGTTATTTAATTTGCCTAGCACATATGAACACATTGTAAGTATTGTTGTATTTGCGATTGGTATTTATATAGGTATAAAAAATATAAAAATGGTGATTGAGGAGTACAACAAAAAAAGAAGTTTGATTATTCTTGCCTCTTTTGTCTTGTTTGTTTTTGTATTTTATCAATGTTATATCGATATAGCATTTAGTGATTCGCAAATGTATCTCAATTATATGAGTCAAAATATCAATACTGACCATATAAATTTATTTCATCTATGGACTGGTGAAATAGGTAAAAATTGGGATACTATTTATTTATTTCAAGGATATTATCATTTTGGTTCGTTTTTGTGTTGGTTAGTTAATGCTAATCAGTATTTATTTAATGTTGGCAGTTTTGTTGAAAATATAACTATTCAAACGTGGGGGCTTGGGATGATCTATTCCATTATGTCTTCAATGTTAATATATAATTTTGTAAATTATCTGAAAACAAACAAGATAGTTCGCTGGACAATTTTAAGTTTTGGATTGTTTTATCTAAACTTTTTCTATTGGCGGGTAGCTTTTTCTTATTATGGAAATACCTTTAGGACAATATATACCTGTGCTTTAATGTTTTTCTTATATCGTTATTTTAAAGAAGAACGTTACGATTTCAAAAATATCTGCATAATCATTGGTTTTGCAGGTTTATCATTCTCTTCTTCTTATCTATTTATTTCTTTTGCAATAATGTATGCACTAATGGCATATATGTTCAAGAACAAAAATAGAAATAGTATCAGAGAAATGGCGGATTTTGTTTTGCCAATACTGATTTATGCACTGGCGTGTTTTTACATTGATAATATGACGTTATTCATTGTTGGTATAATAACAGCTCCGCTTTATTTTATCTTTAGAAATAAGAGTTTTATGTTGAATATAACCGATAAAATAGAAGTTTTTTTGCACAACTATGGTTATGCAATATTTGTTTATGGAGTAAGTATTATTTTTATCGTTGGAGGAGCATATTATTATTTCTTTGTTAATCCGGGCTATGAGTATAACTATGCCCATTATTTCAATAATCATCAAAATTATGACATGATTAAAGACTATTTCTTTATTTACACTGGGAAAAGTCAAAATTTAGTAAATGTCATCAGATGGGTGGGAGTGGTCTTGTTGTTTACCGATAAGACAAAAGATCAAGGAATAAAATGGATGAAGTCTTTGTTTTTGATTGTTTTTTTGGTTTTCTTGAATCCGTTAACTGTTGTTGCGATTTCCAAACTATTTGCATCTAATGTCTATTATCGAACTTTTGATATAATATTTAATCCATTTACAGAGATGCTGTTTATGTACTTAATTAGCGAGCGTTTTAAAAACAAGTACTTAAATTATATCTTGGCCATTTTAGTTGTATATCTTCTTGCATATTGTCATGTAGCGTCACATATTAATGAAAATACGGGTGAATATGGATATTACTTACATCGTGGGGTTATGCCTAAATATAAAATGACTTATGAAAATTATGATGTAATCAAACACTTCCAAGAAGAAATAAAAGACATTGAGATTGATCGACAATTAAGGGTTATCAGCCATGCTGAAGGATTGAGAACATTTGAGCCTAATGTTCATCAAATATTTACAGCTAGAGAATATTACTATCCAATGGAGAGAATAAATAATGAATTTTATGATATAGCAAGAAATCATTATCCGTGGGAAAGTTATTATGAGACTGATTTTTCGGTTGCTTGTGAGTATATTGATAGATTTGATATTGATTATGTAATTGTTGAATGGTGGCAGAATTGGGACTTTGATATTGAAATATCAAAATGCGGAGATTTAGTTTATTACAATGATGTATTCCATTTATATAGATTTATTGATAAGTAGGTTATAAATGTTTAAGAATAAGAAAAAAATATCTCTATATATTATTTTTGTCGTATCAATAACGATATTTTTTTCAATTACTTTGTTTAAAAATATTATTCCATTTATTGGCGGTCAAGATTTGACATTTCATCTCAATCGTTTTATGGGTGTAGCGAATGCTTTTGAAGAACGGCAATTATTGCCAAAGATATATCCGTTTGCCAATTATGGATTTGGTTATGCCACATCGCTATTTTATTGTGATATATTTTTGTACCCTTTTGCGTTAATGTATCATTTTGGTGTGTCGGTAATTATATGCTACAAATTATGTATTTTTTTCTATACATTAATTGGAACTTGTTTAATCTGTTTTGTGCTAGATAGAATATTCAATAATGATTATGTGAATATCATCGGTACTATGCTTTATCTATTTGCGAATTATCACATTCAAAATGTATTCATTAGGTCGGCTTTAGGTGAGATATTAGCAATGACTTTCATCCCGCTTGTTCTATATTCCTTTTATTTAGTATTGATTAAGAAAGAGGATTCATGGAAATTGCTTGGAATATCATTCTCTTTAATGGTTATGAGTCATCTTATTTCGAGCTTGCTGTATGGAATATTATTTTTTATTTTTATAGTTGCCTTTATTATTTTTAACAGAAAAGATTTTGGGCAAATAAAAAGAACACTAATGACCATTATAAAAGGAACGATACTTGCTATATTGTTGTGTGCATGGTATTTATTTCCGATGCTCGAACAAATGCGTGATCAAACTTTCTGGCTAAGCGCTAATAAAGTGAATAACAATGTAAGTGCAGGAACACAAATGTTGATAGATATTTTCAAACCTTTTGCATATCTTGGAAATAATTTCTCAATTGAAAAAAATGCTAGTCTAGGTATTTTTACAATCATTTTAATGAGTATTTATATTTTTGTAAAAAAGAACAGATATATCAATATAATAGCATTGATAATGTTGATTTTATATTTAATGATAGTGGGAGTAATTCCTTTTATAGAAGCGCTAAGTATAATTCAATTCTTATTTAGATTTTATATTATACTATTTCCGTTATCAGTTATGTTGATTGCTTATAATATTAGTAATTTATCGAACGTGAAAGTTAAGAAAATATTAGTTGGAGCTACGACCATATTTTCATTGCTCAATATATTTAGTGCAAGTAGGATTGTTTTAGATAATCCGATAATTCCAAATGATGCCACAATAGATGAAATAAACAATCAAGATAGCATGTATGATTTTCTTGATTACAATCACAACGAATTAGGCGGCGCAGAATATTTGCCTTTAACGGTAAACATGAATTACAAGATAGAAACCAAGGCCATAAAAACAATTGATGAGAATGGTAATAAGATTGATTATGATTATGAATACGAAAGAAACTTTACCCAAATAATATACAAGTACAATGATGATAAAAATAGTGAACTTCTTTTTCCGTTGACATACTATAAAGGTTATAAAGCGTACGAAGTAATCAATGGTGAGATGCGTGAAATTAATATATTAAATAATCAAACTTATAAATTAGTCACTATTATTGCTGAAGCAGGAAATCATACATATATGATTAAATACGCAGGAACAGGAATTCAAAAGATTAGTTTGATAATTTCGCTGTTAACATTTATTTGTTTTGTATTATATGTGATAATGATTGGGAAAAAGGCGGGACATTATGGAAAAAATAGCGGTATTAATACCTTGTTATAACGAAGAGTTGACAGTTGAAAAAGTTGTTAGCGATTTTAAGGCGGCTTTACCTAAGGCGGATATTTATGTATATGACAATAATTCGACTGATGATACTTATGAATTAGCAATTAAAGCTGGAGCAATTGTTAAAAAAGAAAAAAACCAAGGCAAAGGCAATGTTGTGCGCTCAATGTTTAGAGATATTGATGCTGATATATATGTTATGGTTGATGGAGATGATACTTATCCGGCTGATGAAGTCGATAAACTTATTGATGCTGTAAGAAATGGCGCTGATATGGTAATTGGTGATCGTTTAAGTAATGGAACATACGCTCAAGAAAATAAGAGAGGATTTCATAACCTCGGAAATAATTTAGTCAGATGGTTAATTAATTTTATTTTTAAAAATAATATTAATGACATAATGACCGGATATCGTGCATTTTCGAAGAAATTTGTGAAAACTAATGCGATAATGTCTCCTGGCTTTCAAATCGAAACAGAATTGACCATTACTACGCTGGTTTATCGATATCAAGTTGCTGAAGTACCTATCACTTATCGCGACAGACCCAAGGGAAGCGAATCTAAATTAAATACATTTGAAGATGGATTCAAAGTACTTTTAACATTATTTGATTTGTTTAAAGATTACCGTCCTCTATTCTTTTTTGGACTCATATCACTTATTTCTTTCATACTCGGTTTAATAGTTGGCATTCCGGTATTGGTTGAATTTTTTGTGACTAGTTATATTACAAAAGTGCCAAGTGCTATTTTAGCAGCATCATTAATGATTGTTACTGTGCTATTGATAATGTTAGGAATGATACTCGATCATAGCACCAACGAAGAAAAGAGAAATCACGAAATTATAGTTAATAATTGGTTAAGTGTTGAAAAAATACAAAATGTTCAAAAGGATAAACAAAATAAAAAGGTAACATCAAAAAGAAGAGAGAAAAAGGAGCCATCAACAATCAATGAGGATAGGAAGAATGCACAATACCGCAAAGTATAATAAATTAAGTGATATATATTATAATAAAAATAAAGAAATTAAATTATAATGAATGAAAAGGAAGTGTAATAAAATGATTAAATTTAATATTCCGCCTAGAACGGGCGACGAAATAAAATATATTGAAGATGCAATAAATAGCGAAAAGATTTGTGGTGATGGCAAATATACCAAAATGTGCCAAGAAATCTTGGAGAAACATTTCAATTCAAAAAAAGTATATCTGACTACAAGCGGAACTACGGCTTTAGAAATGGCGTGTATGCTCATTGGTTTAAAACCTGGCGATGAAGTTATTTTGCCTTCATTTACTTTTTCAAGTAGCGCGACATCTATTGTCTTATTTGGTGCTACACCAGTATTTGTTGACATCAGACCAGATACTATGAATATCGATGAAACTAAGATTGAAACTGCAATTACTGACAAAACCAAAGCTATTATGGTTGTTCATTATGCTGGTGTTGGATGCAATATGGAAGCAATTATGGATATTGCTAAAAAACATAATTTGAAAGTAATTGAAGATGCTGCTCAAGTAGTTAATGCGATATATCATGGCCAACATTTAGGAACGTTTGGTGATGTTGGATGTTTTTCATTTCATGAAACTAAGAATTATTCCATGGGCGAAGGTGGTGCAGTATCAATTAATCGTGATGAATTGATTGAAAGAGCGGCAATCATTAGAGAAAAAGGCACTAATCGTACACAATTCATCAATGGACAAGTAGATAAATATACATGGGTTGATAAGGGGTCTTCTTATCTTCCTAGCGATATGTTGGCAGCATATTTATATCCACAATTATTAATTATGGACGAAATGCGTGATGATAGAGTATCGTCTTTTGATCATTATTATGCAAGACTTGAAAGACTTAAAAATGATGGATATATAGATTTGCCAACAATTCCAGAAAACTGTGTTCACAATGGGCATATGTTTTATATTAAGTGTAAAGATTTAAAAGAAAGAGAATCTTTGCAACAATTTTTGAGAAAGTATGAAATTGGTTCGGCTTTTCACTACATTCCACTACACTCTTGTAAGGCTGGTTTGGAGTTTGGAAGATTTGTTGGCGAGGATAAATTTACCACCAAAGAAAGTCAAAGACTTCTAAGGCTTCCGATGTATTATCGAATTGCAAAAGAAGACATTGATAAAGTATGTGATACAATTTATAAGTTTTATAAGGAGATTAAGAAATGAGAATTACTGTAGCAGGAACTGGGTATGTTGGCTTATCTTTAGCTGTACTATTAGCTCAAAGACATGAAGTGATAGCTTTGGATATCATCCCTGAAAAAGTTGATAAGATTAATAACAGAATTTCGCCCATTGTCGACGAGGAAATAAGTAGTTTTTTCAAAGAAAAGAATTTAAATTTGAAAGCCACTTTAGATAAAAAAGAAGCATATAGTAGCTCGGATTTAATCATCATCGCAACACCTACCAATTATGATGAAGTAAAAAACTTTTTTGATACAAGTAGCGTAGAAGAAGCGATTGAAAGAGTGTTAGAATATAATCCTGATGCGATAGTGGTAATTAAATCTACTGTTCCAGTAGGATATACTAACGAGATAAAAGAAAGATATCATTTGGATAATATTTTCTTTTCACCTGAATTTTTAAGAGAAGGAAGAGCGTTGTATGATAATCTACATCCTTCTAGGATTGTAGTAGGTACACATTCTAAAAACGGAGAAATATTTGCCAATTTACTTAAAGAAGCTTCTTTGGATGAAGACACCAAGGTGTTGTTTACCGAAAGTACTGAAGCCGAAGCAATTAAACTTTTCTCTAATACCTATCTAGCTTTGCGTGTTTCATATTTTAATGAATTAGATACATATGCTGAATTAAAGGGTTTAGATACTAAAGAAATAATTGAAGGAGTATGTTTAGATCCAAGAATTGGCGGTCATTACAATAATCCGTCTTTTGGTTATGGCGGATATTGTCTTCCTAAAGATACTAAACAACTATTGGCTAACTATGATGATGTGCCAAATAATTTGATTAGGGCCATTGTTGATAGTAATAGAACGAGAAAAGATTATATCGCCGATCAGATTATTGCCAAAAAACCTAATGTGGTAGGTGTTTATCGTCTTACTATGAAGTCTGGAAGCGATAATTTTAGAGCATCAGCGATCCAAGGAGTTATGAAGAGAATCAAAGCTAAAGGCATTAAAGTTATTGTCTATGAACCAACATATCACGAAAAAGATTTCTTTAAGTCCGAAGTAATTACTGATCTTGAAGAATTTAAAAAACTTTCCGATATCATTATAACCAATCGTATGAATCAAGAATTGAGTGACGTTGAAAATAAAGTTTACACAAGAGACTTGTATAAGAGAGATTAAGATAATTGAGCTATGGATAAATTGTTTAATCAAATAAAATGTTATTTTGATTTAATTATTTTCACTTTAGTTGTTTTGTTATGTGAATCAATTTTAAGATATTGTGTTGGATTTCCTTTAATTCAATTAAAAGCATTATTTATAAATCTTTTAATTTTGTTGATGATAAATTCTATCTTATTTTTATTTAAAAGAAATTTAAGAATAGCCATCGAAAGCATATTGATAGTTATTATTTTTGTTTATTCATTTGCACAAAGCTACCACTATGCTTTTTTTGAAACCTTTTTCTCGTTTACTAAATTATCAATATTAAATGAATTAGATGGGGTAAAAAACGAAATATTTGTTAAGTTTGAACCTAAATATTTATTATTTTTATTGGCGCTCGTTACATGGTTTATATTCTTATCGTTATTTAAAAAGAAGGTTGAGCTATGCGGTAATAAAAAGTATTTAAAGATTCAAATGTTGATTTCGTTGTCGTTGATAGTTATTTCTTTATTCATATATTCTTCAATTTTCAAAATCACAGAAACAAATCAAGAGATACTTATCCAAAGTGAGGAGTATTTATACAAAACTATTTCTAACAAAAATCGTTTCATCAATCGTTTTGGAACACTATGTTACTTGTATAAGGATAGCGAACTTGTTTTAACACAAAGCAAAACATCGTTAAGCAGCAATGATAGAATGGCGATTGAAAAATATATCGAAAATAATCAAATTGCAGAAAATGAATACACTTCCATATTTGAAGGAAAGAACATTATTTTGGTTTTGGCAGAATCGTTCTCCCCTTTAGGATATAGTCAAGAATTAATGCCAACTATATCAATGATGATTGAAGACGGTTTTTACTATGATAATTTTTATGCTCCTATATATCAATCATCAACTTGTGATTCTGAATTTATAGCTTTGACATCGATGATACCTTCCATTGATTATGGGACTACCTCTAAAGATTTTGCCCGCAACGATTATCCATATGCTATGGCTAATTTATTTAAATTAAAAGGTTATAATGCCAACTCTTATCACTCTTTTATTAAATCTTTTTATAATCGAGAGCCTTATCACGAATCGTTAGGATTTTCACATTTTTATGACAGAGATGATTTGGGTTTATTTTTAGAAGATTATCATGAAGATTATATTAATTGGATTGATGATGGCGATTTATTTATAGAAATGTTGAAACACACAAATTTAGATGAGCCGTTCTTTAATTTTGTTATCAGTTCAAGCGGTCATTTGCCATATATGGATTTAAGGGAAGAACTCTATGAAAATCATGATATGGTCATGAGTGTGATAAACAATATTGATACAGATAGTGCTTATTATTTTGCTTCACAGATGAAACTCGATCAAGGATTAAAAGAAATGATTGAATTGCTTGATGAAAGCAATTGTTTAAAAGATACGGTAATTGTAGTGTTCGGTGACCATTATCCATATGGTATATCTAACGAATTATCAGTTGATTACTTTTTTTCAAAATTTAATGAAGAAAATGAATTTCAAAAATATAAGGTTCCATTCTTGATTTACGATGGAAACAATTATTATGACTCACAAAAACAGGGAGTTACAATAGACAAGCTCGGATCGACTTTTGACATTTATCCAACAATTGTAAATCTGTTTGGACTAAATGATTTAACAAACGATGCTTTTGTAGTTGGGAAAGATTTAAATTCTAATGATGAAAATTGTGTTATTTTTATGGATGGAAGCATATTAACTGATGATTATTATTTCGATGCTTCAATGCAAGAAATAAAAGAAATAAGCGAAAAACCAGCTAGCAATTTGAAATCAACCATCGTAAAAGTGAACGATATATTACGTTACAGTCAAATAATGCTGGTTACTAATTATTATCATTAAGAATAATGATAAATGAAAGGCAGATGCGCATGGCGAAATGCGGTCTGTTTTTTATTTCCTGTGAATAATGATATAATGATTGTGTGAAAAAACTTAGTCAATACAAGCGGTATTTTTTTGTAATTGCAGCGCTGTTTATTGCGTTTTTATTTTCTTATATAACTTATAAAACTCCGTTAGCTGGTGATGATTGGGGATATGCCTTAAACGGCATGAATGGAAATCCTTTTGAACTTGCCATTGCTTTTTATAATTCATGGTCAGGCAGGTTCTTTAGCGAGCTTTGGGGTTTTATAGCTGCGCCGAATAGAATAATATGGAATATAGTGAATCCCATTATCTTTGTTGTAATATTTTTGGGTATCTATTACTTAGCACATGTTAAAAAGAAACATATCCTAATTCCGCTAGTGATATTGGCAATTATTTTATCTGTCGATGATAATTTACGAATGGAAACATACACATGGTTGATGGGGACTACTTATACAATCCCTTTGGCTTTAAGTTTTGTATATTTCTTTTTAATTGACAATATAATGTATCATACGATAACTGTTAAAAAATGGTATTTGGTTGCAGCCATCTTGAGCAATGTAATTCTTTTTTATATCGGTTTAACGATGGAAAATATTGCAGCAGTAATGATTTTGGCAGTGATAATAGAATTGGTATATTCTTATTTTAATGCCAGAGATTTTGTAAAATATTTATGGATTAATTTATTCAGTGCCACAATTCCGTTTTTAATTATGCGCATGTCTCCTGGAAGCAACGCAAGGTTATTAAGAGATAGTGCAGAATGGGCGAAACTGAATATCTTTGAAAAGTTAATAAATGGTTATCCTGATTTTATTGATTTTACTTTTTTAAAGAACAATTATTTAATTTTATTTATGTCGCTTGCCATGATTTTATTGGTGCATTTTTCTAAAAAGAAAGTTTCGGTGCCAGTGAAATTGGTTAGTACGTTCATTCAGTTTTTAGGAGTTATAACTGTATTCTCTTTTGCGTTTATTGATGGAGAGGTAAACAGACTTCTTGATCCTAACGGCATTTTTAATATGATATTTTGGCCTATATATGTCATGGATATTTTGATGCTGCTATATGTTTGTTTGGATGGAAAAAGAAGAGACACTGCTATTTTTTATTTTGTAATTGGTGGCAGTGCTAATATTGTAATGATGTATTCGCCAATATTTGGTTCGAGAAGCTCAATATATACTGTTATATATATGATTGTGGTCATCTGTTTGGCATTAGAGGATATAAAAGCCCCAAATTATGTACTAGTTTTTGTTACTCTCTTGTCGATTTTTGTCATTGGAGATAGATTTATTGAATACACATATAAATATAAGCTTGTAGCTTTAAGGCAGAATGAAAGATTGGAAATAATAAAGTATTATAGGGAACATCCGGAGGTTGAAGAGGTGTGGATACCTAGATTTCCAGTATATACAATACATGGTGGCGATATAGAAGAAGGAGATACTTATCACTTTGAAACATTTAAAGAATTCTATAATTTGCCACAAAGCGCAGATAAAATAATATTTTACTTTATGGAGGATGAGCAATGACAAAAGGAATAATACTTGCAGGAGGTAGTGGAACAAGACTATATCCAATGACTAAATCGGTATCAAAACAACTTTTACCAATATACGATAAACCAATGATTTATTATCCATTATCGACATTGATGTTGGCAAAGATTCAAGAGATTTTGATTATTTCTACTCCGGAAGACACGCCCAAATTTGAAAAATTACTTGGTGATGGTTCTCAATTTGGAATAAAGTTATCTTATAAAGTACAGGAAAAGCCCAATGGTTTAGCTCAAGCCTTTGTTTTGGGTGAAGAATTTATTGGTGACGATGATGTTTGCTTAGTATTGGGGGATAATATTTTTTACGGCAACGGTTTTACTAAATTGTTGTTGAAAGCTAAGGAAAACAAAAATCGCGCAACTATCTTTGGGCAATATGTTAAAGATCCTGAAAGATATGGTGTGATTGAATTTGATGAGTCGGGCAAAGTATTATCATTAGAAGAAAAACCAACTAATCCAAAGAGTAATTATGCTGCGGTTGGACTATATTTTTATGATAATAGAGTAGTTGAATATGCCAAGACAATTAAACCATCAAAGCGTGGTGAATATGAAATTACTGATTTGAATAAGTGTTATTTAGAAAAAGGTGAATTAGATTGCGAGATATTCGGTCGAGGTTTTGCGTGGCTGGATACAGGAACGACTAAGTCATTAAATGATGCATCTAATTTTGTAAGGACAGTAGAAGAAATATTAGGAATTAAAATATCGATTCCTGAAGAAATAGCTTATAACAATGGTTGGATAACAAAAAAGAACCTTTTAGATAGCGCTGAAGCATATGCCAAAACATCTTATGGTGAGCATTTATTAAAGGTTGCAAATAAAGGGTATTTCTCAAAGATATAGGAGGTAGAAAATGAAGATATTAGTAACAGGAGCGGCTGGTTTTATTGGTAGCAATTTCGTTTATTACTTGTTGGATAATCACGATGACGAAGTATATGCTTTAGATTTGTTGACATATGCAGGTAATTTAAAGAATTTGGATTTGTGTAAAGATAATCCATTATTTCATTTTGTGAAGATGGATATTTGTGACCGAGAAGCGATTAATGAATTATTTGAAAAAGAAAAATTTGATGTTGTCGTAAATTTTGCGGCAGAAAGCCATGTTGATAGATCGATAGAGAATCCAGAGATTTTCTTAAAAACAAATATTTTAGGTACACAAACATTAATGGACGCTTCCTTGAAACATGGTGTCAAAAGATATCATCAAGTATCAACCGATGAAGTATATGGTGATTTGCCATTAGATAGACCTGATTTATTTTTTAACGAGCAAACTCCACTTCATACCTCAAGCCCATATAGTGCGTCAAAGGCTTCTGCTGACTTGCTAGTTATGGCGTATCATAGAACATTTAATTTAAATGCGACTATTTCACGTTGCTCTAACAATTATGGTCCATATCAATTTCCGGAGAAATTAATCCCATTGATGATACATAATGCTCAGAATGATATTCCTTTGCCTGTATATGGTGAAGGATTAAATGTCAGGGATTGGCTTCATGTTTATGACCATTGCAGTGCAATTGATTTAGTGATTAGAAATGGCAGAAATGGTGAAGTATATAATATTGGCGGGCATAATGAAAGAGCTAATATTGAGGTGGTAAAAACTGTTTTAAATGTTTTAAATAAGCCGGAGTCATTAATTAAGTATGTAACCGATCGAAAAGGTCATGATTTGCGATATGCTATCGATCCTAGCAAAATTACAAATGAACTAGGATGGAAACCTAAATATACTTTTGATACTGGTATAAAAGAAACGATCGAGTGGTACTTGAATCATCAAGAATGGTTAGATTCAATAACTAACGGAGACTATATAGAATATTATGAAAAGATGTATGGCAACAGGTAAGAAAATACTAACAAAAAGAAATGTATTCGTTTTTCTATTTTTAGTAATAATGTATGTTATTTCTTTTAATATCCCGTTAGTTGCTGACGATTTTTCATATAGTTTATCTCGCTTAACAGGAGAAAGATTAAATAATGTGTATGATGTTTTTGTCTCTGTAGGGCATGAATATTTAACATGGAATGGAAGATTATTGGGGTACTTTTTCACCCAATTATTTTTAATCGATTCGAATCAATTACTATTTAGAATAGTTTATCCTATTGTTAATTTGATAATTATTTTTGAATTAGTTAATTTGGCAGATTCAAAGAAGATAATCAATTATTTTTTAGCGACAGCACTATTATTCTCGATGCATATATTAGTTTTAAATCAGACTATGTTTTGGATTATTGGTTGGGCAATATATGTACTACCACTAGTTTTTATTTTACCTATAATCAATTATTTTAAAAAAATATGTAAAAAGCAGGTTGTTTGTGATAATAAAGTAAAAATGTTTTTATTTGCACTAATAAGTTCGCTATTTGTTGAACACTATTCATTAATAATAATATGTTTATCAATAGTTATCTTGATATGCGAATACGCACAAAAAAGTAATTCAAAAAATAGTAAACAAAGAATAAACAAGACCTCTCTTTACTTACTATTGGGTGCTGCTATTGGCAATATGATAATATTTTTAGCTCCTGGCATATTAGATAGAATGTCAACGGATTTATCATTAACAATGACATTTGCTCAAAAAATACATTTTGGTTATTCAAGATTTATTTATTGCTTCTTTTATATGAACCAAAGAATTTTTTTATTGTTAGCGATAGTTATCATTTTTAGAATATACCAAACTAATATCAAAAGAACGCCAAAGACTATATTGATTATAATGTTAGTTCCAGTCGTTCTATTTTCGACGATATTGATATTTAAACCAACATTATTAAATCCTTATATGCTAGAATGCTTAACTGGGGAGTGGAGTTATTATACATGTGAGTTATCGGTTTTACTAAAATATTCAGTAATAGTGATGTATTATATTATGGTTTTTTTGTTATCTGTTATAGTGTTATCGAAATTGGAAAAGGACATATTTCAATTTATTGTATATGGTATTGCGTTGATGTCGTCGCTTGTTTTTGTTGCAACAAATATGGCTTGCGAAAGAACACAGTTTATTTCAGGAGTTATGCTAATTGTCTTATTTTTGGAAAACTACAATCAGTTGAAAATAAATTTATCAATAGAAAGAATTTTGTGTAGTGGCGTGATAGTGGTTCTAACGTTATTGTCGTATAAGTTTGTTAAAAATTATATCAATCAATTCAATATTTACAAACTAAACGAAGAAATCATGGTGACATGTTCGGAAGATAGCGACTGCGAAGAAGTTGAAATTTATAAGCATAATTATAGGTATGTTTTTAAAAGTGATTTAAATTTTGACGAACAAGATGGATGGGTTTTAAATAGTATTAGAAAATATTATAATTTAAAAAAAGATGTACTGATAAAACCGAGATAGATATTTAGGATTATTACATTAAAACAAGAAAATGCACGGTTGATTTCAAATGATGTTAGAACGACATAAAACGAGGAGGACGATAAAATGTTTAAACTTTCAATCATCGTTCCAGTATATAATGTAGAGAAATACTTAGATAGATGTCTAAGTTCTTTAGTAAATCAAACAATAGATAACTATGAAATAATAGTAGTAAATGATGGCAGCAAAGATAACTGCCAAATAATAATTGATGAATATCAAAATAAATATCCTAATCTAATAAAATCTTATATCAAAGAAAACGGTGGCTTATCAGATGCTAGAAACTTTGGATTAAAGTATGCTGAGGGAAAATATTTAGCATTTATCGATAGTGATGACTATGTAGATGAAGATTACTTTGAAACAATGTACAATCTAGCAACAAAAGATGATTTAGATTTGGTTGTTTCTGATTTAGAGTATGTTTGGGAAAATAATGAGCGAGAACCAATGAAAAAACTCGGTTTAAATCTCGTTGCAAATAGCGATATAGACAAGGCTTTGTTTTTATCACCTCTATCAGTTTGTAATAAACTGTTTAAAAGAGAATTATTTAATGAATTAAAATTAGAGTTTTATAAAGGATTATGGTATGAAGATATTCCTGTAGCTTTAATATATTCGGCATATTCCAAATCGACAGGCTATAATACAAGCTCAAAATATCATTATCTTCAAAGAAATACATCCATTTTAGGTGGTGGATATTCACCAAAGATGTATGACATTTTTACTATCTTTAATTTAGTCACTGAATCATTTAAAAAGAACGATTTATATGATAAATACAGAGACGAACTAGAGTATCTATACATCGAACATTTCCTTTTATATGGAGCATTTAGATTCTTAAGAACAAAATATTATCATGAGTTAATGGATAAAGCTTTTGATTATGTTAAAAAAGAATTTCCAAATTACCAAAATAATAAATATATAAGTATTTTAGGCTTTAAGAATAGGCTGTTATTAAAGACTAATTCAAAATATACCGAAGGTTTATGGCATCTTTATTTAACCAAAGGACACACTAGTCATGAGTCTTATAATAGTCAAATATTTATTTCCGAAAATATTAAACCAAGAAAAATAATCAGTGAAGAAGAGCTTAAACTTTCAATCATCGTTCCAGTATATAATGTAGAGAAATACTTAGATAGATGTCTAAGTTCTTTAGTAAATCAAACAATAGATAACTATGAAATAATAGTAGTAAATGATGGCAGCAAAGATAACTGCCAAATAATAATTGATGAATATCAAAATAAATATCCTAATCTAATAAAATCTTATATCAAAGAAAACGGTGGCTTATCAGATGCTAGAAACTTTGGACTAAAGTATGCTAAGGGGAAGTATATTTGTTTCTTAGATTCAGATGACTATGTAGAAAAAGATTTTTATAAGGGAATGTATGAACTAGCGACAAAGGGAGATCTGGATCTAGTTGTATCTGACTTGAAATATGTTTGGGAAAATGGCGAAAAAGAAGAAATGTGCAAAGAAGGCCTCAACGAATCAATGGGTGGAAGTATTAATAAGTGTTTATTTTTATCTCCGCTGTTTTCTTGGAATAAAATGTATCGCCGTAAATTGTTTTTAGATCTGAAATTAGAATATCCAAAAGGACTTTGGTACGAAGATATTCCGGTTACATTAAAGTATTTTACTAATTCCTATAGTATTGGATATTATCATCATGTGGGAGTTAATTACCTCCAAAGAAGCACGTCTATCTTAGGGGGTGGGTATTCACCAAAAATGTATGATATTTTTACAATATACGAGAATGTTGTGGAAGATTTTAAAAAGAACGGTTTGTATGAATATTACAAAAACGAACTTGAATATTTATATATAGAACATTTTTTAGTTTATGGTGCATTTAGATTTTTGAGAACTGAGCAATATAAAGAACTAATGACCAAGGCATTTGAGTTTGTGAAAAAAGAATTTCCAAATTATCGGAAAAATAAATATATTAGGACTTTCGGAATCAAGAATAGATTATTCTTGATGACTAATAATAGAGGAACGATGTCATTATGGCATCGATATTTGATGCGATGAGTAAAGTTGACATAATAGTGCCGATATACAATTTAGAAAATCATTTAAAAAAAGCATTAGATTCGTTGGTTAATCAAAGTTTCAAAGATTTTAGAGTCATTCTTATTGATGATGGTTCTACAGACGCAAGTATCGACATAATTAAGAAATATTTGAATGACGATAGGTTTGTATTGTATCAAAAAGAAAATGGTGGAGCTGCATCGGCTAGGAATTTTGGTCTAGAGAAAAGCACTAGTGAATATATTATGTTTTTTGATGGCGATGATTACGCCCATGATGATTTGGTTGAAAAAGCCTGTAGAAGCATACAAGAAAGTGATAGCGATATTGTAATATTTGGTTTTAACAGCGTTGATTGTTTAAAAGAGTTGCGTAAAACAAGCGAATACAAAAATAAATCATTTACCGATGGTAATAAAAAAGAAGTATTAGAATTGAGCGATTTATGTGTTTGGAATAAGATCTATAAAAGAGAGTTATTTTTGAGTTTAAGATTTCCAGAAAATTTGATTTTTGAAGATTTTTATTTAACGATATGTATTTTAACTGAAGCTAAAAAAATAAGTTCTATTGATTATATCGGAATTGATTACCTAATTGATAGAAATGGTAGCGTGAGCAATGCTTATAATTCGAAGTCATACGATATGTTTAGAATAGTTGATTTAATATATGAATATTTTGAGAAAAGAAATTTGTTAAATAAATATCACAATACAATAAGGTATTTAGCTAGTAGAGAAATTATTGATGTGTTGATAAGCGCAGTCGAAAAAAAAGACAAAGATTTTATAGAATATTCATATAAATATATGGATGAAAAATTTGGAGGTTTTTCAAAAAGAATATTTATAGAAGATAAGAAAAAGATTGTTTATTTTAATAGAAATATATTAAATTTATATTTAGACATGAGGTCAAAGTTTTAGATGAAAGTAAGTGTAATAGTACCTGTCTATAATGTAGAAAAATACATTATTAAATGTTTAGAGTCGGTTAAAAGACAAAGTTTTGATAATTTTGAATGTTTAATTATTGATGATGGCAGTAAAGATAATAGTATAGAATTAGCAGAAAAATATGTAAAAGACGATAACAGGTTTAAAATATACCATAAAGAAAATGGCGGACTTAGCGATGCCAGAAATTATGGAATCGATTTGTCTAAAGGGGAATATTTATTCTTTTTAGATAGTGATGATTATATCGCTGACACTTTATTGGCTGATGCATATCAAATGGCTAAAAAATATGATAGTGATATTGTGTGTTTTGATATGATGTATGTGTATGAGGATGGTCGTGATAACGAAATATCATCAGGTGGAGATTTTGAAGTAACTAGTTATCAAGAGAATAAATCATTAATTTTTATCAATAATAGTGCCAACAATAAGCTATATAAAAGAACATTTCTAGAAGATAAAAGATTTATTAAAGGTATGTGGTATGAAGATTTGGCAGTAGTTCCTACATGGCTTGCAAGAGCCAACAATGTTTCGCATGCTGGTAAAGTCCTTTATTATTATGTACAACGTTCTGGCTCAATATCACATAGTGCTGATGAAAGAATTTTTGATATATATAAAGCAATCGATATGAATAAAAAAGCGTTGGATTTATCTGATAATGATTTATCTGATTTATATTTTAATGATTGCTTAATTATGACAACATTAAGAATAAGAGAAATAGCTGATACTAAAATGCGCCAAGAATTTTACAGAAAAAATATTAAATTGTTAGAAAAGGGATATCCTGAATGGTATGAAAGCACAAAGGCTAGAAATTGTTCCTTTAAACAAAAAATCGTATTTTTTCTTTTGAAACATAGAATGATTAGTTTATTAGATAAGGTGTATTAAAGATGAAAAAGAAAATCTTGTTTGTAAATGATGAAATGACAATGGGTGGAGTAGCTAGAATACTTAACACCTTTTTAAAAATGATCGATAGAGATAAATACGATGTTGATTTGTTGATTTTGCATAAAAGAGGGGAATTGTTGAAAGAAATACCCGAAGGTATCTCGATTTATGGTGGAACAAAGTTTTTTGATTGTGTTGATATTCCTCTATCTAGTTGCAAACCTAACCAGCTATTCAGTAAATTGCGTTTATTATTCTATATGAAAACCGGTCTTATCAAAAATAAAATTAAAAAAGAAAGACAAAAGATTCTAAAAAAACACTATGATATTGAATTTAGTGCTAAAGAGGGATTTTGTACTATCTTTACTGCTTATGGTGATAGTGACAAAAAAATAAACTGGATACAGGTTGATTATAAGCAAAATAATTATTCATCAAATCATATGAAACTTGTTAAAGAAGCGCTTGGTTATATTGATGTCAATATTGCTTGTTCAAATATTGTAAAAAAGTCTTATCAAGAATTATTTGACATTGATAACATCATTGTAATTCATAATCTTGTTGATGAAGATGTGATAAGAGAAAAAAGCCTTAAACGGAGTCGCATTAAAACAAGCGACGATAAGATTAATATGATTTGCGTTGCAAGATTTCATAATCAAAAGGGTGTTGATAGATTAATTGAAGCGTATGCCAAAGTGAGTGAATATTATGAGCTATTTATTATTGGAGATGGCGAATTAAAAGACGAACTGCATAGACAAGCTAGAGAATTAAAGATTGATAATAAAATTCATTGGCAAGGTATTTCCAGCAATCCTTATCCTGATATCAAAAAGTCTGACTGTTTGATTTTGCCCTCAAGATATGAGGGATATCCAACAATTACCATTGAAACGCTTATTTCTGGAACACCGGTTTTAGCTTTAGAAGTGGCCGGTATAAAAGAACAAATCATTGCTGATTATATGGGGAAAGTTGTCGAAAACAGTGATGAAGCATTATTAAATATGCTGTTAGAATTTAAAAATAAAAAAGATTTATTGCAAGAGTATAAACAGAAATTAAGTTCATATAAATACGATAATCAAAAGATATTGGATGAATATTATGAAAGCTTTAACCAGCATTAAAATAGTTATGCTTGTTTTTATGCTGGTTGCTTGTCAAAAACAAGAAGTAGTAATTGAAACACCATCAATCAACAGCGAGGATAATAATGTAAATGAAATCATAAAAAAAGAACTATCTTTTGATAAAGCTTTTACCATATCATTTTGGGTTAAACCGTTAAGCAATTATTATGGTTCAATAATTTTAGAATTGAATGATGGTATTCAAAGCGTAAGCTTGATTAATAATTCGGAAGATGAAAATTATTTATCAATGGGTCTATCTTTGATTCATGAAAATGGTAGTTTATATGGTGGCAGTAATTATTTTTTAGATACTTATAACTACAATTATGTAAATATTGGTTATATCGATAATACTTTTTTCTTATATTTAAATGGAGAATTAATCGATGATAAAGCATTTAGTGATAACTTTAATATTGATGATTTAACACTAACAATAGGTAGCGATTCTTTTGTGGGTGAATTTAAAGATATAACATTTAGTGATAAATGTTATGGCGAAGAAGAGATAAAAGCGAGCTTCAAACAAAATTTAAGTCTTAGATTGTCTAATATCGATTATAGTGAAGAGTTTAAAAATGATGCTAAAGGGAAAGTTAGTTTGCCACATAGTAATATTGATATTTTATACGAGTGTGGTCCATACATGAAGATTGAAAATGGCTATTTAATATTTGATAAAAATGAAAGTATTGAAGATATTAAAACAGAATTAAAAGCTACATATGAAAACGATAATTGCAGTGTTGATAAAACATTAAGTTTTATAATAAGAGGTAATAATGATGAAAATATTATTGATGAAACGCATAAAGTAATAAATAATCAATTAAACTATGTAATATCAGAATCTAATATTTTTCAAGATAATATTAACGATTGTAATATAGACTATGAAATAATAAAGGGTAATGCCAAATATCAAAACAACCATTTTGTAAAAAGCAGTAATAATGAGAAGGAATATATTAAAGTCAAGGTAACAATAAAACGAGGACCATTGCAAAGGGAGGTTATCAAAGATGTTGTTTTGATTGATGAATATTATGGATATTTATTAGTGTATTTTGACGGTAATGATGGTTGGCCAGAACATTTGACTGGCGATGAAACAATATATTTTGCAGTTAGTCAAGACTTGCACAATTGGCAAAAATTAAATACTAAGCCAATAGTTAAATCTGATAGTGGTAGCGGAAGATTTAGAGATCCGTATGTAGCCAGAGATGAAAACGGCGATTTTATTATCACTACGACTGAAGGGTATGATAATCCAGGAATGTATCTAATTAAAACAGATGATTTTATTACATTTGATACAAATTATTTGCGATTTAATGGTGTCGATAATGCATTAAAACTTGAAGGTCATAAAGTATGGGCACCGGAATTTGTTTATGATCAATCAAGAGACGTGTATAGTATTATTTTCTCTAATCCGAGTCAGGATAATGAAAGTATTTTCGCTGTTGATACAAAAGATTTTGAAAGTTTTAGTTATCCATACATTTATTTTGATGCCGGTTATAATGTAATAGACGGTAATGTTACAATGATTGATAATCAATATTATCTATTGTATAAAGACGAAAATAAAAACGCCATTCATTATGCCGCTAGTAGTGATATAACCAATCCTACTTGGCGAATATATGATGATTCAACAATTAATGAAGGATATGATGCAGAAGGACCGTTTATATTAGCGGATCACATAAACAACGAATACAGATTTTATATTGATAGTTATAAAGAATCGAAGATATATTCTACCAATATATATAAGTGGAAAGATACAATTGATATTTATCCGGATGTTGATGAAGGAATTACAAATATTGGCGGAGTAAGGCATTTTAGTATTATAGAATTAACCAAGAATGAATATGAAAGGATAGTTAAATATTATGATTAAGTATGATGTGATAATAGTTGGTGCGGGTTTTGCTGGAGCGGTATTGGCCGAACGTCTTGCGCATAGGGATAAACAAGTTTTAGTAATTGATTCAAGAGAACAAATTGGTGGTAATGCTTATGACTATATGCAAGATGGCATTCTGATTCATAAGTATGGACCACACATTTTTCATACCAACTACAAAGAAGTATTTGACTATTTGAGTAATTTTACAAAATGGTACAAATATGAACATAAGGTTGTTGGACATATCAAAGATAAAGTTGTTCCTATTCCGTTTAATTTAGAGTCCATAGAAGAATGTTTTGATCAAGACAAATCAGTTAAATTAAAAGCGATACTAAAACAGACATATGGTGATGGCAAAAAAGTTCCGATTATGGAACTTCTTAAAAACGAAGATGAAGATATTAAAGAATTAGCTGACTTTATTTTCGAGAATGTATTTAAGTATTACACAATGAAACAATGGGGTCTTGAAGCTGATGAACTAGATAGCGCCGTTACGGCCAGAGTACCGGTGAATGTATCTTATGATGACAGATATTTTAATGATGAATATCAATATATGCCAAAAGAAGGCTATACAAAGATATTTGAAAAATTGTTAGAAAATGAAAATATTGAGCTAAGGCTCAATACATATAGTAAAGACTTAATATCTTTAAAAAATGGCAAGATTTTCTTTGATGGCGAATTATTTGAAGGGAAACTGATATATACAGGAGCTATTGATGAGTTATTTGACTATTCTTTAGGAGAGCTTCCATATCGTTCTTTAGATTTGAAGTTAGAAAGAAAAGAGGGGACATATCAAAAGAAAGCAACAGAAAACTATCCTTGTCCAAAAGAAGAAAGAGCATACACAAGAATAACTGAATATAAGCATTTTATGGAAAATGAAATAGAAGATCTCACATATATTCATATTGAATATCCTATGGCTTATGATAGAAATGCTCAAATAGGTAATATTCCATACTATCCGGTATTTACTGAAGAAAATGATAGAAGATATAAATCCTATGTTAAATTAGCAAACAATTATGAGAATTTAATTCTTATTGGCAGACTTGCGGAATATCGATATTACAATATGGATGCGATAGTAAAGAAAGCGTTAGAAGTTGCTTCAACATTATAAAAAAGCGTTATAATAGTCTGTGTTTAATCATAAAAGGGGGAACACAGATGGAATTATTGATATATATTATGCGTAAAGTTGAGTACTTAGATGAATTACTAGATCGTTTTTCAAATGAAGAAGATTTTCGTGCAACGATTGTAGATTCACAAGGAATGGCTAGATTGTTAGCTGATAGAGATAATGATGCATTGTTGAATTTGCGTTATTTATTAAATGACTCAAAAGTTAATAACAAGATGATTTTCATGGCTCTTGAACACAATCGTGTTAGTAAAGCGGTTGAAATTATCGAAAGCATTGTTGGAGATTTAGATCGTCCTGACAATGGTATTGTTTTCACTTTGCCCATCTCATTTATTAAAGGCAATAAAGTAAAGGAAGAAATATAATGCAAGCATTATTAAATATTGCCTTATGTCTAATTGCTGGTCTAGTTTTTGGTAAATTGGCTAAGTTTATTCATCTTCCAAATGTAACCGGATATTTAATTGGTGGTCTAATCGTTGGCCCATCAATTTTGAATATCATCAACGAAGACATTATCGTCAGTCTAGACTTTATTTCTAGTGTGGCATTGGGATTTATTGCCTTTTCAATAGGCAGTGAATTTAAGGCTTCTTACTTTAAAAGAGTAGGTGTAATTCCTATTGTTATCGCGATATTTGAAGCTTTGACAGCTGTTTTCTTGGTAATAATCGTATTAATTATTGCTGGATTTGATATTCCGTTTTCGATTGTACTGGGAGCAATAGCTGCCGCTACAGCGCCGGCTGCTACAATTATGGTAATCCGCCAATATAAAGCTAAAGGCCCATTGACCGAAACACTATTGAGTGTTGTTGCGCTTGATGATGCAGTTGCACTAATTGCTTTTGGTATTGCGGTCGCAATTGCAACTATGTTAAATCATCCAGGTGAAGGTTCGATGATTGGCCAACTAGTTGAACCGTTAATTGAAATCGGTGGATCATTAGTTGTTGGTGCAATACTTGGCTTTATTTTTACTATTTCGTTAAAGATTCATAAACTAAGAGATAATAGGCAAATTCTCATTTATGTTTATATATTTATCGCTTTATACATATCTTCGATATTTGGTTTGAGCGATTTATTGACATGCATGGCTATGGGAGCAGTATTGTGCAATATCTATAATAACTCTGATAAGATTATGGAAATTGCTGATACAGTAACTCCTCCTATCTTTATGTTATTCTTTGTGCTTTCGGGGGCGGATCTGAAACTAAGTATTTTGCCTTCGATAGGACTAGTGGGTGTTATTTATATTGTTGTTAGATCAATTGGTAAAATTATTGGCGCAACAGTTGGTGCAAAAATATCAAAAGCTGAAGATTGCGTTCAAAAATACTTAGGATTCGCTCTGCTTCCTCAAGCTGGTGTGGCCATTGGTTTAACAGTAGTAGCTAAAACGGTTGTGCCTGAATATGCCGAAACCATTAGAGCTGTCGTATTGTGTGGAACATTGATTTATGAATTAATTGGTCCAAGTATTGCAAAATGGTCGCTTAAACAAGCGGGCGAAATCAAAGAAGCTTAAATTAATCCAAAATATATTTAAAGAAATCTTCGTGATCTGGATAGAAAGAAATCATTTGGTCGTAGAAGTATTGTTTCATCTCTGGCGTAATGTCAGAGATTTTTTCATATACTCGGACGTTTATGTCATCTATTTTTGTTTCATGAATTAAATTGTATGTGTTTTTAAACAGTGGTTCATTCCATATAGCGTTAGACAAGACTTCGAAAATGTGTTGGTATTCCTGATCGGAATATAAAATGGGATCGAAAGTCACGATGTATTGAATGTATTCAATATCTTTAGGGAAACCATCTCTTAAATCCAAGGTAGCAAAATCAATTTGTGGCATATCTAAATCTGGTAAAATTGCATTTCTGATTAGGCTGTCATTAATGATTGAGTTTCCAGATGCAATGTAGGCAGACTGCCAATCTTCTATTAAAATTGATTTTAAATAATAAGAAAAATCAACAACATCTTGTTTGTATTCTAAGACCTGTGGTCTTTTTCTAACATTAGTAAAAATAGGCATAGTATTCGAAGGGAATGCAAACACAAAACAAGATTGTATGAATAATAGTGCTAATAGAGATAGTTTAAAAAACTTATCACTTATATTTAAAATGTTCCAAAGACCATATCCAAACAAAATAACGATAGGAAGAGTAGTAATGAAATAATGGTGATATTCAAATGATTGAATATTCCAAAATAATATTGTTGGTATAGAAATTAGCAAAGCGATCGTTATTGCTTCTAGACTTTTTTTGTTAATAAATAATTTAATTAGCGCGTATATTGAAATGATTAATATTAATGGTGAATAAAAGTTTATTAATGATATTAATTTTCCATCACGATCATAAAAAGCGTAAGCCTCTGCTAAATTACCATGTATTACACGATCAAAGAATGGGTAAAAGAATATCAAAATTGCCAATAACATGATCAAACCAGAGGAAACGATCTTTAAGAAATCAATCAAAGCATTTTTACCAATAGGTTTAAAGCAATAATAGTGTAAGTATTTAATAAATAGACATAAATAAATTGCAACAATAGGATATAAATACCATCTTCTTAAAAAGATTGCACAAAAAGCATATACATTAACGAGTAAAAAATCGCTTATTTTAATGTCGCCAAATTTTGGAATAAAAATAATCATATAAATCATTAATATGAAAAATAATCCAATACAATCAACTTCCCCATAGAATATAGTTAGATATAACGGATAAAAAATTATAAACGATACTAAAGGCAAATAAGGATATTTGTCAGTATAGGTAAAATATATTATTTGTAAAAGAATGATTGTTGGGATTAAAAAATAGTTAAAAATCATTAAGCAAAAATATCCATAACTATTATTAAAAAAAGATAATCCTAAGCCAAATAAAGCTGGTAGGTAACTGTAATCGTGATAATTCATAGAATTATATACGACATTTAGTATTTCTTTAGGGTTTTCAAAAAACAGCTTGTTAAGTTCTAATGATCTAACCCAATGCCCGGCATAGTCATAGGAATAAATGGTGTCTTCAAATTTAAAAAAAATATAAATGGAAATTGAGCCAATGAACGCAAAAACCAATGTATTAATGAGAATGTGTTTAAAATGCTTTTTAATTGCGATCTTGTAATTATTTTTGTGGTATAGATACAAAAAAGATAAAAGTAAAATAAGTGGATAAATGCCTATTAGCAATAGTCTTATAATATTGTTCATGATTTAATTATAATTGCTGTGGTATAATTTTGAAAGATGAAAACAAGCACAAAAAGGACAGTTATATACTTCTTAATTGAGATATTGTTTACTTTACTGATAGGTGGGTATTTTTTTTATTTGAAACAAGCTTATTCGGTTGATACTATTTATTCTCAACCCTTATTTAATATTGTTATTTTGGGGCTGATAATCTTAATTTGGACCATCGGGCCTATGCTAAATCGTTATGTAGTTTATGCTTATAGTTTTTTGTTTGGGATATATTTAATATCGCAGGATATATATTTTAGAGCTTTTGGACAATTTTATCGTTTTAACACAGCTATTTCATTGTCGAGCGAAGTAATCGGGGCGAAAGATAGTGCTTTAGAATTTGTAACCATTAATGATATTGCGCCACTTATTTATTTAACGGTAGTTACTGTAATATTTATTATTTTATATTTTGTACTACAGAGAAAATGTTTTAAGTTGATATATCGTATTCCATATAAGATTGCATTTTTATTATTAATTATTCCGATGATGAATAATTGGAATGCATATAACGGTTTGCTAGATGAAGCTCGTCATCAAGAAGATTCTTTCCAACTAAATAAAACTGATTATTACATATATGATGTCATACCTAATGTCAATCAATTTGTTGAAAAGTTTGGAATTATCCCATTTGGTTTAAGAGATGCTATATCATTATATGAAAGTGATGTTATAGGAGCTAATGATTATCAAGAAATAAGTGATTTTCTGAAGAGCAAGAAAAAACACCAGGATAATGCGATGACTGGCATATTTGAAGGCAAAAATATTATTTTTATCCAAGCAGAATCATTTATAGATGCAGCAATTGATGAAAGATTGACGCCCACATTATATAAGATGAAACATGAGGGCATCAATGTTGTTGATTTTGATACGCCATTGCTTGTTGGTTCGACAAGTGATACGGAGTTTATGACCAATACATCTATAATTCCAAGTAGCGAGGGTTATGCGATATGTTATAAATACCCATACAATACTTTTGATACTACGCTTGCTAAGATGTTTAATGATATTGGGTATAATACAATCGCATATCATAATAATTATTCGACTTATTATAATAGAAATGTGGTTTTCCCTAATTTTGGCTATAATCAATTTGTTGATTGTACGGGTTTAGGACTCGAAGATGAACAATTTGATTCAACCGTATTAGAAATATTAAAGTGGATATATGTCGAAACAGATAAGCCGTATTTAGCGTATTGGATTACATATTCTGGGCATCAACCGTATTCGTATAATTCAGTTGGGGTAAACCAAAGCGATGTTGATAAAATAAAAAATGTTTATCCTGATTTAAACGAAGAATATGTTGCTTATCTAGCTAAAAATATGGATTTAGATAAGTCGCTTTCTTTATTTATGCGTGAGCTTGGTAAAGTTGGCAAACTAGATGATGTAGTATTTGTTTTCTTTGGCGATCACATTGTAAAAGGTATAGATTTTGAATCGAACTATTTTTATGAACAAACCGGTCGAGAAAATAGTATGAGTAAAAGATATACCGATCTGTTTATTTACAACAGTGCGACCGAGCCAATGGAATATAGAAAAGTGTCTACAGTTTTAGATATTCTCCCTACCATCGCTAATATGTGGAGTTTAGATATTGACTATTCAACAGTTCTCGGTAATGATATTTTTGATGAAGACTACAGAGGTTTTTACTTTTCTGATTATGGCATAATCAAAACCAATGATTTTACATATGACTATATCAATGATAATATCTCTATTCAAGGTAACATAAGTCAAGATGAGGCTTTGAAACAAGCGAGTGAGTTATTGAAAGTCAAAGAGATAGCTGGAAAAATCTTAAAATCTGATTATTTTAAAAAACAGGAGAAGTAAACTAATTGAGGAAGATTTATGGAATTATTAACAATTATTACACCATGTTATAACGAAGAAGAAACAGTATCTTATTTTTATGATGAAGTTAAAAAGGCATTAGGTAGCATTGAACTTGATTATGAGATAATTTTTGTCAACGACGGTTCTAAAGATAAGACAATAGAAAAGTGTTTAGAATTAAAGAAGAAAGATCAAAAAATTAAAATCATTAATTTCTCTCGTAATTTTGGCAAAGAAGCCGCAATGTTGGCAGGATTAAAGGAATCAAAGGGCGACTATGTTGTTATTATGGATACCGATTTACAAGATCCACCTAGTTTGCTTCCACAGATGCTAGAATATATTAAAAGTGGAGAATACGATAGTGTAGCTACTTATCGAGTGTCTAGAAAAGGTGAACCAGTAATTAGATCATTCTTTGCGAGAATGTTTTATCGTTTGATCAATAAAATGATTGATGTTGAAATAGTAGATGGCGCGAGAGATTATCGTTTGATGACAAGAGAAATGGTAAACGCAGTCTTGGAATTAGGAGAATATCATCGTTTCTCTAAAGGAATATTTGCATGGGTTGGCTTCAATACCAAATACTTAGAATATGAAAATGTTGAAAGAGTGGCCGGAGAAACAAAATGGTCGTTTTGGAAGTTGTTTAAGTATGCGATTGATGGTATCGTAGGTTTTACCACTATTCCGTTGAGATTGGCTACTATTGCTGGTGCATTGGTGTCGATGTTCGGATTCTGTTACATGATATATATTGTTATTAAAGCCTTGTTGTTTGGTGATCCGGTTGCTGGATTTCCTAGTTTGATTGTAATAATTGCACTTATTGGTGGTATTCAATTATTATTCTTAGGAATTATTGGTGAATATTTAGCCAGAACTTACATGGAAAGCAAAAAAAGACCTATATATATCGTGAAGGAAATAATCTAATAACAAATAAGAAGATATAGCAACGAAATGAATTTTGGATTAGTTCATTTCACGATATATCTTTTTATTTCTTTACCCTGTGTTTGTTTTGAGTTAGTTTTTGTCTTTAAATAGACATTCATTTATTGAAATGATAAAATCATTAAGTGATAAAAAAGAAAGGATGGTCTATGATAAATAAATTATTTAAAAATAAGAAGAAAAGACATATCAATTTATTATTAGTAATATTGCCTTTTATATTATTGATTGGTGTTTTTGGATTCGTTGCTCTTTCGTCGGCTAAATCATTGCTTGGCAATGGTTCAACTCCTTCTGGAATATCCAATTCTATTGAAAGTATGGATTATCATTTGAGAAATGGGGCTACTGAATTACAAAAAGAATATTTTAAAGAATTATCTGATTTATGTTCAGCTGAAACCAAAGATAAAGAAGAAATAGCGAAATCGGTAGTAAAGAATTATATTGCTGATTTTTATACTTGGACAAATAAAGCTGGTTCATATGATGTAGGAGGATTATATTATGTTCATTCTCCTTCGAAGAGCAATATCTATGCCTATGCAAGAAATAATTTCTATAAATATCTAACAAATTATATTGCTGAATATAAGAGTGAGAATTTATTAGAGGTTGAATCAGTTGAAGTTGAAGGTAATAAAATATCTGAGCCTTACAATTATAATGGAGTTAACTATGATGCGTATTATTATCGCGCTACATGGAAATATGTAAATCATAGTGGTTTTGATAATAGTGACTATTTAACAAGCCAAAACTTTTTAGTTATTGAAAATCAAGATGGACGCTTTGAGATTGTTCAAGCGTATGGAGATTAATCTATGACAAAGAATAGTAAAAAAGGAAAGCAAATATTTAGTATTGCTACAGCCGTGCTTACTTTAGTGGCTAATATATTAGTTATTGTAGTAATGTTCATGGCCAATAAATATTCTGGTATTGAAACAAAGGCAATTTATAGTGTTTTTGCAATGGCTGTATGTGCTTTAGTTATCTTGGATATTGTATTCTTTGTTGGATACAATTATCGTGATCAAGTATTAAAAATTGTTACTTGTGCTATTGCGTTAGTATTAACTATTGGTGGTGGTGTCGGAACATATTACATCTCAAGAGTTGATAGAGCTATTAATAATATCGTTAATGTGCAAGAAGGTGATACTTATGAAACAATTAGAGTTGTCTTTGCGACATACGATAATAGCGCGATTAAATCAGTAGAAGATTTAAAGGGCAAAAATGTCGGTAGTTTAAATAATAGTGGTGTTAGTGCTGCTAGTGTTGGACAAAAATATTTAACTGATAATGGCATTAGCGCTAATTTTAAAACGTATAATATGACTAGCGATTTATACCAAGCCTTAGTTGAAGGTGAAGTTGATGCCGCTATTTTCCCTAATACATACCGTTCACAATTAAAGAGTGACGATGAATCTTTTGATGAGTTATTAGATAAAACAGTTGATATATACTCATTTGAAGAAAATGTTGTAACAACTAATTCTAGTACATCAAATATTGATATTTCCGTTGAACCATTTAATATCTTATTGATTGGTTACGCACCAGAACCAGGTGGTGGCGGACTTACTGATACTATCATTGTGGCATCAGTTAATCCAAAAACCATGACCGCTTCCTTAGTGTCTATTCCACGTGATAGTTATGTTCCTATTTCTTGCTACAACAATGCTAGAAGTAAGATAAATGATGCAGGTGCCGCAAGTAAAGCTTGTTTAATGGAAACAGTAAGCAATCTATTAGAGATTGATATCAATTTCTATATGGAAGTAAATTTTGAAGGATTAGTTGAGATTGTTGATGCTTTAGGCGGTATATTAATCAACTCACCGGTTGAATTCGTTGGACAAAGTGCGTCATCTAATCGTGGTGAAATGACTGTATGGGTTCCGGCTGGTGAATATTTAGCCAATGGTGAACAAGCCCTAGCTTTTGCAAGAGAAAGACACGCAATGCCTAATGGGGACTTTGATCGTCAAATCCATCAACAACAAGTTATATCGGAAATTGTTAGAAAATTTATGGATTTAAAAGATATCAACCAAGCTCTATCAGTTATGGATGCAGCGGGCGAAAACTTCTCAACTAACTTGAGCATTAAACAGTTGACAAGTATTTTCAATTATATGCTTACAGCTCCAAACTATACTGGATTGCCTCAATTCAACATGATTCAAATGAAGAGTTCGAGAGTTACCGGTTATACTAGATGGTTCTATAGCTATTCAATGAGACTTCCTCTATGGAGTTATTATCTATGGGATGGTTCAATTAGAGATAATGTTAAATTGTTAGATGAAACGCAAGGTGAGTATAGCTCATATAGTGACCAACCGACATTATTTAATTTCTTTGTCGAATATCCATATCAAAGTGCACCACTTTATTATGAATATTATGATGAGCCAATGGTTCCGGAAGATATGCCACCATACTATCCTCGTTTGACAAGTATGACATATGAAGAAGCGATGGCTTGGGCAAGTGCTAACGGCGTAACTTTAGAAGTCATTTCAATTAATGAGGGTGAAGCAGGATATGACGCTAATGCGATTGGCAGTATTGTCGATCAATATCCTCGATATGGAGCACTTGTTTCTGAATATGGAACAGGTACAATTACTGTTATCGGTTCACCACTAAATGAATCAGATAAAGTTCCTAACTTTGTTGGTAAATCAATTTATGATGTATATGATTGGGCAAATGCTAATGGATATTCAGTAACTGAAATCATTGAAGCAAATACTGATTCTTCTTTAGCTGGTAAGGTAATAAGTCAAAGTATTAATGCAGGCACAAACAAAGCGCTTCACGATACTATCGAAATTAAATACTATGAAATTCCAACTATTTCAGTAGCTGACTTAGATGCTGGAATATATAGATGGACAGAAGCAGATATTAATGCTTGGTTATCTAACGTTGGCATATCATCTACTCCTAAGTTTGTATACGAAGAAACTGATAAGTATGGCGAAGGACTGTTGATTGGTTATAGTGTTAGTAAGCCGGTAACTAAGTATTCGACATTTACATTTGTTATGGCTAAAAAACCGACAGAAATAATACCGCCAGAAACAAGCGACCCAACAGATACGCCTACAAATCCGCCGACCGGAACAACTACTCCATCACCGAAGCCATCTGAGCCGACCGGAACAACTACTCCATCACCGAAGCCATCTGAACCAGCCGATAATGGTGAATCTGAAGTTCAATAAATTCTTTATAAAGGCATGTGCTTGATTGTACATGTCTTTTTTATGTAAAATAATAAATAAGTTTAAAAGAGGGGTTATAGGGCTAATATGGAGAAAAAAGAAGATTTACGCTTTTATACGACATTGTCAATTGCATTAATATTCATGTTTGGCATGCGATATGTGCCGTCATTTCCTGGCTTAAGTGCTTCAGGGATGCAAGTGATTGGTATTTTTATTGGAGTGTTATTATTGTGGCTTACAGTTTCGATAGATTGGCCCTCGATATTATTATTAGGAGCATTAGCTTTAGTTCCTGAACTAAAATTTAGTACAATCTTGTCAGGTTCTTATGGCAATTCAACTTTTGTTTTTTTGATGTTTACTTTCGTGATAACTTATGCTTTATCAAAGACGAGCTACATCAAAAGAATCGCATTATCATTCATCACTTCTAAGATAGCTCAAAAAGGACCATGGCATTTTGTGATTTTATATTCGCTTTCAATTATTTTTTTAGGTATGTTTATCTCGCCAACGGTGCTATTTTTTGTATATCTGCCTATTGTTGAAGAAATTTACGAATTATTAAAGCTAAAAAAAGGCAATAAACTGGCTGCTTTATTAATGATGTCTACTGTAATTATGTGTGGAATTTCTAGCGGTATGACACCAATAGCCCATGTTTTCCCGCTCATCAGCATGGGCTTATATTCTGATATGTATGGAATGACTATTGATTATGCAAGATATATGATGATTGCTATTCCGGTTGGATTTTTGACATTTGCGTTAGTGCTTTTAGCCTTTAAATTATTTTTAAGACCAGACATGTCTTCGTTTAAAAATTTTGACATCAGCAAAATTACTGGCGTTAATAAAGAGATTAGAAGAAGTGAAAAAATCACTCTAGCAATATTTATCTTAGTTGTATGTCTATGGATTATTCCAGGGTTGATGATGTTGGTTATTAAAAGTGGTCCAATTTATGATTTTTTAAATTATTTTGATAAATTTGGTACTGCAATGCCTCCGCTTATTGGTTTGGTGCTATTATGTGTTATTAGGGTGGACAACAAACCTTTGTTAACTATTGGTGAGGCTATGTCAAAAGGAGTTTCTTGGCCTAGTTTGATTATGTGTGCAGGAACATTAGCTTTGGGCAGTGCTTTAACTAATGCTGATGTAGGTGTAACCGCATGGTTATCAAATGGTTTATCACCAGTTATTTCGCTTTTGTCTCCAACTATTATGGTATTGATATTCACCTTATGGGCAGCTATTCAAACTAACTTGTCTAGTAATATGGTTACAGCTACGCTTGTTACAACGGCTGCTTTAACTATTACCTCGGGAATGAATGAAATATGTATTCCTGGGCTTGTCGTAATAATAGGGATGATGGCATCGTTTTCTTTTGCCACACCGCCAGCAATGCCATGTGTAGCTGTGGCGGCAAGTAGCGGATGGACCAATACTATGCAAATGATGAAATATGGATTTGTTGCAATGCTTATCGCTGTCGTTATATCGGTTGTCGTTGGCTATCCAATTTCACTTATGATTTTTTAAAAGGGGTAATGCAAATGTTAAAAGAAGGAATTAAAGCTCCAAATTTCAAATTAAAGGATTCGTATGGAAATGTCAGAGAGTTAAGCGAATGGAAGGGTAAGAAGATAGTTTTATATTTTTATCCAAAAGATGATACACCTGGTTGTACCGCTCAAGCGTGCAGCTTCAGAGATAATTACAGTATGTATGCCGAAAAAGATGTGGTTTTAGTAGGCATCAGTAAAGATACTGTTTCTTCACATTTAAAATTTATTAATAAATATGATTTACCATTCATCCTATTAAGCGATAAAGAAAAGGAAGTATGCAGTACATATGATGTTTTAAAAGAAAAATCTATGTATGGCAAAAAATACATGGGCATAGTAAGAAGTACATACATAATTGATGAAGACGGTATAATCATTAAGAGTATGGATAATGTTGATCCCAATACTAATGCACTTGATGTATTAAAGTATTTATAGAATTTAAAAAGCAAGAATTTAGATTATATATTCAAGAGGCAAATAAAGCCTCTTATTTTATATTACGATATGCATAACATTATTAAAAAAATCACAATTTTACGATATAATTTTATCAAGGAAAGAGAAGGATAATAATTATGGGTTTGTTTAAACATGACGCTCGAGTTTTGAAATTCGATATTTTAAGAGAAGTGGCAGAAGAAACTTTTGAAGGAAGACTTAAAGATGAATCAATACAGAAATATATCCATCAATTAGCACCGGGAAATAAAACGCAATTCAGGTGTTGTGTATATAAAGAAAGAGAAATACTTAGGCAAAGAGCTAGACTGTCAATGGGTAAAATGGCTAATGACGAAACAGTTCATCGTCCTAAGCAAATAGTACAGGTAATCAATGCAGCATGTGATGGCTGCACAATCAGAAAAATACAAGTTACTGATAATTGCCGTAAGTGTATGGCGAAAAGTTGCATGGGAGCTTGTCAATTTGGCGCTATTTCAATGGGTGAAAATAGAGCGAGCATTGACTATGATAAATGTCGAGAGTGTGGCGCTTGCGCAAGGAGTTGCCCTTACAACGCTATTGTAGTTACCGAAAGGCCGTGTAAAGCTTCTTGCCCGGTTGATGCGATAGGTTATGATGAGGATGGCATCGCAGTAATAAACGAAGACAAATGTATTAACTGTGGACGATGCCAAGCGGCATGTCCATTTGGAGCTATCGAAGATATTTCTTGGATAGTACCAGTGGCTGAACTGCTTAGAATGAAGGCTAAAATGATAGCTATTGTCGCACCATCTATACAAGGACAATTTCCTAATACCAGTATCGGACAGATTAAAAAAGCAATCAAAATGTTAGGTTTTGAAGATGTGATTGAAGCGGCTATTGGCGCAGATATTGTTGCGTATTATGAACACGAAGAATTAAAGGAACACATTAAAGATGGCAAGACATTAACTACTTCATGTTGCCCGGCTTTTGTAAACATGGCTAAAATACATTTCCCTGAAGTGTACAAGGAAAATGTATCGACAATGGTATCGCCAATGATGGCAACCGCTTCTTTGATTAAAGAAAAATATCCTGATTATGGATTAGTGTTCGTTGGACCATGTTTAGCCAAAAAGCAAGAAGCCATGGAAGAATTCACGAGCATCGATTATGTTTTAACCTTTGAAGAAATGGCGGCAATGCTTATTGCCAAGAAAATTCATCCATCAGAGCTTGAAGATGACGAAGAAGAAAAACTAGTCACGACATTTGGTCGTAATTTCGCTCAAGGCGGCGGTGTATCTAAAGCGGTGATACAAGTCAGTCAAGAAAAGGGTGATGACTCATTTACTTCATACTATGCTGATGGAGCATTTGATTGTAAAAAACAATTAACGCTCATAAAGTTTGGTAAATTTCCATATCAGGTATTGGAAGGTATGTGTTGTGATGGTGGATGTATCAATGGTCCATGTACAATTGAGGATGCCCTTGTAACAAAAGGCAGAATGAATAAAGAAAATATGGGTCGTGATACTAAGATTAAAGAATCAGTTGAACACTACAATATAAAGGAAAGCGGTGTAGCTCTACACCGTGAAAAATAGGAGGATAAGATGATTACAGTACAGATATGTTTGGGGAGTGCGTGTTATGTGCGCGGAAGTAAAAAAGCTGTTGATATTTTGAAGAAATCAATAAGTGAGAATAACTGGGAAGATAAAGTTGAACTTCAAGGGAGCTTCTGCAAAAAATATTGTGAAAGAGAAACCGGATTAGGTATCACTGTAAATGGTGAATATTTAGAAGGTGTTGGTATTCATAACTTAAAAGAAATATTTGAAAGTAGAATTAATGAACTATTATGCCAATAATTAAGCTGAGTGAAGATAATTGTCATCATTGCATGCGCTGTGTCAGAGCTTGTCCTACCAATGCGATGACCTATATAAACAACGAACCGGTTATTAATGAAGAAGAATGCATTTTATGTGGGAAGTGTTATGCGATATGCCCGCATAGTGCTAAAAGAGTAAGCAGTGATATAAAAATAATTCAAAACTGGATCGATAATAAAGAGAAGGTTGTTTTGAGTGTAGCACCTAGTTTTGTCCGTGTTTTTCCATCGTTTAAACACTTAAAGAGTTCGTTGATTGAAAAGGGTTTTTATGCGGTTGATGAAACATCAAAAGGAGCTAAAAAAGTATCGGAACAGTATTTGGCTTTGATGAATGAAGGCAAAATGGACAACATTATCTCAACTTGCTGCCCAGCTATTGTTGATTATGTTGAAAAGTATTTCCCTGAATGTGTCAAATATCTTGCACCAATAGTATCGCCAATGATAGCTCACGCTAAAGAATTAAAAGAGGAATACGGAGATGTTAAAGTAGTATTTTTAACGCCTTGTATTGCTAAGAAAAAAGAAATTCTTAAAAAGGAAGTAGCTGGCTATGTCGATGCGACGATATCGATGGAAGAGATGATGTATTTGCTCGATGAGGATTTTTCTGGCGATATTCCGGATTATAATGATGAAGAAAAAATGGTATCGAGAATCTATCCAAGCGGTGGCGGTGTGCTTAAAACTCTTCCAAATAGTGAGAAGTACAAGATGATCCATATTGAAGGCATTAAAAACGCCAAATCAATACTTGAGACGCTATCAAGAGGAGAATTGCATAATTATTTTATAGAAATGTCATCTTGCGATAATTCTTGTATTAATGGTCCACTACTTGTTCATTTGAACGACAGCGAATTTAAGGCCATTGACATTATGGAAAACGAGGTTAAAAACTTAGAGCCAATCAAAGATGGAATCGCTGATGAAAAATTAGTGACTAAGTACCAGGAAAATCCAATCGTTCCTCAAGAACACAGTGAAGAAGAAATTAAAGATGTACTTAATAAAATGGGTAAGACCAGTAAGGTTTTGGAGTTGAATTGTGGAGCTTGCGGATATGATACATGTCGCTTAAAAGCTATAGCGGTTCTTGAAAATAAAGCGGATATTAATTTGTGCCTGCCAAAAGCCTTAAAAGATGCTAAGTCATATTCTAATCTCATTATTTTAAATACTCCTAACGGCATAATTGTACTAGATGAGAATTTAAAAATTGAAGAAATCAATCCGGCTGCCAAGGCGATGTTTGAAGTTGAAAATATTAACGTGATTGGTTTACCGATCGAGATGCTATTAAACGATAATGGTTTAATGCGCAAGATTAAACAGGTTCATAATGCTCAGTTTTATAGATGCGCATACGAAAAGTATGGCTTAATTATTGAACACGCCATTATTAAAATACATGAAAGCAAGAAGATAATTCTGATTTTAATGGACTTGACAATCGAAACCAAAAGAGAGAAGACGTTAAGTGAAATCAGAAAACAGACAATTGAAGTAACTGACAGAGTTATTGATGAACAAATGCGTACCGTTCAGGAAATCGCTTCATTGCTTGGCGAAACAACAGCTAAAGCCAAGGTTGCCCTTAATAAATTAAAAAGAGAGCTAGAAGATGATAGAGATATGTAATCATGTAGAAGCGTGCTACAAATCATTAAATAAATATAAAGAAGAGTTGTGCGGAGATAATGTCAGGTTAAGACGCAATAAAGATTTTTTTCATGTGGTATTGGCCGATGGTTTGGGATCGGGTGTTAAAGCCAATATATTATCTAATCTAACATCGACCATTATTTCTGAGATGGTTTCCAGTGGCGAAGAACTTGAAGATGTTATTGATACAATGTTACATACTCTTCCGGAATGTAAAGATAGGGGTATAGCCTATTCAACTTTTTCTATCGCTCAAGTATATAACGACGGACTAGCTTACATTGCTGAGTTTGATAATCCAAGGGCTATCGTTTTAAGGGATGGCGAGGTTTTAAACCTTACTTATATCGACAGAATGATTTTTGATAAAGAAGTACATGAAACAGTATTTAAAACTAAAGAAGGCGATGTAATAATTCTATTTTCTGACGGTTTGATTCATGCCGGTTTAGGAAAAACACTTAATTTTGGTTGGGATCATGAACAAATTCAAGAATTCGTTAAGAGTAGTTTTAGACCTACCGATAATGTAGAAGATATGGCAAATATCTTACTTGCCAATGTCAACTATTTATATGGCGGCGAGTGTGGCGACGATTCGACCGTTGCGATTATGAAAGTCGTTAAAGCTAAAAAGACTATGGTTATGGTTGGCCCACCGCAAGATAGAAACGATGATGAAAAGGTAGTTCAAAAATTATTGACTGCGACCGGTAAAAAGGTATGCTGTGGTGGCACTACTTCTAATATTGTCGCTAGAGAACTCAAAAAAGAAGTTACAATGGACAGCCTATCGCTATTAAGTGTCGATGTTCCGCCCATTGTTCACATTGAAGGAATTGATCTGGCTACTGAAGGGGTACTTACTTTACAAAAAGTCGATTCATATTTGCATAAGATGGTTAAAGATAAAGGTTTGATGAAAGAGGTTCTTACATCAAAAGATCATGATGGTGCACTTGATTTATTGAGAGTCTTAATACGTGATTCAACCGAAATAACATTTATGGTTGGACAAAGTGACAATCCTGCTCATAAGGCTTTAGCTTATTCAACAATCAGTTTAAATGCCAAAAAACAAGTTATCGAAGAAATTGCGAAAAATTTAAGAATGCTTAATAAAATTGTTCATTTAGAATATTATTGATATTTCATATAAAGTTCACATTAATCACATAGTGAAAACACAATTGTTAAATATAATGATATTACAGTTAGCTAATAGTTTATCCCCCTTAATATCTTTAACAAAAGCTAAACTGTTATAATAAAAAAGGTGTAGACTCCTTTCCTACACCTTTTATTTTAAAAACATTAAGGTTTATATCGCCTAAATAAAGGGTGATTAAACCTTTATTTATATTTTATATTACTAATCCGGATCATCACCAATACGGTCATGTTTCATATTGGCATATACTTTAGCTAAAAATTCATCGGTATATACCTTGTCATATATTTCGCCTAAAAAAGTCATCGGCTTTTTACCTTCTAATCTTTGAGCTTGCCTAAATAGAGCAGTATATGATACAAACATATTCAACGCCATAAAGATAACCAGTATCGGAAGCATAATCTTGCCCAATTTATATGGTATCATCTCGATCAGTTTAGATAAGAAAGGGTAGATGAAACGCATAAATACTAAGCCACCAAGTCCCCAAAACAACATAAATGGAACAGTAGTTCGGCCACCGATGTTGAGAAACATGTTGCTATAATCCCAAGAGTTAGCGTGGAACAAAGTTTCACCAATCCAACTTAAACTATATTCGGCAATTCCGCCAATTAAAGCTGAATAAATATAAGTCTTCCACCAAGGTCTATTATCGTTATGTTTTCCAAGAAGCAAAGCAAAACCAGCAAAGCCAAAACCATATATCGGATTGAATGGACCATAGATAATTCCTTGCCTTGATTCCCAAATGCCCCCAGATCTTATAAAGTAAAGAATTTCTTCGTAATAGGTACCAATGATACAACCGATAAAGAACATGAAGAATATTTTGGCAAAACACCATCCTTGAGCAAACACATTACTTTTATTAGTACCGACATCTTTCATACTTTAATTCTAGCATGACATTATATATCAAGAAAATATCCTGAAATATAGATATAAATAAAAAGGGTACAAACCCTCAACACTCTAATTGTAGCATATAAAAAAATTTAATAATAGACTTGTATGCATATGTACATCTGTTATTATGTAAGTGAGGAAAGGGCGATATATTCGTAAAGGTATAAACCCATGGACAAAGACCAATAAAAAATCAACTGTCTGCATCTAACGGTTGATGAAATAATTACAGTAAATAAACAATTAGATTTAGATATGGGAAAATATCATGATCGAAAGTTAGATAGTAGATGTTATTGATAGATAAATATGACCAATATAAATGTTATAACAGGTAAATAATAAGGTTATAATAGTTGGTTTGAGTAGTATTTAGTGTATTAATTTAGACTCCTTTCTGATAATGTTTAGATACATTATGATTGCAGAATATATGCAGTAAAAGAAGCATCCAAGTACAATGGTGTAATGTATGAGGATGCTTTTTATCATGTTACTTGTAAGATAGACATTTTTTAAGTAAAATGAAAGTACAGTTTTGATGGATAGAGTAGACAAATTAAGGCTAAAGAGAGTTTCTGATTGGTGCGAAGAAATGTTGATGTTTGTTGAAGATGGATCTTGAACTTTGTGTCTGATATGTAAGACATGACGTAAACTTGCGTTAAGAGTTAAAGGAACAAATTAAGGTGGTACCGCGCTCTTGCGCCCTTTGTGCTACCTTTTTATTTTGGAGGAAAGATATGGATAAAAAAACATACTATGTAACTACACCAATTTATTACCCAAGTGCTAATTTTCATGTTGGGCATTGTTACACAACTTGCATTGCCGATGCTTTGGCAAGATATAAGAGATTGAAAGGTTATGATGTATTCTTTTTGACAGGTTCAGATGAACATGGGCAAAAGATTGAAGATAGAGCCATGAAGGCTGGCGTAACTCCTAAGGAATTTGTCGATCCTATTATCGATAATGCTAAAGATTTATGGAAAAGTTTAAATATCAGTTATGATAAATTTATTCGCACAACTGATCCTGAACATATTGCTTGTGTACAAAAAGTTTTCCAAAAGCTATATGACCAAGGAGATATTTATAAAGGTTCATATGAAGGCTGGTATTGTACACCATGCGAATCATTTTGGACTGAATCGCAATTGGTTGATGGTAAGTGTCCAGATTGCGGAAGAGAAGTTAAACTCACAAAAGAAGATGCTTATTTCTTAAAATTGTCTAAATATCAAAAACAGTTAGAAGAATATTTGAATAAACATCGTGATTTGATGCAGCCAGAATCTCGTTACAACGAAATGTTAAATAACTTCTTAAGACCAGGCCTAAAAGATTTATGTGTTTCAAGAAGCAGTGTTAAATGGGGCATTCCAGTAACATTCGATAAAAGTCAAACTGTTTATGTATGGGTTGATGCTTTGACTAATTATATAAGCGCTCTTGGTTATTTGAGTGATGATGATTCTTTATATCAAAAGTTTTGGCCAGCTGATTTACATTTAGTTGGAAAAGAAATATTCCGTTTCCATACAATTATTTGGCCTATTATTTTAATTGCTTTAGGTTTGCCACTTCCATCGAAAGTATATGGTCATGGATGGTTGACTATTGGCGGTGGTAAGATATCAAAATCTAAGGGTAACTACAAAGATCCAAGAGAGTTTATTAAAGATTATGATGCTGATACACTAAGATATTTCATTTTAAGCGAAGTTCCTTTTGGTTCAGACGGTAATTTCTCCGAAGAACTAATGGTTGAAAGAAGAAATTCTGATTTAGCAAACGTTTTAGGCAATCTAGTAAACCGTACTGTTTCAATGACTAATAAATACTTTGGTGGGTATGTAACAAAAATCAGCAACATCACCCCATTAGATGAAGAAGTAATCACATATTTGAATTCATTAGATAAAGAAATTGAAGAAAAGATTGATGCTCTTAACATCCCGTCGGCTTTATCATCAATTTTTGATCGTTTAAAGAGATTGAATAAATATATTGATGAAACTATGCCATGGGTATTGGGTAAAAATGAAGATGATAAACCAAGATTAAATGATGTGTTATACACAATATTAGAAGGTATTAGAATTTGTACAGTTGCTTTGAGAGCTTTTATTCCTGAGACAAGCGATAAAATATTTGAGCAGTTAAATTCTGACTTAAATGATTATTCAAGCATTGTATTCGGTAGTGAAACGAGTTATAAGGTTCAAGAAAAACCTAGTATCTTATTTGCAAGAATTGATGAGGAAGAATTAAAGAAAAAACTTCAAGAAGAAGAAACAGTTAAAGTCCAGCATTTAAGTGAAATCACAATTGATGATTTTACAAAGAGTGAATTAGTGGTTGGTGAAATAAAAGAATGTAAGAAACATCCTAAGGCTGACAATCTTTTAGTATCACAAGTTGATATTGGGGATGGCGAGATTAGACAAATTGTTTCAGGAATTGCAGCTTACTATAAACCGGAAGAATTAGTTGGAAAGAAAGTTGTCGTAGTAGCTAACCTAAAACCGATAAAATTAAAAGGTGAAATGTCAATGGGAATGTTGCTATGTGGTGAAAATGTCGATGAAAATGGCAAGACAAGACTCGAACTGCTTTCAAGTAGTCTTGTAGCCGGAAGCAAGATTAGATAGTTATTTAACTTAAATCTAACTTTAGCTTTGTTAGAATTAAAAAGGAGGAAAGTTATGAAAAAATTATTTATTGGATTATTAAGTGTGATGTTGGTGTTTTCTTTAAGTGGATGTGGCACTAAAAACGAAAATGTCGAGGGTACTTTAGATGAAATTATGGATAAAGTGTATGATGGCATAAGCCAGGAAAACTTGCCAATGATGTTAGGAAGAATTGAAGTAAGTGCTGATAATGCTATGTGGTATCTAGGCACTGATTCAATCGAATATGAGGAAGGGCTCGCTAGTGAATCGGGTGTCGGTTCAATTGCTCACTCGGTAGTGCTACTTAGAATGAAAGATGCTTCAGCAGCTACAAAGGCGGTCGAAACATTGAAAGAAACGGTCGATCCACGCAAATGGATATGCGTTGAAGCCGATGAATTGGTTGTTGAGTCTAAAGGAGATTTAGTTATCGTTATTCTTGATGGCAATGGTAACACCGAAACATTTAAAAATAATTTCTTGAATCTAAAATAAAATAAAAAGGCGAGCCTATGGTATATTATTGATATCTAAAAGGTTCGCTTTTATAATGAGAGTATGATTTTTTCTAGTATTACATTTATCTTTTATTTTTTACCATTGGTATTGATTTTATATTATTTATCGCCAAGGAAATATAGAAATATAGTTCTTTTTGCGATGTCTTTAGTTTTTTACTTTGTGGGTGAAAGAAAACTGACTGTTATATTTGTAATATCGATAATATTTCATTATTTATGGGGGCTTTTACTAAGCAAAAACCCGCAAAAGAAATATTTAGTTGCTGGCATACTTTTCGATATTGCATTGCTTACCTATTTTAAATACAGTAACTTTTTTATCAGTAATATCAATCAACTGTTTGGTATCGATATAGATTTACTCAGCTTAACTCTGCCGATCGGCATATCTTTTTTTACTTTCCAAGGGATGAGCTACCTTGTGGATGTTTATCGAAAAGATATCGAAGTGCAGAAATCGTTTATTAATTTTGGCACATATATTTCTTTTTTTCCACAATTGATTGCCGGACCGATAGTTCGTTATAAAGATGTCGAAAAGGAGTTGACTTCAAGAAAAGAAAATACGGAAGACTTTGTTTTAGGGATTAAAAGACTGATTATTGGTTTCGCTAAAAAGATTATTATTGCCGATAGCTTTGCTTTATTGATTAAAAATCTTAGTGCGATGGTGGATAAGACAATTTTATCAACCATTTTAGAAGCTTTATCATATACGTTCCAATTATATTTCGACTTTAGCGCATACAGTGATATGGCTATTGGTCTAGGCTTATTTTTTGGTTTTCATTTTTTAGAGAACTTTAATTATCCTTTGTTTGCGAGCAGTATTACTGATTTTTGGCGCAAGTGGCATATTTCTTTATCTTCGTGGTTTAAAGATTATGTCTATATCCCTCTTGGTGGTTCTAGGGTAAAAAAGTATCGCCACATCATTAACATCTTAGCTGTTTGGTTATTGACCGGTTTTTGGCACGGTGCTAACTGGAACTTTATTTTATGGGGATTGTATTTTGGTATTATCCTGATAATAGAAAAGTTTTTCCTTTTAAAACATCTAACTAAACATAAAATAATTTCATTCTTTTATACCTTTACTGTTGTGGTGATTGGATTTGTGATATTTAATCACAGTGATATTAAAGAATTATTCGTATTTTTAGCTAACATGTTTGGATTAAACGGACTCCCTTTCAGTAATGCTATGACGATTTATTATCTTAAGAGTTCAATAGTTTTATTTATATTAGCTTTTATATTTGCTTCACCACTTGTAAAGAATTTGTCTATAAAATTAAAAACAAAAGATTATAATTTATACTTTGCGATAAATTCAGTTGTCTTGTCGTTGCTTTTAATTCTTTCGATCAGCTATCTTTTAAGTGCCTCGTTCTCGCCGTTTTTATACTTCAGGTTTTAATATGAAAAATAAAATTATAATCATACTATTTATGACATTTATCATTACTGGTACATTGTTTACTTCCTTAAATAAGGAAGAAATTTCATATACCGAGAGAAGAAAGCTCAAATCATTTCCCAGTCAATTCAATAAAGATTACTTCAATGACATTGATGATTATTTGAGTGATCACTTTATTTTTCGTGATTTATATTTAAAGATTCATAGCTTTAGTGCTATTTATCTTTTTAATAATCAGGATATTGATGGTGTGTATCAGGATGGTGATTATTTATTTATGACGGACAGAGTGATTGATGATAAATCAGTCGATAACTTTGTAAATAAGATCAATGCCATTTCTAATGATTACTTCACCAATAATAATAAATATTTTATGCCCATACCATTAAAAAATCACTATCTTGTAGATAATGACTTAGATTATAGCTATGATGAATTACTTTCTAAGTTAGATAAGATAGATGCCGAGCTTATTGATATAAAAGATGACTTAACTTTAGAAAGCTATTATTATAGTGATTTACATTGGCGACAGGAGTATTTGGATAAAGTAATAGACACTTTTTTTGAAAAGACAGGTTTAATTCATATAAAAGAAGATTATACTGAGAATAGCTATACACCATTTTATGGCTCATACTACGCTTATTATGGCGGTATTGCCAAATACGATAACATCATTTATTTGAATAGTGAATCATTTGATGATATCAAAATCTACTCACTAGATAAAAATGGTGAAACTTCAGTTTATGACAAAAGTGCACTAGGGTCTATTGATTCATACAGTGTATATCTCGATGGTCCTAGCTCATACTTAAAGATAGAAAATCCTAATTCCATAACCGAACAGAAACTGATTATTTTTAGAGATTCTTATGCTTCGAGTTTAATTCCGCTTTTAATTCCTTCGTTTAAACAGATTGAAGTAGTGGATTTAAGATATTATAACAGCAGTTATTTAAAAGAGTTGAATTTAGATTCAGAAGCTACAGTATTATTTATCTATGGTTCACAAATAATCAATAATAGTTATTCTTTGCGTTAGGGTGTTATAATAGATATAAATTTTAAGGAGTTTATAGTTATGGGAATGAATCAAATTATTTTTGTAGTTTTATTAATCGTTTTAATATTTATGTTATCTAAAAATGTCAAAATGTATAAAAGAATAAAACTTAATAAGCAATATGTAAATATATTTGGTGAAATGTTTAATTCAGGAAGAGATGAAGAGGCATATACTACCATTTCTAAATATGTTGCTGAAACTGAGAATGTTGAATTTAAGAATAAAGGTCGTATCTTTAAACTGTTTTTTGAATTGAGGGATGGATACGATTATCATGAAACACTTAATCAATTAGATTTCAAAGAATTATTTTATGAAAAAGATAAAGTCGAGATGCAAAAGATAATCTTTAATAGCGATACTTTTATTTGGGTTGTCGCTTTATTAGCCAAGGCTAGAAAATGTGATGCACAAGATTTGATTGATGAAGTTATGAATAAGATAGATGTATATCAAGATATTTTACATAATTATGTTGAATATACAATGTGCAAGAGTGTACAAAAATCACTTAAAAAAGAGGATGATTTAGGAAATACTTTCCTGAGAGATCTAATCAATGGTGATTATACTGAATATAAATATGATAAACGCTTAATTGGTTTTTACAAAAAGATTGCTGCTGCATTTTTAGCTTACAACGGCGAGGAATTGAGTGATTTTGAAAAAGACGATGTAAAATTGTTTGCCACTTCCATTGTAGGTAAATCAGTTTTAAGTGATTTAGACCTATATGAAGAATATCAACCGGTTTTACAAGTTGATGCAAAGGAAGATGAAAATGCTGAAGCAGACGAAGAAACTTTAGATGGCGAAAAAATTGTTGATGATGAAAAAAACGAAGAGTTAAAAACAGAAGAAGTAGAAATTTCCGATGATAAAAATGTAGAGATGTCAACGGAATCAGAATCTAAGGAAGAAAAGGAAGAAGAATGAAACTGATTGTCGGCTTAGGAAATCCGGGTAGCAAGTATGATAGAACCAGACATAATGCTGGTTTTTTCGTCTTGGATATTTTGACTGAAAAACTTAATTTATCTTTTAAAGAAGAAAAGAGACATCAGGCACTAATTGCGACCCTAAAAAAAGATGATGATACTTACCTTTTTGCAAAGCCTTTGACTTTTATGAATTTAAGTGGTGAGGCAGTATTTTCGATTGTGAATTATTATCATATCAATAGTGATGACATCATCGTCATACACGATGACTTAGATTTGCCAGTTGGTAAATTGCGTCTTAGAACTGGTGGTTCTAGTGGCGGACAAAAAGGCATGGGGAATATTATTACACTATTAAAGACTCAAAATATTAAACGAATCAGGGTCGGCATTTCCAATAACAAGCAAATTAAAGACTATGTACTGACTAAAGTTACATCTGAAGAATGGCAAAGTTATGAAGAATCATGTAAGAGAGCCGCAGAAGCGGTGATTATGTCTTTTGATAATACTTATGAAAGAGTAATGAATAAGTATAATGGATAAAGCTATTATTTATGAAATATGATTTTTTATTTAATAGAATCGATAAGCTGATTAAAGATGATGAAAATCATTCTCTTTTGTCGTATAGTTCAGTGATTGAAGAGGCATTAAAGCTGGTTCTATACGCAAAAAATAAAGATAAGTTAATCGTCATTAAAGAAAATGCTTATTTGGCAACTAAAATGTATGAAATATTAAATCCATATTTTGAAAGTAACGAAGTAATTTTATTTTTGCCAGAAGAATCTTTACGTGCCGAAGCCATTGTGGCATCATATGAAAACAGAGCCGAAAGATTATACGCTTTGTATCGGATAATTAAAGGCAATTTTAAAATCATCGTTACATCGCCATATGGTTATATTCGTCATTTGCCAAATAAAGAGCTTCTTTTAAGCTATTTATTAAATATTAAAGTTGGCGATATTTTAAAACGCGATGATTTGATTCAATATTTAAATCGCGTTGGTTATGAAAAAGCCAGCCATGTATCGTCACCATTACAGTATGCTGTCAGGGGTTCGATAGTGGATGTTTATAGTGTTAATTATCAAAAACCAATTAGGATTGAATTTTTTGATGACGAAATAGATTCGATTCGCTTTTTCGATTTAAATAGTCAAGCGACAATAGAAGTTATTAATGAAATAGAAATATGTTTTGCGAAAGATGTATTTTTTGATGATGAAGAAAAAGAAAGGTTGAAGTCTGAATGTGAGGGCATAAGTGGCGAAGTCGATTTAGATGTCGAGTATATAGAAAAGGATATCTATGCTTCTAATCAATACTTTTACCGTTCTTTTTTCTCTAATGCTCATTTGAAAGATTATTTAGATGACTATTTTTTATATTTAAGTGATAAAGATAAAATAAGCGAGCATTTACATTTTTTAGGTGATGAAACAGTTAATTATATCCAAGAAATGTTTGCCGATAAAAAACTACCGCTCAAATATCAGGTGTATGGCGATTTCCATCGCTTATGCATGCATGAAAAAATGATAGAAGCAATTCCTTTTTATAGCCCCTTTCCGTTAATAGTTGAAGTTGATTTGCCACATATGAATCTTGTGAGTCTGATTAACTTGATCAAAAAAGATGAACACCAATATGTGGTGGTGGCATTAGGCGGTAAAGAATATACTGAAGTTAAAGGGATACTCGATAAAAACGATATTAAATATCACGAAATAAAAGATGATTTAAAAGAGGGAATTAATCTTTTAAATGCAGCATTGTTAGGTGGCTTTGAAATAAAATCGTTGGCTCTTGTTGTATATACGGCTAGTGAACTGTTTAAAAACAAAAAAAGAGTTGGTCGTTTTGGGCAGAAATATGAAGAAGCAACTGTTTTATCTTCTTATGAAGAACTTAAACCTGGCGATTATGTCGTTCATGATCAGTATGGTATCGGGCAATTTTTAAAGATTGAAACCAGAGAAGTAAACGGTATTGCCTTAGATTATTTAAAGATTATCTATCGTGGCAATGATGAACTATTAGTACCGTTATCACAATTTTCATTAGTTAGAAAATATGTTTCTAAAGATGGGGTCGTACCTAAACTACATAAGTTAGGAACTAAGGATTGGCAAAATACTAAGGCTAAGGTTGAAGCCAGTGTCAGCGATTTGGCCAAAAGGCTAGTTAAATTATATGCTCTTAGAGAAGAAAAAAGCGGATTCGCTTTCAGCAAAGACAGCAAGATGCAAAGGGAGTTTGAAGATGAATTTATCTATGACTTAACCGATGATCAAGCTAGAGCAATTAAAGAAGTGAAAGAAGATATGGAAAGCAAAAAGCCGATGGATAGACTTTTGTGCGGTGATGTTGGTTTTGGCAAGACAGAAGTGGCTATTCGTGCTAGCTTTAAGGCTGTGGTGGACCATAAGCAAGTAGCTTATTTGTGCCCGACAACTATTCTTTCTTTGCAACACTATGAAACTTTTAAAAATCGTTTTGCTAATTATCCGGTTAGAATCGAATTATTGAATAGGTATATTACACCGGTTAAACAAAAAGAAATATTGAAGGATTTAAGCGAAGGTAAGATTGATATCTTAATTGGCACTCATCGCATCTTATCTAAAGATATTGTCTTTAATGATTTAGGTCTTTTAATTATTGATGAAGAACAGCGATTCGGTGTTGAACACAAAGAGAGAATCAAAGAATTCAAGAATAATATTGATGTCTTGTCACTTAGTGCCACACCAATTCCGAGAACCTTACAGATGTCACTGGTAGGTATTAGATCATTATCAACTCTTGATAAGGCCCCAAATAATCGTTATCCAGTTCAAACCTATGTTGTATATAAAAAGATGGGTTTAATTAAAGAAGTAATTATGCGTGAACTGGTGCGTGGCGGTCAAGTCTTCTATCTTTTCAACAATATCGAAGAAATATATCTGGTAGCTAGAAAGATTGAAAAAGAAATACCTCAAGCAAGGGTTAAAGTTGCCCATGGTCGCATGAGCAGAGAAGAGATGGAAGATGTCATGATGGAATTCTATGATGGAAGCATTGATGTCTTAATATGCACTACAATTATCGAAACCGGTATTGATATACCAAATGCTAATACCATTATTATTGACAGTGCTCAAAACTTCGGGTTATCACAACTCTATCAGATTAAAGGTCGTGTTGGAAGAAGCGATAAGGTTGCTTATGCTTATCTTTTGATACCCGAGAAGAAGAGTTTAAATGAGAAAAGCGAAAAACGGCTCGAAGCAATTAAAGAGTTTACAGCTCTTGGCAGCGGATATAAAATTGCGATGCGTGATTTGGCAATCAGAGGTGCCGGTGATTTATTGGGACCTAAACAATCAGGGTTTATTGATAATGTCGGCTTGGATTTATATTTGATGATGCTTCATGATGCTATTGCAAAAGAAAAGGGTGAAGAAGTAAAAGAAGAAAAACCAAAGACCAGCATCAACATCCCTATTGCTTCATACATTCCAGAAAATTTCTCGGAAAGTGATTATGATAAATTGTCACTATATCACGAACTGGATGCTATTGATAATAAAGAAGATTTGTTAGCATACTATCTTAGAGTTCAGGATGAATACGGCAAATTGCCTAAAGAAGTTAAAGCCTTATTTGATAAAAAGCGTATGCAGATATTTATTGAATTAGAAGATGTTGAATCAATAAAGGTTATTGGTAATGATTTTAAAGTTACTTTGACTAAAAAACGTTCAGATCAAATTGATGGGATGAAATTATTTGAATTATGTAATAATATATCTAGAGATATTAACATCAAATATACGAAGTCAAAATTAGAATTGACAATTAAGAATCGAAAAGATGATATCCAAAAGATTATTAAACTAGTTGATTCATTAGATAAGGTAAACAAGCAATGAGAATAGATAAATATTTAAAAGTGGCAAGAGTATTAAAACGCCGAGTTGTAGCTAAAGAATTGGCCGATCAAGAAAGACTGATTGTTAATGGGCGTAAGGTTAAAGCCAGTTATGAAGTTAAAGTTGGGGATGAAATAGAGATCGTTTTCGGTCATCGTGTATTAGCAATTAGAGTATTGATGGTGTTAGAGCACACTAAAAAAGAAGAAGCTTGTTTAATGTACGAAGTAATTGGCGAAAGGAGTAATGATAATGAATAATACCCACGTGAAAACAAAGAAAAAAAGAAAACCAAAAAAGATTGTCATGAAAGTGGTATCTATTGTAGTAATATTTGTTGCCATTTATATGCTTATCGGCGTTGGCAAAGAAGTAAGTACAACACTGATGTTACAAAGACAGGCCGAAGAAGCTGAAGAGCAATTAAAGATATTGGAAGAAGAAAATGCTTCTTTGATTCAAAAAAGAGATAAATTGGAAGATCCAAATTATGTAGAGACATATGCCAGAGGTGAGTATATGTTTTCCAAAGATAATGAAAAAATTTTCTATCTTCCTTCCGACAACGCCGATGCTAGTGAAGAGTAATATTATGAATAAAGCCCTATTACATATATTGTGCAATAGGGCTTTATAATTTGACTTTAACTAGTTTACTGGTCAGAAATTCTTTTCTGGCTCCATTAATCATGGATCTAGAAATAGATTTTTTATTGCTTTCTTTATAATCTTTTCTAACTAAATAGATTAATGTAAAGATGACGAATGCTTTTTTAAAACTACTAACGGATTGTTTGAACTTATTAGTGGTAAGTTTTATCGATTCATTTATCTCTTCAATGTGATTGGTGGCTTGAATGATATTTTCATTTAAATGTTTGGCTATGTTCGATGCTTTAATTAACATTTTTATAAGTAATACTAAAATGATAACTATAACAGCCACATAAGCATAAATAATATATGAATTAATCAATCGCAGCATTTCCATAATCTCATTTTATCACTTTTTGTACTTTTGTAATACCGATAATTGTAGGCTTATTTCCTCGAGTATATTCTAGGATTGTCTCTATTTGTCTATCGTCGTTAAGAGCGAAATGATAGATAACATTTTCGCTGTAATCTTTTTTTAAATCAATGGTGTTATTAGTTAAATAATAATCTATTTTATTGGCTGTTTCATAATCTAATACCAACTCATATAATGGATAATCTATTTCGATGTATTTATCGGTCAATTCAATAGCTTTTGATGTACTGTTAGAATAGGCACGAATTAAACCGCCAGATCCAAGTTTGATGCCACCAAAATATCTGACAACATAACAAGCCACTCTATTTAATTCGTTGTGTATTAAAACATTGAGTATTGGCATGCCGGCAGTACCACTTGGCTCGCCATCATCACTAGACTTCATTAAATCATCAAAGATAAATGCACTACATACATGTGTGGCATCATAGTGTTTCTTTTTGATGTTTTTAAGCTCTTCTTTATAATCGTCAGCACTTTCTAACTTGACTAAATAAGTGATAAAGCGTGATTTATTGATGACGATTTCGTTTATGACAGAATCTTTGATATACATGTTTAAATTATATCAATTTTCAATTGAATATTGAAAAAAGTTGATCGTCTAAGAACATTGTTGACAAATATTATATAGATAAAAAATAGCTTTTTATACATTTGCACACTAGCTATATGCATATATGTATATACATGCTATAATGTCTCTCATGAGTCAAAAAATGGATAAAATGGCAAATTGGCCAGTAGGAAAACTATTATTCTCAATGGGTATACCAGCGGTATTTTCGATGCTCATTCAGGCGATGTACAATGTCATCGATTCTGTTTATATTTCTCAATATTCACAAGATGCTTTATTTGCGGTAGGGTTAGCTTCACCTTTACAGATGGTAGGACTATCACTTGCGCTAGGTGGAGGTGTGGGTGTTGGTACTTTATTATCGAGAAGGCTTGGGCAAAAAGATTATCGAGAAGCCAATGCAATTGCAACGACTGGCATTTTGATAACAATAGTACATATCTTAATAATTATCTTGCTTGGATTCTTTGGTATTAAACCCTTCTTGTCGTTATTTACTGATCGGATAGAGATAATTAATTATGGTTATGATTATTTGATTATTGTTATGACTTTTTGTTTTGGGCAATTCTTTTCGATTTTGTTTGAAAGAATTTTACAAGCACAAGGCAATATGATGTTACCGATGTTTTCGCAGCTGATTGGGGCGATACTTAATATCGTTTTAGATCCGGTATTTATTTTTGGTAATTCATTTATACCGTCTTTAGGCGCAAAAGGCGCAGCCATCGCTACAGTTATTGGACAAATATCAAGTATGATATTCATTGCACTAGCTGTATTTATTGGCAAGCATCAAGTTCGCATCTCTTTTGAAGGTTTGAACTTCGATAAACAAAGACTTAGTGATATATATGCAGTTGGTTTACCAACGGCAGTTATGAATATGATTTCTTCTGTAACAACCACATTGATGAACGGAGTGCTGGTTAAATTCTCTGAAAATGCTGTGACAAGTTTAAGCATTTATTTCCGTTTGCAATCATTCGTGTTTATGCCAATATTTGGATTTAATCAGGGTGCGCTACCTATTCTTTCTTATACATATGGATCAAATAATGCGCAAAGATATTCAAAAACAGTGAAATTATATGCTTTGACAGCTATTGTTTGTATGATATTTGGAACATGTATTTTCGTCTTTAAGCCTGATTTATTGTTGTCATTCTTTGAAATGGATAGAGAGCTTTTTGATATTGCGGTAATGACTTTGAGAATTATTGCAATGTCATTTGTATTTGCGGCAATTTCTATTGTAGTATCAACAGTATTTCAATCGTTTGGTAAGGGTATGATTTCGATGATTCAACAAGTATTAAGACAACTTGTGGTTTTAATACCGTTAGCATATCTGTTATCACAGTTTAATAATCTAAATCTTGTATGGCTTGCTTATCCAATTGCTGAATTAGTGGTCGCATGTATATTTGCTCCATTAGCCTACAAGGCTTATAAAAGATATTTTAGGATATAGAAAAGATTATAAAAATAACAATACCCCAAATCTTAGGCATCTAGGAGAAGGGGTATTTTTATGCATAATAATTTCTAATCCTCAAACATATTATTTTATTAGAGATTAAGGCTATTAAATTTTGGTAGCTTATTAATTAAAGCTGCTATTTCTTTATCATTTACTTTGGTATCGACAAAAATAACAATATCGTAATAATCGTTATTTCTGTAATTTTTTAATCCGCCAAGTTCATTACAAATATAACATTCATCAAAAACAATCTCGCTAAGTTTTTGACTATTATAATCGATTCCAAATTTCAATATCTCTATTGCTTGATTTTTATATTTGTCTAAATGATTTAAAGTGTATCTTAAACAATTGTTAATTATAGGGTTGATTAAGTTATATGTAATAGAATCAACCTGACATTTTCTTTTTTCGATATTTCCAAGTTTATATTCATAAGGTTTTATTTGAAACATTGAATGAAATAAATCATCATTATCTAATATGATTTCTAAAAATTCATCCTGACAAAAAATACATTCTTCTGATCCATAATGACCATTTGTTAAAAACATATTGTATGAGTCAAAAATATCATAAAATAGTTGAGCATCATTCATACTGGCAACAAGACGAGCGAATTCAATAAGATTTTTAAAATTAATAAATATTAAATCATTAGTTTTTTTGGACTGAAAATGATTGTGATACCATTTTATCTTTATCCCATACTCATCATGAAGGTACCTAACAGCGTTGATTGAATTATATTCCACTACATAATCAAGAAAGCTATTTTCAAATTCATCGATTCGAGAAATAATAGAATGACCACTCCTTGTAGTCAATAAATCGAGTTCTTTTTTATATAATTTTGGATCATCTAAGTACGCATAATATTCAAATCCTTTACTAAATGGCACATTATCTTTTTCAATAGGTAATTTATATGCATCTTCATCTAGCAATCTAGCTAGTGAAACTCCAAATATTTTTTCTAAAGGAATGATAAATTCATATTTAAGAGGTCTTTCTTCTTTTAACATTTTTGAAAAATTAGATTTTTCTTTATTGGCAAATTCATATGCTTCTTGTCCTTTGATTCCTAATTCATTAGCGATTTTAATGAGTAAATGACTATACATCTTTATTCCTTTTAGTTTCATGTAATGATCAATATTGTTTTTTAAGCTATTCATTTCTTTACTTCCATATCTTATATTATTTATTTTATATATTTTTGTCTATTTTTGTAGTCATTTACGACAACTTTTGTAGTCTATTTTGACTCTCATAATATTTTGAGTAAAAAACGAATCGTCAAATTTGACAACATATTTTATTGGACATTGTAGAATATTCACCTTCAAAAATTTACTTATCTAATTGTCAAGTCTTACATTTAAATTTAATATTTTGTATTATTTTTGTTGAGGTAAATCGAATGGAAGAAATAATTAAAAAAGTAGCAGATGAATTAAATATTAAACCAATTCAAGTTGAGAATACTTTGAATTTATTAGAAGATGGCAATACTGTTCCTTTTATTGCGAGATATAGAAAAGAGATGACTTTTAATCTTGATGAAGAAGCCATTGCTTATATTCAAAAGGAATATGCTTATCAGGTTAATTTGAAGAAGAGAAAAGAGGATGTTTTAAGACTTATTGAGACACAAGGCAAATTGACCGATGAAATAATCAGTGCTGTGAGTAGCGCAACAAAACTAAATGAAGTAGAAGATATCTATCGCCCATATAAACAAAAAAGAAAGACAAGAGCTACTGAGGCAATAAGAAAAGGACTTAAACCATTAAGTGATTATTTGCTTACTATCAGTAACAACAAAGACATCGAAAAAGAGGCATCAAAGTATTTAAGTGAAGAAGTTACAAGTATTGAAGAAGCAATTAAAGGAGCGCAGGATATAATTGCTGAAATGGTTAGCGATGATACTAATAATCGTAAGAAAATAAAGGCTTCAATTGAAGGCTATTCTTATGTCGTGACCAAAGCTAAAAAGAACCATTCTGATGAAAAAGGGGTTTATGAATTATATTATGATCATAAAGAGAAGATTAAATATATTGAATCACATCGTGTAATGGCGATTGAAAGAGCAGTAAACGAAAAAGTTATAACTTTAAGTTTTGAATATGATAAAGAATATCTTATCAATTTTGCCTATAATGCTTTGAGCAGAAAAAGACATTTTGTGGGTGAAGAATTGGTTTTAGAAGCATGCAAAGATGGACTTGAAAGATTAGCTTTTCCAAGTGTAGAGAACGAGGTTTGGTCGGAAGTATTAAAAGTGGCTCAAGATAAGTCAATCGAAGTATTTGCTACTAATCTAGAGAAATTGCTGCTTCAAGCACCAGTAAAAAAACAGTCGATTATGGGTTTTGATCCGGCGTTTAGAACTGGATGTAAACTTGCGATATTGGATGGTACCGGCAAGATGATACATATTGATAAAATCTTTCCACACGCTCCGATTAATAAGACAAGTGAAGCTGAAAAGATATTTGTTGATTTATGCAAGAGATATAATGTGGAAATAGTAGCTATCGGAAATGGTACAGCTTCAAGAGAATCAGAGCGTTTTGTTGCTGAAACGATAAGAAAATATAATCTTGATGTTCAATATACCATTGTTTCAGAGGCTGGAGCTTCTGTTTATAGTGCTAGTGAAATAGCTAGAAAAGAATTTCCTGATTTGCATGTTGAAGAAAGAAGCGCCGTATCTATTGGCAGAAGATTATTAGATCCACTTTCTGAATTAATCAAGATTGATCCAAAAAGTATTGGTGTTGGGCAATATCAACATGATTTGCCAAAAAAAGAATTAGAAGAAAGTTTAGACTTTGCAATATTAAAAAGTGTTAATCGTGTAGGTGTCGATGTCAATACTGCTTCGATAGAGCTTTTAACTCATGTATCTGGTATGAATAAAAGCATTGCTGAAAACTTAGTTAATTATCGTAATGAAAATGGTAATTTCACTAATCGAAATGAGCTTAAAAAAGTTAATAAGTTGGGAGCTAAAGCCTTTGAACAGGCTTCAGGTTTCTTGAGAATAAAAGATGGCAAAGAAGCTCTAGATATGACTTCTATTCACCCTGAATCTTATGATTTAGCTAAAGCAATACTTAATAAATGTGGGGAAAAGATAGGTAGTGAAGCGTTAAAAACCAAACTTGATAGTATCAATATCAAAGAACTTCAAAATGAGCTTAATACTGATGAGTATACTTTAAAAGATATAATTGATTCTTTAAAAGAACCATTAAGAGATTATCGTGATAAATATGATGGTCCACTTTTAAGAAGTGATATTTTAGAGATAGAAGATTTAAAAGTTAATGATAAGCTGCAAGGAGTAGTTAGAAATGTCGTTGATTTTGGAGCATTTGTCGATATTGGATTACATGATGATGGATTGATTCATAAATCTAAATTTATTAAAGGACAAAGTGTTTCGCCTTATGAACAAGTACAAGTTGGTGATATCATCGATGTTTTTGTATATGATGTTGATACAAAAAAAGGTAAAGTCGCTTTAAGTATGTTTGAAAAAGAGTAATGCGTAAGCACTACTTTTATGATGGGTTGATAATAATTTAACAAATTGTAATAGCTTATATGATATAATTATGTAGGCAAAAATAGGAGGATTTATAATTATGACAAAGAAAAGCGTAACAGATTTAAATGTTGCAGGCAAAAAAGTCATCGTTCGTGTTGATTTTAATGTTCCACACAAAGGTGATGTAGTTACTGATGATAATCGCATTGTAGCCGCTTTACCAACTATCAATTATTTAACTGAACATGGAGCAAAGGTGATTTTATTATCACACTTGGGCAAGATTAAACACAAAGATCCAGAAGAAACCAAACAAATGATGGCAAAGAATGATATGTCTATCGTTGCTAAGGCATTACAGGGATTAGTTCCTAATACTAAGGTTACTTTTGTATCTGCTACTCGTGGTGAACAACTTGAACAGGCTATTAATGAAATGAATGATGGCGATATTGTGCTTATGCAAAATACTCGTTATGAAAAAGGTGAATCTAAGAATGATCCAGAATTAGGTGCATATTGGGCATCACTTGGTGATTTGTATGTATCTGATGCTTTTGGTTCTGTTCATAGAGCTCACGCATCAACTGTAGGTATCGCTGAACACTTACCTAGTGCTGTCGGCTTCTTAATTGAAAAAGAACTTAAATATTTAGGACATGCTTTAGATAATCCTACTCGTCCTTTCGTAGCTGTTCTTGGTGGCGCTAAAGTATCTGATAAGATTGCAGTTATTGATAATTTATTAAAGATTGCCGATAAAGTAATTGTTGGTGGTGGAATGGCTTATACATTCTATAAAGCAATGGGTTATGAAGTAGGCACATCTCTGCTTGAGGAAGATAAAGTTGAAATCGCTAAGGAATTCTTGGAAAAAGGAAAAGGCAAACTTATTTTGCCGGTTGATAATGTAGTCGCTAATGATTTTGATAATCCAACAGAAATTAAAGTCGTTCCATTTAATGAAATACCTAATGATTTCATGGGTCTAGATATTGGTCCTAAGACTATTGAATTGTTTGCGAAAGAACTAGAAGGTGCTAAGACAGTATTCTGGAATGGACCGATGGGTGTATTTGAAAAACCAGATTTTGCAAATGGTACTATTGGTGTATGTAAAGCTATCGCCGGACTTGAAGATTGCATGTCAGTTATTGGCGGTGGTGATAGTGCTAGTGCTGCTAAAAATTTAGGTTACGCAGCTAACTTTACCCACATCTCAACCGGAGGTGGCGCAAGCTTAGAATATATGGAGGGTAAAGAACTTCCTGGTATTGCAGTTATCGAGGAGAAATAATAAACATGAGAAAAGCTATTATCGTTGGAAATTGGAAGATGAATAAGACTTGCAAAGAAACAATCGAATTCATCGAAGCTGTTGATCCATATGTAAATGACACTTGTACATATGGCATTGCAGCTCCATTTACTAGCTTGAAAGACGCTACAAGCATTGCTAAAAACTTAATTGTCGCAGCTGAAAACTGCCACTATGAAGAAAGTGGTGCTTATACTGGTGAAGTATCAATTCCAATGTTGAAGGAATTAAATGTTACTCACTGTATCATCGGACATTCTGAGCGAAGACAGATGTTCAATGAAACAGATGAAGCTGTAAATAAGAAGGCTAAGAAATTAATCGAAGCCGGTATAACGCCAATCGTTTGCATCGGCGAAACGGAAAAAGAATTTGATGAAGGTAAAACCGAAGAAGTTATCCGTCGTCAATTGGAAAAAGGTTTAGCCGATATGTGTCCAAAATGTGTAAGCAGTATCGTTATTGCCTATGAACCTATTTGGGCAATTGGCACTGGTAAATCAGCAACTAAAGAAATAGCTCAAAACTGTTGTGCAATTGTGCGCGACCAAGTGCGCAAGATGTATGGCGAAGCGGCTGATAGTGTGCGCATTCAATATGGCGGCTCAGTAAAACCTAGCAATATTAAAGAATATATGGCTATGGAAGATATTGATGGTGCTTTAATTGGTGGTGCTTCTTTGAAGATTGATTCATTCAAAGAAATAATTGATGCAACTAAATAAATTATTAAAAGGAGAAAAGAAAAAATGCCTAGTATTATTGATGTTTATGCTCGCGAAGTATTAGATTCACGCGGAAATCCTACTGTTGAAGTTGAAGTTGTAACTGAATCAGGTGCATTTGGACGTGCTATTGTACCTTCTGGTGCTTCTACTGGTGAAAGAGAAGCCTTAGAATTAAGAGATGGTGACAAAAGTCGTTTCTTAGGCAAAGGTGTTATGCAGGCCGTTAAAAATGTAAATGATATTATTGCTCCAGAATTACTTGGAATTGATGTAACTGAACAAAATGAAATTGATAGTATCATGCTAGAACTTGATGGCACAAAAGATAAATCTAAATTAGGTGCTAATGCTATCTTAGGTGTATCTATGGCTTGTGCTCGTGCGGCTGCTGATTTCTATGGAATTCCTCTATATAAATACTTCGGAGGTTTCAATGGCAAAGTATTACCTGTGCCAATGATGAATGTATTAAATGGTGGTTCTCATGCTGATACAACTGTTGATTTCCAAGAATATATGATTTTCCCTGTTGGCGCTAAGAGTGTCAAGGAAGCTGTTCGCATGGGTGCTGAAGTGTTCCATAACTTACGTAAAGTACTAAAAGCTAAAGGTTACAATACCAATGTTGGTGATGAAGGTGGATTTGCCCCTTCTTGCAAAGAAGGCAATGAAGAACCTTTGAAATGTATTGTTGAAGCTATTGAAGCTGCTGGTTATAAACCAAAAGAAGATATCTGTATTGCATTAGATGTTGCAGCAAGTGAATTCCACAATCACGAAACAGGTTTATATGAATTAACTAAATCTGGTCAAGGCAGCAAGACTACTGATGAAATGATTGATATGTATGAAGAATGGATTGAAAAATATCCTATCATATCAATCGAAGACGGTCTTGGTGAAAGAGACTGGGATGGTTGGAAAAAATTAACTGATCGTTTAGGTGATCGTGTTCAATTAGTAGGTGATGATTTGTTTGTTACTAATCCGGCTATCTTAAAAGAAGGAATTGAAAAAGGTATCGCTAACGCAATATTGATCAAGGTAAATCAAATCGGTACATTAACTGAAACATTTGACGCTATCGAAATGGCTAAAGAAGCTGGTTACACTTGCGTAGTATCACACAGATCTGGCGAAACAGAAGATACAACAATCGCTGATATTGCTGTCGGACTAAATGCTGGTCAAATCAAGACTGGTTCAATGTCACGCACAGACCGTATCGCTAAATATAACCAATTAATGCGTATTGAAGATGAATTAGGTACAAGTGCAAAATACTTAGGTAAAGATGCATTCTACAACATTAAGAAATAACGATTGATTTATTATACATCTGAAGAAAGGTCCACATTGGACCTTTTGCAGTTTATTGAAGAGTATTGGAATGCGCTCATCTTTATAATTGCATAAATAAAAGATATAATATATTTGTAGTGATGGAGGTATTATCATGGACAAATTTATAGTTGAAGTTTCAGCGAGACATGTTCATCTTACTAAGGAGCATGTAGAAACATTGTTTGGCGAAGGACATGAACTTACAGTAAAAAAAGAATTATCTCAACCCGGACAATATGCGTGCGAAGAAAAAGTAACACTTTTTGGTCCTAAAGGGGAGTTAAAAGCAACTATTTTAGGTCCGGTTAGAAAGGCTAGTCAAGTAGAATTGTCATTGACCGATGCTCGTAGTTTGGGTGTTGAAGCTACTATTCGTGAGTCAGGAGATATCAAAGGAACAAAAGGTATCAAGATTGTCGGTCCTTGTGGTGAAGTCGAACTTGAAGAGGGGGTTATTGCCGCAAAAAGACATGTCCATATGACCAGTGAAGACGCCAAGAATTATGGTGTAAGCAACGGCGAGATTGTAAGCGTTAGCGTCAATACTGATGCTCGTTCGCTAGTATTTGGGGATACTGTAATTAGAGTATCTGATTCATTTGCCCTGGCGATGCATATTGATACTGATGAAGCAAATGCTGCCGGTGTCAAGGGAAGCGCATTAGGAGAAATCATTAAATAAGGAGATAAATTATGTTTGGTTCTCATGGATATGGTTATTATAACTCGTATTATAATATGTATAATTCATTTTTATTGTTGCTGATAATTGCGGTAATTCTAGTGATTATTTTAATGCTTACCTTTTTATCAAAACGCAATGAAAATAAATATACAGGTTTTTTAAAGACATTATATGATTTTCTAAACTTCAAAAAATTAACAATTAGCGTTATTTTAAAATTCATTTATCTATTCTTGGCTATATTCTTAGCTTTTGTCTCTATTATGATGTTATTTAATGGCGGACTAAGTGGTGTGCTTACAGCTGTTGTTTATTTTGTGGTTAGTGAAGTTGTGCTTAGAATCGGATTTGAGTTTTCGATGTTACTAATAGTCGGCGTTACTAACTTAATCGAGATTAATGAAAAAATCAACAATAAAAGGGAGCACGAAATCAGTTTCATTGAACCTGATACCGATAAATATGCTTCTATTATTTCTGAACAGGCTAATAAGGTAAAAGATAAATTTAAAGAACAGAGCGAAAAGAAAGAAGAAACAAAGGAAAATGTATCGCTTGAAGAAGTAGAAGAAGAATCTGAATCAGAAGAAAAAACTGAGAAAGTTAAAAAGCCAAGAGCTAGAAAAAAAGCCATTGAAAAGGAAGAAAACGAAAATATATAGTTTTGTATTATTTTCAAGTGTTCAAAGTTAAGTGCAAAAGAGTGTAGTCATTGGAAAACTGCACTCTTTTTGTAATTTAATTGATTAATTAGTCTATAAAATTACTATGGGCTTAATTAATAAGGATAAAGACTCTTTTAAAATGCAGTGATTAACATTGTTTTTATTGCTTTTGTGTAATGAGTTAGCTATATCAATTAAATATTGACAAGATAAAAATATAGCCATAAAATCAAAGCATAAAACCGTTGATGCGGAGATAACGGCAATGATGCCTCTACAGAGAACCTGTGATGCTGAGAATCGGGTGAGAAACAAGTTGTCAAATGGACCGTTGAGGGCGCAGTGAAATGTTTATCAGAGTATTATGCGACGTGTGGACATACGTAAGTTGTCAGGGATATGTTGGTATCCTGTAAGTGCATGGTAATTGCCATGAATTCGAGGTGGCACCGCGGATAGTAAGTTCTGTTCGTCCTTGATAGATTTAGTTCTGTCAAGGATTTTTTATTTGACAGAGATAAAAATGACTTTTGTTAGAAGGGAAATGTGAATATGATAAATTCAAAAGGTCGTTTTGGTATTCATGGTGGACAGTATATACCAGAAACATTGATGACAGCAGTTAGTGAATTAGAAAAAGCTTACGATTTCTATAAGAACGATCCAAAATTCAATGAAGAACTTAATGAGCTATTAAATGAGTATGCAGGTAGACCGTCAAGACTCTATTATGCCAAAAAAATGAGTAAAGACTTAGATGGTGCAAAGATTTATTTAAAGCGAGAAGATCTTAATCATACTGGCGCTCATAAAATAAATAATGTTTTAGGTCAAGCCCTTCTTGCCAAAAAAATGGGTAAGAAAAGATTAATTGCAGAGACTGGGGCAGGGCAACATGGAGTTGCAACAGCGACGGCAGCGGCACTTATGGGAATGGAATGCGTAATTTATATGGGCGAAGAAGACACTAAACGCCAAGCCTTAAACGTATATCGGATGCGTTTATTAGGGGCGGAAGTTATACCGGTTAAGACAGGTACAGCTACTCTTAAAGATGCAGTTTCAGAAGCGATGCGAGAATGGGCGTCAAGAATAGATGACACACATTATTGCTTGGGTTCAGTGATGGGCCCTCATCCCTTTCCGACAATAGTTCGTGATTTTCAAGCTGTTATCTCTAAAGAAATAAAAGAACAAATATTGATAAAAGAAGGGCGATTACCGGATGCAGTTATCGCTTGCGTTGGTGGTGGTTCAAATGCGATTGGTACTTTTTATAATTTCATAAATGATAAAGAAGTTAGATTGATTGGATGTGAAGCAGCAGGCAGAGGAGTCAACACCAGAGAAACAGCTGCAACGATATCTACTGGCAGGTTAGGAATTTTTCATGGAATGAAGTCCTATTTTTGCCAGAATAAAGATGGTCAAATTGCTCCAGTATATTCTATTTCAGCCGGTCTTGATTATCCTGGTGTTGGCCCGGAGCACGCCCACTTATTTGATATCGGCAGAGCAGAATATGTAGCAATTACTGATGAAGAAGCAGTTGATGCTTTTGAATATCTTTCAAGAACTGAGGGAATTATTCCGGCTATTGAATCATCACACGCACTTGCATACGCCATGAAAATTGCACCATCTATGAGCAAGGATAAAATAATTGTGGTAACTTTATCTGGAAGAGGCGATAAAGATTGTGCAGCCATTGCTCGTTATAGAGGAGAGAAAATTGATGAGTAGGATTGAAAAAGCATTTATTAAGAAAAAACTCTTGATTCCATTTTTTGTTTGTGGATATCCAAATCTTGAAATAAGTGGAAACGCTATTAAAGAAGCAGTTAAAAATGGCGCTGATATAATAGAACTAGGTATCCCCTTTTCAGATCCTGTCAGCGAATGTCCTGCAGTTCAAAAAGCTAATATCATAGCCTTAAACAATCAGATTACAACAGATAAGGTTTTTCTGTTTGTCCAAGAGTTACGCAAAAATATTGATATTCCAATAGTATTTAGGACATATGCCAATGTAATATTTTCTTATGGAACGGAAAAATTTATTGCAACTTGTAAAATAATAGACATTGATGGAATTATTGTTCCTGATCTTCCATATGAAGAAAAAGATGAGTTTTTGCCATTTTGTCAAAGATATGGAGTGCATCTTATTTCTGCGGTTGCTGAAGCATCAAAAGAACGCATTGCAATGATAGTCAAAGAAGCCGATAGCTTTGTTTATGTATTTTTAGATAATAGAGATAAATATTCATCTTTGATTCAAACGATTAAAGAAAGCACTTCTATTCCTTGCGTTGTGGAGTGTGATGATTTGCCTTTAGATCAAAAAATAGAAGCTGATGGTGTAGTTATATTGTCAAGTTTAATCGAATTGTTTGAAAAATATGGAATTGATGCACCAAAATATATTGGTAAGTATATTCATGAAATCAATTCATAGTTTTAAAGAAAAATGAATGTATTAAGGTTACGATTGATAATTGTGATGTTTAAGCAAGGGAAGAGAAATAAAGATCGAAAGCTTAGATGGTTATGGAATAGCTGATACCAGTGCTAGTTCATACGGTAATTTACAAACCACACCAAAAAATAACATTTCCTATAAGGCTGAATGGATAATTAAAACATCTGATGAGCAAGTGGAAGTAGTTGCTTCCAATAATAAGAGTGGTAAAGCCAGCAAAATCATTTCCATTGATAAGTAGTTTAAAAATGTACGGAATATTAAAACCGTGCATTTTTATATAATTAATCATTGGAAAAATACATTTGAATAATTAAAGAAACATATTAAAAATAATAAATGATAAGTATAATTAAAAATAATGAAAAAGTATGATAAAAGAAAAATCAGTGTCTATCTTTTTGCACTTTGTCAAATTATTACAATTTTGATAGCTGTCTTTATATCTTTATGCTATGAGAGTACCATTTTTTACTTATTGGTACTTTTGCTAGTTGCATCAACTTTGTTAGGAGATTTTTTCATTTATAAGATTGTTCTTGGACTTATAGATAAAAATAAACAAGAAGCCGCATTAAAATCCATTAATGAACAAGCAAATAACTATAAACTTTTTTATGAGTTTTGCAATATCCAACAAGATAATATTCGACATTTTTACCATGATTTAAACAATCACTTGATTACATTAAGATTGTTGGCAAAAAGCAGCCGAAAAGATTATGATGAGTATCTTTCAAATTTAAAAGAAAAATATAGAAATACTGTTGTTGCAGACAAAACAAATGACATATTGATAAATATATTAATTGAATATTATAGTGACAGTGAATTTCAAATTGATATTTTGAATGAAAATGAAGCTGATGATATTGATTATCTTGAATTGTTAAATTTATTTGATGATTTAAAGAAAGAATGTAATTTAGTGACTATTGACTTTAAAAAAAGAATCATTAATGCTGATGTAAATAGTGAAGAACTGACTAATAAGTATTCAAACTATATTTTTATAAAATAAGAAAGGCACTATTCATAGATGACTAGAGATATATTTTGGCATTTAAATCAAATTCCTATATGTTTATCGTGGATTTATTTTTATCATGGTATGCTTACAAGATCTAAGCGAGGTAGTAGTTCGGATTTAATTCGTACAAGCATTGCGGTTATTGCTCAAACGATAATCGGAATTATTATTGCCTATTTGATTCCTGATCATAATTTTTTAAGGTTGATCATTAATTCTTTTGTCATTTGTGGATTAATAGTTTTGATAAGGAAAGCCAAGATTAAAGAAGCTATCTTCTGTTATGTAATTAATTTAACTATAAACATTGTAATAGAAGTGTTAAGCATGTTAGGCTCTATGACATTAGATACACTAATTCATTCGACATCAACTAGTTTTTCTTTCAATGCGACATTCTATATTTTAAATGATGTTTTATGTTTACTGGCATATATTGTTGTTGTGAGAATAAGAAATAAACAAACAATAAATAAACAAAAACATATTTTTGAAATAATTATGTTATTGATTTTAAATCAATTTGCATGGATATATTGGGTTTCATATTATATAGTACTGCGTACTAAACCGAATGTTATTTTGACTTGTTTTGTATTGTTTATTCAAACGGTTAACATTATTGTTGTGTTTATTTTAATTAAAGGCTATGCGAGAATAAATAAAGAAGAGACTAAAACGATGATTAAGAATGATAATGCCGATAGATTAAAAAGGCTTATTATGGTTTTAAGTGATAAACAGAATGTAATTAATAATATTTATTTAAAGATTGAAAATGAAAACATTGAAATGATAGAACTGAACAAGATGACTAATGAACTAAAGAATATAAAGAATAGGATATATTGTGATAGTCCAGTCGTTAATGCTTTACTCAGTTATTTTTATGATGAATGTAGTAAAATCGCTATTAAGTACACCGTAAATGTGCACTGCAGCTTACAGAATAATATTGATGATTTTGAATTCAATACTCTTTTGAGTAACATATTAAAGAATGCACTTGAATCATGTGAGCGCTATGTTAATTTAGAGATTGATTGCAAAAATAATACTTTAGTTATTAAATGTCAAAATGATTGTGCAAATAAAAGAAAAACCATGAAAATGATTCATGGTAATGGAATTCATATTATCAACAATATACTAGATGGATATGGTGGAAACTATAACTTATTCATTGACAATAATATTGCAACTTCAGTATGCATATTAAATATCAATTAAAAAAGTTATTAAGAAATTTATTCATTATTGCTTTGGAATAGGTTTTTGAAACAGGAATGATTTTTCCATTTAACATTGTTAGTGAAGAATTATTTACGGATTGTATGTAGTTGACATTGACTATGTATGATCGATGGACTTTTGAGAAGAAATTCGGAAGTTTATTGACATAATCATCAAAAGAGGCATATGTTTCAATAGTTTTATTATCTTTTAAAGTGAAGATGATTTTTCTTAATGACTTTTCTAAAAAGAGAATATCATTAACTTTAATGATTGTAGTAGTCCGAGAATTTTTGATGGCTAAGCTTGTAATTTGCCTATCATCAATATTGCTGATAGCCTTTTTTAATGCGTTTGATAGTCGCAAGTTCAATTCATCTTTTAATATACAGTAAATGTGATTACATGAATATACTTCGGGCAGATAATTCGGGTATGCAGTAATGAAAATAATTTGCGCATCTTTATTTATATTGTTTATCTTCATACCAAAAGGAATTGAAGTATCGCCTTTATCATTCATCTTTATATCCATTAAAAATATATCGTATGTCTTATCGATGATGGTTTGGTTAATTGCGTTGATATCAGAGTATTTGTCTATTTTAAATGCATAGTTGTTTATAGTCAGATAATCGTCAACTAATTTGCTCAGTTCATTTAAGAAAATATGATCGTCATCAAGAATAGCTATGTTAATCATATATTTAGGATAATATATTTTTTGGCGTTAAACAAATTAAAAACTATTATAAAAGCAAATCTGTAATTGATTGATGGTTATTTGTAACTAATACAAAATTTAAGCATCAAAAAAGACAGCCATTATGCCATTAATTGCATGGGAGTGGTTGTCTATCTGTGTTAGAAGATTAGTCTTGAATTATAAAGTCATCTTTTCTAAATTGCAAACTGTATAAGTGAGCGTAGATGCCATTTTTGGCAAGCAGTTCTTTATGAGTTCCTTTTTCTTGTATTGTTCCATCGGCAATAACTGCTATTTCATTAGCATTTTTAATTGTTGATAGACGATGAGCAACTACAATTGTAGTTCTTCCTTTACACAATTCATCTAGAGCATTTTGAATTAGTATTTCTGTTGTATTGTCTAAGGCGCTGGTCGCTTCATCGAGTATTAATATTTGTGGATTTTTTAAAAAGACACGAGCGATGCTCAAACGTTGTTTTTGTCCACCTGATAATTTAATTCCTCTCTCACCAATTTGTGTGTCATAGCCATCTGGTAAATTCATAATATAGTCATGAATATTAGCTTTTTTAGCAGCTTCAATCATTTCTTCTTCGCTAGCATCTAAACGTCCATAGAGAATATTTTCTTTGATTGTTCCGCCGAATAAGAACACATCCTGTTGAACGATGCCAATGTTTTTTCTTAAAGATTCATAAGTAATATCATTTATATTGATATCATCAATAAGAACTTCGCCACTTGTAGCTTTATAAAAATTGGGTATTAAATGGCATATTGTTGTCTTTCCTCCACCACTTGGACCAACTAAAGCCAATGTTTGACCTTGAGGAATATCCAAACTGATGTTTTTTAATATATCTTTAGAATCATCGTAAGAGAAAGACACATTTTTGAATTCGATATGTCCAATTGCCTTTCCTATTGGCTTAGCATCTTTGTTTTCTACTTCTATCGGTTCATCGATTATTTCCAAGAAACGCTTAAAGCCAGTAACACCATTTTGATATTGTTCCATAAAATTAATCAATGTAGTTAATGGATTGATGAACAGATTAATAGAAACAATGAAAGTTGAATAATCGGCGAAATTGATATTTCCTTGATATAGATATAACCCTCCAGCAATTAATACAATAACATTGAATACATCAGCGATAAATGATGTAGAAGAATAAAACATACCCATAGCTTTATAAGCTTTTGAACGTGAAGCGACAAAATCATTATTTCCCACTTCAAATTTTTCTTCTTCTTTTTCGGAGTTAGTAAATGCCTTTGTAACACGAACTCCGGAAATACTACTTTCAAGAGCTGCATTGATGGCTGCGACATTTTTCCTGCTCTCCATAAAAGCATCTTTCATCCTCTTTCTAAGTAAAATAGTGATGATAACTAAAATTGGTACACAAGTAAAAATGATTAGAGTTAAATTTAAATTGATACTTGCTAAATAAATGAAAGACCCCAAGACCATAATTCCGCAGATAAACAAGTTTTCAGGTCCATGGTGAGCTAGTTCGCTAACTTCCATCAAGTCATTTGTCATACGCGACATTATTTTTCCTGTTTCATGATCGTCGTAATAAGAGTATGGCAGTTTTTGAAGATGTGCGAACATATCGCTTCGCATTGCTGCTTGCATCTTTACGCCAATGACATGTCCGTAGTATTGAACAAAGTAGCGTAGTAGCATACGAATAAAATATAAAATAAATAATGAAACTCCAAATAGTATAATCATTTCTACTTTTCTATTGGGAATAAAATCATTAAGCATGGTTCTGGTAATGATTGGATATGTCATACCGATTATGGAAATAAGTAGTGATGCCAACATATCAAGCAAAAACATTTTCTTATGCGGTTTATAGTAACTAATAAATCTTTTTAACATAGTACCCCCCCCCATTAATATTTTTATATTCTATCAAAAAATAATCAATGACACTAATATTTGAAAATGAAAAGAATGTATTTAAACATAATATATTTTTTTAAATAGTATATTGCATTAAATAATAGTGAGTGTTACAATACAGACAAGGAGGAGGCGAGATGAATGCTCAATTTAAAAAAGGGGTCCTAGAAATGTGCGTATTAAGTCAACTGGCTGTTAAGGACAAATACGGTTATGAGTTGACAGAGATCATTTCTGCTTCTATGTCGATTGCAACAGGTACGCTGTATTTAATATTAAAAAGACTAAAAGATGATGGGTTAGTTGAAACATATTTGGTTGAATCCTGCGATGGACCAGCTAGAAAATATTATCACATTACAGAAAAAGGCAGAAAAGCAGAAAACGAGCAGAAAAAAGAGTGGTTTGAATTTGTGAAGGAAGTTGAAAAGATAATTGGAGGTATTGAGGAATGACACGCCAAGAATACATGGAAGAGTTAGCAAACGCAATTAGTCATTGCCCAAGAAATCAGCAAGATGAGATTTTGGCTGATTTTGATGAACATTTTGACATAGCGACATCTAAAGGATTAAGTGATGATGAAATCATTGAGTCTTTAGGTGACATAAAAGATTTTATTAAAGAATTAAAAGTAGAAGAAAATTGGAATACTAAACCGATATTTGAAATGGATGATGAAATAACAGAAGTCGAAATAATTTGTGAGGGTTGCGATGTCAAGATTGTTGAAGGGGAACGTACTGAGATGAATATAAAGAGTTGGCGCGCAACGATGAACAGTAAGTACAATATTTCTGAGAAAGTCATTGACAACAAATACATTATTAAAGTAGAACTCATCAAAAATCGCTTCTTCTTTTTAAATACTGATTTAATAGTAGAAGTCAGCATAAATAATACAATAAAAAAAGTGAGAGTTGAAAACAAAACCGGCGACGTAAGTTATGATGCTTCTTTGATGCTTGTTAAAGAAGTCGAAATGATTTTAGGCAATGGTGATGTTAGCGTTGTTGGTTCGATTGAGAATTTAACTATCAATAATAATAAGGGTGATGTAGAAATTGACACAATAGCTGGTGAATATGTTAATATTCATGCCAATCTAGGTGATGTTAGTGTTTTGGCTAGTGCAAATGAAGTCTTTATTAATGCAAATAGTGGCGACGTTGATTTTGATGTCAAATCTAGAATATTAGATGTTCATTCTAATAAAGGAGATATTGAAGGCACTGTTTCATCTAATAGCATTCAATGCATAAGCAATATGGGAGATATAAAATGCACGATAATTGATGCCGAAGAAGTGGTGTGTAAAACTAATATGGGCGACATTGAAGCGGATATCGCGTCTTTGAGTGATTATATCCTAGAAACCAAAACATCAATGGGTGATATTGATACTGAAGAAATTAATGCAATTGATTGTGGGGATTGTTTTATCAAAGGCGATCAAAATACATCGATATATTTAAAAACTAATATGGGCGACATCAAAGTAAAGGATTGAAACTAAATGTAACTTTGTATTCATAATATTTACTTAATTGATTATTAGAGTAAAATAACAAACGGAGGAATTAAAAATGAAAAAATTATTTACATTTCTAGCAACATTTGCCATGCTATTTTCTTTAGCGGCTTGTTCAACTGCTAATAACACTACCAATGAAAGCTTAATCGATGCGACAATTAAACAATTTAAAGAAGCTGAAAAAATTAAGTATGCCTTTATTGAAGATTCTGAATTTGGCGAAGTAAAAATAACTGAAGCAATAAATAATTCAGAATCAACATTAAAAGAAGAATTATTTAATGCTATTTTTGAAAAGGAATATGTTGAAGCTGATGATGCAGAGTTCAACAACGCTAATGTCGTGGTTATCTTATGTGTCGAAAACGAAAACTATGAACCAACTATGCTGTATGTATGCAATGATGGTTTGGTAAGAATAACTGTTAATCGTGATGAAGGCACTCTATATACATGTAATGCCGACATTAAAACAGAAGTTGAAACTTTATTAAGAGAATATCCTGAGTTGTTGCCACAAGCTTAACTACCTTGAATAACTTTTAAGCAATCAGATGAAGCGAGTTATTGCTTTGTCGATTGCTTTTTTGTTGAAGTGAAAAATTAAATATTTTAATGAATGTCATAAATGGTAGAATAACATTGGGTAAGAGGGAATTATGTACTATAAGAAATTAGTTGGAAAAGATATATATTTATCGCCTTGTGATGTTGAAAACGAACTCCCGATATTAACTAAGTGGTTTAATGAAGATAGAGATATTATTAGTAATAACGGTTTTTCTTCAAAACTACTTGGTGTTGATAAAACAAAAGAGATGTTAGAACAGTGGAATGCTGGTCCTTATTGCTTCTCTATTGTTAATTTGGATAATGAATTTGCAGGACAATTATCATTATTTGATTTAAATCATAATCGAGCTACAATGGGAATTTTTGTTGGCGAACAATTTCGTGGCAAAGGTTATGGTAGTCAAGCTATTAAGTTAATTACTGATTATGCGTTTAATATGTTGAATCTAAGAGTCATTCATATTTATGTTTATGGATTTAATCAAAAAGCCATAAGTGTTTATAAAAAAGTGGGGTTTGTAGAATGTGGAAGATGGCATCAAGATGTGTATTATGATGGAAAATATTATGATACCGTCATGATGGAATTGTTGAAAAATAACTGAAAAAAAGAAAATAATTTACATTAAGCAAAATGGTTGAAACTTCAACCATTTTATTATATAAGTAATATACACAAAGAAATAAACAAAGGGAGCAACAAATATGAATGTAATTAAAAGAAGTGGTGAAGAAGTAATTTTTACTGGTGATAAGATTGCAGCGGCAATTAAAAAAGCAAGCGATGCAACAGAAAAAAATCAATTAAGTGGCCAAGAAATTTCCGATATCACTGCAAAAGTTATAGATGAATGCGAAAAAGTAAAACGCAGTATGTCGGTTGAAGAAATTCAAGATTTAGTTGAAACAGAACTGATGAGATCTGGTCATTTTGAGGTTGCTCATAATTATATTACATATCGTTATAAAAGAGAATTGGTTCGTAAATCCAACTCAACAGACCGTCAAATCTTATCTTTATTAGAGAGAAATAACGAGGAAGTTAAACAGGAAAATTCTAATAAAAATCCACTTGTAAATAGTGTTCAAAGAGATTATATGGCAGGAGAAGTATCGAAGGATATCACCAAACGTTTCTTGCTGCCGCCAGATATTGTTGAAGCACATGAAAAGGGCATTATCCATTTCCATGATGCTGATTATTATGCTCAACATATGCATAACTGCTGCCTTGTAAATCTGGAAGATATGCTACAAAACGGCACAGTTATCTCTGAAACAATGATCGAAAGGCCGCATACTTTCTCAACTGCATGTAATGTTGCAACACAAATTATTGCTCAGGTTGCTAGTTCACAATATGGTGGACAAAGCATTACTCTTTCTCATTTAGCGCCATTTGTAGAAAATTCTCGTCAAATTTTAAGAAAAGAAGTTAGAGAAGAGTTTGAAGCACAAAATATTGAAGCTAGTGAGGAAACAATTAACGATATCGCCGAAATGCGCGTTCGTAAGGAAGTTGAACGCGGAGTTCAAACTATTCAATATCAGGTAATTACATTAATGACTACTAATGGTCAAGCTCCATTTGTTACTGTCTTTATGTATTTAAATGAAGTTGAAGAGGGAAGAACCAGAGATGATTTGGCATTAATTATTGAAGAAACTCTAAAACAGAGAATACTGGGAGTAAAAAATGAAAAAGGCGTCTATATCACTCCGGCTTTTCCTAAACTGATTTATGTATTGCAAGAAGATAATGTTTATCCAGGAAGCCGTTACTATGAATTAACTAAGCTTGCAGCTAAATGTACAGCTAAGCGTTTAGTTCCTGATTATATTTCTGAAAAGATGATGCTAGAACTAAAGATTGATAAAAATGGTAATGGTAATTGTTATCCGTGCATGGGATGCCGTTCATTTTTAACACCGTATGTCGATGAAAATGGTAAGCCAAAATATTATGGCCGTTTCAATCAAGGTGTCGTAACCATCAATCTAGTAGATGTTGCCTGTTCATCAAAGGGTAATGAAGAAGAATTCTGGAAGATTATGGATGAAAGACTTGATTTGTGTAAACGTGCATTGATGTGCCGACATAATAGATTGCTTGGAACACCAAGTGATGTTGCACCAATTTTATGGCAAAATGGTGCTCTAGCTCGTCTTAAAAAAGGCGAAACAATTGATAAGTTGTTATTTGGCGGTTATTCAACTATTTCTCTTGGCTATGCTGGACTGTGTGAGTGTGTTTACTATATGAAAGGAGTATCACACACCGAAAAAGAAGGAACTGAGTTCGGACTTAAAGTGATGCAATATTTAAATGATGCATGTTTAAGATGGAAGAAAGAAGAAAACATTGACTTCAGTATTTATGGAACACCGCTTGAATCAACTACATACAAATTTGCTAAGTGCTTACAAGACCGTTTCGGTATTATTGAACATGTAACTGATAGAAATTACATCACTAATAGTTATCACATTCATGTTACCGAGGAAATCAATGCGTTTGATAAATTGACATTTGAAGCTCAATTTCAAAAATTATCACCAGGCGGAGCAATCAGCTATGTTGAAGTGCCGAATATGCAAAATAATATTGAGGCTGTATTGGCTTTAATGACACACATTTATGAAAATATCATGTATGCTGAACTGAATACTAAGAGTGATTATTGTCAAATTTGTGGTTATGACGGTGAAATTAAAATTGTTGAAGACGAAAACCACAAATTGATCTGGGAATGTCCAAATTGTCATAATCATGACCAAGACAAAATGAATGTCGCTAGAAGAACATGTGGATATATTGGTACTCAATACTGGAATCAAGGTCGTACGCAAGAAATTAAAGAAAGAGTTCTTCATTTGTAATGCATTACGGTAGTATTAAGAAAAATGATATAGCTAACGGTGAGGGTGTAAGAGTAAGCTTATTTGTTTCAGGATGTCGAGTTAATTGTAAACATTGTTTCCAAAAAGAAACATGGGATTTTAATTACGGTAAAGAGTTTAATGAGGAAACAAAAAAAGAAATCATTGAAGCTCTTAAACCTAATTACATTAAAGGTCTTACGGTTCTAGGTGGCGAACCTTTTGAAAAGGAAAACCAAGAAGAATTAGTAAAGCTATATAGAGAGATTAAACAAATATATCCTAACAAAGATATATGGTCGTTTAGTGGATATCTGTTTGATGCGGATATCTTAAATGGCAAAAGACATTTCGATGTTACCGATGAGTTATTGTCTTACATAGACGTATTAGTCGATGGACCGTTTGTAAATGAATTAAAGAATATTTCTTTAAAATTCAGAGGCAGTGAAAATCAAAGGGTTATTGATGTACAAAAGTCACTCAAAAATAAAGAAGTAATTCTTTATTTAGACTAACAATATTTTGGAAGAGACATTGACAAATGGGGCAATTGTTTTATACAATATTAAAGCAATTGCTCTATAGGAAAGGAAGTAAAGGTGGCTTAGTATGAAAAGAACGTATCAACCGAGCAAGAGAAAACACCAAAGAGTCCACGGTTTCAGAGCCCGCATGAAGACTGTTGGCGGACGCAAGGTCTTAGCTAGACGTCGTGCAAAGGGCAGAAAAGTCTTGTCGGCATAAAAAGTCACGATTGTGACTTTTAATTTTATCTATTATGAAAAAACAATTTCGAGTTAGAAAGAATCAGGAATTCTCTAAGATAATTGCTGGAAAGCATATTTTTAGGGGTGAATCTTTCATTATATATGCATCAATAAGAAATGAAGATCATTCACGCGTAGGCATCAGTGTATCAAAAAAACTCGGCAATGCGGTTTGTCGCAATAAAATTAAAAGGCAGTTGAGAATGATGTTGCAGAGCCTATTGGACTTCAAAGAAGATAATTACGATTATATTGTTATTGTACGCCCGAATTATCTAAATATGAGCTTTGATGACAATAAAAAGGACTTGGAAAAGACTATTAAAAAAGTTAAAATGAAAGGGTATGTAAAGAGGTAAATCAATGAATAAAAAGAAATTATTATTGGTATTGACCATAATCGGATTACTGTTTTTGATGAGTGGTTGTTCAATTCCGACTGATGAAAGTGGTAATGTAATTCTAATTACTGAAGCAACAACATTTGAGACAATGCTTCAAACAGAGGGCTTGTTTTCAGCAATATTTGTATTCCCGTTAGTTAAGATAATTGAGTGGTTAACTCCTCTTACTAATGTAGGTATCGCTATTATTGCCGTTACTGTATTAGTAAATGGATTAGCATTATTATTGACATTTAAGTCAAATATCGAATCACAAAGAATGCAGTTAATTCAACCGGAAATTCAAAAGATTCAAAGAAAATACGAAGGTAAGGAAGATCAGACTTCTAAGATGCGCGCAGCAACTGAAATGCAGAATATCTACAAGAAATATGATATTCATCCATTCAGAACAATGTTTGCACAATTCATTCAATTCCCTATCTTAATCGCAATCTATTATGCAGTTAGAAGATCGAGCGCAGTCGTTACTGGTTCATTCTTAGGTATGAGTTTAGAAGTAACTCCTATCGAAGGTTTGCAAAGTGGGCAATTCAGTTATGTAATTTTATTTGTGTTGATGATTTTAGCTCAGTTCCTTTCAATGAAGGCTCCTATGTATCTTCAGGAAAAGAAACTTAAGAAAGAAGCTGAAATTCATCACCGTCGCTATGAAAAACCACAAAATCCAGCCGGAAACATGATGTATTTTATGATTATCTTCGTTGGTGTCTTGATGATTAACTGGCCAAGTGCGATGTCTTTGTACTATTTTATTTCATCATTTGTAGCAATCTTGAAGAGTATTTTAATCAATTCTCTAACTGAGAAAGAAGTAAAGAAGGACTAATATGAAAAAATATACTGCTAAAAATCTTGATGAAGCATTAGCGCTTATCATCAAAGAGCAAAATTGTAAAAAAGAAGATATTACTTATGAAGTCGTTGAAGAAAGTAAACATTTCTTAGGTATCGGAAATTCAATAACTATTAGTGCATATACAAATCAAGATATTAAAGATTTCATTTTTGACTATCTAGGCTCATATTTTACAAACTTGAATCAGGAAGTCGCAATTGAAATTATCCTCGAAAAGGACTTGTTCAAAGTTATTTTAGATGCTGAAAATAACGCTATTATTATAGGCAAAGGGGGACAGACTTTAAGAGCTATCTCGACTGTATTAAAAGCAGCAACTAATAATACATTCAAGAAACGTGTAAATATTGTAGTTGATATCAATAACTATAAAGAAGATCGTTATCGTAAAGTTAAATCAATAGCCAATCGTGTAGCTAAAGAAGTAGCTAAAACACATATTGATGCTGCTTTAGATCCAATGCCTAATGATGAAAGAAAAGTTATTCATGAGTTCTTATCGAAAAGAGAACACATCAAAACTGAATCAGAGGGTGACGGAAGCCAAAGACATTTAGTCATTAAATATGTAGAGTAATAAAAACAATAGCATAAAATTGACATGTACCCCAAATACTAGACAACTAGGAGGAGGGGTATTTTTAAATGAAGTATTCATGGGAATTTAAATTAGAGTGTGTTAAGAATTATAAGATAGGTAAGAGTAACGTTAAACCGGAATACGCAAAATGTAACCAGAAAGGATTTTCTCATAAAGTAAGAGAATGGGTCAGGATATATGAACTACATGGAATAGATGGCTTGAAACACAAACCATCAAACAAAGAATGGACAAAAGAAGAAAAATTCGATTTAGTATCTAAGGTATTAGCAGGCAATTCTATTAAAAACACAGCTATTGGAGTAGAGATCGATCCTGGATTACCCCATAAATGGGTTAAAAAATATAAATATGAAGGTTACAATGGTTTAGAAGCAAAAAAAAGAGGAAGACCTCCAAAGGAAAATTCCATTATGCCAAAACCAAGTAACAATAAAGAAACCGAGCTTATAAAAAGCGAGTTAGAAGAACTAAAACTTCTAAGAAGAAGAAATGAGTATCTTGAAGCTGAGAATGCCTACTTAAAAAAAGTAAGAGCCTTGGCAATAGAGAAGATGGCATCATCAGCCAAGGCGAAAAAGCTAAAGTCATCAAAGAACTAGTCAACAAAGAAGGATATAGATTAAGCGATTTATTAAAAGTTTCAAAATTGCCTAGATCAACTTATTATTTTGAAGTCAATAAAACAAATAATGATAATAAAAATAAAGAAATCATCAATGAAATAACAACTATATTTTATGATAACAAGCAAAGATATGGAGTAAGACGCATTACAGCAGAACTCCATAATAGAGGCCATATAATCAATCATAAGAAAGTTCAAAGATTAATGTCTATCTTGGGTTTGAAAGGCAAAAGACCAAAAGAGAAGTATCATTCATATAAAGGTGATATTGGTAAAAAAGCGGATAATATCATTAACCGTGATTTTAAAGCTTATAAGCCTAATCAAAAATGGACTACTGATGTATCACAATTTAATTTTTCTTGGGGCAAATGTTACTTATCACCGATATTAGATATATATAATGATGAAATTATATCTTATGATTTATCTCTTCGTCCCAATCTTGAACAAATAATAAATATGTTAAACAAAGCATTTAACAAATATGATAGCCTTGACGACCTAATATTCCATTCTGATCAAGGTTGGCAATATCAACATCAAGCTTTTATAGATAAGCTTAAAGAAAAAGGAATTAATCAATCTATGTCTCGTAAAGGAAACTGTTATGATAATTCAATAATGGAATCATTCTTTGGAACTTTGAAAAATGAAATGTACTATGGATTAGAATCAACTTATACTTCTTTTGAAGAATTCGCTAAAGCAATTGATGAATATATACATTATTTCAACAATAACAGGATTCAATCCAAAACAAAATGGATGTCACCTGTAAAATACAGAGAAACATCCATATGTTTAAATAATTAAATGATATTATATGACCAATTAAATAGATTTATATATGTCTAGGAAATTGGGTACATGTCAAAATAACTATCTTGTTTATTTATGCTTTTTTTATAAGGAGGAAAAGAAAATGTTAAAAGAAATTTATGAAAGACAAAGCATTAGAAAGTACAAGGATGTCAAAGTTGATGAAGAAGTCATCAATGAAATTTTAAGAGCCGGTATGAATGCTCCTACTGCTAGAAATCTCCAAACTTGGAAATATATTGTAGTAGAGAATAAAGAAGTGTTAAACGAAATATCTACTTTCACTCCTAGTATGTCAATGATGAAAGAAGCCACGTTCGCTATTATTGTTTTGGGAGATAGAAAACTAGATGATAATGATATTTATCTTTATGTAAATGCTTCTGCTTCAATCGAAAATATGCTTATCGAGGGTGTTAATCAAGGTTTAGGATCTTGCTGGTGCGCTATAGGTCCTAATGAAGATAGAGTTGAAGCATTTAGAAACTATTTCAAGATCGAAGACGATTTAGTTCCTGTTGCTTGTGTATCTTTTGGTGTTAGTAACGAAACTAAAGAAAAAGTAGACCGTTATGATGAAAACAAAGTAGCTTGGATTAAATAGAGAGCAACTATTTATAAATCTTTTATTTTGAACAAAATAAGATTGCTTAATTGAGCAATCTTTTAAACTAACGATTGCTATATTTTAGCTATATTGAAAGAATGAGGCAATTTAGCTTCATTAATATGGGGGGGGGGTTGAATATATATATATATATATATATATATAATGATAAAAAAGGGAGGATAATTTATCTAATGAAAAAAACAGTGGGAACAATTATATTGTTGTGTGGGCTAGTATTATTAAGCTTAGGGTTATTGATTAATATACCTGGAGAAGTTTTAACGACATATGAATATCTCGACAATGAAAAAACAGATTATTATGTTCGTGGTAATAAGTATTCAAGTATTGATGAGTATGTCGGCGGGGATGCATATAACTATATTATAGGAGCAACATTGGTTGGTTCAAGAATCAGTGGCTCAATTGCTGCTAAATCAATCTATATCTCTAGCGGGATTATATGTATTTGTTTGGGTATAAAGGAAATAGCCGATAACAAGAATCAAGAAGAAATTATTAATCACATTAAATCAATAGATGGAAAAGTGCAAAAAGATACTGAACTAGAAACTAAAAATGAAATAGATGAGGCATTAAAATTCTAATGAACAACGAAATATTTAAAGAGTTATCTAATTATAAGGGGAGCAATTACACATCGTTCTTATATTGGATATACAAAGTTGAATATGTTTCCGTTAAGAATCATTTTTATGTAAAAATATATTTATTTAATAGATTATTTAATGAAAAAAAATTAAATGTCGTTTCTTTTGAAATAAACAATCGAGTTTACGTTATCGAAAATTTTAAAGAAATATCTACTTATAACAACAAAAATATATTGGGTTGTTTTGTGGAATTAGATTCTGATGATTACAATAAAGATATAAAAATTGTTTTAGAACAAATAGATGGCAAAGACTACGCTGTTGATGGTGCTGAAATAAAATATTCATTTAAAGATTTTGTAAAAGATGACCAAATGCTTTGTAATATTTATCCTGATTACAAGAATAATCATGTTGTTTTTCCTTTAATAGAAAATAATTATTGGCAATGTTCGTGCGGCAGAATTCATACTATTGATGATATTAACTGTGATTGTGGGTTAAATTTATCGGTGATAAAGGAAATTGCTTTTTTTGATTTTTGTGGAGCGTATGCAAAAGAATATTTTAAGAATGGTATAGAGTATGATTATTCTATATCGTTTGATAAAAATATAGAAAACTGTAAAGATAAATTTAGCAAATTGCATGGATATAATCTTGAAAATATAGAAGATTTTATTGATATAGCTGACGAAAAAATAGCTTTTGATGAAAAAATCGAAATATTGGATAAAGAAAAGAAAAACAGAAAAAAGAGAAATACAATCATTTGTGTGATTATACTCGCATTAATTGCTTTGGTGGCTACTTTTTTCGTTACTAAACCAGAATATTTTAAATATATTGAATGTTTAGGGGAAAAAGATTTGTTTACTGGTAGCAACTGCTTTTGTGAGATTACAGTACTCGATAGCGAACAAAGGGGTAATAATCTATATAAAGAATATATAACAAATATATATGAGAATGGCGAATATGAAAAATTTGTAAATGAGGTATATATAAATGGAATAAATAAAAAAAGAATCATCAATAGTGAAGACACGTACGATTATACGATACTAGATGAAGATGTGAGTGAGATGTTTTTAAAATCTTTAGAAATTTATACTAAAGAAAATAAAAATGATGTAGGTAAATTGCATCATATTGATTTCATTGCAAAGAAATTTACGAATATTCCTGATGATTTTGTTGATGACGAATTCTATGGTTATTATAGTCGAAGCGTTACTTCCGGAAGCTCAGATGTAACTAAATATTTTTTGAATTCATATAAGGAAAGTGGAAATAGAAAAGACTATGTAAATTATCTTAAGTCTATTCATTATGAAATATCTGTGGCCGGTCAAGATTATAAAGATTCCGCAAGTTTTGAGAAAGGAAGTTTCTCATACGGTATAATTAGTTCAAATGGTTTTGAATCGTTTAATCAATACTATAACGAATTGAAAAGCGCATTAGCAAATGATTCTTTTTATGATTCTATTATTAATGATCAATGTTATGACAAAGTGAGATTAAAAGGTTATTGGAGTGGTAATGGCTATTACTTCGAACTGAAAAGCGACGGACACATATCTTATAATATTCCTTGGGTTGATTATGGAGATTATTATAATTTGTATAATCATTATATAACTTTATATGAAGAAGGAAACGATTACGGAAGAAACTTGTTTGGAATTAATTTTATTTCAGACACAGAAATTGAGATTGAATCGTGGAAAAATTTTAAAACTTATAAATTATATAAACAGTAAAAATAGAGTAAACACAAATATTAATCAACATTTTAAAAAGGAGAAATTTATGAAAAAAATAACAATTGCTACACTGATGTCAATTACATTAATGTTAATTTCATGTCATTCACATAACTTTACCAACGCAACTTGCACAGAACCTAAAAAATGTGAATGCGGCGAGAAAATAGGGGAACCTTTAGGGCATACAGTCAAAATAGGTGTGTGTGATAGATGCGGCGAAAATATTAATTATGAAGAAATGGAAAGCTTTCATAATTATTTAAACAAAATTAACGATGATACATCTTTTCTTAGTGATTTCTTCGAGCAAACATATTATAACTATCTTGCCTATTATCCTTATTACGATATACATAATTACATAAAAAATCATGTAGATACATTAATTGATATAGAAAATAGTGTTGATGAGATAATTAAAATATGTCAAAAATATCCAAACGAACTTAGTGACATAGGAAGGCAAGCAGAATTAGTTAAATCAGCAATTCCTAGTCCATTAAGTACCGATGATAAAGAAGCTCTAAAAAAACATGTTGAGGGTATGACTGAATTTTTAAATCAATATAGTGTTTTATTAAAAATGTGTGTAGAATATAACGAAGAAGAAATAAACAAATTAGATAAATTCACGAACTAAAAAACGAATAACAATTTATTTATATGAAAACTTGGGTAACCAAAGTTTATAGGGGTTTATCCAAACCTGTGGAGGTCATTAACAGGGGTTGATAACAGAGGTTTACACTTTATTCAAACTTAATAGTGGTCATTTACAGGGGTGTATATCAAAAAGAATAAAGCTTCTGAATTCTAGATAAGTCACATTCTAGTTTCAGAAGCTTTTATTGTGTCTAATGTAATTTATGTATTATTTATTATAGTTTCCTCTTTTTTTGCCTTTTGTATGAACCTCGCTCTTACTTTTAGGATTACCTAATATAGCTGCGTCGTCACGTAAATACCAGAGTATACGATTGCGATTAAATCGAAAATTATCAATCCCATGTGAGCTGGTTCTAAGGGCAGATGGTATATTATTAAATGATTCCAAAGGTCCATTTGATAAACGTCTTTTTATATTTGGATCTGACAAAGAGTCTACATAGATAAATGAATTTACTATAGACTCACGATATCTTGTAAGCAGCTTAGAAAACTTGATGAATATTCTGATATCACTTGTTTTGTATATTTCTATAAGTTCATCAAGACGTTTTTTTGCCTCATCAGTATCATTAATATAATTATCATTAAAATCTTCATATAAATTCTTAAGATCACGTATGATTCTAAACTTATCATCTAATTCAAGAAAGCTCTTTTCTGAAACTGTATGTATCCATAAATCTATTTAATCGATGATTGAATACGAGCTCGTGATAATACCAGTTTTTAGGATTTAATAATAATACCCACTTAGCCTGTTTTAATATATAAACTTCATCTGATTCCTTGATTGTCTAATTATTCTGGTTATTATCATGATTTTTATCTTCTAGTCTTTTTCTGTCTTTTGCCTGATATCTTTTCTTTACTTCATTGATATAGTTATTTATAAGATGTAATAGCCACTGAAGCACATGGAAGCTATCAGTTATAATCTTTGCGTTAGAGAAATACTGATTTGTATAATTTACATAGGGATCATACATATCGCAACAGATATATTCTACAGTATTTCTTTCTTCGTGAAAACGTCAATCTCAAATTGTAGGTTTTCGCCAAGTTCAAAAATGTAGGTTTAGGCATCCTCCTCAAAAATATTCTTATCTTTAATTCTATAAGACATACCAGTAATCTTGATTATTTCACAGTGATGTACCAGCCTATCAATGATCGCATTGGCTATTACAGGATCCCCAAATACCTCACCCCATTTGGAAAATGGCTGGTTAGTGGTAAGAATTGTGGATCTTTTTTCGTATCTTGCAGCTATTAACTGAAAGAATGCATATGACGAATCCCTATCTACCGGGAGATAGCCAATCTCATCAATTATTAATAATGAGTATTTCAGATAATGTTTAACTACCTGTTCCACTCTGTTTTCCTTGGCAGCTCTTTTGAATTTCTCCATAAGCTCTGCAAAGTTAATAAAATATGTTGATACTCTTTGACCTGCCGCTTCCATACCTATGGCAGTAGCTAAATGGGTTTTACCTACGCCTGGTGAACCCATAAGAATGATATTGGCTTTCTCATCCATGAATCTCAATGTAGCCAAATCATCAATCTTTCTTTTGTTTATTGTTGGCTGACAAGAGAAATCAAAGTCTTTCAGCGTTTTGTGATAAGGGAATGATGATACAGTAATATTAATTTTCCTGGCTCTTTCATCTCTAAAATCAATCTCAGCTTTAGTTAATTCAACTAATGAATCAACTAGGGATTTATCTTCATTTCTTCTATCATCCAGATATATAGGTAATATTTCCTTTATCTTGGTTAATGATAAGGAATCAAGATTATTATTTAGTTCAGCATATGTAGCCATATATTATAACTTATCGAAGATCTTTAAATTATCTTCACAAATCCTTTCTATATTTTCTTCGTGAATCATATTGTGTTTTAATAGCGACTTATAATCATCAGGATTATAAGTAATTTGTTTATCAGTTATCCTGTGACTTTGAATGAGTGTTTTATTATAATAAATATTAAGGTTATCATCTTGTCTTTCAAGAGTAACTGTCTTGCCTGTATAGGCAGGTGGTAAAGAATATTTATGTCCATCATAAGTAATCAGACAGTCTTTTGGCACTTTCCTAGTTAATACTTTCTCAGAGTAATAGGTTCCCAGTATGTCTAATCTTGGTAGTGGAAGTAAATATTCTTTTTCTTTTTCAAATCTGACAAATGGTTTTTCTTTGGTTGCAGACTGTATTTCTGAATTAATATCTTCATTTAGTTTCATGACAATATTAATCAGCTCTTCTATTGAATCAAATTCATTATTCATAACCTTAAGTCTATTCATTACCTTAGCCACTGTTTCAACCTTACCTTTGGTTTTAGGCTTATACGCAAGACAACTTTTGACTTCAAATCCGGCATCCTTGGAAAACTGATAGAACTTATCATTATAAACAGGCTTACTGTATTGTGTTCTTGATTGATCTACAACTGTTTTCATATTATCAAACAGAAATTCCTTAGGAACTCCACCAAAATATTTAATTGTATTTGTCAGGCATTTAAACAGTGTTGACTGTGATCTATCAAATGTCAGTTCTATATACTTAAGTCTTGAATAGCCAAGAATAGCTAAGAATATATTCACAGTAAAGGCTTCACCAAGTCTTGATACTAAAGTTAAATCCTCTTTCCAGTCTATTTGACACTGTTTACCCCGTTCGGTTTCAAAGTGTAATGTAACCTCATCCTGTTTCCTGACTTTCAAGTTTTGACAATAATACTTGATGGTAGTATAGGAACCAGTATATCCATATTTATCTTTTAAAAGATTATATATTGCGATAGCTGGAGAATTATGTTTAAGATATTTATCTTCAATTATCGCTTCATAACCATCTATCTTCTTTTTAACCTTTCTTGGCATGCGTTTCTTTTTGTCCTTCTGACTATCTCTTTCGTTGTAGTACTTCTGTACAGTTCTATAGTCACAGTCATACTGTCTGGCTATAGCTGCGCAGTTTATTTTTTCATCATTAAGTTTCATCAAATGTACAACCTCTTTAATGTCTTTTCGCATACACATTCCTCCATATAATCAATATGATTATATGAAAAGAATGTAGGTAGCACCTACATTTTTGAGATTGGCGTTTTCCTACATTTCTATTATGGCGTTTTCACTTTCTTTTGGGATAGACAGAAAATATCTTTCAGTATATTCTTTTCTGCGGCTTTCGATAATATCTAATACTTCGCCTGTAATGAAGTTCATTATGACCAAAGCATATTTGCAATCTAGAGATATGTTAAGATAAACCTCATCAATACAGATAAACTTTGTAAGTTTTAGTCTTGGAAGATCTACATAACGAAAAATAACTGATGTACATAGGTATCTGATACAGAATACATACTGGCTATTTGTCTACACGAAAGTCTTATGTCTTTCATTGCCATGATTATTCTGAAGTCGACAATTTTAGTAACACGTTTTCTTTTCTCAATGAAGTTGAACTGATCATAACAGGAGTATGTACATTCAGGATTACTACATTTCCATCTCCTTCCAATTACAGTAATCTCAAGTTTATACCCGTCGTTTAATATCTGATTATTAGGGTATCTTCTGAATTGACCTTTGGAGTTTAACTTATATCCACATAACGGACATACCAAATCATGCCTAAGATTTTTCATGATGGTTACTGATTTAGTATCACCATCAACACTTGTATCTACTATTGATGAATCTTCATCAACCAGATTTAAAATCTGTGCTATACTATCTTTGATAATTATTCCTTCTTTCTATTTTTTATTAGACACAATCATATGATAGAAAGAAAAGAGGTCGTAGTGTTGGTATTATTTCTAATATTCTACGACCTTTTTATATTATTTATTTTTAGATATCGGTATGGCGATAATGTATGCCATATGCTACCCCTATAACTTACCCCTGATAACTTTGAATACTTTGTGAATACCCCTGTTAATGACCCCCATTAACTAAACCCCCATTAAATTTGGATATCCTGTATTTGATGTGAAGGCTTTTTTTGTACTTTCATTTAAACTTATTGAAGTGATTAAAGATGATATCAAAGACTCTTTAATGGGATTTTTCATCGTTCAAAAGGTGTTGATTTAATTCCTGCTAATTTAGATTTATCAGCTATGAAGTTTAACTTGGTCAATGCAATGAGTAGAGAAACAACATTAAAGACTTATCTTAATGAAGTAAAACAAAATTATGATTATGTACTCATTGATTGTATGCCGTCTTTAGGTATGATAACTCTTAATGCATTATCGGTAGCATTAAATCAAGTGTGGTCATATATAGGGCAATTAGTATTTAATATGTTGATATTGGTTGGCGCAGCGAAGATTGGTGATAGAATTATTCGAGAAATGATGGGATTATAATTAAAAGTTACGGTAAAAGTTCCCTAAGTTTTAAATCAAAAGTTGATATTTGGATTTGGATATGGTATATTTAGTTAAAAGTTACGGTAAAAGTTCCCTAAGTTTTAATTGAAAGGATGATTTTGATGTCTAACATTATTAAAAGAGATTATTACCTTAAACAGATTATTGATAAAAAAGAAAATGGTTTGATTAAAGTTATTACTGGCATAAGAAGATGTGGTAAGAGTTATTTGTTATTTAATTTATTTTACGATTACCTAATAAATAATGGGATTAGTAAAGATAATATAATCGCCATTGCCTTAGATGATGATTTATATGTTAAGTATCGAAATCCTGACGAATTATCAAAGTATATCCGCGAAAAAATAATCAATAATGATATGTATTATATTTTAATTGATGAAGTTCAATATGCCATTAGTAAAGAAGAATTAAAAAATTCTGAAAACATCAAATTGTATAATGTGTTAAATGGTTTAATGCGACTTCGTAATGTAGATATTTATGTTACAGGATCAAACTCTAAAATGTTAACCAAAGATGTTTTAACAGCTTTTAGAGGAAGAAGTGATGAAATTAAGATGTATCCAATAACTTTTAAAGAATACTATAATTTTGTTGGTGGTGATAAATCAGATGTTTATGAAGAATATGCTTTATATGGAGGAATGCCCTTAGTATTGAATAAAAAAACTGATACCGAAAAAGTAAATTATTTAAAAAGCCTTTTTACTGAGGTTTATTTCAAAGACATCATTGAAAGATATAGTATTGAATTACCTGAGGTATTAAATGAATTAACAGATGATTTATGTTCTTCAATTGGCTCATTGACAAACGCTAATAAGATTGCGAAAACTCTAAATTCAATCAAAAATATCAAAGTATCTAGTAACACAATAGCGAGTTACTTAGACTATTTAATGGAATCATTTCTTTTTAATAATGCGAAAAGATATGATGTCAAAGGTAAAAAGTATTTTGAATATCCATCAAAATATTACTGCACTGATATTGGACTTAGAAATGCAAGACTTAACTTTAGACAGCAAGAAGAAACACATATTATGGAAAATATCATTTATAACGAACTTATTAGTCGTGGATATTTAGTTGATGTTGGAGTTGTGGAGATAGTTGAAAAAATAGATGAAAACCGAGTTAAAAAACAATGTGAAATCGATTTTGTTGTAAATAAAGGCACAAAAAAATACTATATCCAATCAGCATTAAGTGTTTCAGATCCTAATAAACTAAAAACAGAAATCAGACCATTATTAAATACTAAAGACTTTTTCAAGAAAATATTGATAAGTAAAACTTCAATGAAGCCTTTTATTGATGAAAATGGGATTCTTCATTTAGGGTTATATGAATTTTTATTAAATGAAGATTCACTAGAATTGTAATATCAACAAACTTTACTGTTGATAAATTTCAGATTATTAAATCATATGTTAAATAATAGAGTTGTAAATCTATTAAAACTCAAACAGAGTAAAAAAGTTTAATAAATGCCATATTTATTGAAGAATAGGGTTACAACTAAAATAATCTCGGAGATATATTTATCTCTATATAACTTTAAGGTCAGTAGAAAATGAACTGATCTTTTTTATTTATCTGTTTAGCAATTATCATTGGGATCCATGAGATCTAATAAGGTCTTATTTCTAAGATAATTGGAAATGATATCTTGCAATTCCTTAAAAGTATTGATAGTCGGGCAGGTATTATGATCTTTACAACTACTATTTTGGCCAAGGCAAGCGATAGGGCAAAGATCTTCCTCGGTGATTTCTAGAATCTCCAAAAGATTGTACTCACTTGGATTTTTAATGAGTTTATAGCCGCCACAAACGCCTCTTTTAGATTCAACAAGATTGTTTTTGGCTAGTAAAGTCATGATGGTTTCAAGATATTTTCTAGATATATCTAATCTTTTAGAAATATCTAGGATACAAAGATATTGTTTTTGACCCCCATGTTTTGCCATATCTACCAATACTCTTAAGGCATATGTTCCTTTAGCTGAAATTAACATAGATATATTATATCACATAAAACCTATTGAATTAGTAGGAAATGGGTTTATAATGAAGAAGCAAAAAAGAGTTAAGTATGGAAACACGTTTAATTGATATATTGATAGAGTCTTTTCCTAAAATGTTTATGTTAGGTATCCAAGTTACAATACCTTTAGCATTCTTTTCATTTTTATTGGCTTTTACAATCTCGATAATTGTCGCTTTTGTACAGTATGCAAAGGTCCGCTTTGCCAAAGAGGTTAGTAGATTTTATATCTGGATTATTAGGGGAACACCACTGCTTGTTCAACTATATATATTCTTTTATGGACTACCAAAAATTGGTATTAAATTGAGTGCACTGCCCTGTGCGATCTTGGTTTTAGGATTAAATGAGGGTGCTTATATGTCTGAAAGTATGAGAGCTGCATTAGAAGCTGTTCCAAGAGGACAAATGGAAGCCGGCTTTTGTATTGGTGAATCTTATATGCAAGTTATGATGCGCATTGTTTTACCACAAGCTTTAAGAACAGCGTTCCCATCTTTGTCTAATTCATTTATCGCTTTAATTAAAGAAACCAGCATGGCAAGTACAATTACAGTGGTAGAGATGTTCAGACAATCACAAATCATTAATTCACGTTATTATGAGCCTTTTGCCCTATACCTTGAAGCCGCATTTATCTATTTGATTTTCTGTACGATCGTATCCTTTATTCAAAAAAGAATTGAAAATAAGCTGGCTGTTTATGGAGGAATCAAATGATAGAGGTAAGAAATTTAGCTAAATCTTTTGAAGGCAATGAAGTTTTAAAAGATATTAATTTACGGATAGAAAAAGGCGATGTAATATCAATTCTGGGATCTTCCGGTTCTGGTAAAACAACTTGTCTTCGCTGTATGAATTTTTTAGAAAAAGCCGATAGAGGTACATTAGTATTCGATAATAAAGAATATGATTTAGCTACTATTTCCAAAAAAGATATTAGTAATATTCGGAAAAAGACAGCATTTGTTTTTCAAAACTATAATCTTTTTTTGAATAAGACGGTCTTAGAAAATGTAATGGAAGCTTTGGTGGTCGTTAGAAAATATGATAAAGAAAAAGCCAGAGATAAAGCTATCGAGGTTTTAAAAAAAGTGGGGATGGAGAATAAACTAGATGCCTACCCCATTAAATTAAGTGGCGGTCAGCAACAAAGAGTATCAATAGCCAGAGCTTTAGCATATGATCCTGAAGTTATCTATTTTGATGAGCCAACTAGTGCTCTGGATCCCGAACTTATTGGCGAAGTACTGCAAGTTATGAGAGAGCTTGCGAAAAGCGGGATTACCATGGTGGTGGTTACTCATGAGATGAATTTCGCTCGCAATGTTTCGACTAAAGTCGTATTTATGGAAAATGGCAGAATAATTAAAGAAGCCAAGCCGGAAGAATTTTTTGAAAGGCAGGATGATGAAAGAATCTTGCAATTTATAAGAAAGGTAGGAGAACAATGAAAAAAATATTTTTTGTATTAATTAGTTTATTATTATTACTTTCTCTAGGCGCTTGCAAAAGTAATGAAAAAGAAAAAGACCTTTTAGATGAAATTAAAGAAAGAGGCACTATTTCTATTGCTACAGAAGGAAATTGGTCGCCATATACATATCATGATGAAAAGACCAATGAACTCACCGGTTTTGATGTTGAGCTTGGAAGACTTATTGCTGAAGCTTTAGGTGTTGAAGCCGTTTTTGAAGAAACGGATTATGATTCAATTTTAGCCGGTGTAGAATCGGGCAGATATGATTTAGGTATCAATGGTATTACTTATACCGATGAAAGAGCTAAGTCTTATAATTTCTCAAAGCCATATATGTTTGATAGAACTATTTTGATCGTTTTAAAAGACAACACGAGCATCAAATCATTTGAAGATCTAAATGGAAAAGTAACAACTAATTCAACCGGTTCTACTTATGCCGATATGGCTATTGGTTATGGCGCTGAAGTGCGATATGTAACAACGTTTGGCGATACCATTGAATTATTAAAAAGGGGAGATGCTGAAGCAACCATCAATGCAAGAGTAACTTATGAAGATTACTTACGAGCTCATCCGGAAGGGGACATTAAATTTGTCGATTCAACAGAACCAGAAAAATCAGTTATTGCTGCGGCTAAAGATGAAAGAACTGAGAGTTTAATTGAATTTATCAATAAAACTTTAGATGAGTTGGATGCTGATGGAACATTGAGCGAATTGTCTATTCAGTTCTTTGGATATGACGCTACAAAAGCTGAATAGTGATGAGATCTTAGTTTGATACTAAGGTCTTTTTTTGTATAAAAATATTGTTTTTTTTATTTATTTATATGTATAATGATTGCGTGTTTTATTGGAGGACAAAATGGGAATATACGAGATATTAGAATCAAAAAAAGATATCAGAAAAGGTTCGGATATCTGTGATTTTAATGGTTATTTAGAAGACTATATTGATAGCGTTGATGAAGAAGAAAAAATATATCCAGTGTTTAAGAAATTGCTTGAACATGATGATAGTTTAAGAGTCATTGTAAATTTAAAAACATCGGTATCAAAAGAATCTATTTCAAATCAAATCATTCGCTATAAAGATATATTTAAATTAGGAAATCAAGCTATTGTTTTACCTTGGATTATATATTCAAAAAAAGGTGAAGAACAAAAGGCATTACTAATTGTTAATGATGATTATATATGTGCTAAAGGTATGTACTATTCTTTAACTGAACCATCAAGTGAGTTTCAAGAAGTAAAAAATGATATTGTGGCTGTTGGTCTCAGAAACACAGATGAAGTTGTTGAAGCATTTGAAAAGTTATATACAAAAAGAGCAGGACAAATTCAACGTGATTTAGATCATAAACATTTTAAGAATTATGATGAAGCATATGAACACGCCCTAGAACTATCAAATTCTATTGGCGATAATTTGATCACTAATAGCAAAGAATGCGAAGATAAAGAAATGTTTATCCGTTCATGTGTATCGAGATGGTTCTTGATTAAGAAATATGTCTATGTTCAATTTATGGTAGATAAGAGTATTCTTAATACTAAATTTGAAGGCAATGTAAAGGCCCAAAGAAATCAAGCGAAACAAAATGCCGATAGTATTAGGTTTGTTTCTATCTTAGAGATTAGAAAGGCAATAGAAGAGAATGCATAATGCTGCATTCTCTTTTTAAAATGCTAAAAATATCGTATAATTATGTCTATGAATAAAAACAATGGATCATCAATTATTCCCTTAATATTTTTTATATTCTTCATATCGACAGGTGGTTTTGGGCTATTTAGTTTAATACCGGTTTTTGTTGTGTTCTTTGTCTTTTTTGCAATATTTAAAAGTATATTTAATTCTAACAATCAACCGCAGGCAAGGTCGAGAGTTAGAAGCACTGCAAGAAGCAATAACACTGCTAAAAGTTTATCTAACAGAGATCGTAGCCGAATAGATAAGAAATTAGCTAGATATTTTAGGCAGAATATTAAGTTGCCTATTTTAGATAATATTTCTCTAACCACTAAAAACGGTAATTATACAGTGATTGAAGAATTATATATTTCTATGGGTGATGAGTTAATCATCTCGATGGATGATTTTAAGAATAATTATCCTGATATGTATTCGAGGATATGTGATTTGTTGCTGGTTTTCTCTAAGCAGGAAGATGAAGTTTTAAATGCTGAAGTTAAGGTAGAAGAAGTGAAGAAAGAAGAAAAACTGTCAGATGCCGAAAAGTATATTGATAAGATTAATTCTTTAAATAATGATATTCCCAATGAAGAAGTTACTAATGGTTTATATCAGACATCGGCTCTTTTAAAACAAATCGAGTTGTCTGCTGATAAGGATGATGAAGATAAGTTATCTAAATTATATGATTATTATTTGCCTATTCTTACTAAGATTTTAGAGAATTATAAGACTTTATCTAAGGTAAATGGCGATAGTGAAGAAATAAAAAAGAGTGAAGTTCAATTGATTAAGACGATAATTTTAATTAACGAAGCACTTAAAGAATTGAATAATTCTTTACATGAAGATGAATATATGAATCTATCTGCTGATATTACTACATTACAGTCATTGTTAAAAAAAGATGGTTTAGTCAATTCTAATCCATTCCAGAAAGAGGATGAAAATGGAGAAAAATAAGATTGATGATATTTATTCTTTGTTAGATGAAATTACAAATGATGAGAGAAAAAATGATATTAGTCAAAAAGATGATAATTTAAATGGCCGAAGATCTAAGAATTTAGCAGGTATTGCCAAAACTATTAATCAAAACAGAATTGTGAGGAAACCTATTTTACCAAGTATTACAAGTTATAGTAATCGTTTTGATTGTTTTGAAAAGCTGATCGAAAACTGTGATTATGGTTCGGTATATTCAGAGAGTTATGTTGAAGGTCATAAAGAAGCACTTTATAAATATTTGGATAGTGCCAAAGAAAATCCAAATAACTTATTTATTGCTGAAGGAAAGCTTAACGATGAGATAAATAAATATGCTAGAGCGAGTAAATCATCAATATATGTCAAAGGATACTATGATGGTTTATTATATGTGTATAAGGCATTTAAACGTTCAAAAGAACTCATAGCAGATAATATCTATAAGATTTTAAAAAGAGAGATTGGCTAATGAAATACAATGAAGAAAAAGAAAGATTGATGAAAGAAGTATTAGGGAAAAATCGAAATTTTTCAACTGCTTATAGTGATTCATTAGATGTTTTAAAAGAAACTGAAACTGAATTGCAGAAGATTATTGATCGAAATAATCGAGCGATTACAGAACTCAAAAGTAATGCGACAATGTCAGATAACGATTTAAAATCGTTGAAGAAGGAAATTGAAAAAGATTTCAATGTAAAGATTGATGCACCGGAAAATATTGTTTATGGTAAGGCATCAAAAGAAGTATTTGATAAGATTAACGAAGAATTAAAAGCCATGGTAGTCGGTCAAGAAGAAGCAGCTGATTTGATGACTATTGCATTCAGAAGACCTTATGTTACAGGGGCTAATCCAATGAAGATTAGGAATTCTATATTACTTACCGGCAACAATGGCAGTGGTAGGCACCTATTGGTGAATAGTATGGCTAATCTATTGAAAAAGAATGGTTTAACAACATCGAATGAAGTTTTTACTATCGATATGTCACGCTATCAGTCGCAAAGTCAGGAAGCATTATTTTTACAGGACTTATATGTTTCTTTGCAAGGAAAAAATCCCATCGTTGTAATTGAAAATTTTGAGAGTTCATCACCAGTTTATAATCGCATGTTGGCAGAACTTACAATAACTGGTAAATGTAATCTCAATAAACGTTATGTTTTTGCCAATAACCAACTTCAAGAGGCTACCAGCAAGCTTACAAAAGAATCTATTGATCATTTAGAAGGCAATAACAAAACGCTTGTCTATATATCGGAAAATAAACCTTCAAAGATTATGGATTATTTTGGTAAATCTTTTATTGATGCGATTGATGATAAAATTAGTACTGTTTTATTAGATGAGGATGCTTTAAATATCATCATTGATAAAATGATGGCTTCGTTTAAACAGAAATGTACAAATCAGCTAGAAATGAATATTCAGATTGATGGCTCGGTTAAAGATTATATTAAATCATGTTTTGAACCTAACGATGGTGTTGATTCTATCTCGCCAATCATCAATAAGATTTATGATGAGATAGTAGATTTAGCTTTACGCAATGAGAATATTGTAACTTTGACATTGAAATATGATTCACAGGTAATTGCTTATAATGATCAAAATGAATATGCATTGGAATTGATGGATGATTCAAAATATGAAAGAGAAGCGATACAGAAAGAACTCGATGAAATAGTTGGTCTTAATACGGTTAAGGAGTATTTGTTAAGTCTTGAAAATCATATTAAGGTTTCCAAACTTCGCAAACAAAAAGGTTTGAAGACAGCTGAAGTATCTAAACATATGATATTTACTGGTAATCCTGGTACTGGTAAGACTACTATTGCAAGACTTATTTCAAGAATGATGAAGGCTTGCGGTATCTTAAAACAAGGTCAACTAGTCGAGGTTACTAGGGCTGATTTGGTTGGTAAATATGTTGGGCATACCGCTCCTCTTACGATGGATGTTATACAGAGCGCTATTGGTGGTGTATTATTCATTGATGAGGCATATTCTTTATATCGTGGTAAAGATGATTCTTTTGGCTTAGAGGCTATTGACACAATCGTTAAAGCGATGGAAGATCATCGTGATGATTTGATAGTAATATTAGCTGGTTATTCTAAGGAAATGGAAGATTTCCTTACGGCAAATAGTGGACTTAAATCAAGATTTGCAAATATAATTCACTTTGAAGATTACACAGGTGAAGAATTAATGCTTATATCCAAGAGTATCGCAAAATCGAAAGACTATGTCATTGAAAAAGAGGCTTTAAAACCCCTTCAAGACTATTTCACTATTGTTCAAATGCGTAAAGATTCTACATCCGGTAATGGTCGTCTAGCTAGAAATCTAGTTGAAGATGCTATACTTCGCCAGTCAAAGCGTCTATTAGATAATCCTGATTATGCAATGGATGTCTTAAAACTTGAAGATTTTAATTTGAATAATTAATGCTATATATTTAAAAATAAAGTTTTTAAAAATGATGAATAACTAAATTGTAGGTGTTTTTATAAAGGATATTAAAATGCCTATTTTGATGGTAAAAAAAATAATTACTTATATTGCTTAAAGTGACTATCGGCTTTTAACGCATAAGCAACTAGCATATATTTGGATTTTTCCATTATTGTTAAATCCGCAACATTAGTGTAAAATTTAATTATAAGGGAGATAGAATGGTTAACTATAATCTTGGTAGGTATAAGAACGGAGAAATACAATAAACATTTTGTGTTTTTGTTAGCGTTATAAAAGAAAGGATTTAATTATGAAAATTCAAAAAATAGTATCAATTTGTGCTAGTGCACTTCTTCTGCTTACATTATCGCCTGCTTTAAGTTCGAATATATCGGCTGAAGAAGAATACAAGCCTTGTAGTGTTTCTAAATTTCCTGTTCCAGAAGAAGAAAGAGTAATTCTCATATCTGACAATTCGTATATCACAGTTAGTAGAGGAGCCGTTATTACAAAATGGGTAGATTCAACATATAGCATTAGAATTCAAGATGTAGGTGGTAGTTGTGTATCTAGCGCTAAAGTCAGAATCACTGGGCAATATTCTTATGATTCTACATCCAACGAAATTTTAAGCGTTGATTTATCTTCACAAGTAACATATGTTCCACCATTATGGACGGTGGAAGTTCAGCGTTCATTTTACACAATTGTTGGGCAAGGCATTACATATAGTATAAATTACTGTTCCAGAGTTGATGATCCATATTCTTGTTTAATTGGTGGAGGCAACTGGTATAATCAAGCGACTTTTACAATTAGATAATTATATTATTGCTTATTAAAATAAATAAAACCTATGTCAAAGAAAAATAAAAAATGGATTATCGTTACAAACAAGCTTACATATTTATTATTTTTAACGGTGCCTATTGGGCTTTTAAAGATATTCTTATATGATATTAAATTTGATGATATGGTAAATATGATTACTCAAATATTCATTTCAATCATCATTGCATTTTTAGGTATCTACTTCTTCATAAAACTAAATTCTTATTCAGAATGGATGAATCATAATCATCCAAAACCTGATGATAATTAACTAGGGTCCGATATAAAAAGATTGATTTAAATTATCTAGTAGGTAAATTTTAAAAAGGGATATAGAAAATCATATTTTATGATTAACTATATCCTTTTTTGGTGTTTGGCTAATTCATAAAATAATTATGTTTAATAGGAAAACTAAGAGTGGCTAATTTATTAAGGCAATACATTATTCAATATTCAATTTATGAAACTTTTTAAAGTCCGTATTCTTTTTATAATTCTTTATATTTATTATATAAAAGTACAGTTCAACAGTATGCAAGATTATTCATGTTCAGTTTTAAATAATGATTATTGGAGAATATGGTAAAATGAAAATATGTTAAGTGATACTATTTGTGCAATATCGACTTCTCTATCTAATGGGGCTATTTCCATTGTGAGAATGTCTGGTGATGAGAGTTTTAATATTATTAAAGAAGTGGCACATATCGATGATAGTAAGATTAAGGCTAATCATGTAATATATGGTCATATTTACGATAAAGATGAAAGAATTGATGAAGTATTGATAAGCTTTTTTGTGGCTAAACATTCATACACCAAAGAAGACATCGTTGAAATTAATTGCCATGGTGGCATTTATGTTACTAGAAAAGTATTAAATATATTGATTGAAAAAGGAGCTAGACTTGCGGAAGCTGGTGAGTTTACTAAACGTGCATACTTAAATGGCAGAATTGATTTAGCTAATGCCGAAGCAATCAATGACTTAATTAATGCTAATAATGTCTATCAGGCAAAATCAGCTATGAAAGGAATTGATGGCAGCATTCAAAGATTACTAGATCCCATCATTTCAAAGATGAAAGATGTTTTGTCGATGATAGAAGTAAATATTGATTATCCTGAATATGAAGATGAAAAGGATATGACACAATCAGAAATTAAACCACATCTAATTGAGTGGAAAGAACTATTTAATGAGATGATTGATAAAGCTGAACGTTTTAGAGTTGTTAAAGATGGTCTTAAAACAGTTATCATCGGTAAGCCTAATGTCGGTAAGAGTTCGCTATTAAATGCCTTACTTGAAAAAGATAAGGCAATAGTAACCGATATTGCCGGCACGACAAGAGACTTAGTTGAGGGGCATGTCAATTTGAAAAATACATCTTTACATTTAATTGATACAGCAGGAATAAGGCAAAGTGAAGATGTTGTTGAAAAGATAGGTATCGAAAAAAGCATTCAGGCTTTAAATGATGCTGAACTTGTAATACTGGTTCTTGATGGTTCAAACGATTTAGATGATATAGATAAAGAACTACTAGATTTAAGTGCTAATAAAAGACGAATTATTGTTTACAATAAGAAAGACATCAAAAATCATGATGGCATCTCCATCAGTGCTATGAATAAAGATATTAAGCCATTAATAGATGCGATTGATGAAATGTTTGAAAACGATACAGTCTTAGTTGATGAGGATATTTTGAACAACGAAAGGCAGATAGCTTTAATGAAGAAAGCATTAAATGAGATTAATTATGCACTTAATGATTTAGATGATATGCCAATTGATGTCATATATACATCAATTATGGAAGCTTATCATTACTTGTCAGATATTTTAGGTCGAGAATATAAAGAAGATTTAATAGATCATATGTTTAGGAATTTTTGTTTAGGTAAATAACATGGCATGGTTAGATTCACATACACACATTAATGATGAAGCTTTTGATGATGATTTAGATGATGTTTTAAATCGCATGATAGAAAATGATGTAAAAAAAGCGATGATTGTCTGTTTAAATGAGAATGATTTTAATCGTGCTTTAAAGATTAAAAGAGATGGTATTGAATTTGATATTGCGTTAGGGATATATCCTGGCGATGTCAAAAAGATGAATGACGAAGAAAAAGAAAGAATCTTAGAATTATTAGCCGATCCAAGAGTTAAGGCAGTTGGTGAGATAGGTCTAGATTATTATTGGGATAAAGATAATAAACAAGATCAAAAAGATATGTTTACAAGACAAATTAAGATTGCTCAAAAACTAAATAAGCCAATAATTGTTCATAGTAGAGATGCGATTCAAGATACATATGATATATTAAGAAACAATAGAGTTGATGGGGTAATGCACTGTTATAGTGACTCGAAAGAAATGGCAAAAGAATTATTAAAATTAGGCATGTATATATCGTTATCAGGAACTGTGACATTTAAAAATTCTAAAGAACCTAAAGAAGTAGCTAAAATTGTACCTTTAGATCGTTTATTGATAGAAACCGATGCACCATATCTAGCACCAGTACCAAATAGAGGCAAGAGGAACGAACCGGCATTTGTGGCATTAACCGGGGCATATATTGCTGAACTGTTAAATATTGATGAAGAAATATTAAAAAAACATATCAATGAAAATTATGATAGTTTATTTAGAAAGGTATAAGCATGAAATATACATTAGAAAACGATGTTATTAAATTAGTGGTCGATAGTTTCGCATCTGAAATGCACGAATTATGCTTAAAAGAAAATGGCATCAATGTTTTGTGGAATGGTAATCCAAAGTTTTGGAAAGGCAGAAATCCTACGCTGTTTCCTCAAGTGGGGAATACGCAAAATGGCATCATCTCTTTTAAAGGCCATGAGTATAAAATGGGCAATCATGGAATATGTCGCGATAGAGAGTTCAATCTAAAATCTAAAACAGATAATGAATTAGTTATGGAATTAATATCTAATGAAGATACCAAGAACATTTATCCTTATGATTTTAAGATAGAAATTAAATATGTTTTGAAGGCTAATAGAGTGGATATAATTTATCGTATTTATAATGAAGATAGTGAGGAACTCCCTTTTGGCTTTGGACTTCACCCTGCATTTAATTGTCCTTTAAAGTCTGGTGAAAATTTTGAAGATTACTGCATTTATTTTTGCCAAAATGAAAAAGAAATAGTTGATAAAAAACTAAAGTTAAAAGAAGAAATGTTTTTAGGTGATAAGACTATTACCATTAACAATCCTAATTCTGATTCGGTTATTTTAAGTAATGGCATCAACAAAATCAAAGTGATATTTCCTGCTTTTCCATATTTGGCGATATGGAAAAAGGAGATGGCTCCTTTTATTTGCATTGAACCGTGGATGAATAAATCCGGGTGTTTTAAAGATTATAATAATAATCCAAAAACTGATAGTATAATTAGATTAAAGCCTAAAAGACAACTATTGATATCATATAGTATAGAATTGGCTTAGGAGGTTAAAATGTTTAAAGTAATTATTGTTGAAAACTACGACGAAATCAGTAAAGAAGCATTTAAAGTAATGAAGGAGTTTCTAAAACCTGGCAAAGTATTGGGTTTGGCTACTGGTTCAAGTCCAATTGGATTATATAAAGAAATGATTAAAGATCATAAAGAAAATGGCACAAGTTATCAGGACATCACAACATTTAATCTTGATGAGTATGCCAACCTTCCAATAGAACACAAAGAAAGCTATTATTCTTTTATGCACGAAAATTTGTTTAATCACATTGATATAAAAGAAGAAAATGTACATGTGCCTAGTGGTTTAGGCGATCTTGAATCTAGTTGTAAGGCCTATGATGAAATGATTGATGAAAATCCAATTGATATTCAATTATTAGGTATTGGAGCTAATGGACATATTGGTTTTAATGAACCAAATACATCATTTGAAAGTGGCACTCATGTTACTGATTTAACTGAGCAGACAAGAAAAGATAATGCTCGTTTCTTTGATCCGCTTGGTGAAGAAGTGCCTACACAAGCTTGTACAATGGGTTTAAAGACAATTATGAAAGCTAAAAAGATCTTATTGGTAGCTAATGGTGAAAATAAAGCCAAAGCAATTAAGGGCATGCTAGAAGGGAAAGTGACTGAAGAAGTTCCAGCATCAATTCTACAGAATCATGATGATGTAGTGGTGATTATTGATAAGGCTGCGAGCATATTACTAGAAAAAACATATTAATCAACTATAATGAAAGTATATAAGGAGAAAAGTTATGAAAAAAGTTAATCAAATAGAATTTGAAGAAATAGTTAAGAATGGATATACTTTAGTTGATTTTTTTGCGACATGGTGTGGACCATGCAAGATGCTTGCGCCAATATTAGAAGAATTAGATAGCGAGTTTGAAAATGTCGACTTTGTAAAGGTTGATGTTGATGAAGAAAATGAACTAGCTGCAAGATTTGGCATTATGTCTATTCCGGCCGTATATATGTTCAAAGATGGTGAAGTTGTTGCCAAGACTGGTGGATTTCAACCTAAGGCGCAGATTAAATCATTCATTGAAACTGGTCTTAAGAAATAAGAATATTTAAAAAAGGAGAGCAATCTCCTTTTTAAATTGTATTAGTTATTTTAGATTTGGTGCGAATAAATATGATTCATGGTTGTCATTTACTTGGCTTAGCGATTTCATAATCGAAGACACTTCAGTGAATTCAAGTATTCTTCCGTCATTCAATAAAATATTTATCTTTTCTTTGCCATTAGATATATAAGGTCTTGTGGCATTAAAATTATGGCAATCTTTCAGTAAATAATAGTTGATATCTAGACTACTATTTTGTAGTTGATTTTTAATGTAATTATAGTTTTCGTCATTGTTGACATATTCTTTGAATAAATCACGGTTTAATAGTCTTGATGATAAATCCGAAATGATAGAATCAGAATGTTTACTAAGTTTTTTTAGTAATTCGGTCATACTTCCGTCATCAAAAGATAAATATAGTTCAAGACTTGGGTTATTATCGTCGATTAGTTCGTCTAGATAATTAAACTCATCGGGACTTCTTTTTTTGATACATCTAATACGCGTAATTAAAGATACTAACATTTGTTCAAATATGCGAATATTGATATGGTAGTAAACTTGCCAAAACATATGAAATCTAGCCATCAGATAGTCTTCAACCGCATAAATACCGCTTGCTTTGACTACTAATGAGTCATCTGTTACTCTTAGTGTTCTAAGTATTCTTTCAAGATCAAATTCTCCATACTTAGTGCCTGTGAAATAGGCATCGCGTAATAAATAATCCATTCTGTCAGCGTCTAATTGTGAAGAAATTAACTGCCAGCATAACTTTTTTGGATAACTGTGGTCGATAATAGATACAACAATTTTGCTTAAACCTTCTTGATACGATTCCAATAGCTGATGAATATCGCTATTTTCCAGTATCATCAAAGCACTAGCTCTTTCGTGAGAAAAATTAGTCAATCTTTCAAAGACATGAGAAAAAGGCCCGTGTCCAACATCGTGCAATAAAGCGGAAATCATGACATATATTTTTTCCTGCTCGCTTAATGCGTTACCTATATATGCATTTTCATATATCATTCGTCGAGCTATTTCATATACTCCTAAGGAATGGGAAAAACGGCTATGGTCGGCAGTAGGATAAACAATATATGTAACGCCTAGTTGCTTAATTCTTCTAAGTCTTTGAAAACTTGGGCAGGAAATCAAGTCATAAATAATCTTCTTATCGACATGAATATATCCATGAATTGGATCACGGAAAACTTTCGATTCCTCGCAATTTAAAAATAATTTATTTTTCATTTAATAAGACTATAGCTGTCGCTACAACTCCTTTGCTTTCGCCTACAAAACCAAGTTTTTCACCCCTAGTTGCTTTCACACTAACCCTAGAAATGTCAGTGTGACAAGTTTTTGCGATGTTGCTACGCATCGTTTCAATATGTGGTGCCATTTTTGGTTTTTCGATTAAAATCAAAGAATCGATATTCCCGATTTCGTATCCTCTATCTTCCATTATTTTTACTACTTCTTTTAATAAAATAAGCGAAGAAATTCCTTTGTATTTTGGATCATTATCTGGGAAATGATGCCCTAAATCTCCGAGCGCCAACGCACCAAGGATGCTTTCACTTATTGCGTGTAACAATGCATCGCCATCACTGTGAGCGACTAAAGAAAAATCACATTCTATTTTTACTCCGCCTAAGGTGATATAATCTCCCTTATCTAATTGATGAATATCTATTGATTGTCCAATGCGCATAATATTATCTCCTACTTATATTTTAGCTTATTTATTTTATAGTTAAATAGAAAAGATAAAGTAATCATATAAACGATAATAAAAGTGATAAGATGAAAGTATGGAAATTCAAGAAATAATCACAAGACAAAGGGAGTATTTTAATCAGGGCAAAACTTTAGATGTTAAATGCCGTATTGATATTTTAAAAAGATTGAAGTCAGGAATATTAAATAATTTAGATGGAATATATAATGCATTGTATCTCGATTTGGGAAAAAGTAAGAGCGAAGCATACTTTTGTGAAGTGGGTATGGTGTTAAATGAGATTGATTATATGCTTAGACATGTAAAATCCTTTGCGCGCGATAAAAGAGTGCACACACCAATTGCTCAATTTCACGCGAAATCATATCGCAAATCAAGTCCATATGGGGTTGTACTGATTATGAGTCCATGGAATTATCCGTTTATGCTCAGTATAGAACCGTTGGTTGATGCTTTGGCTGCTGGCAATGTAGCTTGCATAAAACCAAGCGCTTATTCGCCTAATACATCATCAATAATAGAGAAGTTATGTAGTGAAGTCTTTAAAGCGGAAGAAGTAGCAGTTATCCAAGGTGGTAGAAAAGAAAATCAAGCTTTGCTGGAACAGAAGTTTGATTATATCTTTTTTACAGGTAGCACAAATGTCGGTAAAGAAGTAATGAGTAAGGCTAGTGTTCATTTAACTCCTGTTACTTTGGAACTCGGTGGAAAATCGCCAACCATTGTTGAAGCTAGTGCTAATATTGCATTAGCTGCTAAAAGAATTGTGTTTGGAAAATATTTGAACGCCGGTCAAACCTGTGTTGCACCTGATTATATATTGGTAGATAAAAAGATACACAATGAATTTTTGGAAGCCGTAAAAGAAGAGATAGAAAAACAATATGGTAAAAATGCCTTATACCAAGATGATTATGGAAAAATAGTTAATGAAAAACATTTTGATCGTTTAACTGCCTTAATAAATCAAGATAAGGTTGTTGTGGGTGGCAAAAGCGATAAAAATGTATTAAAAATCGAACCGACTGTATTAGACAATGTTGGTTTTAATGATGCAATAATGCAGGAAGAAATATTTGGGCCTATAATGCCTATCATTGCTTATGATAATCTAGATGATATTATTAAAAAGATAAAGGAGCTTCCTCATCCATTTGCCTTATATTTATTTACTTCAGATAAAAAAGTCATTGATAAAGTGACCGATTCAGTTAATTTTGGCGGTTCTTGTATAAATGATACGATTATACATCTTGCAACTAGTGCTATGCCTTTTGGCGGAGTAGGAGAAAGTGGTATGGGCGCATATCATGGTAAAGTAGGATTTGAAACATTTTCTCATACAAAAAGTATTGTAAATAAAAAGACCTGGATAGATCTTCCTTTAAGGTATCGTCCATATACCCCATTAAAAGATAAGATAATCAAAGTCTTTATGAAATAATCATTTTATTGAACAACCATGAATATCACATGTCATTCCTATGACATTTTTATGAGATTCAAAAATATCAAATAGTTCTTTTTCTTGTTCGCTGTCAAATAAATCGTAAGGGGTTTGATTTTCTTTTAAATCCACACCTCCATAGTGATATGAAATAATGGCACCATTACTTCCAAATAAGACAAGTGGTAAAGAGATATTGTAAGTATTGGGAACTTCTTCTAATTCTTCACCAACTTTTGCAACACAGTTGGTCATAATATCTTTGAATTCGTTAATTAATAGTTGATAATCATCATCGCCCTTATAATCTAGAACATATTTGCCATCGGTTTTAATATAGATAGGGCGTTTTTTATCCATATTTATATAAGTGATGCGTTCATTTTCTTTTTTAGCATATTTGATTAAAACTGGCAACAAACTACGACACCAAGGGCACCAATTTGCACCAAAGTATAAGATTGATTCATCGCTGTTTTTGTATATTTCGATTGCATCTTTAATTGAAACACTATCAATTATAGAGTCGTCTATTGTTACGCTTTGATAGATAAATTTCCCTTTTCTTAAAGTCCCGTTTAGTGATTCATATTCTTCTTTTACAGACATATTATTCTCCTTTTACATCTAGTGACACTTCTTTTTTTAACTTGTTTATTTCTTCTTGGCTTAAATATCGCCATTTAGATATTTCTAGATTATCTAGATTTAAAAATGAAAATTCAACTCTTTTTAAATAGGTTACTTTATTGTTGATTTTTTCAAACATTCTTTTAACCTGATGATACTTCCCTTCGTGAATGCTTAAATAGGCACTTGTTTCATTAATCTTCTCAAAAACCGAACCTTTAGTAATGAAGTCATCAAGTTCCATAGGAGCTTCTAGTATTTCCTTGGCATTACTGACTAGAGGAAACTCTAGTTCGACATAATATTTCTTATTTACATGGTACTTAGGGGATATCAGTCGATGAGATAATTCTCCGTCATTAGTTATCAACAGCAATCCTTCGGTATCTAAGTCTAAACGTCCAACAATAAATAAATCTTTTCTTCTTGAGTTCACCAATTCCAAAACGGTAGGATACTTGTTGTCGGTATTGGCCGAAACATAACCGGATGGTTTATTTAATATTACGTATTCAAATTCTACATAGTCAATAATTTTATCATCAACTAATACTTTATCAGTCAAATTTACATTAAAATCAGATTTTACTACAACATTACCATTAACTTTTACGCGTTTATTTTTGATGATTTGTTTTGCATCTTTACGACTAATAAAACCCATATCAGCTAAGTATTTATCTAATCTCATTCAAATATCCATCCTTTTGCAATCTTGTTTTTAAATATTCCGTTGGTGATTTTAGAAAATCCTAAACTATAATTATTGACACATACCAAATTATACCCTTCATCATAGTTGTGATCGCTTATATCAATAGTTTCACCCTTTAGATATTTAATGACTCTTTCATCGTCAATGTTTAAATTAATGATATTCCTAAATTCATCTTTTTTTAATGCAAGAGCCAGAGCTTGACTTGGGGCAAAGTTTTTTCCTTTAACACTGCCAAGATGAAGTCCGGATCTCAAAACTCTGATATGTGATGTATCAAACGAAATGTTTGGAAGAAGATAGATATCATCATTTATCTGTTTAAAAATTCTACCATTTAAATTCCAATTAATTAGGCTTAAAAAATCATTAAACCCATCATTTTTGATAATGTCACTTTTTAAATGATAATTAAATATTTTATTATCTGTTCCTAGCTTGCGTATTTTACATGCGAAATGACCTTCGCCATTGATTCTGTGAGGGTATAGGCGTACTGCTTTTTTGAGTTCATCATTTCCATTGTATGCAATCCCGCTAGAAAACCCATCAATTTTGTCGATAGGTAAAATTTCCAAGTTGTCGTTATTTGATAGTAGATAATCAATAATAGCTTCATTTTCTTTGATATCAAATGTGCAAGTGGAATATAACATTTCACCACTTGGTTTAAGAAGTTTTATTGCTGAATCGACAATGTTTTTTTGAATATTTGTATATTCTTCTTTAGACTTTTTCTTATAGTTTTTAATCATTGCAGAATCTTTTCTGAACATACCCTCACCTGAACATGGAGCATCAATTATAATTTTGTCGAAAAAACATTGGTAATTATTGATTAAATTATTGATATCTAGTGCGGTGACATAAGCGTTTTTAATGCCGAAACGCTCAATATTTTTAAGCAGTGCATTAGCTCTTGATGGAGATATATCGTTGGCAATAAGAATTCCACTGTCATTTAAATCTGAAGCAATTTTTGTTGACTTTCCTCCAGGTGCTGCACATACATCTAATACTGTATCGCCTTTATTTACTTTCAAAGCACAAGCCGGTAACATGGCGCTGGGTTCTTGCAAGTAATATAATCCAGCATAATAATAAGGATGTTTAGAAACAGGATTATTTTCATTATAGTAAAATCCGTCTTTGGTCCAAGGTATCGGTTTTAAATCGAATGGGAAAATATTTAAGAATTCATCGACAGATATTTTGCTGGTATTAACTCTTAAACCATTAAAAGAGTGTTCATCAAAAGAATTTAGGTATTTTCCAAAATCTTCTTTTAACAATTCTTGCATTTCATTTAAGAAATCTTCATCTAATGGATATTTCATATTGTTATTATAACATTTTGTCTATCTTTGTAATGATTAGGTAAATAACTATTCAGATCTTAACGCATTTACAGGATCTTGTTTAGCCGCTTTTCTTGAAGGGATTAAGCCAGATATCAAAGTTAGTACGACACTAATGCAAATAAGTATCAAAGCCGGGATTGGATTTAACACTGCTGTAATATCTGCATTAACACTATGAATCACGCTATTGATTGGCAATAGTAATAAATATGTAACTAAAATACCTAAACTTCCTGACAATAATCCGATAATGAAAGTCTCGGCATTGAATATTGATGAGACATTATTTTTTGAGGCACCCATAGCTCTTAAAATTCCTATCTCTTTCGTTCTTTCCATAACACTTATCAATGTGATTACCGCAATCATTATTGACGAAACGATCAAACTAATTGATACAAAAGCAATCAATACATATGTCACACTACTGATAACTGTTTGGACGCTAGACATTAACAAACCAGTCATATCGGTGTATGAAATTTGTTTTTCTTCTGTAACAGAATCGTTATATTTATCGATTAAATCTAAAAAATCACTCTTAGCATCAAAACCATTAAAGTAAATAGACATAGACGAAGGTTCTTCTATGTCTTGATAACCTAGGAATATAAGATTGTTATTGTAACTTGCGTTTGTTCTTTGCATCATGCTGGACATTAATCTAGATAATTCGTCTTCATCCATATTGAAATTGAATGCTTTTTTAAATTTATCGGCATCAACAGTCATGATATCTTTGCTAAAAACATCTTGAAGTCCTGACAGAGAAGAAAGTGTAGGTTCCATTACTGCTTGAACGCTAGAACCAATCGATGCAGCAACTACATAGAAAGTATAATTATTTATGATGTTATTGATTGCTGAAGTAGTATAGGCGATAGCTTTTTCGTTTCCCATAACATCAGACAATAATTTCAAACTAACAATAGGATTGGTAAGATCGTTTGGATTTTTGTATATTACAAAAGTTTGTTTATCATTTATCTGGTCCAGATAATCTTTAAACATATCTTTTGATGAATCTGGCAAAGAGTCTTTAGTATATGATTCATAAATTACTTTGTTGTTGAAGCTGATGTTTTTGACTTCATCGTAATAATTTAAAAACATTTCTCTAACACTGCTTGATAGATTTTCATAATCGCTATCTTGCAGAACTTGAAGCAATTCTTTGTATTGGCTTGTTTCAGGGCTGATCTCTAACATATAGTTTAAAGTATTTTTATAGTTATTTTTATCAATATTTAAACTAAAAGTATCGACATTATCTAAGCTTAATGTAACAACGCCATTTTCTTTATCAACTTCAGTTATATTATCTTTCTCATAAGAACTGATATAGTTTTGCAGCATGCCGGTATTAATGATGGTGAAGATACTTACCATGTCATTTACACTTGGACCGCTCGTGATTGAATCGACAGTTTTTGATGCATTATCAAAAATGATTTTTTGCAGTTGCTCTTCGCTTATTGTGTCAAATTTAAAGTCACTTTCGGATATATTAACTTTAAATGCCTCTTTTAACAAATTTTCATCAATAGAAACTAAATCATTAAAATCAATGTCATTTCCCTCAGAATCGTCGCCGAATTCAGTATTAGAAAAGATATCAATGTTTTTGTTAGCTAATTGCTTTTGCACAATAACAGATTTTTCTGCATCTTCAATAATGCGATATATTAATTCGTCACTGTACAAAATTCCTGAACTGTTATCATCACTTAAAGCGATTCCGGTAATTTTCAACTGCGTACTCTCGTCATAGACTTTTTGCATATGAATTTCATCTTTCGACATATCTTCATAAGTATTGTAGTCACTGTTATATTTGTACAGTTTATTTGCATCGATGAGCTTTAATTCTATATCCATCAATTCATCATAAGAAATAACCATTTGTTTATTTCTAATCGTCACATCTTCGCCGTTCATTATCTGCTGGATAATTTTTTGCAATTCATTAATATCTCTCAATCCTAAAGAATACACAAACAAGTCGGATATCATATCTTTAGAATTTAACACCATTAACACTTCATCGTAATTATGAGGGTATTCTCCTGCTAATAGAGTTTTGCCTTTTTCGATTTCATCGAAATCAGCTTTCATAAAAGAAGAGCCCATACCGTTTGATGCAGACATTGAAGATATCATCGATACTACTGCATCAGAGTAAATCGTTGACATTATAGTACTAGGATTTAATTGTACAATTTTATTGTTGACATCTCTTGTGTAAATTAATGGTGAGACTGAATAAGAATATTCTATTTTTGTCACAATATCATGGTGCAAATTTTCATTATTTTCTAACCATTCTTTAAAACTTTTAATATCATTAGAACCAAAACTATTAGTTATTGAAGTGATGATAGGTATTTCTTTAACGTAGCCATCTTCTATTTTGTCATCGCTTTCTAACTTTTTACCCATCATACTACCGAAGAAATTATTGGTATCACTTTGGATAGTTAAAGGATAAGAAGCCATAGTATCTTCTTGTATTTTATCTACATAGTTCTGAAAACCTTGGGATAGTGACAAAATCAGAGCGATACCAATAATACCGATTGAACCGGCAAAAGCCGTTAATATCGTTCTTCCTTTTTTAGATAAAAGATTATTAAAAGACAGTGATAAAGCTGTGGACAAGTTCATCTTGGCTTTCCCTAAGTTACGATGAGTTACAGGCTTTTCTTCTTCTATAATAAATGGATCACTATCGCCAATGATTTTTCCATCTTTGATATTTACGATTCTTGTGGCGTATTCTTTAGCTAATTCCGGATTGTGCGATACCATTACTACTAATCGATCTTTTGCCACTTTTTTCAACAAATCCATAACTTGATAGCTAGTTTTGCTGTCAAGGGCACCCGTTGGCTCGTCGGCAAGTAAAATATCTGGATCATTTACCAATGCACGTGCAATAGCGACACGCTGCATCTGTCCGCCTGACATTTGATTAGGTTTTTTATGAGCTTGTTCTTTTAAACCTACTTCTTCTAACGCTTGAAGTGCTTTCTTGGTTCTTTCTTTTTTCGGAACTCCTGAAATGGTTAAAGCCAACTCAACGTTTTTTAATACTGTTTGGTGAGAAATTAAGTTGTATGATTGAAAAACAAAGCCTATTGTGTGGTTACGATATGAATCCCAGTCTCTGTCCTTGTATTTTTTGGTTGAGACAGAGTTGATAATCAAATCTCCTTCGTCATAATGATCTAATCCGCCGATGATATTTAGCAATGTTGTCTTTCCTGAACCACTTGGTCCAAGTATGGCTACGAATTCATTGTCTCTTAAATTCAAACTTACATCGTCCAAGGCTTTTTGAACTAAATCGCCAGTTTTATATACTTTTTTGATATTTTTAATCTGTAACATTTTTTTCCTCCAGCTTATTAAAAGCGCTATTCAATCCATCAATTAATAGTTCAGGAGAGAAACACCTAGCGTTATAATTGTCATCAATAGCATAATTGTGTATGAATGTAGATGCAATCGCTGCTTTTACTGTATCATTTAAATTGGCTATTAACCCTAGGATTATTCCACATAAAACATCACCACTTCCTCCTTTGGACAATGCGCTATTTGGTTTATTTAATAAATAAGTTTCGGTGCAATTTTTAATGATTGTAAAAGAAGATTTTAAAACAACTGTGCAATTGGAGTATTTTTTAACAAAATCATCTAAATAAGTAAAAGGGTCTTCTTTTATTTTTTCTACTTCAATATTATTTAAATAAGAAAATTCTTTCAAATGTGGAGTTATGATGGTTTCAGCTTTTCTGACCAACAAATCTTTTTGTTTTCTTAAATTGTATATAGCATCGGCGTCAACGATGGTTGTTTTGTCTGTATTTAAGACTGTTTTTAATAATTCTTCATTTACCTTGTTTCTTCCCATACCATTTCCTATGGCAATAACATCGTAATTATTGATTATATTTTGAAGCTTTTTGATAGCTTCATCATTGAAATATCCATTATCTGATGGTGCACTAATATACATAGCTTCCGGAATTCTATTTTCAATAGCATTAATGCAATCAGGAATAAATAGAGTTAGTGTACCAACACCGCTATGTAGGCATGCTTTACCAGCAAGGTAAATAGCTCCAGCCATTTGGTCGCTACCCCCAATTAGTAATGCTTTTTTATATGTTCCCTTATTTGCTTCATCGTTTCTTTTAACAAGACAAGAGGATGCTAAATCAAAATTAATAATTCTAATTTTATCTTTTAAATCTTTTTTAAGTTCTTGGGGAAAATTTATATCGACAAGAATATAATCTTTGTAAGAATTTCTGCTTGGATATTTGAACAAAGATAAAGGATATGAATCAATAAAAATTGTCAGATTATTGTGAACATAGTGTCTAGGTAAGATATTAGAGCTGGCATTGATACCGCTTGGCATATCTATTCCAATCACAAAAGAACCACTATTATTTATGCAATCAATAATATGATGGTATTCTTTGTCTATTTCTCCCTTTATTCCGCTACCAAATAAGGCATCGATTACTATATCGTTACAATTGATTTGGTCGATTTCAACAAATGGAATATTTAAACTATTCAATATTTCAAGTTGAACATTAGCATCTTTTGATAGGCGCTTGTTATTGCAATTGATATATATATCGTAACCTTTGACAAATAAAATTCTAGCTAAAGCCAGTCCATCGGCGCCATTATTCCCTGGTCCAGCAACAACTATAACTCTTTGATTATTTTTTAAATATTTTTCAATAGAATTAAAAATACTTATTGCTGCATTTTCGATACTTATTAGTGATGGTATGCAGCGGTCAATAATTGATTTTTGATCAACTATTGATTTATCACGACTGTTTAATACATATTCTTTAAATAATTGCTTCATAACTATTACTATACGCTTAAATAAAAGTCTATTTTGTATTTTTTATTCAAGTTTTTATTAAATTATCACGCATATTTTATCGTGTCAACATACAGTTTTATTTTTCTATTTCTATTTCAAGTATGTCTTCAAAATTTATTCTTCTTTTGACAATTTGTATAAATTTATTGTCAAAGTCTAATTTCGATACATAACCGTTTATTTTAATGCAATCGTTATTGTGATAATAGACAACATTAATTATCATACCGATATTCAGGTTTTGAACAGTGTGATTTAGTTCTTCTGTTTCATCCTCTGATAATTCTTTTTTTGGGACAATTATTCTCTCTTGTTCCTTTAATACTTCTCTAAATTTTTGCAAGGCATCAAAAGATTGAAATGTACATGGATGTTTCACGATTTATGACCTCCTAATGTTGTATTGCGATAGCGTTGTGTAGATTTTTCTAAATAATTCATGCCTTTGAGAAGATAATTTTTTCCGTATCGTTTATGAATATCATTGATGGCAACTTGTAGCTTATGTTCTTTATCTAATTCATCTATATCAGTAAATAGATTGTACTCGGCATATGCTTCGTCTTTTAAATCCATGAAACAGACGGATAATTGTCTTATTGGATAGTTTATATCGACGATATCAAAATATATTTTTTTAAATTCTTTGAGCAGTATTTTGTGAGAATTAGTTGTATCGGCGATTTTTCTAACGCTTCTTTGCGCTTTTCTTATATTTTTAGAGTAAGAAATAGAAATTCCTATTCTACTTGTGACTAAATGCTTGTTTACAAGCGACAAAACATTGGTATCAATCATTTCTTTTAATATTAAATAAGCATCTTGATAATTGTAGTCTTCAAATAATATTTGGCTGTTAGTTATTGAACTATTCTTGGGCTTATGATTTTTGATATCTTTAATTTCTGTTTCTTCTTTTCCATAAGCATGATCAATCAAGATTGAAGCATTTACGCCAAACTCTTTATATAGTATTTTTTCAGGAATCCTAGTAATTCCATAAAGATCGTATATTTCGAGTTTGGCTAAGCGATCTGCAATTCCCTTTCCTATCATCCAAATATCAGTTATAGGTCTATGATGCCATATAGTTTGTTTAAAAATATCTTCATTTAAATACCCCATATTATCAGAACTGTGTTTTGCGGTAATATCTAGAGCTAGTTTGGCTAAAAAAAGATTGGTGCCAATCCCGACGGTTGCGGTAAGACCGGTACTTTTATATATGTCATCAAGTATCATTTTAGCTATTTCCTTAGGGTTTTTCTGATATAGATTCAAATAAGAACTAATATCTAAAAAGGATTCATCAACAGAATAGACATAAATATCTTCAGGTGATATGTATTTGAGTAGAATAGAGTATATTTTGGCAGAGTATTTCATATATAAGGACATTCTAGGTATGGCGGTGATGTAGCTGATGTTTTTGGGAATTTCAAATATTCTACCGCGACTTTTAACTCCTAATTTTTTAATGGCGGGAGTAGCCGCTAATGTGATGGCTCCACCTCCTCTAGATGAATCGGCGACTACTAAATTAGTTGAAAAAGGATCGAGGCCTCTTTCGACACATTCTACCGAAGCATAAAAAGATTTCAAATCTATGCACAGATATATTTTCTCTTTCATGGCTCTATCATAATGGTAAAAATAAAATTTTCCAAGATAGATTTGGGAATTGTAAATAATTATTTGTCAGTTTAATTGCAAATAGTTAAAAGATTTGCTAATATGATGGCGAGGTGATTGAGATGTTGTTAAGAGAATTGTTGATCAAATATGAAATTGCAAATGATAAAAATCATGCCGATGTAGCTAACGAAGTAGGCGTTTCGCTCTCTACTTATTATCGATGGATTAACGGCGAGAGCACGAAACTTAAAAAAGGTACGATTAAAAAATTGTCTGAAGTATTAGATTATGATATTCAAAGAGTTTTGGATGATCAAGAAAACTTCAAACCTATTCTCGGGAGTGCTAAGGCTGGATATGATATGTATGTTGATGAAGATGTTGAAGGTTATGTTGAATTGGGACATGGCGATGCATCAAAAGGTGATTATTTTTTGCGAGTTAAGGGCGATTCGATGGAAGGTTCACACATCTACGATGGTGATTTAATCTTCGTTAAAAAGACTGAGAATGTGAAATCCGGTCAAATAGCAGTTATTTTAATTGGCGAGGAAGTTACTATCAAAAAAGTAATATATAAAAGTGATCTATTGATATTAGAAGCCAGCAATCCAAAATACGAATCGCGTTACTTTTCTTATGATGAAGTAGAGGAATTACCGGTTAAGATAATTGGGCAAGTTTTGTTTGTAAGAACTGATTTTATTTAATCATTAATTTTTCGAAATAAAATAGCTCATAAAGAGCTATTTACTAACGACATTCAATGGATTTCCGTTTATATAGGACTGGACATTTTTTGCTAGGATGTCAACTAATCTTTTTCTTGTTTCAAATCCTTTCCATCCCATGTGCGGAGTAAGAATAACATTTGTCATATTATATAATGGGTTATCTTCTCTTGTTGGTTCTTCTTCTTGAACATCAAGAGCAGCGCCTGCTATTACTTTATTATTTAAAGCTTCTATAAGCGCATCTTCATCGATTAAAGGTCCTCTTGCGGTATTGATGATATAAGCAGTGTTTTTCATTTTAGCAAGTTCATTTTTTCCGATTAAATGGAAAGTTTCATCTTTTAATGGACAATGCAGGGACAAGAAATCTGAATTTTTAAGAACAGTATCTAGGTCGGTAAATTTGATACCATCTTGGTTTTCGCGTTTAGTTCTTGTATAAACTAAAACATCCATATCAAATGCTCTAGCTAATTTGGCAACATTTTTTCCTATATTTCCATATCCGATTAAACCAAGTGTTTTATGTTGAATTTCGACATGAGGTACAGATAAATGGTTGGTGAAATTTGAATGATCGTTTTTGCTTAACATATGCATTTGTGCACGCATACTAGAAGCCATATTTAGTATTAGCATCATACATGTCTGAGCGACACATTCTGTAGAATATGCAGGAATATTGCATACCGTTATTCCTTTTTCTTCGCAAGCTTTGACATCGATATTGTTGTAACCTGTTCCAGCTTCGCAAAGAAGATGTATAGATGCAGGGAATTGATCGATGATTTCTTTTGGCAAAGGATATTCTTTGACAATGACAATTCCAACACCTTCAATGGCTTTTATTAATTCTTCATGAGTAAGATAAGGGTACACTGTAAGGTCTTCGCCAATAATGCTGTAATCAATAGCGCCATCATAGTTAGTCTTTTCACCCTGTATGAGTGCGATTTTTGTATTCATTTATTATAACTCCTTTTCGCTTTTTTATTATTTTATCAAATATAATAATGTTATGATTATTAAAAAGGAGGATTTCATGAAAATTGTTTTGTTAGAAGGCTTAGGAGTTAGCGACAACATCATTAGCGAACACCAAGCCAAATTAGAAAAGATGGGGCACACTTTTGTGGCGTATCCAAAAGATGTTGATGCGAATGTTCAAAGCGAAAGAATCAAAGATGCTGATGTAGTGATGTTAGCGAATATGCCTCTTGATAAAAAAGCTGTTGAAGGTGCGGAAAATTTAAAGTTTATTGATGTAGCATTTACGGGTGTAGATCACATTCCTATGGATGTGGCAAAGACTAAGAATATTACCGTTAGTAATGCTTCAGGTTACGCAACTTGTGCAGTAGCAGAACTTTGCATTGCTACAATAATTGTTTCTTTGAGAAATGTCAAAAAAGTTCAAGACAGATGTCGAGAAGGTAAGACTAAAGATGGATTAGTAGGAACGTTATTAAATGGTAAGACTATCGGTATCGTTGGTGCTGGAGCAATAGGGAAGAAAGTAGCTTCCTTAGCTAAGGCGTTTGGCTGTCATGTGATTGCATATTCTAGAAGCACAATTAATGATCAAAATATTGATGAACAAGTTAGCTTAGACGAAGTAATGCAAAGAAGTGACATTGTATCTTTACATTGTCCCTTAACTGATGCTACAAGGGGAATGATTGATGCATCAAAGATTGCATTGATGAAGAAGAGTGCTATTTTAGTAAATACGGCTAGAGGGGCAGTAGTTGATTCTAATGCATTAGCTGATGCTTTAAATGAAGAAAGAATTGCAGGAGCAGTAATTGATGTATTTGAAAAAGAACCGCCACTAGATACTAATCATCCACTACTTCACAGCAAAAACACTATCGTAACACCTCACATTGCATTTGCCTCTAAGGAGTCGATGGAATTGAGAGCTGAGATAGTATTCAATAATTTATATTCTTGGTTAGAAGGTAACCCAGTCAACGTAGTTAAATAATTCAACGACTAATACAGCAAAAAACAGCATATCTATTATAAAAATATGCTGTTTTTTATAGTCATTGATAATATTTAGATTTATTCACCTTTATAGAAAAGGGTGTAGATGCTTGCTACTATACAGAAACCACCAACAAAATATGTGCTAATTTTCCATGAATCAGTTCCTAAGTATTGGAAAAATTCAGGTGGATTATTAGTGAAAATTAACATACCACAACCGATTAAAGCAAATACTAATGAAATGATTACTCTTGTCTTATTTAATTTCATTTTTTACCTCACTATCTCTCTGCTTTTTTAAAATGATTAAGTGGACAATTGCAAATCCTAAAGCCATGGCTCCAAGAGCGATACTTAGAATCAAGGTGAAAGTGTCATACCCGGATACAGCAAGATTCAAAACAATGATTGGCAATAATAACATTGCCACAAAAACAATGCTGAGATTCTTTTTCTTAGACGTGTTCTTAACATTTCTGTCAATATAACTTTCCTTATATGGTCGCTTAAAGTCTGGAATGACAGATAATGAACTTAAAAAACGTTTTCTGAACACGAATGAATAGGCAATGTATGTAGAAACACCAACTATAAATCCATAAAAGTAGTTATTATCCAAGAACAAAGAACTCAAATAACCGACTAGAACCGATACTAACAATCTTATTGAGTAGTTAGTATAACTATTGTATTTATTAGGTGGAATAATATATCCATTCTTGGTAATGAAATCATAATATACTGTGCGACCTTTTTTGTCGGTATATATATTCATACCACTTATTTCTATCTTTTTCTCTTCACTCATAATGACCTCATCTTTGTATTGATATATAAATATAATAACTCATATGTCGAAAAAGAGAAAGAATGATTGAAACAAGAAAAAATAATTGTAAAAAATATAAAATTATGTGTCATTCATATATATGAAAGAGAGGATAAAGTTTATCAATTTTTTAACAAATTTTAAGAAAAATGATACAGCTTACATTGACATAAAATACTTAAAATTATAGAATGAAGACATAGAAAGGTGGATTTTAAAATTATGGCAAGAAATGCTTTTATCATCATCGACATGCAAAAGGACTTCAACGTTCCTGGCGCTCCATTCCGCGTTGACTGCGGTTTAGAAGCTCTTCCTTACATCGAAGAAGCTTTGAAAGCTACTCGTGAATCAAACGTACCTGTATTCCACGTATTCCGTTACTACCGTGCTAACGGTGTTGACTGTGAAATCACTCGTTACGATGCATTCAAGAGCAAAGGTTTCCATGGTTGTACAGTTGCTGAAGACGGCGCTCAAATTATGGAATCAATCAAACCAATCGCTGGAGAATACCAAATCGTTAAACAACGTTGGTCAGCATTCTTTAACACTGAATTAGACATGATTCTTCGTCGTCTAGGTGTTAAACAAGTTATCTTAACAGGTGTTCAAACTCCTAACTGTATCCGTGGAACTGTTTGGGATGCTAACTCATTAGATTACGAAGTTATCGTATTAACTGATGCAACTAATGCTAAGACTCCTGAAGTACACCAAGCTAACTTATTCGATATGGCTAACATCGGTATCAAATTAATGACTACTGCTGAATATGTAGAAATCTTAAAGAAAGATCCTGATGGACCAGAAGCTACATTCCAAGAAAGAATTCGTAGCGAAATCGAAACAGCTAAGAACCTTCCTGAACCATATGATATGTATGATTACACATCTAAATATGGCGAATATTGGAAATAATTACTGCTAGAAATTAGATAACTGATGAAAGTCACCTCAAAAGAGGTGGCTTTTTATATTTATAAGTTGTTTAAAACTTGTTAATTTATATATAATATATATGAAAGAAATTATGTGATTTTGTTGTGATTGCATATAGACAAAAAAAGCATAAACAACTATAATTTCTTTTAAGTGGGAAGGAGAAAAATGCTTAAGAAAAAGTTAGTTCTAATTGTAATTATTTTGGTATCTGCAATTATTGATTGGCGTATTTCTGTTGGCATTATAGTAGGCTACCCTTTCTCGCTCTTGCACTCATGGTTATTAAAAGCTCGTTTTTCGAGTTTAACCACACATAAAGCAGGACTTAACAAAGCAGGTTTAGGATTATTAGTTCTAGCCATGCCCATGTTGATTTCGATGCTTTTACCTCAGTATGTGCATTTTATCGGAGTATTTATTGGATTAATATACGAAAAATACTCATTATTTGTACAAAGCATAAGGAATAAAGGATAAGAATTATGACAATTACTATTCAATCGCAAGTACCAGTAATTTTGGGAATAACAATAGTAGTTATCCTATGTGCTTTATATGTTGGAAAAAAGCTTAGTCAATTTGATCCGTTCGATGAACCTAAGGGGATTGTACTTGTAGCCTTGACAATCGTTGAATTTATCGGAGGATTTGTTGAAGATATCGTATCATACAAATATCTCGATACTATGGGGCCATATATTTGTACGATAGCAGTGTATATCTTGATTTCCAACTATATTGGTTTGCTTGGATTTCCAACGCCAACATCTAACTTTAGTGTAACGCTATCGTTAGCTCTTGTGACTTGGATTTTGATTCAAGCTACCGATATCAAGTACTCAGGATTGAAGAGTTACATTCATTCATACTTTGAACCAGTATTTGTGTTTGTTATTCCAAATCTCTTTGGTGCTCTTGCGCCGCTTATTTCCATGTCTCTACGTTTGTTCGGTAACTTAATATCTGGAACAATCATTATGAGCTTGGTATATGCATTCACAGGCTTTGCATCAAACTTAATTATCGGATGGATTCCTGTAATTGGAAAATTCGATATTATAGCAATGGTGCTTGCGCCACCTCTCCACGCGTTTTTTGACTTATTCTCGGGTGGAATTCAAATGTTCATATTTATCATGTTAACCATGGTATTCGTCGGTTCAAAAGTACCAGACGAAGAAAAAGTAAAGACTATCAAAGGAGGAAATTAAAATGGAATTAGGATTAGTCGCTATTGGCGCTGCAATCGCAGTATTTACAGGTGCTTTAACAACTATCGGAGAAAGCTGGACTGCTCGTCAAGCTGTAGAATCAGTAAGTAAGAATCCAGAAGCTGAAAGTAAAATCAGAACAATGCTTATCTTAGGTTGTGGTCTAGCTGAAACTTGTGCCATCTATGGTATGCTTGTATCATTCTTAATCATTTTCGTTTTAGGCGGAAAAATTTAAAGCGTGGTAGGGAAAAGTTATGTTAAACTTTGATGTTCAAGGAGCACTATTCCCTAATCCATTTACAATGTTTATTCAACTGTGTGCCACTTTCGTGTTGTTCTATGTAATCAAGAAGTTTGTTTGGAAACCTGCTCAAGAAATCATGGCAAAGAGAAGTGCGAAAATGCAAGCTGCTCTATCAGATGCTGATAAGGCCAGAGAAGAAGCTATTCAACAATTATCCGATGCGAAAGATGAACTATCTAAAGCTTACGAGTCTTCAACTGAAATCGTAAACAGTGCTAAGCAAGAAGCTACGCAATTAAAAGAACAAATGATTCAAGAAGCAAAACGCGAATCACAAGCTCGTCGTGAAGAAGTTGAAAGACTTATTGAGTTACATAAGAAAGAAGTTGAAAATCAACTTCATGATGAAATTGTCACTGTTGCTATGGCTGCTACAGCCAAGTTATTGAATGAGAAGGCAACTTCTAAAGATGATGATGCAGCAATTGATAAGTTTGTCAGCGAACTTGAGAAGAAATCATGAACGAATTAGCAAAGACATATGCAGAAGCTTTATTTGCACTAGCATTAGAAGAGAAGAAAGTTGATGATTTTAAAAAAGACATTAAAGTTATCGAAGCTTCTTTTAAAGATGTAGAAGGTGCAAAGAAATTTTTTGCATCAGTAAAAATTTCAAAAGCTGACAAAAAAGAAGTATTTAGTTCAAACTTTAAAGGGAAAGTTAACCCAGAGGTTATTAATTTCCTTTGTCTTCTTGTTGATCGTGGAAGAATTTCACATTATGCTGATATATTCCATGAATTCATTCATTTATGTAATGATGAATTAGGTATTAAAGAAGGCATTGTAGAAACACCAAGACCTATTTCTGAAGATAAGATCAAAGAATTAGAAAAAGCATTAAGCAAAGATGGTGTTACTGTTGAATTAAAAACTAAGTTAAATACGACATTGATATCAGGGTTTAGAGTCATCTTTGATGACAAGATCATTGATACTAGCATGAAGAAGAAAATTAACCAATTGAATGAAATGTTATTAAGAAAGGATGTGAGCCTATGGAACTAAAACCAGGTGAGATAAGCGCCTTAATTAAGGAACAAATTCGTCACTATGAAGATCAACTTGTTTCTGATGATGTGGGTATAGTTGTCAAAGTCGGTGATGGTATCGCGACAGTTCAAGGCCTAGAAAAGGCTATGTCGTCTGAGCTATTAGTTTTCCCAGGTGATGTCTATGGTATGGTATTAAACCTTGAAGAGGGAAGTATTGGTGCCGTTTTAATGGGTTCTGATACTAACATTAAAGAGGGTGATGAAGTTCGTAGAACTGGCCGTATTGTAGAAGTACCAGTAGGCGATTGCATGATTGGTAGAGTTGTAAATGCTCTAGGTCAAGCAATTGATGGTGGGGAACCTATTAAATCCGACAAATATCGTCCAGTTGAGAGAGTTGCTCCAGGTGTTATGACTAGAAAATCAGTACATCAACCTTTGATGACTGGTTTAAAAGCAATTGACTCAATGATTCCTATCGGAAAAGGACAAAGAGAATTGATTATTGGTGATAGACAAACTGGTAAAACAGCTATTGCTATTGATACAATTCTTAATCAAAAAAATAAAAACGTATTATGTATTTATGTAGCTATTGGACAAAAAGCTAGTACAGTAGCACAAATTGTTGAAAAATTAAGAGTAAATGGAGCGATGGAATATACTACAATCGTAGCTGCTACAGCTTCTGAGTTGTCTCCGCTTCAATATATTGCGCCATATGCAGGATGTGCTATTGGTGAAGAATGGATGGAAAACGGTAAAGATGTATTGATCGTCTATGATGATTTGTCTAAGCATGCCGTTGCCTATCGTACAATGTCTCTATTACTTAGAAGACCACCAGGAAGAGAAGCTTACCCAGGTGATGTATTCTACTTGCATTCAAGATTGTTAGAAAGAGCTGCAAAGCTTAACGATGAATTAGGTGGAGGTTCTTTAACTGCCCTTCCTATTATTGAAACACAAGCTGGTGATATCTCTGCTTATATCCCAACTAATGTAATTTCAATTACTGATGGACAAATTTTCCTACAAACAGAATTGTTCAATAGTGGTGTTCGCCCAGCTATCGATACTGGTTTATCTGTATCCAGAGTTGGTAGTGCTGCTCAAACCAAGGCTGTTAAATCAGTTGCAGGTTCATTAAAACTAGAGTTAGCACAATATAACGAAATGCTATCATTTGCTCAGTTTGGTAGTGACTTAGATGCTGCTACTAAAGCGACAATCGAACATGGACAACGTTTAACAGAGTTGTTGAAACAAGCACAATACTCTCCATTAACTATGTCTGAACAAGTTCTTTCACTATTTGCAGCAAAATATGGCTTCTTAAAGACTATCGAAACAGAAAAAGTACGTGTGTTTGAAAAATACATGCACACATATTTCAAGAAAAAACATTCTGAAATCGTTGATGAGTTAGAAGAAAAAGGCATCATTTCAAACGAATTAAAAGAAAAGATGACTTCTGCTATGAGCGATTGTTTAAAAGAATATAAAGCAGCTTACGGAGCATAATTATGGCTCGAAATAAAGCTGCTTTAAAATCACGCATCAAATCAGTTACTGCAACTAAAAAAATTACTGGAGCAATGGAGTTAATCGCAAATGCGAAGCTTTCAAAAGAAAGAAATATTCTTTTGAAGAATAAAGAATATTCTACTGCTCTAGAAAATATGATGGGTGAGATAATTTCTGCTCATGGAAATATTAAGAATACATATTTAGAAGAGAAAACTTCTCCTTCAAAGTTATATTTTGTATTCTTGAGTGACTTGGGCTTATGTGGCGCTTATAATGCTAATGTTATTAAATTGGCAAATAGTGTTATCAATAAAGAAGAAGACTATTTATATATCATTGGTAAAAATCAGTATAGTTGGTTTACAAGAAATGAATATCATGTGTTAAATGATATGATTGGAACTGATGAAATTAAGTATCTTGGTTTAAAGCAATTAGTTCAAGATGCTATTGAAAAATTCCGTAACAATGAAATTTCTTCAATCAATTGTATTTATACTAAATTCATCAACAATATTACCTTTGAACCTGGTGTAGATAAAATCTTGCCAGTAAGTAGAGAAGATAATACACATGATGACTTTAAAGAAATTATCTTTGATCCAAAACCTGAATTGATTTTGGATGCACTAATTCCAATGGCGACTATAAATTCTGTTTATTATCATTGGGTTCAAGCTAAGACTTCTGAACAAGGTTCTAGAAGATTTGCGATGGAAAATGCTACTGATAATGCAGGTGAACTAGTTGATAATTTAGTTCTTCAATATAACCAAGCAAGACAAGCTGCAATCACGCAAGAAATTACAGAAATAATTGGAGGCGCTGATGCATTGTAGAAAGGATGTTATATGAAAAATATAGGAAAAGTTGTTCAAGTTATCGGTCCAGTAGTCGACATTCGCTTTGAAGACGGTCAACTTCCTAAGTTATATAACGCAGTAAAAATTAAGAAAAGTGACAATGAATCATTAACTGTTGAAGTTGCTCAACACATTGGTGATGATGTTGCTCGTTGTATAAGTATGGGCTCAACAGATGGGCTAGTTCGTAACATGGACTGTGAAGATACTGGTGCAGCAATTTCTGTTCCAGTAGGTGAAAAAATCCTAGGAAGAATGTTTAATGTCCTAGGTGATGAAATTGACGGTTTAGGCGCTATTGATGCTGATGTCATGAGAATGCCTATTCATCGTCCTGCTCCAAGCTTTGCTGAACAACAAACAAGTGCTGAAATCTTAGAAACAGGTATTAAGGTCATCGACTTACTATGTCCTTATGCTCGTGGTGGTAAGATTGGTCTATTTGGTGGAGCTGGTGTAGGTAAAACCGTATTAATGCAAGAATTGATTCACAATATTGCAAAAGAACATGGTGGACGTTCAGTTGTTGCCGGTGTTGGTGAAAGAACACGTGAAGGTAACGATATGTACCACGAAATGAAAGACTCAGGAGTATTAGATAAGACTGTTCTAGTATATGGACAAATGAATGAATCTCCTGGAGCTAGAATGAGAGTAGCTCTAACTGGTTTGACAATGGCTGAATATTTCAGAGATGTTGATAAACAAGATGTATTATTGTTCATCGATAATATCTTCCGTTTCACTCAAGCTGGTTCAGAAGTATCTGCCCTTTTAGGAAGAATGCCTTCAGCCGTAGGTTATCAACCAACACTTGCAACTGAAATGGGACAACTTCAAGAAAGAATTACTTCTACTTCAACAGGTTCTATTACATCTGTACAAGCAATTTACGTGCCTGCCGATGACTTGACAGACCCTGCCCCTGCTACTACATTCTCACATCTTGATGCTAAGACAGTATTAGACCGTAGTATTGCATCATTGGGTATCTACCCAGCTATCGATCCGCTTGAATCATCAAGCCGTATCCTTGATCCACTAGTAGTTGGTCAAGAACATTACGAGGTAGCTAGAGGTGTCCAAGAGTTACTACAAAAATATAAAGAACTTCAAGATATTATCGCTATCCTAGGTATGGATGAATTAAGCGAAGAAGATAAGGTTATTGTTGCAAGAGCTAGAAGAGCTAGAAACTTCTTATCTCAACCATTTAATGTCGCTGAACAATTTAACGGTGTTCCTGGTAAATATGTTGCATTGAGCGACACTGTCAGAAGCTTCAAAGCTATCCTTGAAGGTAAATATGACCATTTACCTGAACAAGCATTTATGTTTGTAGGAAGCATTGAAGAAGCTGAAGCAAAAGCGAAAGAGTTAGATCATGATTAGATGTCATGTTGTTACTCCGACTGGAGTTTATAACGACTTAGAAACCGAAATTGTCAATGTAGGAACAATTGATGGAGCAAGAGGTATCTTGCCTAACCATATGGATGTTGTTATGGCCTTGGATATATCGAAAATGGCCCTTGTGAATAATGGCAAACGTACTTACTATGCGATTGGTAAAGGAATGTTATACTTCAGTAAGAATGTTGCAACAATACTAGTAGATTCAATTGAATCTCAAGAAGAAATCGACTTGAAACGTGCCGAAGAAGCTAAGGAAAGAGCTATGAACAGATTGGCTAATAAAGATGAAAATATTGATATTCGCCGTGCTGAAATTGCTTTAAAGAAAGCTATGACTCGTATTGATGTCAAGAATATGAATTAATCAAGTCTTAACAAGAATTGATAAAATTAATCTAATAAAATAGGATAGTCAGTATATGATTGGCTATCCTTTTTTCATGTTTATTCTATGCTTTTTGAAACTTGAACATCTAATGAGATATATTAAAAAACTAATTTTATTCGTTGGAGATGGCTCATATTTAATTAAAGAAGAAAAATGTATTGGTTTATTCAAGATTGAAAAATCATTTCTTCCAATCCATTTATATCTCTAATGTAGCAAAAGAATATTTCTTAGTTAATCGTAGTATGTGTGCTGTATGCACTGGGCTAATATGAACATGCAGGATTGTGGTGCGATTGCAATCAATTGATTGATACATTATATTATCTAGACTATGAATTTGTATTAAAATTATTTGACCAAGAAGGACCCATCAAAGACGAGGATGTTAAGACATATCACTTAGATAGTAGCTATATCTTGGGCAAATAAACTGATAGTCATATGTTTAAGAGTAATAAGATGATATAATACTAATAGGAGATAAAGAAAATTATTGCTAGTATGACTGCTTTGGTTATTTGTTTAACCACTGCTTCACTTCCTGTTTTTGCGAACGAAAATAGCACTATTCTGCCAAGAGGAGCTTATATACCAGTAAATAAGCAATACAATGGAGATGGTTATATCTTATATCTTGTTGGTTCATATGAAAGGACCAATGGTGTTGCAATGAATATTGACGTTAAAGCTCATGGTGTAGCTACTAGTGGTGCTGTTGTAATTCAAAGCTGTAATGCTTATCAAAATGGTGACGGTATAAGAGTTGTAGCATCTTATTATGTTGGAAGTATTTCGGATAGTTATACTCACACTTTTTACGCTTGATAATGTTTAATTTATTGCGTTCATTCAAAAACAAGCCAATTAAATATCTAGTAAGTTTACTTGTTGTTTTTGCATTACTATGCTTTGTTGAAATTAGTTATTGTATGAAAATCACCAATGATGAAATTGGTGATTTTCTCTTTTCTAAATTAGGCGTAAAGATGATTGTATATGGCGATATAAATGATGTTGGTGGGTATGTATATAGTATTGACGAATTAAATGAAATTAAAAGCATTTATGATGAAATGTTAGAAGAATTAAATAAAATTGGTGGAAACAAAGTAAAATATGAAACTTATTTAATGACTAATAAGATATATAGTGCTTATGATTTATATAATGAAAATGATTATCAGATAATATATTTTGATCATTTTGATTCTCGATTAGATAGTGATTTACAGTTATTTGGTTCATTAGATTCCATATCTAGAGATTTTGAAACAAACAGGCAGTACATAACTTTTTTTGAAAATCATCCTATCTATAATCCTGATGCATCAAATGATGAAAATGATTATAAAAAGAAAGATAGCTATAATGGCAATTATCAAGGAGCGATACCAATGTTAGTTGGTGTAAACTCACCAATATGGAGTGATATATCTTTAGGGTATATGTCGATTGGAGAAGGTAGAACTTTTACTACGCAAGAAATAGAAAATGGTGAAAATGTATGTATTGTTAATAATGATACATATATAATCGAACGAAATGGTATTCGCCTTGTGGAAGTCGGAGATATTATTCCAATAACTATTCATGTCAAAGATAATATTGAAGTAAAAGAATTTAAAGTAATTGGAATAAATGATGCATATGGGAACAGTGGTTTACAGGTGCAAAGTGGAATTAGTTATGAGCAGTTTGGCACGTTATTTATGCAATCAAATACATATATTAACTATGTTTATATTCCTGATAAATGTTTAAAAGATATTAATGATATATTTTTGGATTATTGTAATCAAGAGAACTACCAACCGATAAAAGAAGATATTGCCGGAAGAATATCATTTGATAACGACGAGATTTTTTATAGTTTATACGGTGGCATTCGACCTGTAGTTATTGAAATTGATAGTCAAGATAAATTAGACGAAATTTCAAACTTACTTTCTACATCGGTTAAAAAAATGAATGAAGTAGCTGATAGACCAGTTGAGTATACATATTTTAGTAATTTAGACAGTTTTGCCACAGTAATATCAAATGTGAATATCGGTAAGACATTATTTACATATCTAAGCGTTATTGCGATTTTAGTATGTGTATTATTTTTCGTTGCTTATGTAAACAATGATATCAATAGGAGCAGAAAAGAAATTGGTATATCAATATCTTTAGGAATGAATAAAAGAAGTGTAATGTTGCAGAAATTTTTAGAATATTTGAGTATTATCATAATTCCATTTATCTTGTCGACTGCTCTTGTATACTTTATCAATAATCAATATATAGAATATATAAATAACAGTGTAATAAGTGTTGGTTTAGGATCAATGATTTTTGATGGCTATGTCGATGCGATTACTATAAATATTCCGCCATATATTATTGTAGTTTTGATTTTGATAGTTTTGATTTGTCTATTTATTTCTTGCTTAGTGGGATATTTTAAGATTAATAAATTAAATGTTAAAGCGATTTTATTAGAGGGGGATGGCGTATGATTTGGTTCAACATTAAAAAACATTTCCTTCATTATTTTAAGCAAGATATTCTATTATTGGTATGCATAATCGTGACAGGATATATGTGGTTATTTTCTAGTGCCTTAGATAATACCAATAAAACAATTGAACAAAACATTATGAAGAATATCGGTTATGAAGTAAAAGTAAGCGGTGGAGTATGTGATGCAAACGCCTTTATGCTTGGTGGCTCATCTTTAGAAAGTAAAATGCAAATCATGGATTCTTATTATGGTATTCGTCAATACTTGTTAGACAATAACGCTTCTTTTACTCCGCTATTTATCAATAAAACTAATGGATATATCATTTTGACTCCTAAACAGATTGAATTATTAAAAGACACAGAAAATTATATTAATTATAAGTATTTTTATGGTGTTGATAATAATTATTTCAAAGAAAATGATATAGAAATAGTTGATGGCAGAGCGATAGAAAATAGCGGAGAAATGGTAATTAATGAAAGCACCTATTTTATTGACGAAGAAAACTCTATAACAGAAGTAAATATCGGCGATACATTAAGTGTTTTTATTAATCATCATGATACTGTGTTTGATTCAAACGGAATCTATGAGCTAATATTTGATGAACCAATGGTATTTGAAGTAGTTGGCAAATATAAAGAACGTAAAGCTAATATATTAGAAGTTGAAGGCGATGATTTTCAATTAAATAGAAGATATTATATCTCAAGGGAAGATGCTTTGAAATATTATGATGAGTATGTGCGACTTTTTAGAGAAAATAATATTCGCTATAAAACTAATACTGATTTGCCACTTTCAAAAGATGCGTTGGCATTATCAAAAATTATCTTTTCATATTTACCATCTTGGTATGAGAAATTTAAATTATTAACTTCTAATTTCATATCATAATTGTATCATAAAAACTATGACTATCACATCTCTACAAAGATAGATAACTTAACTGAATAGATGTATGCTTTGACATCTTTTTTATATATTTCTTTTAGAACTTTTTTATATGAATTTAGTTGGTTAGCATAGCGATCAATAAAGTCTTTTTCTTTTATTCCACTATCAGTTTTATAGTCAATCAATATAATTTCATCGTCTTTGATAGCGACAAAGTCCATATATCCATGGGTTAAAGTATCATCATTTTTTAAATAGAAAGGTAATTCTTGATATATTTCCCCCTTTTTAGCGTTAGAAATAATTGGATTATTAATAAAAGTGATAATTGAGTTAATGGCGCTATCAGGAATACTAGGATATTTATGCTTCAATTCCTCAAAAGAGTTATCGGCATCAAAATCGATGTTTTCAAATATTTCATGAACTAGAGTACCATAGTCGCTTCCTTTGTTTCCGTCTAATTTAAGTGTTGAGCGATAGTTTTCTAAACTTGATGGGGCAACGTCTTCGCTGACATTAAAGTTATATTCTTTATGAGGGATAGAACCACTTGTTGGCGCAATGTATGGGAATGGTTTTTTGATTTCAAGAGTATCTTCTCTTTGAATAATCATATCGTCATAGTCTTTCATCGCACTTAAAATATATGAGGTGAAACCTTTTCTTGAATAAATTAAAGATAAATTAAGAGGATCTTTTTTTGATTCATCATCTTCTTTAAAAGCATCGACAATAATTAATCTTTTTCTTGTACGAGTAAGAGCGACATATAATAGTCTTTGAAATTCTAAAATGTCTTCAATATTGTCTTTGGCAATATGAGCTTTCTTTTTAATGGTCGTTAAAGCGATGCCTTTATCATCGGTGATATAAGTCATACCCATACCAAATTCATCATCAAGAGTAACGACATCGCTATTTCCATTTTGTCGGTTGGCAATATCTGAATATAGAATGACTGTATCAAATTCTAAGCCCTTAGAATGATGAATAGTCATAACTTTTACGACATCGGCATCTTCAGAGATTGTTGAGGCGTTTTCTTTTTGAAATTCAGAAGTATTTTCAATATAGTCAATGAAATCAGCGACAGTAAAAGTATTAAAATTATCTAAGTTATTTAGAAGATTATCAATATTATCTTTTTCTTGATTATTTAAATGTTCAAGATAAAAATTATTAATGTTAAGTATGTAATATAATATCTCGTCAATTTTATTTAACGAAGCCAATTTTTTTAATTCATTATAATCATTGATAAATTGTTTATTAATGTTCCACCAATTGCCCTTATTCATAGCCAATGTTTCATCACTGACATTATAAAGAGGTGAAAGTAAGATAGTTGCCAAGGAAATATTATCCCTTTTATCTAATAATAACTTAAAGTAAGAATCAATGATGTCGATAGATAAAGAAGAGAAATATCCTTCATTATCACTGATAAAATAAGGAATATTGTAGTTTTTAAAAGCTTCTTTAATCTTTTTCTTATGAGCGTGAGATCTGACCAATACAGCAATATCACTAAATTTTTTATTTTCTTTGCTTACTAAATCATGAATAGTATTGGCGAGAAGTAAGGCAAGATTTTCTTTATCTTCGGTAACTTTGAATACTATGGGTTCATTATTGACTGATTGGCTTTCTAGAGTAATCTGTATATCGCTTTCATCAACATCTTTTTGGTAGATATTCATTATCTTTTCAAATAGAGTATTATTGAAATTAACAATATTAGTATTAGAACGATAATTGTTTTGAATATGAATCTTTTCAAAAGTTGGATCATCTTTTAATGATTTCATAATACTAGGTTTAGCTTTTCGGAAGCGATAAATTGATTGTTTAACATCACCGACTAAAAAAAGATTATTATTGGCAAGCATTTTAATAATGGCATATTGAGCTTCGTTGGTGTCTTGAAATTCATCGACCATTATTTCTTTGAACTGATTTTTTAATTTATTAGCTATTTCATAGTTGTTGGCTTTTAATATCTCACTGGCATAGTGTTCAAAATCATCAAAGTCAATACAATGATTTTCTTTTTTTATTTCCATAAATCTTTGATAAACTTTCATGCTTAAATCAAAGATGGTATTTTCTAAAGGGATTGAACTATTATGATTTTCAATGATGGTGCTAGGTTTATCAAGTTTTGTGGCAATCTTTTTAAATGCATCTAATAAATCATCACGATATTTTTTATATTCTTCAGCTTGTTTAACTAGAGCGATATTGTCCTTGTCTTTTTTCTTGACAGTTATTGTTGGTATATAGACTAAAATAAGACTTAATTTATTTAAGAAAAATCGATAATCGTCTTCTTTTAATGCTTCGTCTATTTCTTTCTTTATGGTTGATAAATTATCACTATGATGAGTATTTAGCTCTATCATTTTATCAAGATGACCACTAGCGATAATTAAGTGGTTTTTAATATCTTGCATATAGATATTCATTATTTTGGGATTTAATTCATCTAATTTAGAAATAGGATAAGACTTTACACTTTCTATCCAGGCATAAGGATCAGGAAAAGAAATAGCTTTATTTAAGACGGCTAGACAAATATCATGAAGGGTATCAAAAGAGAAAAAAGAAGCAGTGATTTGACGATTGATATCATATAAGTTTTCTTCTTTTTCTATTACTTCATCAAAAGCCTTATTTAAAAATAAGACTTTTCTTCCAGAGTCGAGGATATTGTTGGCTTGCATCTTCTCTAAACCAATTACATAATAATATTCTTTAATGATATTAAGAAAAAAACTATGAATAGTAGAAATATTGGCATCGGCAATCTTAGATATTTGGTCTTTGATAAAACTATCATCTGGATTAGCAATACTAGCTTCTCTTAGTTTTTTCTCAAGACGTTTGCGCATATTTAATGCTGCAGCATTAGTAAAAGTTATCGCAACTAATTCATCGAGTGATACTCTATCTTTGATAATTCTTTTTAGAAGTCTTGATACTAAGACAGTAGTTTTACCACCACCAGCAGAAGCTAAAGTTAAAATATTTTTACCTGTTAAATTAACTGCTTTTTCTTGGGAAGGATTTAGTTGCATCAGTCTTCCTCCTTTACATTAAAATCATATATAGTTTCTCTTTGATAGTATTTTCCGCCGCGATAATGACAAAGCCTTTTAAACGAACAGTATTTACAAGCCTCTTCGGTTGGTTTGAGTGAAATATCGCCACTACTTAATTGTTCATAGATATAGTTATATATTTCATTAAAAGCGAAGGCTACTTCATCATGGTCTAATTTATTATTCTTGTTAGAACGGGCGGAAATATATTCTGAATTATAATCTAATTCTTCTATATCGTTTAAGGTCATACCCTTAAGTTTATGCTCTTTATTGAATTCATCATTATAATCTTTTGAAGATTCTGTTAGTCCTGATGAATAATATTTATAATCATCTATTGAAAGTTTAGGATGTTGAACATTGAGATAATAAGCACCAGTCGGAATTAAACCATTTAATTTTTCAAAGATTAAAAGATAAGTAATTAATTGTAGTTGAGAACCGTTACCTAGATTATTTTTACTTAGTGAATGTTTTGATGTCTTAAAATCAATTACTCGATAGTATTGATCAAATTTATCAATGCGATCAATCGAACCTTTTAAATGTACTTTAGAGTTAAAAGGAATATCAAATTTATATTCAGAATAAGTTGGCACAAAGTCTGTGTCTTTTTCCATATCGTCTAAATATTCTAGTTCTAGTTTGAAGGCATGGATGAGCTTTTCTTTGATAGCTAAATGCTTATTAATATCATTGGGGAATAAATTATTAAAACGTTCAAAAAATGGATTTATTAAATTCTCTATTTCTTGAATTGTAGCTTTGGTATAGTCTTTTTTTAATTGAGTAACTAACTTTTCAAATAGATAATGAATAATAGTTCCGATGCTGGCAGGATTTACTTCAAAAGTTCTATCATCGAACAATCCTAGTCCATATTTGAGAAAGTAAGCATAGTGACAAGATGAATATGTTTCAAGAGCCGACACTGATGAATATAAGATGTCATCTTTTAAGAACAGCTTTTTTGCTGAATCTTTCGATAAAACATGATTGCTATTAAAGAAATTTTCTTTTTCAATTAAAGGTAAATCAATCGGTTCAATATTTTCAATATCATTGGCAAGTTCATTGGCTTTTCCTTCGTAGTTGCTGGTAGCTAAGCCATAATAGACATAATTAGAGTCGTTGATATATGCAAGTCGATTAGGATGATATGAATATCTATCATTCAAACTTGGATAAGTAGTATTTAACATTGCTTTTTCATTGATAAGCCCTTGTAAAGATGAAAATTGAGGATAATTACTTTGACTGGCATCAAGAATAAATAAATATTTAGCTCTTACACCATCAAATAGTGAAGCAATCTTAATACCTACTTCATGAGTTTTGATTGGCAGGTTTAATATTTCTTCTTTGATAATAAAATAATTATCAATGTTTATATAATCGGCATTTTCTTCTAAGTATTTTTTAAGAATAAAGATGTCTTCACTATTATCAAAAATAAAACCATAAGCCATTATGATAGCTTTTTTTAATGTAGGGGTATCAATTAATTTTTTAAGATTTGGGTATACAGTATTATGAACAATCGAAGCTCTTTCTTCTAATTTTTGATAGTATAAATCTTCATTTTTAAACTTATTAAACTCTTTAAATAAATCATCATTTAAACCATAATGTTTAGATAAGTAAGTAATTATTTCTTGGCTGCAATCACAAAAAATATTATTCTTAATAACATTTAAATAATTTTCTAAACTTTGATCTAAATAAAAATCTATTAAACTTATTAATTTATATGAATAAGGATTTACTCTTTCATCGTTTAAAAAGTGATGAGGTATACCATATCGTTTTAATAGCGAACGAATCAATTTATTATTACCATTTAAGGCAATGATTGCTACATCATTGAGGTCTAAGCCTTTATTGATGATATGTTGAATTATAGCTTCTATTTCTTGACGTTCACTAATTTTCTCAAAGCGATAAGCTTGATGTTTAGGGTTAGTTTTTTTGATGAATTTCGCGTTAGAGTTGATCATTTTTTGGATGATGAAATTATCAAGATATGTATATGATGAATCAATGATGTGATAATCACTTAAATCATGAGTTTCAATAAAATTGTATAGCTTTGAATAATTATATTTAGGTAATGCCTTTAAGATAGATTTAAGTTCTAAGCTAATGTCTAAACTATCAATATCAATATTGTAGGCTTCAATTTCTTCTAATGCTGATTTGAGTTCACGCAAAAAGCCTATATCTTTCATTAAGGGCTTAAAGACATTTAATGAACAGTTTTTTAGAGCGCTATATATATCAAATAAATTAATATCATTGATAAATTTATGTTTAAATGTTGTCAAAGATAATAAATCATCACCAATGAGATAATTATTTTGATTTTCTTTAAATAATTTATCTAACAAATCATTGCGATCATGTTTTTTTATAATATATTTTGTCATAATAATATTATAGCAGATGTTAAAATATAAAATGTAAGTGGTGAAATAGAATGAAATTAATAATGTTGATTATCGAGATGGCTTTTTCAATCGTGATGACTTTTCTTTTTTGTGTTTATGTTGGTTATAAATTAGGGCAGGTTGTCATCGGTATTTTTGTCGGCTTCTTTTTAAGTATGGCTTATCTGGGCTATGCAGTATATAAAAATATTAAATAGAAAGCTGATTGATGATATAATTATACTTATGAAAAAGTATGAATCTTTTAATGATTTAGTGAATTTAAAAGAAGCATTTGATAGAGGAGATGTGATTGCTTTTCCAACGGATACGGTCTTTGGTTTAGCAGTTATCTATGATGATAAAGAGGCAATAGAAAAGCTAAAGAGGATTAAAAATAGAGATGCTCATAAGCCTCTTCCAATGATGTGTTCAAGTATTGATATGATGGAAGAAGTTGCTGATTTGTCTATGGATGCTAGAAAAATAGCGAAACACTTTTTTCCGGGTGCTTTGACGATGATTTTAAATAAAAAGAAACATATACCTGATTATGTAACTAATGGCTTTAAAACCATCGGGATAAGAATACCAAATTATGAAGGAATCTTAAAATTGATTGATTATATTGGCAAGCCTTTGCTTGTAACTAGTGCTAATATTTCTGGTCAAAAGTCGTTAAAAAGATATGAAGATGTAATCAATGAATTGCCAGATATTAATGGCATAATTTGTATCGATGCCTTTTCAGATACGGCTAGCACCATCGTTGATATGACTGAAGATATTAAAGTATTAAGACAAGGTAAGATTGCCATAGAAGATATATTAAAATTGTTAAAGGAGAAAAAAGAATGCAAAAACCTGTATATATAACCGGGCATAAGAATCCCGATACCGATTCAATCACTTCATCTATAGCCTACGCCAACTATAAAAGGGAACTTGGCGTTAATGCGATTGCCGGCAAAATCGGACCAGTAGGAAGCGAAGCCGAATATTTATTAGAACGTTTTGGTTTTGAAGAACCAACAACCCTTTTTACTGCTAAATCAACTATTAGAGATATTGATATAGATAAAGCACAGATTAAACCAAAGACTATTACTGTTAAAGAAGCAATGGATGTCGTCGTTAAGAAAAACAATATGGGTATCATTGTAGCTGATAAAGAAAATCATTTGGAAGGTATTGTTGGTGTTGATGATTTGACATCTTTGTTAAGCAGCGATGATGCTTCAATGGTTGAAATAATGTCAAAAGTAAAACTTGATGACTTGGTTAAAACTTTAGAAGGAGAGATAATTCATGACATTAAAGAATTCAAGACCTGTGGTGTTATTGATTTCTTTCCGGGTTTTGATACCAAGATAACATCTGCTTCTATCGCTATTACCAGCAACAACCCCGAAATTCAAAGACATTGCATCAATGAAAAGGTTGCTTGTCTTGTCGTAGTTGGTGAAAACTGGATTGATAGTTTAACTTTAAGCAAAGCTAAAGAAAATGGTGTTGCTGTTGTACATACTTCACTAAGCCCGCTAAGTGTTTCAAGACTTGTTTTCCAAGCCATAAGCATTGAACAGGTCATGGTTACAAAAGATAAGATTATTACTTTTAATCTATCTGACAATGTTGATGAAGCATCTGCAAAAATGGCTAAAACTCGTTTTAGAAGTTATCCGGTTGTCGATGAAAATGGTAAAGTTATGGGAACAATTTCTCGTTATCATTTATTGAACTATCAAAAGAAACAGTTTATTTTGGTCGATCATAACGAAGTTAAGCAGACCATTGATGATATTGAAGAGGGCGAAGTTATTGAAATTGTCGATCACCATCGTTTAGGCGGTATTGAAACTATTAATCCTATTTCAATTACAACTATGGTTGTTGGGGCAACTTGCACAATCATCGCTCGCAAATATATGGAATCAAATATCAAATTGACTAAAGAGATGGCGGGTCTATTGCAAGGCGGAATCATCGCCGATACTTTAAACTTTAAATCACCTACCACTACTAAAATTGATATTGACACAGCCAAAGAACTTGAAAAGATTTCTGGTGTACCGATGGAAGAGCTTCATGAAGGATTGGTTAATTCCAGCGGCTCAATTTTAAACAAAAAGACTATTGATGTTATATACGGTGATTTCAAAGAATTTAATATCAACAATAATAAAGTTGGTTTGAGTCAAACTCCATGCAAGACTGAAGAAGAATTTAATACTATTAAACCAATTGTTTTAGATTATATTGAAAAAGAATGTGAAAGCCAAAAATATGATATTATGATGGTTATTTTTACTAATCCTAATGCAAGTGGTTCATATATCTTATGTGCTGGCAAAAAGAAAGATAAGGTTCTTGATGGCTTTAGAGAGTTAAAGCTAATGGTCGGTGAATATGCCCCTAATGTTATTTCTAGAAAAAAACAGGTTTTGCCAGAAATTATTAAAATATTAGAGCGTTAATTTATGACTAAGACATTATATACCAACGCTCATATTTGCAAAGATGGACATACCGCTTTTGAAAAAGGAGCATTGTTAGTAGAAGATGGTAAGATAGACAAAGTGTTTTATCAAATTCCTAAAGATATAGATTTGGATGTCAAAGTAATTGATATGCAGTCAAACTATATTTTGCCAAGTATTTTTAGCTATGTTTCAATTGATGACATAGATGTTCAAGATGATTTTTCTATGTCTTTGGCAATTATGGGTGTTGCATCGTTTGTGGCAACTTTATCTTTAAAAGGCGAAAGAGATATTGATAAACTCATTAAATTTAAACCTAATCGTTACAAGTATAGTAAGTGTTTTGGTTTACATCTGATTATAGATAAAAGTGATATTCCTGATGATGTATGTGATTGGCTCAATACTTCTGATTGTATTATTTCATTGAGCTTTAAACCTAATGTTGATCAAGCCGTCATTGATATCTTTAAGAAGGCTAATCGTAAAGTGTTTATCCAAAATGGCAATCAAGGGCATATTAGTTTAAATATTGATGGTTATTGGAATTTGTTATCAAAACATTTTACCTATGATCCATTTCGACCAAACATTTTCTCGAATGCGATGTTAAGCGAGGACAAGTATATTAATGTCGAAGATAATCTATATCCTGATAGTTTAAAACTTTTGTTTAAAAATCATGATATGCGTTATGTTTTAGCGAGCGGATCGATTAAGAGCTATCTTGATTTAGGATTAGATTTAATGGATATTAGTAATATCTTTGCGTTAAATTATTATCGTTTATATAATATTTCTAAAGAATATGGGGCATTAATTCATGGCAAACAAGCCAATTTTATTGTGCTTGATAAAAACTATGATATTATTGCCAGCTTTGTAAAAGGAGAACTTGTTCGATGATATATTTTACTCGTCTAGTGATATATTTTTTATCTTTTATTGTTAGTTCATACGCTTTAAGTGCTTTCGATTTTAATCGTTTTTTAAAGAAGAATAGCGTAATGAAAGCTCAAGTATTCTACTTATTGATCGCAATGTCGTTGGCCTTTTTGGTTGCTCAATTCATTATGGGAATCATGTATGGCTTTAGAGATATACAATCAATAATCTAATGATGATATAATTACTTGGTCAAGGAGGTGTCGAAAGTGAATTTAATAATTGGTGCATTACCATATTTTACCGTTGCGTTTTTGATATCTCTTTTGTTTACCCCTATTGCCAAAAGAATAGGCTTTTCACTTAATATTTATGCTCAAGAGAATAATCGTACTGTTCATCATGGAAGAATTGTTAGAATTGGTGGTATGTCCATTTTTTTGGCCTTTATTATTACGATGTCAATTTTCGTGAAAGCCGATAAGACGATAAATGCGATATTGGTCGGTTCTTTAATTATTTTCTTAGGCGGTTTTATTGATGATATCTATGATTTAAAACCTATCATTAAATTGGGATTTCAAATAGTCGCTGCTTTATGGGTTATCGTGGTCGGTAAAGTATCATTAGATTTTATCAATCTTGAATTTATCAGCGTTGATATCAGTGCTATATCGTTTGTTGTCTCGCTTATTTGGATTGTGGGCGTGTCTAATGCGATTAATTTAATTGATGGATTGGATGGTTTGTCGAGTGGCATATCATTTATTGTTCTATGTGTAATTGGATTGATCGGTTTTTTTATGGGGCGAAGAGATATTTGCGTCATCGCTTTAATTATGATTGGTGGTATAGCTGGGTTTTTACCTTATAACTTTCATCCGGCATCAATATTTGTTGGTGATTGTGGTGCTTTGTTTATGGGCTTTATTATTGCCTGTCTGTCTTTGCTAGGCTTTAAAACTTCAACATTTATCACTCTTGGTTTTCCGATTATAATTTTATTTGTGCCACTATCTGATACGATGTTGGCTATTATCAGAAGAAAATTAAAGGGTCAGAAAATATCCGAAGCTGATAGATCGCATCTTCATCATATATTGATGTATAAGATAGGCTTATCACATCGTAATACTGTATTGCTTTTATATTTTGAAACATTTTTATTTGCATCATGCGCTGTACTTACTTACTTTAATGAAAGATTAGGTATCATATTTTTAGCTATTTTATGCTTTGGGGCTTGGATGTTTATTGAATTGACGGGTATGATAAATCCAAACTTTCATCCGATTATCGGTTTTATGCGCAGAACTATTGGTCATCCTAAGAAAAGTGATAATGCTTTTTTTGAGGCAAATAAAACCAAACATGAAGAGAGAGTGCTAAAGAAGTGAAAGAATTGTGTAAGTTATCACACAATTCTTTTTTTATTATTTTTAATATGATAGAATTCGCAAGAAAGGGGTGTTGCTATGAGAAAATTATTATCCTATTTAAAACCGTTCTGGTGGATAATAATATTGGTTATCGGTTTAACGTTTGCCCAAGTTCAGACCGAATTATCTCTACCAGATTACATGAGTGATATTGTAACTAATGGCATTCAATATGGTGGCATAAAAGATTCTACTCCTGTAGCGATTAGAAAGAGCCAAATGGATAAAGTTACCATCTTTTTAGACGACGAAAAGATGGAAGAAGTTTTACAAAACTATAGTTTAGTTAAAGAAAATAGCGAAGTAAAAATTGAAAATCAATTAGTTAGATTTAATGAAGATATATATGTTTTAAATGATGATCACGAAGATATATCTAATACAATGATTAGACCACTTGTGTATGCTTATACAGTAGAACAGATGGAAAATGCTGATGAAATATTTGCAATGATATCTTCTTCAAGTGAAATGAAAAACAAAATAATTGGCGAAATAGATACACAAATTGCCAGTTATGAAGATAACTTGTCAAGTGTAGCGATGATGCTACTCACTGAGGAATATCAAGCGGTCGGTATCAATGCTGAAACATTGCAGACCAACTATATACTATATACTGGTTTAGAGATGTTAGGTGTTTCACTTATTGGTGTAGTATGTCAGATTTTATCGACTTATCTTGCGACAATGGTGGCAGCTAAGGTAGCTAGAAATTTGCGCCACGATGTCTTTAGTAAAGTTGAATCTTTCTCGAGTGCAGAATTTTCTAAGTTTTCATCTTCATCATTAATCACAAGAACAACCAACGATATTCAACAGGTACAGATGTTGGTACAGATGATGTTAAGAATTGTGCTAATGGCACCGATGATGGGAATTGTATCGGTATTTAAAGTATTTAGATATCCTGATATGCTTTGGATATTGCTGGTAGCGCTTGCTGTGATTTCTGTTTTAATGGTCATTACTCTTCTTGTAGCGATGCCACGCTTTAAAAAGATTCAATCTTTGGTTGACCGTTTGAATAACGTTATGCGTGAATTCTTGGATGGTATTTTAGTGATTCGAGCTTTCAATTCTCAAAAACATGAAGAAGATCGTTTTGATGTCGCTAACAAAGATTTAAGCAAAACTAATTTATTTGTATCGAGAACGATGTCAATAATGATGCCGGTTATGAGCTTCATTATGAATGCAATGACAGTTTTGATTATTTGGTTTGGAGCAGAACAGATTAATATCAATGCGATGTCGGTTGGTGAAATGATGGCGTTTATTCAATATGCTGTTCATGTCATAATGTCATTTATGATTGTTGCGATGATATGGGTTATGATACCGAGATCACTAGTAAGTGCCAATCGTATCTTTGAAGTATTAGATAGTGAAAACAGCATTGTCGATAAAGAAAAGACCGTTGCTTTACCAAATGAAAATGGTTCTTTGGTCTTTAAAGATGTTTCGTTTAAGTATCCACATGCTGAGGAATATGTCTTGAAAAATATTTCCTTTGAAGCTAATCCTAAAGAAACAGTGGCTTTTATCGGTTCGACTGGCAGCGGCAAATCGACTCTTATCAAATTGATACCGAGATTATTTGATGTCAGTGATGGCGTGATTACTTATGATGGAATTGATATTCGCGATCTTAAGCAGGAAGAATTGAGAAATCGAATTGGTTATGTGCCACAAAAAGTTGTACTGTTTACTGGTGATATTGAATCAAACATTAAGTTTGGGCGTGAAGTAGATGCCAAACATCTTAAAGAAGCCATTGAAGTATCACAATCTAAAAATATTATCGAAGAAAAAGAAGAAGGTTTAAAAAGCCCTATTGTTCAAGGTGGAACAAATGTTTCTGGCGGTCAAAAACAACGCCTATCAATCGCTAGAGCTTTGGCTTCAGATGCAGGAATATACATTTTTGATGATTCTTTTTCAGCTTTAGATTATCAGACCGATAAGAAATTAAGAGCTTCATTAAGCAAGATGATAGAAAAAACCAATTCCATTGTCTTGATCGTTGCTCAAAGGATATCGACTATCAAAAATGCCGATCGTATTATCGTTTTATCAGAAGGCGAAATAGTTGGTAGCGGAACTCATGAAGAGTTAATGAAAAGCTGTGCTGTCTATCAGGAAATAGCTAAGTCACAGTTGAGTGAGGAGGAATTAGCTTATGCGTCATAATGGTTCAGGTAAGATGCCTAAGACTAAAGCCAAGGATTTTAAAAAGACTGTTTATGATCTTTTGACATATTTGCGCCCATACTATTTTAAGATTATTTTTGTTTTGTGTATTACGATAATTGGAACTGTCTTGACTATTGTTGGACCAAAGATTTCCGGTCAAGCTACTACTAAATTATTCGAGGGTGTAGTATCAAAGGCGCAAGGTGGCGCAGGTATTGACTTTGACGGAATATTTAAAATTCTAATTGCTTTACTATGTATATATGTTGCTGGTTTACTTATCACGTATGTTTCTAACTGGATATTGTCAGGTGTTTCCACGTCTATTTCTTATAATCTGAGAAAAGATATCAGTGAAAAAATCAATCGCTTGCCGTTAAAATATTTTGATAAGCAGACACATGGCGAAGTATTATCAAGAGTTACAAATGATGTTGATAATATCTCACAGAATCTTAATTCGACAATTCAACAGATTTTAAGCAGTGTCGTAACTGTGGTTGGTGTTTTGGCAATGATGTTGTCGATTTCATGGAAATTAACTATCATCGGCTTATTGGTTATTCCAAGTTCGGGATTGTGTGCAGCTTTTATTGTTAAGAAATCGCAAAAATATTTCTATAAGCAGCAAGAATACTTAGGCCATGTCAATGGCCATATTGAAGAAATGTATTCTGGTCATTTGGTTATTAAGACTTTCAATTACGAAGATAGAGCTATCGAAGACTTCGATAAGATGAATGAAGAATTATTTGCATCAGCGCATAAATCACAATTCTTATCAGCGGTTATGCATCCAATTACTGTATTTTTGGGTAATATTGGTTATGTAGCGGTATGTCTTGTGGGCGGTTTTGAAGTTATTGCAGGCAATATTCCTCTAGGCGATATTCAAGCTTTCATTCAGTATGTGAGACAATTAAATCAGCCAGTTAGCCAAGTCGCACAAATAATGAATGTCATTCAATCAATGACAGCTTCCGCTGAAAGAGTATTTGAAATATTAAATGAAGAGGAAGAGATAAAAGATACTGAAAACCCAGTTTCTATTTATGATGAAAATGGTAACTTAAATATTAAGGGCAATGTAACATTCGAAAATGTAAGGTTTGGATACGATCCCGATGAAATTATTATTAAGAATTTCTCGATGTATGTAGCACCTGGCAAGCAGGTAGCGATTGTTGGTCCGACGGGAGCCGGCAAGACTACTCTAGTAAAACTATTAATGCGTTTTTATGAATTAAATGGCGGTTCAATCTATGTTGATGGTCAAAACATCAATGACTATACAAGAAAAGATTTGCGTTCATTATTTGGTATGGTTTTACAAGATGCTTGGTTATACTCCGGAAGTATAAAAGACAATATTAAATATGGTAAACCTGATGCGAGTGATGAAGAGGTTGTTCAAGCCTGCAAAATGGCACATGTTGATCATTTTATCAGAACTTTAGATAATGGATACGATACAGAGATATCTGAAGAGACAAGCGCAATATCGCAAGGTCAAAAACAACTACTAACTATCGCAAGAGCCTTTTTAAAAAATCCTAAGATTTTAATTCTTGATGAAGCGACATCCAGTGTTGATACGAGAACTGAACAATTGATTCAAAAAGGTATGGAAGCTTTAATGAAAGGCAGAACTTCATTTGTCATAGCTCATCGTCTATCGACAATCAAAAACTCTGATCTTATCATCGTGCTAAATGAGGGTGATATTGTTGAAGTCGGAAATCATGAGGAATTATTAGAAAAGAATGGTTTTTATTCTAAACTATATAACTCACAATTTGAGGGCTAATTAAATTATAAAATTAACATTTTAGACTATTAAAAATAAACCTTATTTGTAGTTACTCCTTAAAGTCCGATTTATGAGAGCACTACATTGATAGGTTTATTTTTTCTTTGATATGAAAACAGATAAATAAGCATTATGGTGATGAAATTCAAAGTGTTTGTTGTTGGTGTTATGTAAAAAGCCAGTATTATTGGCAGTAATAGATTTTTTGTGTTTAAAATGATGAAAAAGTATATTCGTATATGTCAGAACGATATAAAGACACAGTATATTGAATTGGAACAGAAGTATTTTTTATATTTACATATCTAATCGAAGTGCTGCATAGAAGAGCTTTGGAAGAAGTTTGAAGCAATTCTAACTCTTCTTTTTTTCCTTCTAGAGCCTTTAGACGAGTATTGAAACCGACGATTGTATAACCGCATTCTTTCAAATAAATATCTAACGAGCCGTCTAGAGCACCTAAATTAAAATTAGGAATGAAATGTTGAGGCATATATGTATATTGGATGGCGATAGGTGTGTTATCGCCGGTTCTAAGCCTGGTGATGAAGTACATATAATCCGAAGCTTTGATGTTTAATTCCTTTGCAACCTTCAGATTGTCCTTGCCTCTTAACAGTTCAAAACCAATGAGTCGTGAACCGGGTGTTAAACCGATATTGCGCATATCATCACTAAAACTCATCTTCTTTTTGATGTTTCTGTTTACTGGGCGATTAGAAACAAAAGATCCTTTGCCTGGTGTGCGTACAATAAAACCAGTAAGGGCGAGATTGGCAAGTGTGGCGTGAACAGTTTGACGACTGAAACCAAATTTTTCAGCCAGTTCAATCTCTGAAGGAATTTTGTCGCCAACTTTTAAATGTCCATCTCTAATCTCTTGAATAATATAATTTTCAAGGATTTGCTTCTTTGATTTTTTTTCTTTCAAGTCATTCACCTTTACACAATTATAGCATGTGAAAACTATTATATGTAAAAAGAAATAAATGTACATAATTATACATTTAAATGTATATACAAAACGATAGAAAAGTTATATTATTTAATTAGCAAAAGGAGCCATAGAGGAGGTGCAAATGTAAACGGTTCCATAATTAAGTTTATAAAAAGAAGGAGAATAATATGGATTTTTTTACAGCATTAGTTATTAGTATAATTACTGGTTTGTCTTATTTGCTACGCCGTATTATGGGTGATTGCCAATTAGAAAGACCTCTAGTATTAGGACCTGTCATCGGTTTGATTTTAGGCGATTTGCCAACAGGTTTATTTGTAGGTGCATCATTAGAATTAGTATTCATGGGTGCTCAAGCTATCGGTGGCTCAGTGCCGTCTAATGTCGCTATTGGCAGCGCACTAGGTACTGTTGTAGCTATTACAAGTGGTACTGGTTTAGAAGGTGCGATTTTAGTTGCGACTCCAGTAGCAGTTGTAGCCTCTACTTTTGAAACAATCGTTAAAGCCGGTTGTGCGGTATTTGCAGGCGGAGCAACAAAAGCTGCTGAAAATGGAAATGAGACTGGTATTAAAGTTATGTTCCATCTTGGAAATTTAGCTCATTTCTTGGCTTACTTCATTCCAACATTCTTAGCATTATTCTATGGTGTTGAATTAGTTACTCAACTAATGAATTCGATTCCTGCTGATATTATGGCTGGTATCTCGGCAATGGGCGCTCTACTTCCGGCACTTGGATTTGGCTTGTTGTTGAACAATTTAAGTACAAAGGATTTCATGCCTTATTTCTTCATCGGTTTTGCACTTGCTGCATATATCCCGGCATTTGGTGTTATGGGAATTGCATTTATCGGTGTAGCATATGTTGCGATTTATGCTTTCAACAAGATTAAAGTTGCGAAAGGAGAAGAATAATCATGTCAGAAAATAAAAAAGTTCTTACTAAATCCGATATAACCAGACTTTTCATTCGCTCTAATGCGATTCAAGGAGCATTTAACTTCCAAACTATGCAAGGTATGGGCTTTGGTTGGGCTATGCTTCCAATTATTGATAAATTATATCCTAATAAAGAAGACCGTATTGAAGGTTATAAAAGACACATTGGTTATTTTAACTCTCATCCATGGCTTGTAGGTCCAATCTTTGGAATTACTGCATCAATGGAAGAAAGAAAATCTTTGGGCGAAGATGTATCCGAAGAAAATATTCAAGCTGTTAAAGGTGCTTTAATGGGGCCTTTAGCTGGTATTGGCGACTCTTTACTTTGGGGTACTTTAAGACCTATCTTCGCTGGCGTTTGTGCTTCTTTGGCTTTGGCAGGAAATACTTTGGCACCATTGATTTTTGTTATCGGAATGAATATCATCCACTTCGCTTTACAATACTGGGGTGTATCAATTGGTTATAATTTCGCTGACACATTCATGGATAAGATGGAAGATCTACAAATCAAAGTGTGGATGGAATCGGCTACAATTTTAGGCTTGCTAGTAGTTGGCGGATTAACAGCTACTTGGCTAAATATCACTACAAAACTTTCTTATACAACAGGTGATGCTGTTATTTCATTGCAGAGTACTCTGGATTCAATTTTGCCTAAACTCCTTCCTTTGCTATGTGTACTGGGTGTATACGGATTATTACGTAAAGGCAAGAGTGCTACATTTGTTATGGTGCTAATCTGTATCTTAGCATTTGTATTGGGCTTCTTTGGCATACTATAATGCACGCAAAGAGGGAAATAATGATTTATGGGTTTAGAATTAGTTAGATGTGATGACCGCTTGATTCATGGTCAAGTAGTAATTGGATGGACTCGTTCAAGAGGTATCACAACCATTGTGGCCGTTGATGATAAGACGGCTAGTGATAAGTTTCAAATGCAACTTATGAAAATGGCTACTCCACCGGGAGTAAAGCCAATCTTTTTGAGCGTTGAAGATGCGATTAAGAAGATTAAAGATGGCGAATTTGAAAAATCAAAATACATGATTTTAGTAAAAACGCCCAAAACTATAAATGACTTAATTAGTGGTGGTGTCAATATCAAAGAGGTTAATGTTGGAAATCAACGTTCAGGAGAAGGAAAGGTCAAATTATTGAATTTTGTCTATTCAACAAGCGATGAAATAGCTGAATGGAAAAAATTAAACGATAATGGAATTAAGTTATATGGTCAAACACTTCCTGATACACCAAGCTTTGATATGAATGAGATTGCAAGTAAGTTATAATGCAATACAATGCACTGGAACAAAGATACAATTTAAGTCGATATAGTGTTGCGGGTAAAAACGGAATGGTATGTTCAAGCTCGGCTTTAGCTTCACAAGCTGGGCTTGACATGCTAAAAAAAGGTGGAAATGCAGTCGATGCAGCAATTGCCACAGCAGCATGTTTATCGGTTGTTGAGCCGGTTAGTAACGGCCTTGGTGGTGATGCTTTTGCGATTGTTTATCTAAAAGACGATGATAAATTATATGGTTTAAATGCATCGGGATATAGTCCTAAAAATATATCAATTGATGCTGTTAAAGCTTTAGGATATGAACAAATACCTAAACATGGTTGGCTTCCGATTGTAATACCTGGTCAACCTATGGCTTGGGCAAAACTGAACGAACGTTTTGGAAAATTGCCGCTTACTGAAGTGCTGAAGCCAGCTATTGATTATGCTGAAAATGGTTATCCTTTATCGCCGGTTGTCAGCCATTTGTGGCAAAAATATGTCAGCAGAAATAAAGAAGAATTTGAAAAGGATCCGGCTTTTAATGAATGGTTTAAGATGTTTACTAAGAATGGCGAACCGTATCAATTTGGTGAGATAGTCAAGTTTAAGGATTTAGCAAAATCATTGCGTTTAATTGGTGAAACAAATGCCAGAGCTTTCTATGAGGGTGAAATTGCACAAAAGATTGTCAAGCAATCAGCTCGTGATGGAGGCTTTATTACTTTAGATGATTTAAAGGAATATAAAGCCGATTGGGTTGAGCCGATTAAACTTAACTATCGAGGTTATGATGTTTATGAGCTTCCCCCTAACGGTCAGGGTATTGTGACATTGATGGCTCTAAATACGTTGTCTAATTTTGACTTTAATAAAAAAGATGATGTTATAACTTATCACCGTCAATTTGAAGCTATGAAGATGGCTTTTGAAGATGCATTTAAGTTTGTTAGTGATCCTAGATTTATGAAAGAAGATTACCATTCATACCTTGAAAGCGATTATGGCAAATATAAGGCTGAATTAATTAATGATAAAGCCTATACACCAAGTGATGGCGAGCCTTCTAAAAGTGGTACTGTCTATTTGTGTACTGCTGATAAAGACGGCAACATGGTTTCATACATTCAAAGCAATTATATGGATTTCGGTAGTGGTATCGTCATTGAAGATTACGGTATTGCCATGGAAAATCGTGGATATGATTTTTCTTTGAATCCTGGCAGCATTAATGCACTAGGTGGAAGAAAACGTTGCTATCACACGATTATTCCGGGTTTTTTAGCAAAAGATGGCAAAGCTATTGGTCCGTTTGGGGTTATGGGCGGTTATATGCAACCGCAAGGTCATGTTCAAGTTCTAATGAACTACATCGATTTTAAACTAAGTCCTCAAATGTGTTTAGATGCGCCTAGATGGCAATGGAAGAAGGGCAAGGAATTTATTGTTGAACCTTCGTTTGATGCTAAAATTGTCGATGAATTAAGAGCGTTAGGGCATGAAATAACAGTGGCTGAAGATAATTTCTCTTTTGGTCGTGCTGAGTTTATCACAAGACTTGATAATGGAATATATGTTGGGGCGACAGAGTCAAGAACTGATGGTTCAGTTGCTACTTATTAAAGTTTGGCTGTAACTAACCTTTAGACAGATTACAACCAATCCAGAAAAAGATAATAAAAAGAAATTAATAATGGCAATAAAAAGAGGACTGGTCAAGTCCTCTTTAAAAAAGATATTTATTGAGAAGTGATATAATCTAAATATTCTTTTCTAATAGTATTTAGTTTTTCATAGATATTCAAATAAGAATCCTTATAATCATCATCAATAAAGATTATTTCTTTTTTTAACTCTCCATTGATATAGACTGCACTTCCATCTTCATAAAGGCGTAAATATGTATCATCTTTTGTGTTTATCAAAAGAAGACAATTACTGGAATTTGAAACGTTGGCAGTATCTTTAATAGAATATGTATTTAATTTATCTAACTCATTGAGAATATCTATTCTAGCCGCTTCAATTCTCTCATTATAGCCAGTTACATCAAAAGCCAATTCTTTATCGTCGGGTATTGGGATATATTGACTGTCTAAAAGTATAGATTTATTTAGCCATTTTCTTGTAGGATAATCAGGATTGTAGTATATTCGTATATCATTTCTATTTTCTTTTTTAAAACTAGAAAATGATATTTTATTTGAACTACACGCAAAGAGAAGTAGCAAAACGATTAAAATAATTTTTTTATTTGTATTGCTCATTTTTACCTCTTTCTATTTTTGAAATATTAATAATAAAAGCACAAGTCAAAAGACCTGTGCTTAAATTAATTCTCCGTTTTTATATCTATGAGGGTTATATTTAAACATATTAATCCTCCTTACAATTTAATTATACAATGAAAAACCGATATGTTAATGCAAGACTGACTACCTACTTTAAAATATAACCGAAAACAGTATCTAATCCATTATCATCAAATTCAAATTCAATGATATAGGCGTCGTCAGATTCTAGTGTCCAAACTTTGATAGTATGATTGTTTTCTGCATTATCGACGAATGTTTTTTCTATTAAAGCACAATTTGAACCATCGACAGCCGACATTCTTACAATGCTTGGATAAGCGTTTGGAATAGGATTGAAATCATTTTCTGAACTTAGTGCTTTATATAACAATGTATCTTTATAAGCGATTCCGATTTTCTTTCCTAAAATATACCCACCATCATAATAGTATGTTTTAACATCTTCATCTTTAAGTAGTCCATCTATATCAAATAGGTTAAGGATAAACCGATAATCTTTATAATATAAAGTATCAACCAATTGATTACAATCACACCATAGTCCGGCATAACCGTATTGACCCATGTTTAGATCAGTACATACTGCACACATATTGCGATTGACAGGATAGAATTCTTTGTTTTGAAGTTCTTTAAAAGCTGTTAGTTCTAAGTATTCATAATTTCTATCATATAAAATTTCAGGCATATCCTGCCATTTTTGATCAAGCTTAATAAAACTGTTATTATCATAACCACAATAAGCATTATCGATATTTTTGTAGCCTTCACAACCTTCAGGAATCTTTTCTACTTGAGGTTCCTCTGTTTTAATTGGTTCTACATCTTCGGTCTTTACTGGATTAGTATTTGAACAAGCTGATAGTAAGAATAATACTAATATTATTATCAATCTTTTCATAATGTCATAACTTCTCCTTTTGAGTATATTTATTATACAATAAAAATAGAAGCAACAACTTTAACATGAAAGGAAAAACAGAATGAAAAAAATACTTTTATTATTGATATCTAGTTTGCTTGTTATTACACTTACTTCTTGTGGCAATAAAACTAATGATTCAGGTGCAAATATAACTCCGAGCAATAAACCGGTTCAAACTCATCATCCTGATCCTCATCATTAAAACTTTAAAATATAAGATAAGTATCGAATAAAAACAGGCGAATTAAAACTCGTCTGTTTTTATTTTGTCAACAGTCTGGAAAGGAACGAAGATTTCTTCTTTTTTTATAATTGCGTTATAATTTATATGTATATTTGGAGGTTTTGTGAAAAGATATAATTTTAAAAAGGTACTTTTAAAAGATGATATTTTAGACAATGGATACATTGTTACAGACAATGGAAAAATTATAGAAATCGGCATAAATAAAGATAATAATTTTGATGGTGATATGGCGATAGCCGGGATTTTTGATATCCATAGTCATGGTTCGCATGGCTTTTCAGCTACAACGACTTCAAAAGAAGATATACTTTCCTACACCAAAGCAATTGCCTCGACTGGTGTTACATCAGTTTTGGCTACTACACAGGAATTAGACAGCCTTTCTTTGATTGCTGACATAATTGATAAAGATGAAAGACAAGGCGCTAGAATCATTGGCATTAACGCTGAAGGCCCATTTCGCAATGAAAAATACATGGGTGCGTCAAAGGGCTTTTTGTGGCCTAAACCTAGCATTGAATATAGTAAAAGAATGTTAGAAAGTGCTAGAGGTCATTTGCTGTATATGTCAGTTTCCTCGGAATTAGAAAAAATGGATGAGATAATTCCATACCTGGTTAAAAATGGCGTTAAAGTAGCTGGTGGACATACTGATGCGACATTTAAAGAGATGAATGAAGGTATTAAATTAGGGGTCAGTTCCATTTCGCATTTTGGTAATGCTATGCGGAAGATTCATCAAAGAGAAGGCGGAGCGATTGTGGCTTGTCTATTAGATGATGATATTTATTTGGAAATAAATCCCGATCATGTACATCTATCTAAGGAGATAATGGACTTATTTTTTAAAGTAAGAGGCATGGGTAAATATATTTTAATCTCTGATTCTTCCGAAGTTGCCGGTATGCCAAAGGGTACATATTTTGCCAGAGGGAAAAAACGTTTTGTGAACGAAGAAGGTGATGTCACAACCGATGACGGAACGATATCGGGAAGTGGGCATCCAATCATATATGGCATTAGAAAACTGATTTTAGAAGATAATTATAATCCGGTTGATGTAGTGAATATGGCAACTTTAAATCCATGCAAATACATGGGTATTGATGATAAAAAAGGTAGTATCGAAGTAGGAAAAGATGCTGATATTGTTATTTTGGGTAACAATTATCAAGTGAAAAAGACAATCGTTGAAGGAGAAATAGTTTTTGATATTGATGATAATGAGATATTGTTTAATCAAGCGATGAAGAATTTATGTACAGATTGATAGTTGCGGACATTGATGGCACACTGGTTAATAATAGCGATGCAATGTCGAAGGAGTGTACCGATTATCTTAATAGGCTCCATGAAAATGGTTATCTTTTCGCTATTGCATCTGGGCGATATGTCATTGATATTTTAAGAAATATTAAAGGATGGAAGTTAAATTTTGTGCCTGAGCTTTTGATAGCTTTAAATGGGGCTATGTATTTTGATAATATCGCTAATAAATCGTTCACTTTATCAAAGTTAAAAAGAGAATGGGTAAAAGAAATTTTGGATATAATGGATGTCTTTAAACTCAATCCTTATGTAGTCAACAACGGAATAATGTTATGTCATCACATTGATGACTATGTTATTAGATCATCAAAACGCAATGACAGACAATTAAAGATAGCTAAAAGCTATGAAGATTACTATGACGAGCAGTACAAAGTATTATTTGAAATCAAAGCTGGTGACTATGAAAAGATTGATGAATATTTGTCCAAGTTTAATTTTAAAGATTATAAATATGTAAAGACACAGGATACAATGGTGGAATTTGTGAGAAAAGATACCGATAAAAGTATAGCTTTATGTCAATTCTGCAATATGCATGATATTGATATGAAAGAAGTCGTTGCCTTTGGAGATGGGCAAAATGACATCGGAATCATTGAGTCTGCCGGACTGGGTGTGGCATTAAAAAACGGCGACAGAGATTTGTTGAAGGTCGCCGACATTGTTACGAAATATTCAAATGATGAAGATGGTTTTTTAAAAACTCTTAAAGAAATTATTTGTATTTAAGGTTTCTCAAATCATTACTGCGCTTAATCTTTTTAAGCTCGGTATAAATCTGATTAAGTTTTGCTTCATAAGGATTTCGATCATTGAAATATAGTAGGTCGAGATCCTTTATTTCGTTGGGTAAATATTGAATCTTATGAAATAAATCATATCTTGAATAATCATATTTATCTTCTTCGCTCAGACCGCTTTGGTTATATTTTAAATAATTCGGCATATCATAGTTACTTTTTTCAGCTATCTCTTTGGCTTTAAAGATAGCGTCAATTCCACTTTTTGATTTTGGTGATAGACAAAGATCTATTATATGTACACCCAAGGGGATAATAGCTTCGGGGAAACCTATTTCATCAGCACTTTTGCACGCATTGATAGTTCTAGCGATTAAAGGAGGATTGGCAAGACCGATATCTTCGTAAGCGATTACCAAAAGCCTGCGAATGATACTTTTTAAATCGCCGCTTTGCGCCAAAATGCTTAGGTAATAAAGAGCGGCATTGGGATCGGAACCTCTAATGCTCTTTTGAAAGGCACTTAAAAGATTGTAATAGCCATCAGCATTTTTATCTATTGCCTTGTTTGGAATCTTTGATATTTCTTCGATTACATTTCGGTCGATCAATTTATTTTCCGAGGCAATAGCACATAGTTCTAAAGTGTTTAAGACATAGCGAATATCGCCACCGGAAATGCTGATTAGCATTTTGACAGCTTCATCATCTATCTTATACTCATTATTCAATCCCTTTGGCGATTTTATAGCATGAGAAATTGCTTTTTTGATATCTTCATCACTCAAAGCTTTTAATTCAAAAAGATGAAGACGCGATCTGATGGCTGGATTGATACTATGATAAGGATTAGTGGTCGTTGCACCAATTAAAGTAATTGAACCATCTTCGATATAAGGCAATAAGAGATCTTGTTTGTCCTTGTTTAAACGATGAACTTCATCTAATATCAGTATTAGGCCATGATTCATACTGGCTTCAAAGAATATGGCATCAAGCTCTTTTTTATTACCGGTCACGGCATTGAAAAAGCGACATGGTTTATTTAATGCTTTGGCAATAACTTGAGCCAAACTTGTTTTGCCAATACCGGGCGGACCAAAAAAGATACATGAAAAGAAGCGTTTCTCGTTTAAACACTTACGAATAATCCCTTTTTGACCGACCAGATGTTCCTGCCCGATGATATCATCTAGACTTTCGGGTCTCAGTCTTGAAGCTAATGGTTCACGCATTTAATTTCCTTGTCAATAATTTCGATGGCATCATCGATATGTTCGCAAATCTTGTAAGCCAGTTTTCTTTTTTCATCTTCAATAAATACTAAATCAGGAATTAAAATACATCTAACACCTGCTGAATTTGCAGATATTAATCCATTACGCGAATCTTCAAAAATAATAGCCTCTTCTTTCTTAATACCTAATTTGTCTATTGTCTTTAAATATATTTCCGGATCTGGTTTACTATTTGTAACTTCATCGCCACACACCAAAAAATCAAAATATTGATCAATTCCGGCGTTTACCAATGCTTTGGTGGCTAACGGGCGATATGTTGATGTCGCGATGACCATAGGGATATGATTTTGTTTTAAATAGTTTAATAGTTCTTTAACGCCTTTCATTAAAGGGATAGGTTCGGCGTAAAGCGATTCGCCTAAACATTTATTGATTCTTTGGCGATATAACTTGATATCAAAATTTTCTCCTAGTGTGTTTGAGAGTAATTCGTCAATTTTTTTAGAATTTAAACCAATGGTTTTGAGGAGTAATTCCATATCGATCGGGTAATTGTATTCTTTAATCATTTCTTGGGCTTTATTCAGATATACTCTTTCACTATCTAGTAACAAGCCGTCCATATCAAATATAATTGCTTTTAACATAAATATATTATAACTTTCTTTGAGAAGCTCTGCTATTAAACTTTTGAGAAATTAAACCGATAAAATTTGAAAAAGTACAAAATTATTTTATTAAAAGAACTATAGGTCGATAAAACTGCGGTTTTATCGCAAATGTAATCGCTTTACATAGACTATTTTAAAGCCATCTTGTATAATTAAGTGCTGAAAAGAGGTGCGATAAATGGATATAGAGGTATTAAAAAAACACGCTACAAATATTCGTAAGAAAATAGTTCAAATGGTTTTTGATGCACAAAGCGGTCATCCGGGAGGATCTTTAGGAGCTGCTGACATCTTGACTTATTTGTATTTTGAACAAATGGATATCAATGGCGAAAACATTAATAGTATTAATAGAGATCGTTTTGTATTATCTAAAGGACATACAAGTCCTGCACTATATGCGACATTAGATGAAAGAGGTTTATTAAACGAAGATTTAACCACATTCAGACAAATTAATTCAAAGCTTCAAGGTCATCCTAATATGAACTATGTTGCAGGAGTAGATATGTCAACTGGTTCTTTAGGCCAAGGGTTATCCTGTGCTGTCGGTATGGCGCTCGCTAATAAATTAGATAATAAGTCATATAAGGTTTATGCGTTAGTTGGTGATGGCGAAAGTGAAGAAGGAATGATTTATGAAGCCATGATGGCTGCTAGTCACTATAAATTAGACAATTTATGTGTAATATTTGATATCAATCACTTACAAATTGATGGTTGCGTTGAGGATGTAATGAATCCGCTGCCATTAAATGAAAAAGCTAAAGCATTCGGCTTTAATGTTGTTGAGTGTAATGGTCATGATTTTTCATCATTAAAAGAAGCATTTTCACACTTTGGTGAAGTTGAGGGTAAACCAACAGCCATTATTGCCAATACTACAAAAGGTAAAGGCGTGTCTTTTATGGAGAATAATGCAGCATGGCATGGAAGTGCCCCTAAATTAGAAGAATACAAGATTGCAATGAGCGATCTTGAAAAGGAGTAGACCGATGTTAGAAGAAACAAGAAATGCTTATGGCAAAACACTTGCTAAATTGGTAAGTGAAGATAAAAATATTGTGGTATTAGATGCTGACTTATCAAAATCAACCAAGACATACGAAGCATATAAAGTTGATCCAAATCGTCATATCAACGCCGGTATTGCTGAATGTAATATGATGGGTATGGCTGCCGGTTTGGCGGCTAGCGGCAAGACAGTATTTGCTTCTAGCTTTGCAATGTTTGCGTGTGGTAGAGCGTTTGAAATTATTAGAAATTCAATTTGTTATCCAAGGCTTAATGTCAAAGTCTGTGCAACTCATGCCGGATTAAGTGTTGGCGAAGATGGTGCATCACATCAAACGGTTGAAGATATTGCTATTATGCGTGCTATTCCAAATATGCAAGTTTTCTCACCGGCCGATGCTATTGAGACTAAAGCGATTATTGAATATGTAGCTAAAATCAACGGTCCTTGCTATGTAAGAATGGGCAGAGGAAAAGTTGAATCGGTATATGAAGAAGGACACAAGTTTAATATCGGCAAAGTTGATGTTCTGAAAAAAGGTAAAGATATTTGTTTGTTCGCTACCGGTTTAATGGTTTCTGAAGCTATGAAAGCTAGTGAAGACCTTAAAGAAGAAGGCATTGATGTTACGGTTGTCAATGTATCTAGTATCAAACCTATTGATGCTGAAGGAATAATTGAACAAGCTAAAAAACATTCTATTTGTTTTGCGTTAGAAGAACATTCAATTATTGGCGGTTTATATGGAGCTATTGCCGAAATTATTGCACCTTTAAATATCACGAAACTATATCCTATCGGTGTCAATGATACTTTTGGTGAAAGTGGAAAAGCTAAAGATGTTTTAGAGAAGTATGGTATCTGTGCTTCAAATATCGTCAAAGTTGTAAAAGAAAAAAAATAGTTTGTTAAGCTCGACTCATGTGCGGGCTTTTCTTTTTGTTTATTGACATATAATATAAAGGATTTTATATTTAGTTTGAAAGAGAAGTGGTATTAATTCCCTAATATCATTTTGTTACTAAAAAGGGGGATTTTAGATGTTAGAAAAAATAATTGAATATATTGCCAATAATGATTTAACAGGTTTAAAGGCTTATTTACAAGAGCTTAATGATGCGGATATTTCTGAATGCTTGGATGAACTTTCAAAAGAAGATGTTGCACTGGTATTTAGACTTTTAAATAAAGAACAAGCGGCTAGCGTCTTTTCAAGAATGGAAAGCGATACACAAGAGAAACTAGTTGAGATTCTATCAGACAGTGAAATCGGTGAAATTGTCAATAAGCTATTTATTGACGATGCAGTTGAGTTAGTAAATGAGATGCCTGCTAATTTGGTAACTCGTATTTTGCAGAATACTGATAAATCAAAAAGAGGATATATCAATAAGATTTTGCAGTATCCAGAAGATTCTGCCGGTTCTTTGATGACAATCGAATATGAAGAAGTCTTAGAGAACATGACCGTAAGAGATGCCTTTGAAAAGATTAGAGAAACAGGCATGGGTAAGGAAACCGTTTATATTGTTTATGTCTTGGATCTTCAAAGGCATTTGATTGGTGTTACGACAGTTAGAAGATTATTATTGTCAAAGATGGACACATTAATTTCTGATATCATGGAAACCAATGTCATCACTATCAACACTCATCAAGACAAAGAAGAAGTAGCAAGAATGTTTGATAAGTATGATTTTATTGCCATGCCGGTTGTCGATTTAGAAAATCGTATGGTTGGTATCATTACAATTGATGATGCTTTAGATGTAATGAGTGAAGAGAATGAAGAAGACTTTGAAATTATGGCCGCTATGTCGCCAAGCGAAGATTCTTACTTTAAAACTTCGGTATGGGAGCACACTAAAAATCGTATTGTATGGCTTTTAATTCTGATGCTTTCAGCAACAATTACTGGCAGCATTATTACACATTATCAAAATGCCTTTGCTTCACTCCCTATTTTAGTATCATTTATTCCAATGATTATGGATACGGGCGGTAACTGTGGTTCGCAATCTTCAACAATGATAATTCGTGGTTTGGCAACCGGAGAAATCGAACTTAAAGATGTATTGAAAGTATGGTTTAAAGAAACAAGAATTGCTTTGCTTGTCGGTTTGATTTTGGCAGTTGTGACTGGCGTGAGAGTTGTAATTCAATATCAAAATCCTCTATTAGCTTTAGTTCTTGGTATTACTTTAATATGTACTGTTGTATTGGCTAAATCGTTAGGCTGCACTTTGCCGATGCTGGCTAAAAAATTAAAGCTTGATCCAGCTATTATGGCTTCACCTTTGATTACTACTGTTGTCGATACGACATCAATTCTTATTTATTTTAATGTTGCCGTGTTGTTTTTAAGCATTTAAATAAATAAAATGAGGCAAATATTGCCCAAGGAATTCGTGCCTCCGGGCAATATTTGTGGGATAAAAACCTGGTTTTTGAAATTCCTTCTTGCATATATATATATATATATAATGAATGAAATAAAAGGAGGAATTGAAAAATGGCAAAAGAAAAGCCCGCGACAAAAAAGTGTAAAAAGTGTCAAACAGAAATACCATACAATGCTAAAAAATGTCCGCATTGTCTAAGTAAACAAGGGATGGCATTGTGGTTGAAAGCTCTGATAGTTATTATTATTGTTTTTGGAATAGCAGGAATCAGTGGAGGAACTACAGGTACTAGCGGTTCAAATGTCAACAATAATGGCAATGTTCAACAAGAAACGGTTAAGAAAGATAAATTTACAATCGAAGGCGATACAACTTCAGACTACGATGGTTTTGCACTATATATTGAAGGTGTTATCAAAAATAATACAGATAAAGACATGAGTTATGTGCAAGTTACATTTAATTTATATGATGCTGAAGGAAATCAAATCGGAACAGCGCTTGATAACATAAATAACCTAAAAGCCGGAGGAACATGGAAATTCAAAGCTATGGGTATTGAAAATGCTACTTCATATGAGTTAGCAGAAATTACCGGTTTTTAATAAAAGTAAATAATAGAAATTAAAATAGGGTACACAAGATCATTGATCTAAATGGACTCTATTTTTATATTTGTGCTCTTTAAGGTTGAGTTTACGGCTTTAAAATTATAAAATTTTGAATATGAATAGATTATTAGAATTATTTAAGAAGTATAAAGAACCCATTTTATATATTGTATTTGGTGGTTTTACTACTGTTGTCAATTTGGTATCTTATGCAATATTCACAAGGCTCTTAGATATTAATGATTACATTGCGATTTTCTTGTCTTGGGCATTAGCGGTATTTTTTGCTTATATTACTAATAAAATATGGGTGTTTGAATCTAGAAGTACTAATCCAAAACAATTACTAAAAGAAATAGTTTCTTTTACTTCGGCTAGAGTAGCTACTTTGGGATTGGAATATGTCATTATGTTTGTAGGTGTTGATTTATTGCACTTTAATGATATGCTGGTAAAGGTAATTGCTCAATTTGTGGTTATTGCTTCAAATTATGTCTTTTCCAAGTTATTTATTTTCAAAAAGGATGAAAAATGATATTAGTTGTACAATGTGTTACCAGTGCTTCGTGTATTGTCGAAGAAAAGATAACTGGCAAAATAGATAAAGGCTATATGGTGTTAGTTGGTATTGGCAATGATGACGATAAAGCAACATGCGAGAAAATGGCGAAGAAATTGAGCAAACTTCGTGTTTTTGAAGATGAAGATGGCAAAATGAATTTAGATATCCATAATATTGGCGGCGAAATATTATCAATATCTCAATTTACTTTGTATGCCGATACTAAAAAGGGTAATAGACCAAGTTTCATCAATGCAAGAACTGGCGAAGAAGCAATATCCTTATACGAGTATTTTAATGATTGCCTAAGAAGCGAAGGGATAAATGTTGAGGTCGGAGTGTTTGGTGCCTATATGGAAATTGAGTTAGTCAATGATGGGCCAAAGACATTTATATTGAGGAGTTAGCTTATGAATATAGTATATGGAAGTGAAATATCTAAAAAGATGAAAGATAAGATTAAAAGTGAAATTGAATCTTATAGTCATTTTAGAAAACCACATATTGTAGTTATAATGGTTGGTAATAATCCGGCGTCAGCCTCTTATGTTCGTGGTAAAGAAAAAGCATGTGCTGAAGTAGGAATGTTATTTACCTTATGGAAATTAAATGAAAATATTAGTGAAGAAGAATTGATTGATCAAATTAATCAATTTAATTATAAAGATGATGTTGATGGCATATTAATACAACTTCCTTTACCGAAGCATTTAAATGAGAGAAAAGTATTGGAAACAGTTCTTCCCAGTAAAGATGTTGATGGTTTAACAACTCATAATATGGGTAAACTATTTCTAAATGAAGAAGGTTTTTATCCTTGCACACCGCTTGGAGTAATTGAAATATTAAAAGAAATGAATGTTGACTTATGCGGTAAAAATGTCGTGATAATCGGTAGAAGTATGCTTGTTGGTTTGCCACTAGCCAGACTTTTAATATCGAAGAATGCCACTGTTACTGTATGTCATTCCAAAACCAACAATCTTAAAGAGATATGCAAAAACGCCGATGTCCTAATACCGGCTATTGGCAAAGCGAAATATATTGATCATAAATATATTAAAGAAGGAGCTTATGTCGTAGATGTGGGAGTTAATCGTCTTGACGGTCATCTGTGTGGCGATGTAGATTTTGATGATGTTAAGGATATGGTAAGTGCAATTACTCCGGTGCCAAAAGGAGTCGGTCCTATGACAATAGCTTATTTATTAGAAAATACTATGCAAGCGTATCGCAAGAATATGGGGGTCAAATAATGATTGAGAATTATAAATTAAATGACATCGTACAAATGAAAAAAGATCATCCGTGTAAGAAGTCTCATTATTGGCGTATCATCAGAATGGGAGCGGACATTAAGATAAAATGTTTAGGTTGCGATGCGGTAGTTATGATGGAGAGAAGAGAATTCGAACGCAAGTGCAAGAAACTTATTGAAAGTGCGCCTGAAGAAAGCAAACAATTTATTTAGCATAAATCTATCGAGTATAAGAGCATACTTGGTAGATTTTTTTATTTGCCATGTGCCCATCTTAAAAAAGTATCTTGAGAAATATTTAAGCATTTTGCTGCTTCTCTTGAACTGATTGTTTTATTTTCCCATTCTTTTTTAAGATCATAGAAATTATTTGGAATTTCCTTTCGCGGTCTACCAAATTTAACTCCTCTAAGTTTGGCAGCCACGATACCTTCTTTTTGTCTTTGAAGAATATTTTCACGCTCTGTTTCAGCAACATAAGACAATATTTGTAATACCAAGTCGGCAACAAAGATACCTGTTAAATCACCATTTGATTTATTAGTATCTAAAAGAGGCATGTCTAAAACAACCATGCGCACTCCTTTTTCCTTGGCAATAATGCGCCATTGTTGGAGTATTTCTTCGTAATTACGACCTAATCGATCGATAGATTTAATTACTAAAGTGTCGCCTTGGCGGATTTTTCTAAGCATTTTTTGGTATTGGGGACGATTAAAGTCTTTCCCACTGAGTTTATCAATATAGATATTATTTTTTAAAACTGGATATTCATTTAAAGCGATTAGTTGTCTATCTTCATTTTGTTCTTTAGTAGATACTCTGGCATATCCATATACTTTAGAATTCATATTTAACTCCTCTATTGCAGTCAAAAAATCATAGTTTTATTAAAACCGTGATTTAACAAATTGATTTATTATCTATTGTTTGAGTAAATGATATTTTAGTTCATCTTAAAGTTAAAAAATAATTACATAAACTAATCGAATCATTACATATTCCGACTGATAATGTAGAATTTATCGTTCTATAGTAGAATTTATCGTTCGGAAGGGATATAATAATTTGTACACAAGGGTGATGGGTTTTTGAGCAGTTTTTGTACAAAAAGAAGAAGAAAATTCATACTTGTGCAATGCAATAATGTTGCACGAAATGTTCTGATTTTTAAAGCGATGATAAAGAATGATATCGACAAGGGGGAGGCAGCAGTATGACTTATAAAGGTAACCACAAGTTTATGTACAAATTGTTTTGTACATTTCTTTGCGTTTGTTTACTAGGGACAAATGTAACTGGAGCTTTAGCTGAATCAACAGTGAAACCTGTAGTTTATTCTGAAGACGGAATTGTAGATGATTCGCCGTCAATAGATGAACAAAACACAGAAGATAATACATTTGAAATTGCCAATGAGCAGGAAGAAACTAAGAATACAGAAAATGTTACTGATGATGAAACGGAAATTGAAAACAATCCTCTTTACATTGTTTCGTATGAATTGTTAGATACGCAAGAATTTTTGGTTGATTATGATGGAGAATTATATTTAAGTTTGCCAGGTGCAGACAAACAAGACTTAAGTGAAGAATTGATAATCGAAATGCTTCCTAAAGAAGTGAAAGCTACTCTATCAAATGATGAAGAAAAAGTTCTTTCTATAACTTGGGATCTTTCTGATTTTTTTGGTGATAATGTCGAAATGGCAAGTGATAAAACTTATCGTTTTGTTGCTTCAATCGATAGCGAATATGCTTATAAAGAAAACTTAGAACAACCATATGTTTTATTTACTTTTGGTGGCGCAGAAACATATGATGATAATGGTTATACTGGCACTCGTATACCAATAACTGGTAATAAAGATGAAGTGCTTAAACAACATCAGGTAAAGGGTATGACGCCAAAAGGTTCGGTTATAGATTTATTTGATTATAGTTTTAGTGAGACATTAACAGACGACGATCTTTTACCAAATGGTGCTAAATTTGAAAATTACAGTACCTTAATAAATGAAGGTGCATTGTTGCTATTTGGTGGTTCAGCTATGCGTGAAGCAGGTTTTTGGAACTTAGGTTCAGGAGCAGCACGCCCATGGGGTAAAGCAAATTTAAATATGAACGGAATCGTTAAGCGCGTGCTTGAGAATGGCTATCCATATATTAATTTAGATGATGCACGTAGTGAACTTCCGAACGCGACAGGAACAGAAGCTGATGATTGGGGTAAAGAAATATTTATGGATATTGCCAATTTAAATCATGCGGAATTTGAAGGTGCCGGTGTAGATGCTGCTAGAGCTTTATCAACAAAATTATTGAATAGTCGTGGTTTGACCGTTGGAGCAGATGGAAAAGTTAGTGGAACATGCAAAAAAGCATCACTACAATATTTGTTTGATGCCGATGTAGAAACTGATGGTAAAGAGTCATATAAAAATGTAACAGGTTTATTCCAAATGGATGAAAATGGTTACTACTATTATGACGCTCGTAAAAACTTTGCTGAATTTAATCAATCTACCTCTGCAACAAGTGATGGTTCGTTTACCTTATATGACGGACCTGCAGTATGGCGTACTGATAGCGGATATAATCCAAACACAAATACATTTGACGGCGATAAGAGTTTAGGAAATTTCTTCCCATTTGATAAAGCGTCAAAAGTTTTTGATTCCATTCAAACTGCGGATAAAAACGGAAATCCTACTAACATTCTTTCTAGTTCTGATAAAATTACAAATTTATCTAATGAAGTACGAGCTAATCACTATTTCGGAATGAAAATGACTCTGAATTTTACTCAACCAGAAAATGGTAAGTTGAATATGGGTTCATCTGGAAAACAAGATATGATATTTGAATTCTCTGGAGATGATGATGTTTGGATTTTCGTTGATGATGTGCTAGTTATTGATTTGGGCGGAATACATAGTGAGCTATATGGCACTATTAACTTTAGTACCGGCGAAGTTATTACTGGACAAAGCTGGCGAACTAATGGTTTACCAAATGACCCAGGAAATATGGAAGGCGATCGCAAGACAACTCTTTATGAACTATTCGTTGATGCTTTAGGTCAAGAGGGAGCTGATGCTATTCGTTGGACAAATAATGGTGCTGGTCAAAAAGTATTTTCAACTGGTACTATGCATAACATAAAATTATTCTATTTAGAGCGTGGCAATTACGATTCAAGCTTATCAATGCGTTTTAATCTTCAACCACAACTATATCACAGCATTAAGAAAGCCGATCAAAACGGCAATCCACTCGAGAATGTTGAATTTGAGCTATATGCTGCTGAAGCGAAAAATGGTAATAGTACCGATATTGCTGACTATGAAATAATTGGCGAAAAAATTGGTACATTGATTACAGGCAAAGATGGTACTTCATCATTTGTTAGAACCGATGGTTCACCTTTTAGCTTTATTGATCGTTATCATCAGACTGGAGTATTGCATTACATCCTAAAAGAAACTAAGACCGCTGCTGGTTATCGCAGTTTACCAAAAGATATTGTATTAAGATTTGATCCTAATAATTCTATGCTTGTTGTTGCTAATCGTTATCAAACTGGTGCTTATGCAAGTTTCTTTTCTAACATACGTGAAACAGGAGAAGTAACTTATGGTCAATTTGATACTGGTACAGGTGCGATTGTTCCAAGTGATAGTGTTTTACAAGCAAATAATAAGAAGAATGGTTTAATTATTGCGGTTCCGATGCTTTTGCAAGGTAGTATGTCAAATGGTAAATGGGTAGCGCTTTATGGAAGCAATGCTGATGGTTATGGGGCAATTGTGCCAAGTGAACGTAGTGCAGAAGCATGGCGTAAAGCAATACTTAAAGCAGCGTTATATCAAGCTAGTGATGAACGTTGGCCAGAATGGTATATTACATATAATGATAATGATGAAAAACTAGAAGGTTTATTACAAGATTTGCCAGGTCGTTCTGATAGATATCTGCTTACTAATAAAAATGGCGATATGAAAATGGTATATGGTATTATCGAAAAAAGTGCATTGAATAAATTAGGAATCACTGGTAATAATTCTGCCGAATTGTATGACGCTCTTGAAAAATATGTATCTGATGCAGTTGCAAACGGTATAAATAATGGGCAAGATATTGATAAAGTAATCGATGAAATTATTAAAAAACTTGATATAAGTTCGGCCAATTTTGATAATCGTGATTTTTCGTTCCTTAATACCGATCAGTTCCAAAGAGAATTTCGTTCGATAATTCATATTCCAAATGAGCGTCGCGAGCTTCGTGTTTTGAAGGTTGATGAAGACGGCAAGGGAATTAATGGTGTTGAATTTACATTAGTTGCACCTGATGGAACAGAAATCAAAGGCACTACTGCCAATATTGACGGGCAAGATGGTATGCTTATTTTTAGACCTGATGTAAATACTGCAAATGGATATGCTGAAGTTAAGTGGGCAGATGTTAATTCAAAATATGTCTTAAAAGAAACAAATGTTCCACAAGGATATGAGAAAAATGAGACAAAAATACCGGTAATTGTAGGCATTTACTCAATCTATGCCGATGCCGGAAGTAAAGAAGACGGAGTAACTGTCATGGCAGGTGTCGGTAAGTTGGCACAAACAATGGTTAAGTACGCAGCTGACGACATTGTGAATATCACTTTAAGAGATATTACTGCGATAGCCCAAGTACAAAAAACAGGTAATTTTAATTTAGATGGCTGGCAAGATGAAAAACTTGCAGGAACTAATATTTCAAGAAGTATGAATTTGCATTATGGTATAAATGCGGTGGTTGATTATGGATTGCATGATGAAGATGGTGGTCAAAATATGTATCCGTTCTTTACGACTGATGAAGGCTTTTTGAGAACTCGCATTATTCAAAATACTTATGCATTACAAAATGCTCAGTATCATAATAGCAACAATAAAGCTAATTGGGATAATTTGGATGGTATGGATTTAACTAATTTGTTCAGTTTGCAGAATACTGTTGTTGTAACTAATAAAAAAGCGGTTTCAGAAGATAACGGAAGTTTGAAAATCAGTAAGTTGGTATCCGGTTCTAATTTAAAAGATAGCGATTATGCTAAGAATTTTAGCTTCACAGTTGAGTTAAAGAATAGTGATGGCAGTCCGCTTGACGGAGAATACTATTACTATGGCGAACAACGTGCCGGTTATATCAGTGATGGTGAAACTCTTTCTTTAGGACACGATGAAGCATTGACTATTCTTGGTTTACCAAATGGCACAAAATGGGCAATTAGAGAAAAAGCCGAAAACGGTTGGTCGCTGTTGTCGGGTAATGAAATTTCTGGAACGATAGAAACAAATAAAATTTCTTTAGCCGCTTTCGTCAACTATAAAGGTATCAAAGAAGATAAACATGATAATAAACATAATCCGGTAATTGTTCCAAATACTGGAGTTAAAAAACAAACAAAGTAATTTAAATAAAACAGGATGGCTATGATATATGGCTATCCTGTTTTAGCATTGTATGATTATTATTTATTAAAGATTTCATCTAATACGGCATATTCGGTATATATTTTACAAACCAATGTCTGAATGACACTATCCATCAATAGACGATGAGGTGTATTTCTTTCTTCCTGCACTAAATAATTTTTAGTTATTTTCTCGTGCAGAGCTTTATCAAATATTAAAGCGAATGAATTATAGGAAGCCATCAAATCGGCTTGTTTCATTGAAATTTGAATATCAATGAATTTAGTTATTTCTGAAAGAGTAAAAGATTTCTTTAACAGACAGACAATTATTAAATAAGCGACATGTTTGCGACTGTAGCGTTTCTTTTCCGGTGCTTTGACAATGGAATTCTTAACGTAATTATTTACTATACTTGAAGTAATTATTTTTTCATCGTTAAAGAACAATGGCCTTAACTGCTGATCGATGTAGTAAACGACTTGATCCATGTATAAGTCAAAATTAGGTAAATCATCCCACTTTGGAAATTGATATTTAGTTAAGGTTTCTTTGATATTTTCATTCATATTTATAATTTAACATAATTATTTTCTTCATTCAATCTAGTATTTATCTCTAGATTACTTTACAATAGAAAGTACTAATGATAATTTTAATGAAACGATAGGAGAGAGCAAATGTTACATATTGTATCAGATTCATCAATTTTATACAGCAAAAAAGAAGCCTTGGAAAAACTAAATGTTTATACAACTCCTTTAGCTGTAACAGTTAATAACCAGTGTTTTAGAGAATTTGAAGAAATTGATTCCGAGGAATTTATAGAGCTAATCAAAGAAGGAGCAGTACCGACATCGTCACAACCAGCCATTGGTGAAAAGATGGATATTTACGAAAAATTAAGCAAAGATAGTGAAGTATTGGATATAACGATGGCACAAGGACTATCGGGAACTTATGATTCAGCATGTACTGCTAAAAACAATATCAAAAACGAAGATAAGATACATGTGTATAATTCAAGAACTTTATGCGGGCCTCATCAATGTATGGTGGAAAAAGCCAGCGAAATGTGTAAGCAAGGGAAAACAATTGATGAGATTATTAAAGTTTTAGACAAAGCGAGAAATAGCGAAATATCTTTCTTGATTCCGTTTGATTTTTCCTTTTTGGCAAGAGGTGGAAGAGTTAGTGGTGCCGTTGGGAACATTGGTGCGTTGCTTAAGCTATTGCCGATTATGAAAAAGAGCGATGATGGTAAATGTCTAGAGAAATATGCCATTGTTAGAACAACGAAAAAAGCCATTAAAGACGTGATTGCCGGATTAAAAGAAAAGATGTGTGACAGCACTTATCATTTTTATGTCGCACATGCATTTAATGAAGAAATAGCAAATAGTTTTGTGAGTGCGATTAAAGATGAATTTAATACAGAAAATGTCAAAAAACTATTGTTATCACCGGTTTTTATTACTCAAGGCGGACCAAAATGCATTGCTATCCAAGCGATTAAAATTTAAAATATCTACAATAAAAGATTTATAAATGCCTGTTTTATAACAGGTATTTATAAAAATAACAAATAGTTAGCGCTCGTAATCAAACAATATATTTGAAAAGGCTTTCAATTTTATTATTTTTTAGTAAAATAGAATTGTGGGTGGATTTAAACACCCTAAAGGAGACAAAATGAAAAAACTTTTAATGATTTTATTATCAGTATTCATGCTTCTTTCTTTCTCTGCATGTGGAAACAAAGACAATAATACTGACAATAACAAAGAAACTGATCAAACTGAAGTTGGTGGTGGAGATTTAGTAGTTTATTCACCTAACTCAGATGCTCTTATCGAAGTAATCGAAACATTCGGTGAAAAGTATAATGTTAATGTACAAGTTGTATCTGCTGGTACTGGTGAATGTTTAGAGAGAATTTCAGCTGAAAAGGACAACCCTCAAGCTGACATCATGTTCGGTGGTATGAACTACGCTAACTCTTTCAATGCTGACTATGTTCCATTATTTGAACAATATACTGCTAAAGGTGATGAAAATCTTCCTGAAGCTTACCAAAACTTTAATGGTATCACTACTCACTATTGCTTAGATGGTTCTGCAGCATTATTGGTTAATGTTGAAGAATATGAAAAATTAGGTTTAAGCATTGATGATTTCAAAGGTTATGCTGATTTAGTAAGACCTGAATTAAAAGGTAAAATTGCTATGGGTGACCCAGCTAACTCATCAAGTGCTTGGGCTGAATTAACAAATATGCTTCTTGTTATGGGTGAAGAACCATATGATGAAGCTGCTTGGGAATGGGTAAAAGAGTTTATCGCTAACCTAAATGGTATCCAACTTTCTTCTTCTTCAGCTATCTATAAAGGTGTAGTTGCTGGTGAATATGTTGTTGGTGTTTCTTATGAAGACCCATGTGTATCATTACTAGTTGATGGTGCTACAAATGTTAAACTTGTATATCCAGAAGAAGGTGCTGTATGGTTACCTGCTGGTATTGCTATTATTAAAGATGCTCCAAACATGGATAATGCTAAATTATTAGTTGACTGGATTATTTCTGATGAAGGACAAGCTGAAATTGCTAAGACAACTGCAAGACCAGTTAATCCAAATATCGCTAACACAGCTAAAGAAATGACTCCATTTGCTGATATCAACGTTAAATACGAAGATATGGAACTATGCGGAACTAATAAAAAAGATTGGCAAGCACGTTGGACAGAATTATTTAACGCTGCTCAATAATATCTAAACAATATAAATTAGTTTGAGGAGTTAGAATATGAGTAAATATATTAAAGTACGCAATGCTGTTAAAAAGTATGACGATCAGACAATCATTTCTAACTTATCGCTAGATATCAAGGAGGGTGAATTTTTTACCCTCCTTGGTCCATCTGGCTGTGGTAAAACAACACTGTTAAGAATGATTGCAGGATTTAATAGCATTGAAGGCGGTGATTTTTATTTTGGCGAAACAAGAATCAATGATATAGATCCTGCCAAGAGAAATATTGGTATGGTTTTCCAAAACTATGCAATATTTCCGAATATGAATGTTGAAAAGAATGTGGCTTTTGGTTTAAAGAATCGTAAGTTGCCAAAAGAAGAAATTGAATCAAAAACAAATCAATTTTTGAAGTTGATGAAAATCGATGAATATCGCGACAGAATGCCAGAAAGACTTTCTGGTGGTCAACAACAACGTGTAGCTTTGGCAAGAGCGTTAGCGATTACTCCGGATGTTCTTTTGATGGATGAACCATTATGTAACTTGGATGCAAAACTAAGAGTTGAAATGCGTACCGTTATTAAAGAAATACAAAATAATGTCGGTATCACTACTGTTTATGTAACCCACGACCAAGAGGAAGCGATGGCAGTCAGCGATAGAATTGCTGTAATGAATCATGGCGATATCCAACAAATTGGTACGCCAAAAGTTTTATATCAAAGACCAACAAATCTATTTGTTGCAACATTTATTGGACATACAAATGTTTTGGATGGCAAATTGGTTGTTAAAGAGGGTAAACCTTACCTTCAATTAGCAGGTGGATGCGAAGTTTTGATGGATACGATTCAAGAAAGCGAAATCAAAGAACAGGATGTTAAAGCAAGTATCCGTCCAGAAGAATTAATTGTTGATGCGACTGGTGGTGATGGACTTAAAGCCATTGTTGATGATGCTATATTCTTAGGTTTAAACACACATTACTTCGTGCATTTAATTGATGGTGAAAAACTTGAAATAATTCAAGAATCGCAAATTGACTCGATGATCGAAAAGGGAACTAGCATTAGTTTAAAGATTAAGACAGAAAAGATTAACGTTTTTGATAGCGAGGGTAATCATAATTTGGTTAAAGGCGTTATCAATGATTATGATGTCTATAAGGGTTAATTATGAATAAGGCAACAAACAAATTTTTCGATATTTGGAAAGTAGTATCGATATTTATCTTGTGTTTATATGGCTTGTTCCTAATATATCCATTAGTTAAGCTTTTATATAATGCCTTCTTCTTTAATGGTGATTTTACATTAGAATATTTCCAAAATTTCTTTTCACAGAATTATTATGTTAAATCCATATTTAACTCTTTGAAAGTAAGTATTTGTGCGACAGCTCTATCTTTGGCAATCGGTGTTCCTCTTGCTTATTTCTATCAGATGTATGAAATCAAGGGCAAGACATTATTACAAGTATTAATTATCTTGTGTTCGATGTCGGCGCCATTTATCGGCGCATATTCTTGGATTATGTTGCTTGGAAGAAGTGGTGTTATCACTAAATTCATCGAAAGCATTATTCCAATTAGAATGCCTAATATTTATGGTTTTAATGGTATATTGTTGGTTTTATCTCTACAATTATTCCCACTTGTATTCTTGTATGTATCAGGTGCATTAAAAAATATTGATAACTCTTTGCTTGAAGCAAGTGAAAATATGGGTTGTAGTGGATTTAAAAGATTCTTTAAAATTGTAATTCCTCTATGTATGCCAACAATTATTGCTTCTGCATTGATGGTATTCATGAGAGCATTTGCGGATTTTGGTACTCCACTATTGATTGGTGAAGGTTATCAAACATTCCCGGTAATTATTTATAACTCGTACTTTGCCGAAACTGGTGGTGATCATAACTTCGGTGCAGCTATTTCGGTTATTGCGATTGTAATCACAGCCGTAATATTCTTAATTCAAAAGTATATTAATGGCAAGTTTACTTTCACTATGAGTGCATTACATTCAATTGAAAGAAAAGAAATTCATGGTTTACACAGTTTCTTTGTAAATCTTTATTCTTGGCTTGTAGTTGCTGTTGCTTTCTTGCCACAAGTGTATGTCATCTATACATCGTTCTTAAAGACATCAGGTAAGATATTCTTGGATGGTTATTCTCTTGATTCATATCGTTATGCCTTTACTCACTTGACTAAGGCAATACCTAATACCTTTATTATCGGTGGTACGGCATTAGCTATTATTATTATACTTGCAATATTGATTGCATACCTGGTTGTAAGAAGAAATAACTTTGCGAATAAAGTTATTGATACTATATCGATGGTGCCATACATCATTCCTGGTTCAGTAGTTGGTATTGCGCTTGTAATGGCTTTTAATAAAAAACCATTAGTGTTGACTGGCACAATGATTATTATGGTTGTAGCCTTAGTTATTAGACGTATGCCATATACTATCAGATCATCAACTGCCACTTTGCAACAAATCTCTATCTCGGTAGAGGAGGCAGCAATTTCATTAGGTTCCAGCAAGCTTAAAGCTTTCTTTAAGATTACTGTTCCAATGATGGCTAATGGTATTTTATCTGGTGCAATTATGTCATGGGTTACAATTATTACCGAATTATCAACAGCTATTATCTTGTATAACTTAAATACGATTACGTTAACACTTGCGACTTACACATATGTTTCAAGAGGAAACTACGGTATAGCTGCTGCCTATGCAACAATTTTAACTGTAACTACGACAATATCATTATTGATATATATGAAGGTTACGGGCAACAAAGAAATATCTTTCTAAAATATTGTTATAAGATTGATAAAAGTCAGCATTTAGTGCTGGCTTTTAAGTTGGGTTTTATTCAGACACACTATTGGCTAATAATCACATTGATATGATGATTAGAAATAGTGATAGTGTAAACTTTCATGCAATAATTTATAGATTGTCATATGAATATAGCATAGACTTCGATATACAGATATTCATACTGCTGAGATTATAAGGGCGAATTACTTAATGCGATTCACCTTTTTAAAAGAAAAGAAATTGTTCCTTCTCCAGGCGCATCGTTAAGAGAGATGATTTTAAATGCTTTTATACATGCAGATTATTTTATCCGTTCTAATATAAAAATTGAATTTTTTGAAGATTGTTGCAAAATTACTAGTCCAGGCGGAATATTTAATGCAACGATGGAAGAAATCATGAGAGGAACTCAAACATATCGCAATCATAAACTGGTGAATATATTTGATAAACTCGGATTAATAGAAAATTTTGGGACAGGCATTCCAAGAACTATGGATGCATATTCTGATGAAGAAAGAAAACCGATATTTGATGCAACCGATAATTTCTTTTATGTAACACTGCCTAATTTGAATTATAGAATAAATGACCAAATAAATGACCAAATAAATGACCAAATAAATGAGTTAGATTTAGCTATACTACAAACAATATTTAATAATCCGGGAATTAAGGTTATGGACATTCAAAGAAAGGTAGCCAATAACGATATATCGCTTACTGAAGATCAAATTAGAAATTCAATAAAAAGAAAGATTTATAAATATATTGAATATAAAGGTTCAAAAAAGACCGGTGGATATTATTTTAAAGATAAAGAGATAAATGGTTAAATAAGCACAGCTACAAGAAATTTTAAAAACGTAATAGTGACAAGAGTTTGAAACATATTTAAAAATGTCCGATTTTTAAGGGTTTGTTTGAATTGAAATTTGTGTTTATTCAGTAAAAGGAAAACAAGAATAAATAAAGATAATAACGATGAAAGCTTTGGTATGTTATATTATGCGGACATTAAATCGTTTGGAAATAACATAGTGAAATAGAAAAATAATCTTACAGAGAGTTAAGATGTTGAACGGGTGTCCACTTATTCAACCTAAATTGGCATATGAAGCAAAGCAGAGAGAGTTTCATGAACTTTCTCTTTTTAGAGATTTTAAAAAGAAATTTGGAGGGAATTGCGGTAATGTTGAAAACACCTTTAGGAGATTTAGAGATAAAAATAGATAATAATGTTATTGATTATAAATATCTAACTGTTTGTACTAATGATTTTTGTAAGGATTTAAATGGTAGGTTTGCAATAATAGTACCCTTTCAACCAGATAAAAGGAAACACGTGATAAGTTGCAGAATTTTGAACTATGAAAGTTCTGATGAAGATGGTGCTGAAAGTGGTGAAAATTTAGAATTATATAGTTTTTATAAAGGGACCGTGAAATTGTCTATCGGAATGGAAGGCGATACAAGTTACATTGCTGGAAAACGTATGTCGGATTATGATTATGATACTGAATATTTAGTTGATGGTGTACAGTATTGTTTGCTTCCAATAACACAAACGTCGGAATACGTTTTTGGAGTTGCCTGGTTAGATAAAGTAACCAAAGAAAACGACGTTCAAACTTGGTTCGGAGCTGATCCGACATTGTTTTGAAATATTAACAAATTGGAATTTAGTAATGAATAAGCTTTGCATGTTAGTGATTTTGCTACCCTGT
>CAYNZZ010000002.1:0-118332 GCA_964401865.1 uncultured Erysipelotrichaceae bacterium
AACAGCAAAAAAATATAGCCATACCGTGCCCAAATGGTTATAAGATAAAAGTATATTATGAAAACGGAAGTAGTGAAGTATTGGATGTCAATTCCAATATGATTAGCAATTTCAATACAAATGAAGAAGGACTTATAAGTGTTCAAATTAATTATTGTGGAGTAACTACGAGTTTTGATATAACTGTTTCAAATGAATTAAACACAATAAGAGACGAATTAAATAATAAAATAAGTGAAAACATTGAAACTTTTAATCAAAATGGAACATATAATATCAATGATTTAGACTTTATTAAAGAATCATTGACTAAGATAGATTATCAATTAAGTTTTGAAGAGATTAGAGCTTTAGATGCAATGATGATACAAAACAGCGATAACAATTACCATATTTTAGATAATGATTTTGATATGAGTATTTCAGGATTCGCTTTATCTTTGCCAGATGCAGAAAATGATGATTTTATTGTTCCTAATACATATTATGCAAAAGTCAGCAAAGTCACGCGTCGGAAAACAAGGAGGCTAATAGATGTTTCTAAGGCTTATGGTTTTAAAGATGTATCAAGCTTTAATCTTAAATTTTCATTGAATTTAAAAGACATTGATCCGATCATTCCGTTTGTAGTTCAAGTTAAAATTGATGATAAAGATTTGAACTCTATTTATTCTGTATATCGTTTAGATGTTGATGGAAATGTATATAAGTGTCGAAGTCGACAATCTACTAATTATATTCAATTTCTTACTAATGGTTCGGGTGATTTTATGATACTGTCAATGAATAGTCAAAATACTTATGATTTGCAAGATGGTATCGAAAATATCAATGCGGATAATCAGGATATTAATATTCATAAATTATTTATTGAATATAGTTTTTTATTTATGATTAGTTTAGTTGCAGTTATTTTGTTGATAAATCTTAAAAGATTAGTAAAGGAGCAGAATGATTTATGGAAAGATTACAAAAAGTTATCGCTCAATGTGGAGTGTGTTCAAGAAGAAGGGCAGAAGAATTAATTGTTCAAGGACGCGTTAAAGTAGATGGAGTCGTTGTCGATACCTTGGGTTATAAAGTTCGAGGCGATCAAGAAATCACGATTGATGATAAGACTATTACTAAAGAAGAAAAGGTCGTCTATATCATGAATAAGCCTAAAAACATCATTACTTCTGTTAGTGATGATAAAAATCGCACTACCGTAGTTGATTTGATTGATTCGCCATTTAGAGTTTTCCCGATTGGAAGATTAGATTTTGATTCAAGTGGATTGATTATTTTGACTAATGATGGTGATTTGGCAAATAAAATTATTCATCCCAAGTTTCATATACCAAAAACATATGAAGTTACTATTAACGATATTTTAAAAGAAGAAGATATGAAAAAACTTCAAAATGGCGTCAAGGTTGATGATTATGTCTCTTCGCCAGCTAAATTAAAGATTTTAAAAACTAATCCAAATAAAAAAACGACCTTCATAAAAATGACAATTTATGAAGGTCATAACAGACAGATTAGAAAAATGTTTGAGAGTTTGGGATATTTAGTTATAAAGCTTCATCGAATTGAAGAAGCGAATATCAAGATTGGCAATTTAAGGCCAGGAGAATACCGTAAGTTAAAGCCATTTGAAGTAGTTAGTTTAAAGAATTATTTAAACCAAAGCAATTTTTAAGGTGTTGTCGAATTCTGGATCGATATAAATTGTTTTTTGATTTCTAATTGATACTAGTCCAGATTTTGCTCCTTTAATATTTTTGACATCTTTACATAAACAATAATCAACTGGGACGCTTGATGAATGGCGTCCTTTTGAGAAGTAGGCAGCCAAATTGGCACAAAAGCGCAAAGTGTCCTCATCGATTTCGGAAGCATTTATTACAAGGTGTGATCCGTGATACCCTTGAGCATGGAACCATAAATAATCATTTTTAGCATATTTAAAGGTTACATAATTATTTTGAATGTGATTTTTGCCAAAAGCGATAATATAGTCTTTGTATTTAATCTGGTAAACCTTTACTCTATCATTGTTTCGCTTATATGCATGTTTCTTTTTGTCCCTCAAGTACCCATATTTAATCAATTCTTGCTTAATCATCAACGAATCTTCTAAATTAGCTATCTCTAGTTGTTCGAGTAATGATTCAAAATAATCTTTTTCACTTTTAGCAATCTCTAGTTGTTCAACAATATAGGATTGTCCTTTTTTCTTTTTATGATAATTTTGATAAAAACGATTAGCATTTTCTTTGATACTTTTTTTAGGATCGAGTTCAATGGTTAGTTTATTCCCATAATAATCGGTAACTGTTACTTCTTTTTTACCCTTTTGATTTATATCGCCATATGTATATAGTAAGTCGCCTTTGTTTTTGTATTCTTCGTTGTCGAGAGCGTCGAGATAAGATTCATTTAGTTTAATGATTTTGTTTTCGTAATGTTTTAATTGTTTTTGAACAAATTTAATGATATCGTCTGCACTTTTTTTAATTCTTTCTTTTTCTTCGAGATCAAAATATATGATGTTAAATGCTTCTTCAATGTCATATTTTTCAAAGCTTGAACTAAGATGCATCAAAGGTATAACGTGATATTCGATTCTAGAATCTATTTTAGTAACATATAAAGCTTTTGAATCTTTTATTTCTTGCATTATTTCTTCAAATTTTTGATTATTTAAACGAAATCTTATTTCCTGTTCAAGAAGTTTGGAAAATCCATCTAATTGTTTAACTAAGGACTCATTTAAATTGATATCAGTGGTTTGAAAAGGATTAAGCTTATTTTGTGGTTCGGGTAATTTATAAACTGCTCCTGGATGAATAGTACGCTTGCTATTTTCAAAAGGAGGAATCCTCTTTAAAGCGTCAATAATCTTATTGCTTTCATCATCAACCAGGATTAAATTGGCGTACTTACCCATTAATTCTACATATAAACGATATTCTTTCTTATCATATAGTTCATTTTGCGATCTAATTGATAATATTAAGAGACGGTCAAGATTCACTTGCTTAATGTCATAAATAATACCATCACCAATGTGTTTTCTTAGCAACATAATAAAACCACTCGGATTGTCGTATGTGTTGTAGTTATTGCTAGAAAAACAGATTCGATTGTATATTGAATGGCACGAAATTATAAGATTAGTTCTTTTTTTATTTGATAAAACATTAAAAATAATTTCATTATCTGAAACAGCGATTATTTTATTGATGCGCATCGGAAGTCGTGTAATCATGTCTTCCTTGATTTTACTAAGTATTATTCCATCTAAAGCCATAAAAACATTATAGCTTATCTTTAATAAAAGTGATTAAACAAATGAATTAAATGTAGTAAAATCAAGATATGAAAAAAGGATTACTTATTATCATTAGTGGGCCAAGTGGAGTTGGCAAGGGTACTGTCATTAAAGAAATCATGAATTGCCCAGAATTAAAACTTACCTATTCTATTTCCGCTACTACTCGTAAACCAAGGGAGAATGAAGTTGATGGCGTAAACTATTTCTTTGTTGAGAAGGAAGATTTTTTGCAAAGTGCAGACAGAGGAGATTTTTTAGAGTACGCATGTTTTGTGGAGAATTATTACGGAACACCGAAAAAGTATGTCGAAGAAAAAAGAAAAGAGGGAATGAATGTTCTTTTGGAAATCGAAACAGTCGGAGCTAAACAAGTTATGGATGTTCTAAAAGATGATGATGGCTGTATTTCGATATTTATTACACCTCCGAGTCTTGAAGAGTTAGAGAGAAGAATTAGAGGTCGCAATAGTGAAACGGAAGAAGTCATTAAAAAAAGAGTCGAAAAAGCCAAGCAAGAGCTTCAAGAAACTTTTAGATATAAGTATGTAGTATGCAATAAGACGATAAAAGATACAGTTAAAAATATTTACGATATTCTTATTAAAGAAATGAATAAATAAATCAAGACGACAAAATGTCGTCTTTTATATTCTGATAACAAAAAAGAAGCTAATCAATAGCTTCTTTATGATATTAACGATTGTAGTATTCGATAACTAGCAATTCATTAACTTCAGTATTTAATTCATTTCTTTCTGGAAGTCTAACGAACTTACCTTTACGATTATCTTTATCAACTTCAACGAAATCTTTAACAGATAATGTTGCTTCTAAAGCATCAGCGATACAAGCTAAGTTACGAGATTTTTCTTTAACCTCAATAGTTTGTCCAGGTTTTACACGGTATGAAGGGATATCTACCTTTTTGCCATCTACTAAGATATGACCGTGGTTAACAAGTTGTCTAGCTTGTCTTCTTGTTAGAGCAAATCCCATACGATATACTAAGTTATCAAGACGAGATTCCAACAATAACAATAGGTTAGTACCTGTTACGCCACTCATTTTAACAGCTCTTTCATAAGTGTTGAAGAATTGTTTTTCGCTTAGGCCATACATATGTCTGATTTTTTGCTTTTCAGCTTTCTGTAAACCATAGTTACTTTGTTTGATTCTTTTTGTAGGACTTCCATGTTGTCCTGGGATGTAAGGACGTTTTCTTAATTCTTCACCTGTTTCTAAGATTGAGAAGTTAAGACGTCTAGAAATACGCCATACTGGCCCTGTGTATCTTGCCATAATTTCCTCCTTATTGTTTATGGGCATAAACGATAATAGGTGTAAATCATCTAAAATGGTGTTGATATTAGAGGTTTCATCTTAGCGCAAGATTACTGCTCGCTAGCTCATTAAAACTAGTATCAACGGCCTACTTTCAGACTTTACATGCTGCTATCAAGTACGCTTTAATACTATAACAAATATTGATATAAGCGTCAATTGAAAAAGCTTATAAATGATAGTAAAATATTGGTATAAATTGGAGGGAATATGGATACCAATACTCAAGTAATTGTTTTGATTTCATTGATAGCAGTTTCAATCGTCATCGTTTTAATATTAATTAGGAATGCTCGTTCAACATCGTTAAAAAAAGACTTGGATGAAATAAATGTCCGTTTCAATCGTGTAAGAACCATACCTTTAGCTTTTAAACTAAATAAAGCAAAGGCAATGGCTAAAATAAATGAGGATACATTTAAGAAAGTTGAAGATTATTACAGCAAGTATGAACAGGCACAGAAGAACCTAGATAATCTGCAAAATCTCATCGAGGGTTTAGAGGATGATTTAGCTTCAAAAAAATATGGAGACGCTAAAAAATCTTTAGTTGTTGTTAAAGAGAATTTAAAGGATTGTGAAGAAGAAATATCGGCTATTGATGAGTTTTTGGAACAATTCTCTAAGCAGGAAACAATTCAAAGAGAAATATCAAATGATTTAAAAGAAAAATATCGCGATGTTAAGATCAAGGTTCAAAATAATGTTCAGAATTTATCTATTGCTTATGAAGGCATTGAAGAACGTATGCAGAAATGTGAGGAACTTTTTTCTTCATTTGAAGAATGGATGTATGCTAATGAATTTGTGAATGCTCAAGAAAACTTAGAAGAACTTGATAAAGCGATTAAAGATATCGATGATTCAATAGATATTATTCCAGAGTGTATAAAGGAAGCTAAAGGTGTTTTACCGGTTATGATGGATGAAATATCTAGAAACTATGCCTTGAGTATTCAAAGAGGGATCTATCTTAAACATTTAGACATCGATACAAAGATAACCAGTTTAAATGGACGTTTAAATGCCAGTGCAAAATCAATTATTGAAGCTAATATCGATGGTGTAAAAGAAGAACTTGAGCAGATCAAAAATGAGCTATCTTTGATTGGTAAAGAACTTGAGGAAGAAAATATTGCCTTTCAAAATACAAAAAAAGCATCTGATCAAGTGTTAAAGAATATTGATGAAGTGAGTCGTCTATATTCGTATATTGATACTGTACTAGAGAAGGAAAGCGAAAGATATAGTTTAGAAGGTATTAGAGAAAAAGTAAAAGAGACAAAAGAAAAGATTGATAATTATCAAAATCATTACCGTGAACTAAACTATTTGATTTCTAAAAATGATACTCCTTCGACTGAATTATTTAAGAAAGCTAATGATATTTATAATGATACTTTAGTAGATATTGAAGAATTAAAGAATTATAAACATATTGTCGATAAGACTTCTAGTGATGAATCACGTGCAATTTCGCAGGTTATGAAGCTACAGGTGGTATTGAATGAAGTAGAAGTTAAAATCATTCAGTATCGTTTGCCTGCTATTTCATCGTCTTACAAAGATGATTTGAAAACTGGACATGACTATGTCAAAGAAATAAAGACATTGTTAGATGAAGTACCTCTCAATATCGAGAAGTTGAATGCTACATTAAATGAAGCGATTGACTACATTTATAAACTTTATAACAACGTCAATAATGTAGTTGGTATGGCATTGATGGTTGAAAATGCTATTGTCTTTGGCAATAAATATCGTTCGACATATCCTGATGTCGATAGGGAATTATCTAGAGCTGAATTTGCGTATTTGAATGGCGAATATACTCAAGCCTTGACTATTGCCATTTCTTGCATGGAGAGTTTATTTCCAAATAAAGCTGACGAAAAGATTTTGGAGAATGTCAAAGGTGCAGCGTAGAATTTATTTAGACCACGCTTCGACTACTTCACTGAACAAAGAAGTAGAAGAGAGTTATGTTAAAATTTTAAATAGGTATTTTAATAGCGATGCTTTATATGATGATGGCGTCGCTGTTTATCGTATGCAAGAGGAAGCGAGAACGAGAATTTTAAATCTATTGAAAATGAAAAATGCACGCTTGATTTTTACATCAGGAGCTAGTGAAGCTAATAGTTTAGCTATTAAGGGCGTGGCATTTAATAATTTAAACAAGAAACATTTAATAACTTCTGTTTATGAACATGCCTCGGTATATAATGCATTTAAACAATTAGAAGAGATATTTGGTTTTGAAGTAACATATCTTAAACCGAAGAAAAATGGCGTCATCGATGTAAATGACGTAAGAAGATCCTTAAGACCGGATACATTATTAGTTTCGATAATGCATGTAAATAATGAAATAGGTTCTATTAATGATATTGATTCAATAGGAAAGATAATAAAAAAAGAGAGTAGTGCTTATTTTCATAGTGACATTACTCAATCACTAGGCAAAATTGAAGTGATGCTTGATAACGTTGATATGGCTAGTTTTTCAGCTCACAAAATTCATGGTTTAAAGGGTAGTGGAGGTTTGTTACTTAGAAATCATATCAATTTGCAAGCAATTATTTCTGGCGGTCAACAAGAGTATGGCCTTAGAGGCGGAACATCAAATGCACAAAGCAATATCGTTTTAGCTAAAACAATCAGAATAGCACTAGAAAACGAAAAAAAGAATCGTGAATATATTAAAACAATGCATGACTATTTAATTGATGAACTTAAAAAAATCAATGTGAAGATTGTTTCTTTTGAAGATGGCATAAGTAATATAATTAGCTTTGTGACTAGTATAAAAAGTGAAGTGTTATTAAACCACTTTAATTTAAATGGTATAATGCTTTCCAGCAAGAGCACCTGTGGTTCAAGAGAAAATGAACCATCAAGAGTATTGAAGTCAATTGGTGTTGACGATGAATATGCAATTAGACTATCACTAGGCGAAGAAAACATTATCGAAGAACTCAATTATTTTATTAAGGTTTTAAAGGAGGCTTTAAAGAGATATGGATGATATGATTTATGAATATATCGTTGTGAGATATGGCGAACTCACTACAAAAGGGAAAAATAGAAAAGATTTCATTAAATGCTTAGTTTCAAATATCAAAAAGGCACTATGCGAATATGAAAATTTGAAATACAATCCAATGCATGATGGGTTGTTCATTTACTTGAACGGCGAAGATTATTATGATATTCAAAATAAACTTAAGAAAGTCTTTGGTTATAGTTATTTTTCAGGTGCGATAAAGACTAGTCGTGATATTGATGATATCGCTAATAATGCTTTAAAAATTGCTACTAACCATGAGTTTAAAACTTTTAAAGTTCAAGCTAAACGAAATGATAAATCTTATCCAATTAAATCTGACGCTATTAATCGTGCTGTAGCTAGCAATATTTTAAAAAATAGTAATTTAAAAGTTGATGTTCATAATCCTGATTTAATCATTTATATCGTGGTTAAAAATGATGGTGCATATATCATGGATAAAAAGAATTACGGTTTTGGTGGATATCCAGTAGGCATTAATTCTAGATCGTTGTTGATGCTTTCGGGAGGAATTGATTCGCCAGTTGCTGGTTTCTTAACGATGAAAAGGGGTATTAAGATAGAATGTTTACACTTTGCTTCGATGCCTTACACATCAAAACAGGCACTCGACAAAGTTTATGATTTAGCACGTCGATTAAGTGAATATCAAAACGATATTATTGTACACACTGTACCATTTACCGATTTACAATTGGCGATATATAAACATGTCGATGAGTCTTATGCTATTACGATTATGCGTAGAATGATGTATCGAATTGCTGATAAGTTATGTAAAAAAAGAAATATATCTTCTATATCTAATGGTGAAAGTGTTGGCCAAGTGGCTTCCCAAACACCAGAGAGTATGCAAGTTATTTCTTCGGTGTGTGATACATTGATTTTTAGACCGGTATGTATGATGGATAAATTGGAAATTATTGATATTGCTAAAAAGATTGACACATTCGAAACATCAATATTGCCATATGAGGATTGTTGCACAATCTTTACACCTAAAAATCCTACAACCAAGCCTAAACTTGATAAGTGCCTATATTATGAAAGTTTGTTTGATTATGAAAAACTAATTGATGAGTGTATTGAAAAAATCGAAATCAAAAAGATTGAATTCAATCAAAAAAAAGAAGATATTCAAGATGATTTATTTTAAAGTAGAGGAGGGAGAAAAAAATGAATATTTATTCAATAAGAAGAAATAGATTACTTAAGGAATTGAAAAATAACGCTTGTGTAATTTTGTTTTCAGGTAATGAAATAATGAAGAGCGAAGATGAAGCATATGACTTTTGCGTCAATAATAATTTTTATTATCTTACTGGAATTGATGCCGAAGGTATGGCTTTAATGCTTACAAAAAACAATGATAATGTCATGGCTAAAATGTTTATTTTACCTTATGATGAAAATTTAGCTAAATGGGTCGGCGGTCGAATGAAAAAAGAAGAAGTTACTTCTATTTCAGAGATCGAAAATGTTTATGATATTAATGATTTGAACGCTCATTTTGCCAGCTTTTATAATCATACCCGAGGAAAAAGAGGATTTAGTTTATATTTAGATTTATGGCATTACAATTTTAATCAAGAGACTAGTTTAGGACACAACTTCGCAAGGGAAGTCAAAGAGAAATATCCTAGTATTCAAATCAAGGATATTTATTCATATATCACTCAACTTCGCTTGATTAAAGATGAGTATGAGATCTCTTGTATCAAAAAAGCCATTAATATTACTAAACAGGGCATTGAAGTAATGATGCAAAATATTAAGCCATATCAAAATGAAATGTTTATGGAAGGGGTTTTCCAATTTGCTTTGATGCGCAATTTATGTCGTGAAACATCTTTTAAAACTATTGCGGCAAGCGGTAAGAGAGCTACAATCCTTCATTATTCTGATAATAATAACATTATGCAAGATGGTGAATTGTTCTTATGCGATTTGGGAGCCACTTATCAAAAATATAAGGCTGATATTTCTAGAACTTTTCCGGTTAATGGAAAATTTAGTGATCGCCAAAAAGAAATCTATGAAATTGTATTGAATGCACAAAAGATTGTACAGGAAAATGCTAAACCAGGTATAAGCTTAAGAGAACTCAATCAATTAGTAATCGATTATTACAAAGAAGAACTTCCAAAACACGGATTATTAAAAGATGTCAATGAATATTATTTTCATGGCGTATCACATCATTTAGGTTTAGATACTCATGATGTCAACGGTGGTTTAGGAGATATCTTAAAAAAAGGTATGGTCATTACGAATGAGCCTGGCCTTTACATCGAAGATGAAAGTATTGGAATTAGAATTGAAGATGATTTGTTGATTACTGATGAAGGTTCAGAAAATTTATCACAAGACATTATTAAACAAATCGAAGATATCGAAAAGGCAATCAATGCTTAATTAGATTTTAATTGATATACTACAATTTCTGCATCCGCTGCAAAGCGGATTTTTTTATTTGTCATACCGACACCATTAGTTATATCTAAGCTTTTGCCGTCATTATTATGAATACCATGATAATATTTTTGACTTCCGTATGGAGTATATAAAGAGGTCAATAAAGATAAATAGATTTGACCGCCATGTGAATGGCCGGCTAAAAGATAATCGCTAGTCTTTGGCAAATCATCAAATATATCTGGTGTATGACATACAGTAAGATTGAATGAGGTTTCATCTACATTATCAAATGCTTCATTGATGTCAGGAGAGCCGAGAGCTAATGAATCAATACCAATTAGTTTGAAGTATTGTTTATCACTATTGTATATATTGAAATTCTTATTAGTGATAATCTCGAAATCGGCATCAGAAAGGATATTGGTAATGGCATTTTTTGTATTATCACTATCTAAGTCGTGGTTTCCAAGTACCGCAAACTTTCCACTGCTAGTTTTAATATTTTTTAATGAGTTGGTCAGATATTCTCTTTGAATTTCATTTAAAGGATTATTAGAGTAATGATCTACCAAATCACCACCAAATATGACTATATCCGGATCGAATTCATTGATATAAGAAATGGTTTTATCCAGAAAATCATCATCTATCATTCCGTAATGCAAATCGCTAAAGAAAACAATGGTGAAACCGTCAAAAGTTTTATCTAACTTTTTGCTGACAATATATTCTTCTCGAACTTTTAACTGGTATGGATTAACGCAAAATGCATTATAAATAAATAATATTATGGTTGTAACTATGCAAGTAATTATAAAAAGTATTTTTTTAAATTTCATAACAGTATTTTACCTTATTTTCACTATCATTTAATAACATAATTTTACAAAATTAAACCATATTTATGCGTCAGCTATGTTTTAAACTATAAATGTAAGGTGGTAAATGACCTTACCGATATCTCTTATCGACCTGTCTCCCCCTTTTATAAAATATTAATTTTTTAGAAAAAGTCTCTTTATGAGGCTTTTTCTATCTTTATGGTAAAATAATCTTATGAAGAAAAAGTTATTGTTTATTATTGCTTTAGTGATTATTGTTTCGTTGGCGATAATTATGCATTTTAATTATTTGGATAATTCATACGAAGAAAAGTATTTGGCAAGTTATAAAAATGAACTGATTGTTTTAGATGAAGATAAAAATGAACATATTTTAATACGTGGTCAAAAGGTTGAAATGAAAAATAAGGCAATAATAATCAATGATGTCAAATATCATGAGATTAAATTAGAGAATGGTGATAAGTATTTTGCTTCGATAGATAATTTAGTATCCGATTATAACGAATGCGTATTAGAAAAAGAGTTGTATGTAAAGATTAGCTCTTCGCTTCTAAAGACTGGTTCATCAGACATAATTGGTTTATTGAACAAAGGTGACATAGTGAAGATAGTTGGCTTTGACATGATATTAGATGATGGCGATGTGCAAAAATATCAAGTTGAATATAATGGATTAGCCGGAGAAGTTTACGCTAAATATTTAAGCGATAATATATCATCTGAAGATAATGAATACTTGAAAATACACATGAATAGAGAAGATATTTATGGTGGTGGTAGTGCTTATGATTTGGACTACACTTATTTTGATAAAGTTAAATTTGAAGATAATATTATGCCAGAAATATGCAATACTATCTATATAAATGCCAGTTCGTTGGTAAATATAGATGATTATATTGAATTTGCGTTATCGAATAACATTAATGCTTTTGTGATAGATATCAAAGATAGTCATATCCCGACATATGCTTCTAAAGTCTATGAAAAATATTCTCAAACGACATATGAAAACGCGAAAATGACATACGATGATTTTGAAATGTATGTTTCTAAAGCTAAGGAAGCCGGAATTTATTTAATTGGCAGAATAACGGTTTTTAAGGATACAAATTATGCAACCGATCATCCTGAAAGTATGATAATTGATAAAACGACCAATAGTGGTTTATATTTTAATAGCTCGTATTGGCCTAGTGCATTCAAAAGGGATATTTGGGTTTACAATGTTGAACTTGCTAAAGAGGCGGTAGTTGATTTTGGTTTTAATGAAATTCAGTTTGACTATACGCGTTTTCCTGATCATATTGATGCCATGGAATATAGAGGAGAAATTGATTTGTTAAACGAATATAACGAATCAAAAGCTCAAGCTATTCAAAGATTTATTATGTACGCTGCAGATGAGTTACATTCAGTAGGAGCTTATATATCTGTCGATGTCTTTGGCGAGACTTCAAACAGCTATGTGACAGCTTATGGACAATATTGGCCAGCTATTTCTAATTATGTCGATGTTATATCGGCTATGCCTTATCCTGACCATTTTGGTAAGCATGATTATGGTATTTCAAAAGCGGTGTGGGAAGTTCCTGATGAATTGCTTAGTGCATGGGGTAAAGATGCGATGAAAAGACAGGAAGAAACACCATCAAAAGCTATTGTGAGAACGTGGATTCAAGGATATGATGCGATGCGTGATCCATACACTGTCTATGATGCGGATATGATTCTCAAACAGGTTAATGCTCTATATGATCGAGGTCTAGATGGTGGATTCATCATTTGGAATGCTGCTTCAAATATCGAAAGATATAAAAGCTATGCCGAAGCTTTTAATTCATTACCTATTGATAGATAATGTTATCTAAAATACTTTCCTTGCCATGTGTTCTCCTTGAACATTAATTTATCAATATCGTTTAGAATTGTAGTTTTGTTTAAAACCCAATCAGGTGCTAATAAATCATCTTTTATTGGATCGCCTGTCAAACGTTCGACGACTACACAAGGATTTAAATATTCCAACTGTTTTACCACAAGTTTAATATATTCTTCTCTCGAGAGTATTTTAAATTTGTTTTTTTCGTATTCTTTGCCTAATCTGGTATTTTTCAAGACATGCAACATATGGATTTTGATGCCAAAAAAATGAAGATGATTAATGTCTAGTATTGTCTTAAACATATCTTCAACACTTTCAAAAGGCAAACCATTCATAATATGAATGCATATGGGAATATCATAATAATTTAATCTATTAATTGCTTCTTTGAATTCATCAAATGTATGTCCACGATTAATTAGTAATGCTGTTTTGTCATTGCTACTCTGTAATCCCAATTCGATGTTGATGCGTTTAATTTTGTTTACATCGGATAAATATTTAAGAGTGTCTTCTTCAAGACAATCACATCTAGTGGCGATGGATATTTCTTTGACTTCTTCTAACGATATAAATGGTTCGATCATTGATTTTATTTTTTCTAAACTGCCATAAGTATTAGAAAAAGACTGAAAATAGGGGATATAAAAGCCATTATGCCACTTGTTATCCATAATCTTTTTATTTTTTAAATATTGATTTAAAGGGTCATCGCTTATTGCGACGTTGGCATCACCGCTCCCTTTGTTACTACAGAAAATACAACCGCCAAAACCTTTTTTGCCATCACGATTAGGGCAAGTAAAACCGCCATCAATAATTACCTTAGCAACTTTGGTGTGATATTGACTCTTTAAGTAATAGTTGTAAGTATGATATCTCTTGTTGTCGAGACTATATTTAAAAGGATTATTCATATGTTTATTATAGAATAATAAGTTGATTTTGACATTTAAAAAAGGTAATATAAAAAAGTAATCGTCGAAGAGTAGTATCCTTGTGATTAGTAAAGAGAAACTTTGTTTGGTGAAAAAAGTAGTAATGAAAAGGTGAACTTGCTTTGACATAAAGATTAATCGTGACTTTGCGTTAAAGAGTTTAAGGTGCATGTGTAAACACATGAACTAAGGTGGTAACGCGTTTATGACGTCCTTAGAATGGGCGTTTTTTTATTTAGGAGGGGAGATAAATGACTTACAACTATCAAGAAATTGAAGCGAAATGGCAGAAATTTTGGGAAGAAAATGAGACTTTTAAAGTTGATACTCATGATTTTTCTAAACCAAAATTTTATGCATTAGATATGTTTCCATATCCTTCAGGAGTTGGTTTACATGCTGGACACCCAGAAGGTTATACTGCTACCGATATCGTATCGAGAATGAAGAGAATGCAGGGATTTAATGTTCTTCATCCAATGGGTTTTGACTCGTTTGGTCTACCGGCTGAACAATATGCGATTCAAACAGGAAATCATCCGGCCGGTTTCACTAACAAGAATATTGATCATTTTATTGATCAGTTAAAGAAATTAGGATTTTCTTATGATTGGTCAAAGATGATTTCAACTTCAGATCCTAATTATTATAAATGGACACAATGGATTTTTAAACGCTTGTTTTTGGATGGATATGCAAAATGTGTTGAAATGCCAGTAAATTGGTGTGAGGAATTAGGAACCGTATTAGCCAATGATGAAGTTATTGATGGTAAATCTGAAAGAGGTGGATATCCAGTTATCAGAAAAAATATGAAGCAGTGGATTATCAATATCCCTGCTTATGCTGAAAGATTACTCGAAAATCTTGACTCTTTGGATTGGCCTGAAAGCACAAAAGAGATGCAAAGGAACTGGATTGGTAAATCTATTGGTGCTGAAGTTAAATTCAATGTTGCTGATAGCGACAAATCTTTTGTGGTATTTACAACGAGATGTGATACTTTGTTTGGCGCTACATATTGTGTATTGTCACCAGAACATCCTTTGGTTGATGTCATTACAACCGAAGAAAATAAAGAAATCGTTTTGAATTATAAAAAAATGTGTGCCAGCAAGTCTGATATGGAAAGAACAGAATTGAACAAGGATAAAACTGGTGCATTTACCGGTGCTTATGCGATTAATCCGGCAGGTGGTAAGAAGATTCCTATTTATATATCTGATTATGTTTTGATGACTTATGGTACTGGCGCAATTATGGCAGTACCTGCTCATGACGAAAGGGATTATGCCTTTGCTAAGAAATTTAATCTTGAAATAATTCCAGTCATTGAAGGTGGGGATATTTCAAAAGAAGCATACACTGGTGATGGTGTTCATATTAATTCTGATTTTTTGAACGGCTTGAATAAACAAGATTCTATTGATGTGATGCTTAAATGGCTCGAAGAAAAAGGATTAGGTAAAAAGAAAGTCAATTATAAAATCAGAGAGTGGATCTTTGCTCGTCAAAGATATTGGGGTGAACCAATACCGGTAATTCACTATGAAGATGGAACTATTGGTGTATTGGATGATGAAGATTTACCACTTGTTTTGCCAGACTTGGATGACTATGGCCCTTCTAAGAGTGGAGGCTCTCCACTAGATAAAGCTAGTGATTGGGTGAATGTTAATTATAAAGGTAAAAGAGGTAAACGTGAAACATCGACAATGCCAGGTTCAGCAGGTTCGAGCTGGTATTATTTGCGATATATTGATCCAAATAACGACAAATGTTTCGCTGATCCTGAATTGATTAAACACTGGATGCCGGTTGATTTATATATTGGTGGTCCTGAGCATGCTGTCGGACATTTGTTGTATTCTAGGATGTGGAATAATTATCTATATGATAAAGGCTTGGTTTTCCACAAAGAACCATTTAATAAATTGGTTCATCAAGGATATATCTTAGGTTCCAATGGTATCAAGATGGGCAAGAGATTTCCGGAATTTGTCGTTAATCCAAGTGACATTGTCAGAGATTATGGCGCAGATACATTAAGGTTGTATGAAATGTTCATGGGGCCATTAGAGGCTGATAAACCATGGTCAACTCAAGGCATTGAGGGAGCTCATCGTTGGCTTGAAAGAGTATGGCGCTTGGTAGTTGAAAGCGATAAGCTATCCGATGAAAATGATGGATCATTGGATTATTCTTATAACTTTATGATTAGGAAGGTTGGTGAAGACATTGATAGTCTTCGCTTAAATACAGCCATTTCACAAATGATGATCTTCATTAATGACTGCTACAAAGTAGAAAAAGTATATAAAGAATACATAATTAATTTTGTACAGGTATTATCATGTTTTACGCCACATATCTGCAATGAGATGTATGAAATCTTAACCGGTAAACATGACTTGACATATCGTACTTGGCCAAAATATGATGAATCAAAATTAGCACTTGAAGAAAAAGAAGTTGTAGTTCAAGTAAATGGAAAAGTTAGAGCTAAATTCATGGCTAGTACATCACTGGATGATGAAGAATTATTTAATGAAGCTCTTAAACAGGAAAATGTTATTCGTTTCATTGATGGAAAGGAAATAAAAAAACATTTTATAATTAAGGGCAAAGTGATAAATATTGTTATTTAGTGGAGCATCTGTATGATAAGGAAATATGAAGTTGTATCTAAATATGACAATTTAATTTTAGATGTGTTAAATTATCACATTGATAATCCTAAGGCTGTGATCGAAATATCTCATGGTATGGCTGAACATAAAGAAAGATACATTCCTTTTATGGAATACTTCAATTCAAAGGGTTATGCTTGTGTGATACACGATCATCGAGGACATGGCAAAAGTGTTAAGGACAAGGATGATTTAGGATACTTTAACGATGCTAAAGCCGATGCGATTGTTGAAGATTTATCGCTAGTCATCGAAGATACAAAAAAGAGATATCCTGATAAGAAAATTATTTTATTAGGTCATAGTATGGGATCGATGGTTGTTAGAAAGTATATCAAAAAGAAGGATGATAATATTGATGCGTTGATCGTTTGCGGCTCGCCTAGTTTTAATCCTCTGAGTAAATTAGCTTTAATTTTAATTAAAATTATGGAGATATTTAAAGGTGAACGATATCGTAGTAGCTTGATACAAAATTTAGCCTTTGGTTCTTACACAAAAGGAATCGATGGAACACTAGACGAAAGATGGATTTCTTATAATGAAGATAATGTAAAGTCATATCATGAAAACGAATTAGATGGTTTCACTTTTACTCTTAATGGCTTTAAGAATTTATTCACATTGATGCAGGATATTTATCATAAAGAAGGCTGGAATGTAAGCAATAAAGATTTACCAATTCTATTTATAGCGGGTGAAGATGATCCGGTAATTATTTCGAAAGAAAAATATCAAGATGCACAAAACTACTTAAAGAATTTAGGTTATCGTGATGTTGAAAATTATCTATATCCAATGATGCGTCATGAGATACTTAATGAGAATGATAATGAGATTATTTTTACTGATATTTTAGCTTGGATATCCAAGAAAGGGATATAAAAACAAACCTGTCGTTGCAAAAGATGTAATATTCAAATGATATTTATCTTTAAGCGATGACAGGTTTTATTAATTTAAAAATCCATCATATTTCTATGACGGATGTGTACAAATAATTATTTTTGTCTGTTTTCTATATCAGTAATCAAATCGACACGTCTTTGATGTCTTCCACCTTCAAAGCTAGCATTTAACCACTCATCAGTAATCATTTTTGCCATTTCACTGCCTACAACACGAGCACCAAAAGCTAAGATGTTACTGTCATTGTGCATACGAGAAAGTCTAGCAGAGTATGGTTCTGAACATACGCAACATCTGATTCCTTTGACTTTATTACAAGCAAGCGAAATGCCTATACCAGTTCCACATATTGCAATCCCTAAATCTACTTCTTTTTTGCTTACAGCATTTGCCAAAGTTTCTCCAGCGATTGGATAATCGTATGATTCAGTGCTGTCAGTACCATAATTAACCATTTCATATCCTTTAGCTTCCAAGTGTTTAATAATAATGTTCTTTAATTCAACTCCAGTGTGGTCATTAGCGATTCCGATTTTCATCATTTTTATCCCCCTCATTTCTAATAATAATATCATGTTTAAAAGTATGATATAATACTTTTTGTAATTATATGGGATTTAATTTAAACATTGAAAAATTTGAAGGTCCATTGGATTTAATGTTGCATCTAATTCATGAACAGAAATTAGATATTTTTGATTTGAATATGGAAGTGCTGACTGACCAATATCTAAAATATTTAGATGAGATGGAAGAACTTCATCTGGAAATAGAAAGCGAATATTTAGTTGAATTAGCTACATTAATTGAGTATAAAAGTAAAAAGCTATTACCACAAGATAGGCGTAGTGAAGAACTTGAAGTTGAAGATCCTAAAGAGTTATTGGTTCAAAGGTTGTTGGAATATCAAAGATTTAAGGAAATTTCGATGTCATTAAACGATTCCTTTATGCAAAGGCAAGAACTTTTATCTAAATCTTCATCTTATGATTTATATGGCTCGGATGATGAAAAAGAAAATAAAATCGAAGGAAATCCAAGCGATCTTTTAAAAGCGATGAATAGAATTCTTAAGAAAATACAGTTGTCAAAGCCGATTGATACTCGCTTTACTACTAAAGAAATGTCAATCGATGAGCGTCTATTGGTCATTAAATCTCGATTGTCTGAACTTCCGAAAATCTTTACTTTTGAAGATCTTGTTGAAGATGTCAATTCGTTAAATGGCTACATTGTAACTTTTTTGGCACTTTTAGATTTGATTAAAGATCATGTATTATTTTTTAATGTCGACAGTAATGATAATATTTTATTGAAAAAGGCGGTAATGGAGTAGTATGGAAGGCTTAAATGAAAATATTATTTTAGAAGAAAAAGAAACTAAAAATGAAGTTGGATTGCAGGCTATTGTAGAAGGTCTTTTATATATCGTAGGTGAAGATGGACTCAAAATCGAACAAATAATGATGACAATTGAAAAAGATAAAGATGAAGTATTAAACATTTTAAATGCGATAAAGGAGAAATATCAAGATAGTAGTTTTGGCATTGAACTTGTTAATTTTGCATCGAGTTATAAGTTTGTTAGCAAGGAAGAGATTTATAAGTATGCGACTAAGCTATTTCAAAATGCAAAACCTCAGTCTCTTTCACAAAGTGCTCTTGAAACATTGGCTATTATTGCGTATAAACAACCAATTACTAGGGTAGAAATTGAGGAACTTAGAGGTGTAAGTTCTGAAATGATGTTAAGAAAGTTGATGAATAGAGGCTTGATTAAAGAAAGTGGAAGATCCGATGCACCAGGCAGGCCTATATTGTATGAAGTAACTGATGATTTTATGGATTCGTTTCAACTTCTTAATTTAGAAGATTTGCCTGAACTTCCAAAATATAAAAGCGAAGAAGAGGAACTTTTTGACTAGTTTTTAGGATTATTGATTTTTTATTTTAACAATAAGTTGAAAGGGGAAATCAATGATTAATACTTTTGAAATTAGAATGAGATGAAATGGCGAAAAGATGTAATAATTAGGGTAATTAAGTGGATTTTACTTATATTGTGGATGACAGTAATTTTTTCTTTTTCTGCTCAAAACGGTGTTAAGTCACAAGAATTATCTGATGGTTTATTGAATAAGGTATTGGTTAATATACCGTTTATTAAATACTTTTATTTTAATGGTATAGGAGTTTTAATAAGAAAACTTGCTCATTTTTGCGAATATCTGGTATTGGGTATATTATCTTATTTTTGTTTTAAAGACATCAATAAATCAAGATTTTATGTTATTGCAATAATATTTTGTGTTTTATACGCTGTGTCCGATGAATTTCATCAATTATTTATCGACGGTCGCTCATTTGGATATCTAGATATTTTAATTGATTCATTGGGTTCTGTTTCAGGCGTTTTAATATCTCGATTCGTTGAAAAAAGATGCGGAAAATTAGTTTAATATTTCTTTTTATTTTGATGTCAGCGTGTAAGGAAAATGTTTATTTTTGTGAAAAAAGAGAAGATAATGCGTATTATTTATATACATTGAGGGGTAACAATGATAAATTATATGAATTATCTTTTAATTATGTCTATGATTTAGATATAGATATTAAAGAAGAATACATATCTAAGTTCATTTCTTTTTATGAAAAAAAGGATAAAGGTTTTGAATTCAGCGATAATTCTTTAAAAATTAAAAAAGATTATTTAATTGATAAAGAGTATTCCATTATAAAAACAGTTGAGCAATTTCAAAAAGATTATTATTTTTGCCATAAGGGTAAATAATTAAATATACAATGTTTAAGTAAAAACAATTATCTGTTTTTGTAAAAAAGAAAAGCAAAGTTACGATATAAACAAGATAATCAGAAGTTGTTGAACCACAAAATAAAGCGACCCTATAATTTAAATTACTTTATTAACTTTACTTATGTTAAAATTATCGTGTGAAGAAGTACTTATTATTTTTATTAGTTTTAATTTTATTGACCTCGTGTAGTTATAGTGAGAAAGATATCAAAAAAGTTCTAGATGATGTCATTTCAAATGAGATTAATAGTTCTGTTATATATCGTCAAGATCAAAATAGTATATTTTATAATTATTATCTCCCTAGTGATGTCTATAAAATATATTCTTCTCGTGACGGAGCTATTATGTCTTTTAATGGAGAAACGATATTGATGAATTTAAATGTTTCCTCAATTATTTCTTCGCAGAAACCAGACAGTCAAGTTAAATTGGAAAAGGATAGTTTTTATTCTGATGATAATTTACTTTATGATAGTGAAGGCGAATATCAAGAAAGAGACGAAACGATTTGCGCTTATCGGTTTGAAGTATATAACTTGGATGGTAAATGTCTAGTATCGTTCAAAACTGATGTAATGATTTACTATGCCTATGTTTCTGAGGACAATCTTCCACTTTTAACTAAACGTTTATTTATGATAGCTAAAAGTATGACCGTATCAATAGAAGATGCTATATTATATTATGCAAATGTCGATATGATAGATTATACTCGTAAACAGGTTAATTTATTTGAAACGGTTATCCCTAAAGAAGGGCAACTAATTGATATTATTGTTGATAAAGAGTAATTTTATATTTATAGATAGCGAGAAGGAGATAGTTTATGAAAAAGTTAATGGATATATTTTTTGAAGATGAAGAAGAGGAAGTAGTTGTTGAAGCTCCGATGAGTAGCGTTAGCAAAAAAACAGTGGCAGAAGAAAAAAAAGCTCCTGTTCAAAAAAAAGAAAATATCCAAGATAAAGATTTATTAGCTAAAAGACCACATTCAAAATCTTTTGGTATTATTGATGTCGAGGAATTACAAGTCAAAAAAACTAGCAATAATCCGGTCAGAACTCGTCTAGTCGAAGATAAACCTTATGAGTCGATGCCGCCTATTTCTCCTATTTTTGGTGTATTGAAAGATAGTGAGGAGAATGTTTTGAAGACTCCTCAAATGACTCCTGGTCCAACAACTTGTTTGGGAACTATTTTATCTCCAATTTATGGTCAAAATATAAAAGATAATAAAGAAGAGATAATCGAAGAGGAAGAGGAACCGTTTGATTATGTTGCTCCAGTGAGAGATTTAGAAATAAATCGTATCATTCCAGTCGAAGATAAAGATGAAGAAGTTGATTTTAAAAATGCTAGTTTAGAAGAAATATTGAAACACGATGATGAAACTTATGTGGCTGAACAGGAGTTTTCTCTATTTGACGACATCGAGGAAGAACGATGATTTATTTTATTGGTATAAAAGGCACAGGAATGGCCGCACTAGCAACAATGCTTTATGATATGGGCTATGAAGTAATGGGAAGTGATATTGAAAAGCATTTTTTTACTCAGGATGAGTTAGAAAAGAGAAAGATCAAGATTTTACCATTTGATAAAAATAATATTCAAGATGGTTATACTGTGATAATCGGCAATGCTTTTTTGGAAGATTTTGAAGAGGTGGTAGCTGCTAGAAATAATAAGACATGTATTTGCTACAAATATCATGAATACTTGGGCAAATTAATTGATGATTATCAAAGTATTTGCGTGTGTGGTTCTCATGGCAAGACAACAACTACTACGATGCTTGCTCATATGATGTCTGGTTTTAAGGATACTGCTTATCTAATTGGAGATGGAGAAGGCCATCTAGGAAAAGATAGCGAATATTTGTGTGTTGAAGCATGCGAATATCGAAGACATTTTTTGGCTTATCATCCTGACTATGCCATTATCACCAATATCGAGATAGATCATGTTGACTATTTCAAAGATGATGAAGATTATTTTAGTGCTTATCAAGAGTTTGTAAAGAATGTAAACAAGGGTGTTTTCTATTGTGGCGATGATAAGGAATGCTTAAAACTAGATTTTGGCGATATTCCTAACTTTAGTTATGGTTTTAATGAAAACAATGATTTTAGAATCGTAAATCTTGAACATGACGAAAGTAATAGTTCTTTTGATTTGTATTTTCATGATAGTTTTATTTTTCATTACAATCTTCCTGTTGTTGGTGAACATTTGTTATTAGACGCTTTAGGTGTTATTGCTTTAGGTACAATGTTCTGTTTTGACCATCGTATGATTGAAAATCGCTTCTTAACTTACGAGAGCCCGAAACGAAGATTCAAAGTCGAAGAATATGACGGCACTATTTTTATCGATGATTATGCCCATCATCCAACCGAAGTGAAAGTTACGTTGCAAAATGCGATAACTCGTTTTCCTAATAGGAAGATTATTGCAGTGTTTAAACCTCATCGGGCATCTCGTGTTTATCATTTCGTCGACGAATTCAAGGAAGCTTTGAGTTTGGCTGATGAGGTTTATTTAGTTGATTTTACATCAATTGATGATAAGCAGGATGGCATTGATATTGATATTTCATATTTAGCCAATAGAATTGAAGGTTCACATATTTTAAGTGAGAACGCCAAGGGTGCTGAAGAATTAGCCAGACATAAAGGCGAATGTTTGGTGTTTATGTCATCGAAAGATATTTACAATATTGCAACGATGACCAAGAACTTTTTAACGAAATAATATTATGAATTATTTAGCTCAAAAATTATTGACACTTAGAAAACATTATCATTATTCGCAGCGTTTTGTTGCGGATTTTTTGGATATAGATGTTTTAGAATATATGGGCTTTGAAAATGGTAGAAATATGATGACTTTTGAACAAATAAAAACGATTGCTAAGTTTTATCATATTTCGGTAATGGAATTGTTTAATAATAATTGTGATGTTACATTGCATGACATTTCTAGTACGAAAACCGATGAATTAAATATTGAGTATTTTCTTCCAAAAGAGAAATTTAAAGATAGATTTCTTTTGTGGGTCAAGAAAAATCCCTTGATTTGCATTTCTTCTTTTTTATTTGTTTTGGTATTGGTTGTGTTTATTTTCTTTGTGCCAAAGACGCAATTTGAAAATGTCAGTTTGAAATTAGAAAATAAAAATCGTTTAGATGCTTCGGAGACTAGTGTTGTATATATCAACGATATTGGCGTTGTACATGGAAGTGGCGATAACAGTAATGGTCAGCTTAATCTTAATTTTGACAATATTGTAAAAGTTGAAGAAGGTTCGACATTTACGATTGTTTTGGATGATAAAGGGAATCTGGATTCGGTAGGTCTGATGACAAGATATGCAGATGAGATAAAAAGATGGAAGAATATCGTTGATGTTTCGTGCGGATATGGACATGTAATAGCTCTTGATGATACAGGCAAGGTGTTATGCACTGGTGATAATACTTTTGGACAATGCACATTAGATGGAACTAGTGATGTAAAAAGAGTATTTGCTACTGATAGAGGAAGTATTGTTGTTCTGAATGATGGCAGTTTGAAATATTGTGGAGAATTTTTTGGTCGCTCATTTTTAAATAACCATAGTGATATTATTGATATAGCTTCAAGTGACAATATTTTAGTTTTGCTGAAAGCCAATGGTAAAGTTGAGTATTACAGTAATGGTAAGAGTTATAATCAAGTATCTTTCTTTACTGATATTATTGATATAGCTTGTGGAAATGATTTTATTGCTGCCCTTAGCAGTGATGGCAAAGTGTATATAGATATTGATAATTATTTGATCGAGGAAGAAGTTAATAATTGGTCTGATATTATCGCTATTGCTTCAGGCAAAGATTATTTAGTTGCTTATGATGGGCGTTCTATTGTAGGGGTTGGCAAAAATTCTTATAAGCAATTTTCTTCTTCTTCGACCACAACTCAATATCGTTTATCACAAGTTAAAAATATTAAAGCATTTGTTGATGAAAATTATGTCAACATACAGTTTGATGAAGTGTTAAATGCAGATTCGTATTTGATTGAAGTAGATATTGGCACAGGTTTCAGTACAATCATAGATGACTTAGTATGTGTGATTGATGTTTCACGCTTCGAGGACGGAAAAACTTATACTATTTCAGTAACGGCGCTTGGAAATGGCGAATATGAAAACTCACTTGTTGCTCAAATAGAATTTACTTATCATTCGGTTATTAAAAATGAAAGTCCATCTGAAGATGACAATTCTGTAGATATAGTTGAAATACCTTTTTCATTAGATCAACTAGTAGGTAAGACAAAGACTAATTTTGAAATTTATTTAAGTGGTTTAGGAATTAGTAGTGAGCAACTAAACGGGCAAGAAAGTAATAATATCTGTAGTGGCAATGAAGCTACTATAGAATCTGTTAGTGGCATTTCTGATTATGAGCTTGTTACAAAAGAGGAATTGAAAGATCGTTATATCACTTATACATATTGTAAGGTAGGCGAATAATATGTTTACAAATAATAAGATATGGAAAGTTCAAAATGACAATAATACATATAGTGACGAAGAACTTGTTGAATTAATTAAAAATGGCAAAATTAATTCTGATACCAGAATTACAAATAAAGATTTAAAAAAATGGTTAAAAGTTGAAGAAACACTGTACAATTATTATCTAAGAGAAGAAGAGAATGAAGAAAAAGCATAATTTGACAACAATAGTATATTACATTGTACTTATAACTTTGATAATGTCGATATTTTATGTATCGTTTAGAATTTTTGCTGCTCCAGTTGCCAGTGAAGATACTGCTGTTAGAACTAAGAGTTCTTATGCATTAATGCTGGTACAATGTTTTTTGGGCTTGGCGGCTCTTTCTTTGCCTGATATGTTCGCAAAGAAATTTTTAAAAACTATTCCAAGTAATATGTTGATTTTATACTTTATTTTCTTGTATTGTGCAATATATCTAGGTGAAGTAAGAGACTTTTATTATCGCTATAATTCATGGGATACAATATTGCACATGTTTTCAGGTGGAATGCTTGGAACTTTAGGTTTTAGCTTTGTTACGCTATTGAATAAAACCGATAAGATACCTATGAATTTGTCACCTTTTTTCGTGGCAATGTTCGCATTTTGTTTTGCGATTACAATTGGTGTGTTTTGGGAGATATATGAATTTTCTTTCGATGGTTTATTACATTTAAATATGCAGAAGTTTATGACTGAAGATGGTATTATGTTTGTGGGAAGGGAAGCTTTAAGAGATACAATGGAAGATTTGATTGTCGATGGTATTGGAGCTTTTATTATTTCGAGTATCGGTTATATCTCTTTGAAATATAAAACTAAATTTATTGAGAAATTTAGTTTCTTGCCTGTCAATAAACAAAAATAAGTTATAATGTAGCTTAGACTATTTAACATAAATTTAAAAAGGGGATTAATTATGCGTATATATAATACAAAGACACTAAAAGTTGAAGAATTTGTTCCTATCAGTGAAGGTGAAGTAAAAATGTATGTTTGTGGGCCTACTGTTTACAATCATGCTCATGTGGGCAATGTTAGACCAGTGGTTGTTTTTGATACACTTAGGAGAGTTTTTGAAGCTGAAGGTTATCAAGTGAAATATGTTTCAAACTATACCGATGTTGATGACAAAATAATCAATGAAGCAAGTAAAAAAGGCATTAGCGAACTAGAGTTGACTAATGAAATGATTGAAGCATTTGATCAAGTTAGACATTTATTAAACGCTAAAGATTTGTATAAGACACCAAGAGTAACTGAAATGATGCAGGATATTATTGAATTCATTCAAGAATTAGTGATGAGAGGGTATGCTTACGAAGTCGATGGAGATGTATTCTTTAGAACTTCAGCAATTAAAGATTATGGTACTCTTTCTAAACAAAACTTGGAAGATTTAAAAGTTGGCGCTCGAATAGAAGAGAATACTAAAAAAGAATCGCCACTTGATTTTGTATTATGGAAGAAAACTGATATGGGTATTAAGTGGCCATCATGTTTTTCAAGTGGTAGGCCAGGTTGGCACACAGAGTGTGTTGCAATGATTAGAAAAGAACTGGGTCAATTAATCGATATTCATGGTGGTGGTAAGGATTTGAAGTTTCCTCATCACGAAAACGAAAGAGCACAAGCAAAAGCATTATTCAATACTGATCTAGCTAACTATTGGATGCATAGCGGAATGATTGACATTGAAGGAGTTAAGATGTCAAAGTCATTAGGAAATACCATAATTGCGAAAGATATTTTAGAAAAAGTTGATCCTAAAGTATTGCGCTGGTTTTTATTGGCCACTCATTATCGTAGCGATTTAAACATTTCTGAGGTTATGTTGGAATCGGCGAATAAAGAATATTTAAAAGTATATAATGCACTACATCAGGCAATGATTAAATTAGCTTTAAATGATTATTATAGCGACGAAATTAATGAAGAGATGTTTAGATGCTTCTTAAATGAAATGGAAGATGATTTAAATACTCCTAATGCTTATGCGTCTATTTATGAGATGGTTAAAAATGTTAATCAGACCTTGCGTGAAAGAGAAGTCGATTGTCATAAACTATCTATGATTGCAAATGCTCTTAGACGTTCGCTTTCGGTTTTGGGAATTGAATATGAAGATGTCATTTTAACTGATGAGGATAAAAAATTATACAATTCTTGGTTGGATGCCAAAAAGAATAGAGATTTCGATTTAGCTGATGAGTATCGTCTGAAACTAAATGAAAAAGGTATTTTGTAGTGAACATAGATATTAAAGAAATTAGTGCTAATTCTTTTTCGTTTATCGGCGATGCGATATACTCTTTAAAAGTAAGAGAATATTTTATATCTAACCATTATCAAAAGAGTAGTTTGCTTCCAAAATTATGCAATCGATACGTTAGTGCAAAAGGACAGACAAAAACTTTCAATAGACTAAATGATGAGCATTTCTTTAATGAAAAGGAAATAGAGATTTTTAAAAGAGGTCGTAATCATATTACTCATATACCTAAAAATGGTGATTTGATAACATATCAGATTGCTAGTGGACTGGAAGCAATATGTGGCTATTTATATCTTAGTGACAAAAAACGTTTGGAAGAATTGTTTACAAAGATATTTGAAGGAGGAATAAATAATGAATGAGTTAATTTGGGGTAGAAATTCCTTTAACGAAGCAATTAAAAATGAGCGCATATTGTGTGCGTATATCACTTCTGATTCTTCGTATTTAAAAGATTTAAAAACTAAAAATATCAAATGTAAAACGGTTTCTAAACACGAATTAGATATGATGACAAAGTATGCGAATCATCAGGGCATCGTGTGCGAAATAAGACCATATGAATTATATAGTGTTGAAGAGATGATTAAAGAGAATAATGGCTTGATTATTGTATTAGATGGTTTAAAAGATCCTCATAATTTAGGAGCTATCTTAAGAACTGCTGACAGTGTTGGCGCTGATGGGGTGATTTACAAGAAACACAATAGTGTTAAACTCAATTCAACGGTTGCTAAAGTGTCGTCTGGCGCTATTGAATATGTTAAGGTGGCTGAGGTTATCAACATTGTAAACACTTTAAAAATGTTGAAAAAAGCTGGTTATTGGGTTGTTGGTACTGATGCAAGTGCTACAAAATCATATATTGAACAAGATTTTAATATGAATACGGTCTTGATAGTTGGCTCGGAAGGCGAAGGAATTTCCCGTTTAGTAAGGGAGGAGTGTGATTTCTTGGTTTCTCTTCCAATGCTTGGACATGTAACTTCATTAAATGCATCTGTTGCTGCTGGAGTTATGATGTATCAGGTTTTAGCTAATCGAAATAGTAATTAAAAATGATAGTTTTCCACAATTTGTTTGGATAAAACGGACAAAAAGTGGTCAAAATTATCATTTTTTGATAAATCAATTATCAAACTTTGATAGGTTTAGCTTAAAACTCTAGTTCATAATTTAAGTATGGAGACACAAGAATTAATTAAAAGAGTTAAAGATAACGATGAAGAAGCCTTTATAGAAATATCGGAGCAATTTCGGCCAATGATTTATTCGTTTATTCAGTCCAATCATTTAGATCAAGGAGATTATTCAATCAATAGAGAGGACTTGTTTCAGGAAGGGCTAATTGCTCTATATGAAGCTTGCAAACTTTATGATGAAAACAGAGCGGCTAGCTTTCACACTTTTGCTCACGTAGTGGTTCAAAGAAGAATTAAAAGGATTTATATGCAACAGTATCGTCGCTATAAACATGAGTGTTATTCAATAGATGTTATAAAAGACGGTGTTTCATATGACAATTTAAAGAAAGTAAAAGTAAATGAAGATCCTAAACTTAATTATCAAAGAAAGGAGAAATACAATGAGCTTCTTCGTTATTACGATTCTTTAACAAGGGTGGAAAAGGACATTGTCAATTTAAGAAATAAACATTATACCTATAAACAGATATCAGATTATTTAAATATTTCTGAAAAGACCATAGATAACAGAATTCAGAAAATTAGACGTCAGTTTAGAAGAATTAAAGAACTAGAGAAGCTAGAAAGCATAAGCAGATAAAGCTTTACAGAACTTGTTGATATTCAATATTTGCTTTGATATAATATAAAAGCATTTTATTGCAAATACGCACATTGTGAATTCACCATTTCCGTGCCCATGTGGTCAGTGGTGTTTGAAACAATGGAGGAGAAACGGAAAGAGAGGAAAAACAAATGCAATTAGTTTCTATGCGCAAGCTTCTAGAAAACGGTGTACATTTTGGTCATCAAACTAGAAGATGGGATCCTAAATGTAAACCATTCATCTATACTGCTAAGAATGGTATTTACATTATTGACTTGAACAAAACTCAAAAAGATTTACAAGTAGCTTATGACAAAATGAAGGAAATCGCTGAAAAGGGCGGTAAAGTATTGTTTGTTGGAACAAAGAAACAAGCTCAACAAATCATTTTGGATGAAGCTTTAAGATCTGGTAGCTTCTACATTAACCAAAGATGGTTAGGCGGTACTTTAACTAACTTCCGCACAATTCAAAAACGTATCAAACGTTTGATTGAAATCGAAGAAATGGAAGCATCTGGAACAATCAATGTATATCCTAAAAAGGAAATTGCTATTATTCGTAAAGAGGCGACTCGTTTAGATAATTTCTTAGGCGGAATTAAAGAAATGAAGAAATTACCTGATGCTGTTGTAGTGGTTGATCCTACAGAAGAGCACAATGCAGTTGCTGAAGCTCGTAAATTAAATATTCCTGTATTCGGTTTATGTGATACTAACTGCAATCCTGCATTAGTTGATTATCCAATCCCTGCTAATGATGATGCAGTTAAATCAATTAAATTATTGATGTCTTTATTAGCTGATGCTATTGTTGAAACAAAAGGCGGAATCTTACAAGATGCTTACCAAGAAGATGAAAACATTGAAGATATCACTATGGATGATGTAATCATCAATGTTGAAAAACACGCCGAAGAACAAGAAAAACGCCGTCGTCAAAAGAATGAAGAACGTAAGAATCGTCAACAACGTCGTTTTAATTCAGAAAAACGTTTCATAAGCAAAAAAGAAGAAACAGTAAAAACTGAGGAAAAAGTTGAAGAAGTAAAAGAAACAGCTGAAGTAGTTGCGGAAGCAACTGAAGAAACAGCTGAAGCACCTAAAAAACGTGGACGCAAGAAAAAAGAAGTAGTGGAGGAATAATTCATGGCTATTACTGCATCTGATGTTAAAGAATTAAGAGAACGCACTGGCGCAGGTATGATGGACTGCAAAAAGGCTCTTACTGAGTGCGATGGTGATTTAGATAAAGCTATCGACTGGTTAAGAGAAAAAGGTATTGCCAAAGCCGCTAAGAAAGAATCAAGAATTGCTGCTGAAGGTTTATCAAAAGCAATTGTTGATGGTAATGTTGCTTGTTTGGTGGAAATCAACACTGAAACAGACTTTGTTGCAAAGAATGAAAGTTTCTTAAGATTATTAGATGATACTTGCAATGTTATCATCAAAAACAAGCCAACTGATTTGGAAGCTGCTCTAGCTTTAGATGTTAATGGTAAAACATTAAATGATTTATATGTTGAAGCTATCGCTACAATTGGTGAAAAGATTTCTTTAAGACGTTTTGAAGTTATTGAAAAAAATGACGAAGATTGTTTCGGTGTTTATATGCACAATGGTGGGCAAATTTCTGTTGTTTCTGTATTGAAGAACACAAGTGATGCACAGGTTGCTAAATATATTGCAATGCAAATTGCATCTATGGCTCCTCAATATGTTTCAAGAAACGATATGCCTACTGATGTTGTTGAACATGAGAGACAGATTCAAACTGAAATCGTCAAGAATGATGAAAAATTCATTGGAAAACCTGAAAAGGTTATCGAAGGCGCTATTGAAGGTAAGGTATCTAAATCTTTACAAGATATGTGCTTAGTTGATCAAATTTATTTCTTAGATCCTTCTAAGAAATGTGGTCAATTCTTGAAAGAGAATAATACTGAAGTATCTAAATTTGTACGTTACTTGGTTGGCGAAGGAATTGAAAAACGTCAAGAAAATTTTGCCGATGAAGTTTCTAAACAAATGGGTCAATAAAAAGGGATTTTTCCCTTTTTTGTTTAAATGAACATTTAAATGGAGAATATGATGTACAAACGTGTTTTATTAAAATTGAGTGGCGAAGCCTTGGGTAATGATAAAGATTGCTTTGATGTCGATGTGCTTAATAAAGTCGCTGATGAAGTAAAAAGTATCGTCGAACATGGAGTAGAAGTTTCGATTGTTTGCGGTGGTGGCAATTTTGTAAGAGGACGCACATTATCGAAATTAGATTTTGATCGTGTTACTTCCGATTATATCGGTATGCTTGGAACCGTTATGAATGCAATGGCCCTTGAGACTACTTTAAAGAAAAAAGGTGTAAAAGCCATTGCTATGTCAGCACTTGATGTCGCATGCGTTGAAAGACATAATCCTATTAAAGCTAAAGAATTGCTCGATAATGGTTATGTTGTTATTTTTGGTGGTGGAACTGGAAGAGCTTATTTTTCTACTGATACCACTTCATCGCTTTGTGCGAGTGAAATTGGTGCCGATGTTATCCTAATGGCAAAAAATGGTGTAGATGGTGTGTATAATGCCGATCCAAATGTTGATGTCTCGGCAAAACGCTATGATGTTTTAAGTTTTGATGATATACTAAATATGAAGTTAAAAGTTATAGACAGTACTGCTGCCAGCATGTGCATTGATAACAATATTGAAGCTTTTGTATTCGATATGAAAGAAGATGGAAATATTTCTAAAGCAGCATTAGGCGAGGCTATCGGTACTCGTATCATAACAGGGAGGAAATAATGGAACAGGTTATTATTGATTGCGAAGCAAAAATGGATAAGTCAATAGAACAACTTCATCACAATTTGAATAAGGTTCGTACCGGTCGTGCAAATCCTACACTATTAGATAGTATTGCAGTTAATTACTATGGTGCTATGACACCAGTTAATCAAATCGCTTCTATTAGTGTTAGCGAAGGACGTACATTGGTTATTAAACCTTATGATGCAAATAGTTTAAAAGATATCGAGAAGGCTATTAATGCATCTGAATTAGGTTTACCACCACAAAATGATGGTAGTGTTATTAGAGTTAGTGTTCCACAATTGACAGAAGAAACAAGACGCAATTATTGTAAAGATGTATCTAAGATGGCAGAGGAATCTAAGGTTAGTATCAGAAATATCAGACGTGATATGAATGATATCATTAAGAAAGATAAGAGCATTCCAGAAGATAGTCAAAAAGATTTACTTGAACAAATTCAAAAAGTAACAGAAAAATATACAGATAAAATCGATAGTATTGCTAAAGAAAAAGAAAAAGAGATAATGACAATATAATGGTTTCCTTAAATCATATTGCAATTATTATGGATGGCAATGGGCGTTGGGCTAAAGCTCAAGGTAAAAAGCGTACCGATGGACATCGACAAGGTGTAAAAAATGTGCGTAATATTGCCATATATGCTAACGGTTTAGGCATAAAGTGTCTTACGCTTTATGCCTTTTCGACTGAAAATTGGAAAAGACCAGCTGAGGAAGTTGACTATTTGATGTCCTTACCAAAAGTCTTTTTTAACGCATATTTAAAAGAGTTGATGGAAAAGAATATCAAAGTAATGATGATCGGTGATATTAATCGTATTCCCGATGAAGCTAAAAAAATATTTTTATCAGCGATTGATAAGACTAAGAATAATACTGGGATGATTTTGAATTTTGCTCTAAACTATGGTTCGAGAGATGAAATTGTTAGAGCGTGTTTAGCTTTTGGCAAAGATTATAAAAATGGTGTTGTCGATGATTTAAATGAGGAATCATTTAAACAATACCTTATGACTAGAGATCTGCCAGAAGTAGATTTGCTAATTCGCACTAGTGGTGAACAACGTATTTCTAATTTTTTACTATATCAATTAGCTTATAGTGAATTGATATTTAGAGAAGAATCGTGGCCCGAATTTAATGAGAAATCTTTGGACGAATGTATCAATGAGTTTAACAATCGAACAAGAAGGTTTGGAGGTTTGCTATGAAAACTAGAATTATTTCAGCAATCATACTCGTATTAGTTTGCTTTCCACCTTTGTTTTTTGGCGGAATATTCCTGAATATTTTTCTAGCATTAGTTCTTTTAATGGATGCTTATGAATATTGTACGATAAGAAAAAAACGTTTTAATTGGTTGCTGTATTCGTCAATGATTGCTTTTTCAGGATTTATTTGTTTTTTTCCAAATCGTGTTACTGGTATCACTATCATATATTTGATTACACTATTTTTCTTTGGTATCTGTTTTGAAGATGTTACTTTAGATGATGTTTGCTCAACTTTTATGATGGCGATCATTTTAGGCCATGCGATATTGTCGGTATTAAATATATATGCATTTAATTATTTGTTAATGTTCTATGTCTTGATAGCCGCTTTTGCTTGCGATATAGCTGCTCTATTTACAGGAATGCTTTTTGGAAAACATAAATTAAACGAGAGAATATCACCAAAGAAAACGGTTGAAGGAGCAATAGGAGGATGGCTTTTTGGATTTATATTGTCATTCTTATTTGCTTATTTCTTTGATTTCTTCTCAATATCGGTTTACTTTATATTATTCACTTCTTTGACACTTCCTATTGTAGCTCAAATAGGTGATTTATCCTTTTCGTTAATTAAACGTAATTATGGGGTAAAGGATTTCGGTTCTTTGATTCCGGGACATGGTGGTATTTTAGATCGTATTGATTCATTACTGTTATGTTTGATTTTTTTTAGTTCGATGGTTAATTTTATATGAAGAAATTATTAGTGTTTGGTATCAGTGGTTCGATCGGAACTCAAACTGTAGATGTGGTTAGAGAACATCAAGATAAATTTGAGATTGTCGGCTGTAGCGTTCATTCCAATATTGAATATTTGCGCAAGTTATTAAAAGAATTTAAAATCAAAAATGTCTGTATAGCTGAAGAAAATAAAGAATTAGAAGATGAATTTACAGACATCAATTTCTATTATGGCAATGATGGTCTTTGTAAAATGGTTGAAGATATCGAGTATGACTTACTAATCAATTCTTTGGTTGGTATTAGTGGATTACTTCCGACTTTAACATCTATCATCAATAAAAAAGATGTCGCTTTAGCTAACAAAGAAACATTGGTTGTTGGAGGAGATTTAGTTATGAAACTTGCCAAAACTAATGGAGTATCTATAATTCCTATCGATTCTGAACATTCAGCTATTTATCAGTGCTTAAATGGGGAAAATGCCAAGCAGGTTAAACGTCTAGTTATTACTGCTTCTGGCGGTGCTTTTAGACATTTGAGTCATGATGAATTGGAGAATGTATCTATCGAAGATGCTTTACATCATCCAACTTGGAAAATGGGCAAGAAGGTAACCATTGATAGTGCAAGTATGATGAATAAGGGTTTTGAAGTTATTGAAGCCCATCATTTATTTAATGTTGATTATGACAATATTGATGTTCTTCAACACTCGGAGTCAATTGTTCACTCTCTTGTTGAATATCAAGATAAATCTATGATTGCTCAATTATCTAATCCTGATATGCGTGTAGCGATTCAATACGCTCTGTCTCAACCAGATAGACTCGAAAATGAATTAACGCCCAGTTTGAATTTAGAAGATATTATGTGCTTGCATTTCTCTAAATTAGATTTTAAAAGATACCCTTTATTAGAACTTGCTTACTATGTAGGAAGAATGGGTGGAAATTTAGGAGCAGTATTAAATGCTGCTGATGAGGAAGCGATTGATTTGTTCCTGAATAATAAAATATCTTTTGTCGATATCGAAAAGATTGTCATTAAGGCTATCAAGGAAGCAGAATATATTGCTAATCCAAGCTTACAAGATTTATTTGCAAGTGACAAAAAGACAAGAGAAAAAATTATACTTGAGTATAAATAGGGATAAATTTTATGAACCTATTCAATGCGACCATTATAGTTTGAATAGGTTCTTTATTTTTTGTATTCTTAAATAATTTGCATATTAGACATTCAATAGGTTAAAATAATGTCTTAGAAGGTGAGTAGATTTGTATACACTAATTTTGTTTTTAATTTTACTATCGGTGATTGTGGTGGTTCATGAATTTGGACATTTAATTGCTGCTAAAATATTTAATGTCTATTGCCACGAGTTTTCTATTGGCATGGGTCCTAAACTGTTCTCAAAAAAAATCAAGGAAACAACTTATTCGATTAGGGCAATTCCTGTCGGTGGTTTTGTGGCTATGGCTGGCGACACAGATAACGCGTTAGAGACATCGGTTGATGTTGAAGTGCCAAAAGAGCGAACTCTTATTGGAATTGCGCAATGGAAAAAGATAATTATCATGTTGGCGGGAATCATCATGAATTTGGTTTTAGCGATTATTGTGATCGCGATGATTTTATTGTCCAATGGAACTTATGCCGTTTCGCCCGACACTACAATCGGCAGAGTATTGCCTGATAGTGCGGCGGAATTAGCTGGATTACAAAGCGGAGATTTTGTTAGGGAAGTTTCGTTTGACAATGGCATTTCATCTAAGCCTAGCTCTTTTAATGATTTAGTTAGTTTTTTATATAGTTATGATGGAAATGGCGAAATAACATTCTCGGTAATAAGAGATGGACAAAGTATGGATATCGCCATCAAACCTACATATGATGCTACAAGCGGTAGTTATGTAGTTGGGATCAATAGCAGTGATTTTAAATTTGTTGATATAAATATTTTAAACTGTTGGTATTATGCATTTGATTATTCGATATACATTATGCGAACGATTTTTATGTCTTTATCGCAGTTGATTAGAGGATTTGGACTGCAAAATTTATCTGGGCCATTAGGGATTTATCAAGCTACAGAAGAGGCTGTATCTTTGGGGCTTCAATCATATTTTATGATGTTTGCGGTCATTTCGCTGAATGTCGGTATTTTCAATGCCTTACCTATTCCAATTATGGATGGTGGAAGAGTATTGATTACAATTATTGAGATGATTATAAAAAGACCGATTTCAGAGAAAATGCAGAATTCTTTAATGACTGCTAGTTTATTATTGCTGTTAGCGTTGCTAGCTTTCGCGACTTTCCAAGATATTGTTAAATTATTTTAAAGGGGCAAATGATGAAAGAAAAATTTAAATACTTATTATATGGTGTATTTATGGGCATATCGAATGTAATTCCGGGCGTTAGTGGTGGCACTATGGCTATCATACTTAATTTTTATGATCGTCTTATGGAATCGATCACTTTTAATTTCAAGATTATAAAGAAAAATATATCTTTTCTTATTCCTTTAGGTATCGGTGTAGTTATAGGAATCTTAGGTTTAAGCAAGGTAATGAATATTTTGTTGATCGATTTTCCTGTTCAGACTTATTTATCGTTTGTTGGAATCGTTATTGGTTCACTCCCTTTGATTTGGTCGAAAGTGAAAAGAAGCAATGAAAAAGTAAAAATTTCATCTTGGATAAGTTTCGCTGTTATGCTAGGAATAATGATATTTTTAGCCTTTTTTAACGCCGATAAGGAAACTGCGCCAATCGCATACACATCTTTTTCGATTGAAGCTTGCGTCATGTGCTTTATTGCGATGGTAATCGGTTCATCGACAATGATTATTCCGGGTATCAGTGGTTCATTGATGCTTTTGATAATGGGTATGTATGGAACTATATATGGTTTTGTCATTTCAGAATTATATATTCCATTATTAATTCCTGCTGGATTAGGTGCTGTTGTTGGTATCTTTGGAGGAGCAAAAATAATTACTTCACTTTTAAAAAGATATGAACAATTGACCTATATGGCTATTTTAGGGTTGCTTATTGGTTCTTTAATCGAGCTATTTAAGCGTTCTAACATATTAACTTCTGATTTAATTACCGTTGCAACTGCAGTGGTAATGGCTTTAGTCATGTTTATTATCGTGTATATGTTTTCGATGGCAGAAATCAAACGCGATGCAAAGGAGAAAGAATAATGAACATTTTAGTAACGGGCGGTACAGGTTATATTGGTTCTCATACAGTTGTGGAGCTGATTAATTCTCATCATGAAGTAATTATTGTAGATAATTTATACAACTCTAATATTCATGTTTTAGATCGAATCGAAAAACTGACAGGAGTTAAGCCTAAATTTTATGAAGTGGATATTAGGGATTATGGTGCTTTGGAAATGGTGTTCAAAGACAATAAAATTGATGCAGTTATTCATTTTGCTGGTTTAAAAGCTGTAGGTGAATCGGTTTCTATTCCACTAAAATACTATGAAAACAATATTTCTGGTTCTTTGAATTTGTATAATTTAATGGAAAAACATCATGTGAATCATATTGTTTTCTCATCTAGCGCAACAGTTTATGGAGATAATTTCTCAGTACCGTTTAAAGAGGAGTATGGTTTAGGTGATACTACAAATCCATATGGGACAACAAAAAAGTTCAATGAGATTATTTTGACTGATTTATGTCATGCTAATAGTGATTTATCATGTGTTTTACTTCGCTATTTTAACCCGATTGGTTCTCATGAATCAGGAATGCTTGGTGAAGTTCCTAATGGTATCCCAAATAACTTAGTACCATATATTGCAAAGGTATCTAGTGGGGAATTGGATCATTTAAGAGTTTTTGGTGACGATTATGATACTATCGATGGCACTGGTGTAAGAGATTATATACATGTTGTCGATTTAGCTAAAGCTCATGTTAAAGCCATTGAGTACAGTGAAAATCTAAAAGGAGTTGATGTAATTAATGTCGGTTCCGGAAAAGGCTATTCAGTACTAGAAGTATTACACGCTTATGAAAAAGCATGTGGTAAGAAATTAGCTTATAAAGTTTACGACCGTCGTCCTGGCGACATTGCGACTTGTTATGCTGATGTGGAGAAAGCTAAAAAAGTTCTTGGTTTTGAAGTCCAATATGATATTGATAAAATGTGCGAAGACTCATATCGATTTACGGTTATGAATCCACATGGCATTGAATAACTATGAAGATTAATTAAAATTTATCTATAAATATAAATATTGAATTATTGATAAATTTCATAATATCTTCTATAATTTAGTTATGAACAAAATGAATGATTTATTGGATTCTTTAGTGTCCATCAGTAGTCTTAATCAAGGGAAAGCATCGAAAATTATTCAAAGCATAGGGCATGATGATGTAAAAATTGTTGTTAAAAACAATGAACCTATGGCTGCTATTATTTCTGTTTCTCGTTATAGCGAACTTATAGAGGCAGAAGAAAGACTTTTATCTTTGGAAGGAAGTAATAAATGATGAAAAGAAAAATTAGGTATGACCGATTAGCATTGCTAGTTGGGATAGCGATTTCATTTCTATTAGTTATATTTTTAGGAATTAAATTATTATTCCTTAATGGAAATGATAAAAATCCTTCTAAGACCGATGATTCTGTAAATAGTACACCGAGTGGCGAGACTACAAATGATGTGAATTTCACTTTGGACGATTACAATATATATGCAAGTGATAAACTTGATTTTCGCTTTATTGTTGCTGATATGACTGTTAAATCAAAAGATGGCAAAGGCATTGATTTTGAGATGTCAAAGTTGGAAACGAACGAATTAATTCAATTAAATAATATTGCATCATATATTTCTAAGTTTCAAGAAGCTGGATATTCAATTGCGAAATTAAATTTAGCCGATAGCATTAAGAGTGATAGTAGTGAAATGAAAATTCGCCTTTTTATTCCAGTCACAAAAAGAACCGATTCATTAGTGCTAAACAATATGCTTAATTCTGAACAGATAACTTTTGACTTATCAAAAGAGGCTAAAGATATCGAAGAATTCAAAAACACCAGTGGAGAAGTAATTTCTGATGGTAAGTCATTTGATATTTATGTATCGAACGCTTATGTCAGTACTTCGATGTATCGAGATTCACAAGAATATACTTATCCATCAACAATTAAAGTGTTTACTTATAAATTAAACATCAATAAACTCGAAAAAGAAGGAATTTCCATCGAAGAGGCTTATTTTATACCTGATGGAACAGATGAAAAATATAAGGCTTTAGATGCATCTTTCTCTTCTTTGAAAGATGATAATATTATCGGTATTCCTTTAAAGGTCAATGATACATATGCTTTATTCTTTGAATTATACAATCCAGATGAGAATAACATCACTTATAATGGTAAATTACAATTGAAATTCTCGAACTCAGAACAAATAGTAGAAGTTTCTACAGTAATCCAATAGGTTTATATATGAAAAATGGACATAAATTTATATTAACTCTTGTCTTGATGACATTATTTCTTTCAGGAACATTACAATTAAATACTTTTAAAGCTGTAGCTAGTGAGTACTATAGCTTTTCTTGTGGTGTTAATGAGTATGAAGTTTCCTATATCAAGGATGATGGAAACTTTGAGAAAGAATCATGTCATAAAGATTATGCGAGTGCCAATTCTAGAATGAAAGAATTGGGTGAAGATTATGTGGTCAGAAGTGCTAGTTCTTTGTCGCCGACTAAAATTGTATCAATGGTGAGTGGCATGGCCTATAGTTATCCGGCAAGGTCTGGTTCTAGCACGATGAATATTTATGAACATCCATCTGATCGCTCTATCTATACAAAGACAACTTATATCACAAACCATTGGGAAATGACATATCATGAAACAGAACGTGTTTTAAGTGATGGCAAGCTTGGAATGATTAAAGTATCGATGAATGGCTTTGAGGGTTATGCCGACTTAGAAAACACTGATTTAGTTCCTAGTAAATACATTGAAAAAAGCATCGCTATATATTTGGGTGGCAATGATACAACTGGCGAAAACGAACAGCCGTTTATGGTTATTCCAAGACAAAAATACTATGAGGCAGTGGATGATGGAAATTATGTAGATTTAGTTTTGACTTATCATCAGATGTATCCAAGAAAAGGTTCATCAGAACCGGTTACTTATACATCAAAAATAGGGCCTGCTCCTAGTTTTATGAAACCTGGTCTTAAGTATTATTCAAGTGATGGTATTCATTATTATAGCGATACCGAATTGAAAAACTATGTAGGTACTGATTATAGCTATTATCAATATCTACCACTTAGGTCAAAAACCAATATTTCAGCACCACAATTTGAAGCTTTTTTGAAAAACACTAGTTTTTATAATCAATCTAAATTGAAAAATGAAGCACAGAATTTTATTGATTCGCAAGATTTATACGGATGCAATGCATTACTTGTATATGCTTTGGCTTGTCATGAATCGCTTTACGGAACTAGCAATTTTGCAATCGACAGAAATAATCTTTTTGGATGGAATGCATTTGATTCCGATCCTAATCAAGCTTCACATTTTGAATCAATATCACAATCTATCAAAGAACAGATGGGTATTAATTTAAGAGGATTTATTGATGTTACTGATGGTCGTTTCTTTAATTCGTCACTTGGGAATAAAGGAAGTGGAATGAATGTTAAGTATGCCTCAGATCCTTATTGGGGTGTAAAGATTGCTGCTATTGCTTATAATATCGATAAATTTGCAAACAATTATAATGGCAACTTAAGTGATTTTGATAAATATGACTTAGCATTGGTTGATGCATTTGATATAGATGTTAAACAAGGGCCAGGAAGTAGTACCACTACTTTATATAAGACTGGATATGGCGGAAAATATCAGAAGGATTTTATCGTCATTAAATTAGGGGAAGTTGGTTCCTACACTAAAATCCAATCAACTAATGCGATTGATGAAAATGGAAATATTAAAACACATCGAACACCAGTTACAACCGGTGATATAAATCCAATTTCTACTTATGATTTCAATAAGAGTGTTGCCTATATTTTAAGTGACAATCTTGTTGCTTTGAATTACGAAAAACAAAATAATGATGCAGGTAAATACATCTTTGAATTAAACTCTTATGGATGGAACAATGATCTACTTCATATAGAAGGTAAGTCATACGTTGATGGATATAAGATTAGCAGTGTCGAAGATGTTGAGGTTACTTTTGAATTAATTGGTAGCAATGAAAGTTATTATTTCGTTTTAGACACTAGTTTAAAAAACGATTACGAGGTAAGTTTTATTGATGATATTGATATAAAAGACTTAAAAATTGATACTTATAAGATGAAAATTGTGACCACTTATAGTTCTAATGATAAGGAATATTCATCGGATATTAAGAATCAACAACTTTTGAATGTCAAAAATATTAATGGTAAACAGTATTCGTTCTTGATAGATAACTCCTACAATACAATCAGTGTTAGTGAGACAAGATACGAAGCTAACCCAATTAGACAATCACTGTATAAAGCAACATTTGATAGTGGTGTTTTGAAAATAAATGGTATTGCAGTACTGGATAGAGTCAACATCATTAATGAAGAAGATATAAGCCATAAACTCGTTTTAATTGATAAAACTGATAGAGATAAGGTTTATGAATTTGAATTGAATAGTATTGAATCAAAAGGCTTTAGTCTAAATGATGGATATACTTATAATTATCCAATGTTTGAAGGGGAAATAGATTTAAATGCCATTGATAATTCAACTTATGATATTTATATTGATGTGAAAGTCGGTAATATTGAAAAAAGAGCACGATTATTCTCGACAATGAATTCGCACAACAATATTGTAGATAGTGTTGATAATGTGGTTTATCGTTTAACCACAAATCAGATATATGCTTTCGCATTTGAACTGGATATTATGAATAATAATTTAGATTTTGATGAGTTGTCTAAACCGACTTTGAGTAATACTCTATTTGGATACGATACTATTAATGTTAAAGATGGTGTACTGAATATGAGTGGGTATGGAATGATTTACAAAACAAATTACCCAAATAACTCCAATAAAAAATATCACCAAGTATATTTAGTGGCTGATGACGGTAAGTCTTATCCTATCAACACTGAATCATATGCTTGCGAAGTAGATTATGCATCAATATTAGGAAGTGATAACAACTTAGATAATATGTGTTTTAGAGCATCTACTAAACTAGATTCCAGTATTTTACCTAGTGGTCACTATCGAATTTATTTAGGTATAACTTCTGACAATTATAATGATATTGTAGAATTTAGTAATCCTAATTATCGCAATATAGCTAGTATTGAATATAATGGCAGAAACTTTGTTTTCAACACAAGTTCTATAAGAGACCGTATTGAATTAACTATTGAAGGAAATGAGTAAATGAAAGATTTTTTTAAGAATAAAACCAATATTATACTAGTGACTGTTTTGGTACTGCTGTGCAGTTTAACTGTTTATCTTTTTGTTATGATTTACGGTCCAAAGAATGTTGTTGCTATTGATTTTTCTAATTTGACCGAGCAAGAGATACTAGAGTGGAAGAAATCAAATGAATTGTCTGATGATGTATTTTCTATTTCTTATCAATACAACGAAGAAGTAGAAAAAGATAAGGTTTGTTATCAATCGGTAAAAGAAGGAGATTCTATTACAAATGGTATCTCAATTATTATTTCTAATGGTCCAGATCCAGATTTAGATATTAAACTTCCAAATATTAGCGAAATGGATTATGAAAAAATGAAGGAATGGCTTGATAACAATAAGTTTTCTAATTATCACTTTGAGTATGTTTTGGATGACGAACATGAAAAAAATGCAGTATTGAATATAAATGTCCAGAATTCAGCTAAAAGAAGCGATGAAATAATTATTTTTATTTCTGCTGGCAATGGCGAAGATGATCCAAATATCACAGTTCCTGACTTTAAATCGTATAGTATTGCTGAAATCAATGAATGGGGTGAGGCCAACAGAATTAATATCAAAATTAATTATGTGTTGTCCTCGACTTATGCAAGCGGAACTATTATCGAACAGAGTTTAAGCTCTTTTAGTGAAATAAGTATTGGTAGCACAATTACCATTACAATTTCACAAGGCGTTGGAATTACGATGAAGGATTTTTATAATAGTACTCGTTCTAATGTTGAAATATGGTGTAAAGAAAATAATATTAAAGCTAGCTATTATTATGTTGAATCAAATAGTGTAAGTGAAAATAGGGTTGTTTCAACCGAACCAAAAGCCGGTATATTAATCGGCTCAGGTGACAGTATTAAAGTTTATCTGGCCAAGGAAAAAGAAAATAAAGAAACTGTTATTGTTGATGGTGATAGACTAAACAAGACTGAGAAAGAGTTTGTTGAATATATCAAGTCGTTAGGTTTAAATCCAGTCAAAGGAAGTACAGAATATTTTTCCACTACCATTATAAAAGGAAATGTTTTTAGTTATGATGACGGAGAATTTGATAAGGGTTCAAATATCAATTACAACTTATCCGCTGGTCCTTATACTTTCGTAGCTAATGAATATAACGGCAAAAGCAAAGGCACAATAAACTCTCTTGTTTCTGAATACAATAATCGCAATGCACATATATCTGTTAAATTCAATGAAGTCGAGACTAATAAATATAACGAAGGTATTACTTTTGATTGTAAGTCATCTAAAAATGGAATTAATACTAATGTTACATGTAGCATCGCTAAGAAGGAAAGTGGCAGCGAACCTAGCCCATCTCCAAGTCCTTCGCCTAGCCCGACTCCAAGTCCTTCGCCTAGCCCGACTCCGTCGCCAACACCTACACCAACTCCAACTCCTGAACAAGAAAACTATATCGGTACGAAACTTTTATATAGCTCGCCAGATGGTTACGATGCGACATTGGAATTAGTGAATAGAAATTTAGGAGTTTTTGATTTAACTATTGTCGATGGGTTTGATGAAGCTTTAGCATCAGGTCAAATTATTTCTATTTCTGTTGGTAATTACGGAACTGCTTATGATCCGGGACTTTATCCAATTTCTACCGAAGTAGTAGTGGTTATTAATAAGAAATAGTTTTATACATTGATTATTTTATACTTTTAACCGGTTTGACATTGTTATTTTGATGTATATAATTTAAGGAGTGCGAGAGGTACTCCTTTTATGCGATTTATTAAGCGTTTTTGTGTTTGGGAAGGTATATTAAAGCCTGAACAAATAAGGGGCGAAATGCCAACAAATAAAAGTATATATTTAAAGACATTTGAAATGGCGTGGCCTAGTGCTTTGGAGAATGTTTTAATTGCTCTGATTGGTGCCATTGATATGATAATGGTAGGTTTTTTGGGTAAGGAAGCAATCTCTGCTGTTGGAATATGCAATCAGCCTAAATTTATTGCTTTGGCTCCTATTCTGGCTCTTAATACTGCGACGATAGTTTTTGTAGCTAGAAGAAAAGGGGAAAATAAACAAAAATCTGCCAATGATTATACAAGAATAGCGACCATTTTCTCTTTTATTTTCAGTCTATTGGTTTGCACACTTTTTTATTTTAATGCTAAAAGTATTTTGATTTTTGCGGGTGCCCAGAATGATTATATTGATTTATCAGTCGATTATTTTAGAATCATCTTAATAAGTTTGATACCTTATTCTGTTGGTTTGACTATTACTTCAGCTCAAAGAGGAGCTGGTTATACAAAAATATCTCTTATTACTAATTTGACTGCTAATTTAGTGAACATCTTTTTTAATTTTTTATTAATTCATGGCTATTGGGGTTTTCCGGCTTTAGGAGTCAAAGGTGCGGCTATTGCGACGGCTATAGGTAATTGTGTATCCTTTATAGTTGCGATTGTTTCTTTTTCACTTAAAAAGAGATATTTACATATTACATTTAATAAAATCGAAAACTTCATCTCTAAAACAAAAAAGTTATTTAAAGTGGCTTTTAATGCCTTTATTGAGCAAATATTCTTACGTGTTGGCTTCTTTATCTATGCTAAGGTAGTTGCGGGACTTGGAACGGCAGAGTTTGCTGCACATCAGGTATGTATGAATATTATGAATATATCATTTGCCTTCGGAGATGGTTTGCAGGTGGCTAATACATCACTTGTAGGTCAATCATTGGGACAAAAGAGAAGCGATTTAGCAATTGTATACACTAGAATTGCACAATTGATAGGTATTTTAATTGCTTTTGTATTGTGCTTAATTATTGGTTTTTATTCAAATGAATTAGTTGCGATTTTTTCACCTGAAGCTGATGTTATTGCCTTGGCTTCGATTCCGATGAAAATACTGGGTTTTACGGTTTTATTTCAGATTCCTCAAGTTATTGTCATCGGGGCTCTTAGAGGTGCAGGAGATGTTAAATTCGTTGCGTGGATGATGTTATTATGTGTGGGAATGATTCGTCCAGCTCTATCTTATTTATTTGCCTATCCTTTAGGGCTAGGGATAATTGGAGCATGGATTGGCTTATTTATTGATCAGATTATGCGTTTTGCGATCTCGTTTGCGAGATTCCATAAAGGTGAATGGTTGAAGATTGTTTTATAAAGGAGATACAATGCGTTATTTAAGAAGAATTTTGGAACTTGATTATAAAAAGATGTTTACAATGATTAAAAGAGTTCATAAGCGAAGCCATAAATCATATTTATTTATTATTTATGACATTTTTCGTTGTTCAAGAAAATTTGGTTCTGGTTATGTTGATTACTGTAATTTTCATTTTGAAGAACTTAGTGATGAATTAAAAGCCACATATGTAACTAGAATGGTTAATGATGAGTATTGTCGGGTTTTAAATGATCCTAATAGCTATGATTTAGTTAATGACAAACCTACTTTTTTAAGAGTTTACCAAAAATTTGCAAAAAGAGATTACTTAGATTTAAGAAATGCAACCTATGATGATTATTTTGAGTTTATAAAGAAACACCAAAAATTTATTGTTAAACCAGTTGATCAGCTATGTGGTTCTGGTATCGAAATGGTTGAAATTAATGATAACGAAAAAGAAACATTCGATAAACTTATAGATAATAAACAGTTTTTGCTTGAAGAAATAATTGTTCAAGATGAAAAGATGGCCAGTTTGAATCCTAGTTCAATAAATACTATCAGAGTTGTTACAATAGTTAGAAATGGCAAAGTTTATACACCTTTTATTGCTTTGAGAATGGGCAGAAAGGATGTTGTAGTGGATAATTTTAATCATGGAGGTCTAAATGCATTGATCAACGATAGGGGAGTTGTTTATACCGTTGGTGTCAGCAAAGACGAGAAAGAATACGAGTTTCATCCTGATAGTAATGTCAAAATAAAGGGTTTTGAAATTCCGCACTTTGACGAATTGATAAAAGTAGCAAAAGATGTTGCATTGGTAACTCCTTCACTTGGGATGTGTGGTTGGGATATGTGTATCAGTAAAGATAAAGGAATTTGTGTAATTGAAGGTAATCATTTACCTGGATATGATCTATATCAGTGCTATGGACATCGTCCTGATAATAAAATTGGTAAAAAACCGATATTTGATGAAATAGTGTATGGCAATAAATAATACGAACTTAAATGTTCGTATTATTTTGTTTTGAACAGTTTTACGGTATATGGATTTATTCGTTATTATTTTGTCACTTTTTTAAGATATAATTAAATTAAGAAATAGTAGGAGGAAAACTATGACTAAAACATTTATGTCAATGGATGGTAATACAGCAACTGCTCATTGTGCTTATGCATTTACTGAAGTAGCTTGTATTTATCCTATTACTCCGTCTTCTCCGATGGCGGAAGTTATTGATGTGTGGGCATCTCAAGGCAGAAAGAATATTTTTGACAAGGTTATAAAAGTAGTTGAGATGCAAGCAGAAGGTGGTGCTGCTGGTGCTGTTCATGGTGCTTTACAGGGTGGTACTTTAGCTTCGACTTTCACAGCATCTCAAGGTCTTTTATTGATGATTCCAAACATTTACAAGATGACTGGTGAATTATTACCAGGTGTAATTCATGTCGCAGCTAGAGCGTTAGCTGGAAGATCTTTGTCTATTTTTGGTGATCATCAGGATGTTTATGCTTGCCGCCAAACCGGTGTATGTATGCTTGCTTCCCATTCTGTTCAAGAATGTATGGATTTAGCAGGTGTAGCTCACTTGTCAGCAATTAAGGGTTCTCTACCTTTTATTCATTTTTTTGATGGTTTTAGAACTTCTCATGAAATTCAAAAGATTGAAGTAATGGATCAGGAATTCTTGAAGAGTTTAGTAGATTTTGATGCAGTTGAACGTTTCCGTGCAAATGCATTGAATCCACATTCCAATCCAGTGACTCGTGGTGGCGCTGAGAATGACGATGTTTTCTTTGCTGGCAAAGAGGCACAAAGACATTTCCATGATGATATGCCTGATATCGTTAATGCATATATGCAAGAGATTTCAAAACATACAGGTCGTCACTATGCTCCATTTACATATTATGGTGCTGAAGATGCTGAAAGAATTATTGTTGCAATGGGTTCTGTTACTGAGACGATTAAGGAAACTGTTGATACTTTAGTGGCTAATGGCGAAAAAGTCGGATTGATTAAAGTCCATCTATTCCGTCCATTCTCGACTAAATATTTAGAAGCTGTACTTCCAAGTACGGTTAAGAAGATTGCTGTTTTGGATAGAAGTGCTGAACCAGGTGCAAGAGAGCCATTATATTTAGATGTATGTGCTTCATTGAAACATCATAAAGGTTTAGAAATCATTGGCGGACGTTATGGATTGAGTTCTCATGATACAGCTCCTAACCAAATTAAGGCTGTTTTCGATGTGTTGAAACAAGATGAAATGCCTGATGAATTTACTATTGGTATCAATGATGATGTCAACCATTTATCTCTTCCACTCGATGAAGATTTTCATAATTCACGTGATTACACATCTTGTTTGTTCTATGGTTTAGGTAGTGATGGAACAGTGAGCGCCAATAAGTCATCTATTAAGATTATTGGTGATAATACTGACCAATATGCTCAAGCGTATTTCCAATATGATTCTCGTAAAGCTGGTGGTGTAACTCGTTCGCATTTACGTTTTGGACCTACACCAATTCGTTCAACTTATTATATTGATAACGCTGATTTCGTATCTTGTTCATTAGATGCTTACTGTTTTAAATATGATATGACCAAGAGCTTAAAGTATGGTGGTACTTTCTTACTTAATACAACATTCTCTAAAGATGAGATTGAACAGCATTTGCCAAACAGAATGCTAGCTGGTTTAGCTAAGAAAAATGCTAAATTCTATATTATTGATGCCACTAAGATTGCACTTGAAATTGGTATGGGTAGAAGAACTAATACTATCTTACAATCTGCTTTCTTTGCGTTAAATGAACAAATAATGCCTTATGACAAAGCTGTTGAATTGATGAAGTATATGGCTGAAAAGACATATTCTAAGAAGGGTGACGATGTTGTTGCGCTGAACTTCAAAGCCATAGATGAAGGTAAATCTGGACTTATTGAAATTGAAGTAAAACCTGAATGGGCTTCGCTTCCATATGATAAGAGTCGCGTATTGACTGGCGATGAATACTTCGATATTCATGTAATGGGTATCAACTCACTTGATGGTTATGATCTTCCTACTAGCAATTTTACTAAGTATGGTCTTGCTGATGGTTCAATCAAGAATGGCATTTCGTTCAAGGAAAAGAGAACAATCGCTATTCAAGTACCTACTTGGAATCCTGATAACTGTATTCAATGTGGTTTCTGTTCATTTGTATGTCCTCATGCAACAATTAGACCATTCTTGTTGACTGAAGAAGAAATTAAGAATGCGCCTATGGAGTTCAAATCGATTCCTGCTATGGGCAAAGGTGTTGAAAATCTTAGATATCGTATCCAAGTTTCACCTGCTAACTGTGTAGGATGTGGCTTATGTGTTACCGAATGTCCAGGTAAGGGTGGCAATAAAGCTTTATCTATGGAAGATATCAATATTAAACTTGATCAAGAACCTCTTGCAGATTACTTGTTTAAAGAAACAGAATACAAGACTCAATATTTCCCAACAACTACTGTTAAGGGTTCACAGTTTATGATGCCTTATTTTGAAGTATCTGGTTCTTGTCCAGGATGTGGTGAAACTCCATACTATAAATTAGCTTCTCAATTATTTGGTAAAGATATGTTAGTAGCTAATGCAACTGGATGTTCAATGATTTACTGTTCAAGCGTTCCATCTTCTCCATTTGTAAATGATAAAGAAGGAAATGGTGTTGCATGGGCTAACTCATTGTTTGAAGATAACGCTGAATATGGTTTCGGTATGGCTATTGCTCAAAACTATAAAGAAGCTCATATCTTAGAAATTATGGAAAATAATTTAGATGGTGATTGTAAAGAAGCATTTGAGAAATACTTAGCTTGTGGTGGCGATCGTGATGCACAAAGAGCATGTAAGGATGAAGTCATCAATGCTGTCAAGAATTCTAACAATCCTAATGTAAAAGAATTATTAGATTACGAAAGAGATCTAGTTTCTAAATCGGTATGGATCGTTGGCGGTGATGGTTGGGCATACGATATTGGATATGGCGGATTAGACCATGTTATTGCCAATGATTTGAATGTAAATATTTTGGTTCTTGATACTGAAGTATATTCTAATACAGGTGGACAATCTTCTAAATCATCTCAAGCAGCTTCAATTGCTAAGTTTACTGCTGGTGGTAAAGCTACTGCTAAGAAAGATTTGGGTATGATTGCAATGGCATACGGACATGTATATGTAGCTTCTGTTGCCATGGGTGCAAATCGTCAACAAACTTTGAATGCTTTCATTGAAGCTGAAAGTTATGATGGACCATCCTTAATTGTTGCTTACTCACCATGCGTTGAACATGGTATTAAAGGTGGATTATCTAATCATCAAAGAGTTCAAGCTAATGCTGTTGAGTGTGGCTATACTACTCTTTATCGTTTCGATCCTCGTAAGGAACAACCGCTTACAATTGATTCTAAAGAACCTAATTGGGATAAATTCCATGACTTCTTGATGAACGAGACTCGCTTTGCTCAATTGATTAAATTAAAGGGCGAAGAAAAAGCTAATGAAATGATGAACAAGACACTTCAGGACGCTCAAAAACGTTACGCTCGTTTAAAAGAAATGCAAAAATAGTCTATTTCAATTAAATGGTATGCAAAAGGATAGAAGATTACTCTTCTATCCTTTTTATGAATTTTAAATGTTTATGATATGATAGAATAACTGAGAGGTTATTGATATGTCTTTTTTACCAACTACTTATGAAGAAATGATAGAACAGGGGATAGAAACTCCTGATTTTGTATATGTTACTGGCGACGCCTATGTCGATCATCCATCTTTTGGGGCAGCTATTATTACCAGAATACTAGAAAATAGAGGTTATAAGGTTTGTGTTCTAGCTGAACCAGATTATAAAACTAATAAAGATTTTAAACGTTTTGGTAAACCTCGTTTAGGTTTTTTGATTAGTGGCGGGAATATCGATTCAATGGTCAATAATTACAGTGTGGCAAAGATAAGGCGCAAACATGATGTTTATTCACACGATGGACTAAATCATCGACCTGATAGAGCTTTAATAGTATATAGTCAATTAGCCAGGAGTGCTTATCCTGATGCTGATATTTTGATTGGTGGCATTGAGTCAAGTCTTAGAAGATTGGCACATTATGATTATTGGGATGATGATTTAAGAAAGAGTGTTTTAATAGATAGTGGCGCTGATTTATTGATGTATGGAATGGGAGATATTTCTATTGTCGAGATAGCTGAAGCTTTGGATTCTGGTTTAAGAGCCAAAGATTTAGTTTACTTAGATGGCGTAGTCTATAAAACCGATGATATTTCATATTTGAGTGATGACTATATTGAACTTCCAAGTTTTAAGGAACTTAAAGAAGACAAACTGAATTATGCTAAGTCATTTAAGCTACAATATCAAAATACCGACCATTATAGTGCTAAGACTCTAGTAGAAAAGTATGATGATTTCTATATTGTACAGAATAGGCCTAATCGTCCGCTTACTCAAATGGAATTAGATGATACATATGAGCTTCCTTATGAAAGAGATTACCATTTTTCCTATAAACAAAAAGGAGAACACATATCATCTATTGATGAAGTTAAATTCTCATTAGCGTCTAATCGCGGCTGTTTTGGTGGATGTTCGTTTTGTGCTTTAACTTTTCATCAGGGTAGAATAATTCAATCAAGATCGAAGGAATCGCTTGTTAAAGAAGCGATTAAATTAACTGAGATGGAAGACTTTAAAGGATATATTCACGATGTAGGTGGGCCAACTGCCAATTTCTATAATAAGGCTTGCGATAAACAAAAGAAATATGGCGTCTGCACTAATAGAGCGTGTCTGTCGCCACGCTGTCCAAATTTAAAAGTTTCTCACACTGATTACTTAGATATTTTAAGAGCGATAAGAAGCATTGACGGAATCAAGAAAGTTTTTGTCAGAAGTGGAATAAGATATGATTATTTAATTTATGATGAAGATGAAACATTCTTTAATGAACTTGTTGAACATCATATTTCTGGTCAATTAAAGGTGGCTCCTGAACATATTGCTGACGAAGTACTAGATGTAATGGGCAAACCTCGTCATGATGTATATGAATGCTTTAAGAAAAAATACGAAGAGATAAACAAGAGACATAATAAAGATCAGTACTTGGTTCCTTATTTGATGTCTTCACATCCTGGAAGCGACATCAATAGTGCCATTGCTTTGGCTGAATACTTGCGCGATATTCATTATCAACCAAAACAGGTACAGGATTTCTATCCGACTCCTTCAACTATTTCAACAGTTATTTATTATACAGGCGTTCATCCTTTGACTAATAAAGAAGTATTTGTTGAAAAGAGTCCGCATGGCAAAGCGATTCAAAGAGCTTTGATGCAATATAAAAATCCAAAGAACTATTCATTGGTTTACGAAGCACTTGTGAAAGCTAATCGTTTAGATTTAGTTGGCTATGGTCCAAAATGTTTAATTAAACCTAGGAGGGTGAAAAAATGAAAAAGAAAATAATATATGTATTATCTGCTCTTGCAGTATTGGTGTTTGCATTTGTAATATACTATTTTAATATCGAACAAAGAAAAGATAATGGCACTAAAACAATAAACATTAGTATTGTTGTCGAACAGAATGCAATATTTAGCGATTCTTTTAAGACTAATTCTTCAACACTTGAGGAATTGTTGGTTGAATTAAATGAAGAAGGAAAGATTTTTTTAGATTACGAAAATTCAGAATATGGTATGTACATTAAGGGTATGGGCAAAGAAGAATTAATAGTTGAGGATCCTTCATCATCTAAATATTGGACATATTCTTCTGATAATAACGATGATTGTTTAAAAAATGCTTTTTGTCCAGCTGCCAGCAGTTTGATAATAAATGATGGAGATACGTTTGTTTTCGAATTGATAAAATATGAATGATATCAGAAGACTTGTTTATGATTCCGTTTTAGTATCTATATTAGTTGTGATAAAGGAAGCATTATCGTTTATCCCTAATGTCGAACTTGTCACCTTATTATTTATAGTCTATGCTTTGAATATGCGGATATTTGATTTATTACTGATATCTTTTGTATTTTCACTTATCGAAAACATTTTGTATGGTTTTAATATTTATTCTCTTTGTTACTTTGTTGTGTGGGGGATAATTGTTTGTGTATCTTATCTTTTTAGATATAAGCTTACCGATGAGTATAAAGTAGCTACATTGTCGCTGACTTTTGGCTTATTATTTGATGTTCCTTTTAGTATTCCATATTTTTTACTCGGCATAAATGTTGGTATATCTTATTTATTGAGTGGCTTGTTATTTACATTAGTTCATGGCATTAGTAATTTTATAGTTGCTTTATTACTGTTTAAACCAATTAATTCAAGTTTTAAGAAATTATGTCAATTTAAATGAATTGATGTTTATTGTATAATGATTTATATGAAAGTTTTGTTATATTTTGAAAATGAAAAAATGTTATCAATTTCTGGAATTGGACGAGCAAAAAAACATCAGATGATGGCTTTGCAAAGTGCAGGAGTAGATTTTACTACTGATCCTTTTGATGATTTTGATATTTTACATATCAATACATGTTATTTAAATTCTGCTCCGATCATAAATAAAGCTCATAGTGAAGGCAAGGCGGTTATATATCACGCTCACTCTACTGAAGAAGATTTTCGCAATTCTTTTTTGTTCTCTAATCAAATATCTCCTCTTGTTAAGAAATTTTTGGTCGGTTTATATTCAAAAGCAGATGAAATTATTACACCGACACCATATTCAAAAAAACTGTTAGAAGGTTATGGTATTAAATTACCTATTACCGCCATTTCTAACGGCATTGATTTAACAAGATTTCAATATGATGAAGAGAAAATTAAGGCATTTTATCGTTATTTTGGCTTAAATAAAGAAGATAAAATCGTTATGAGCGTTGGACTACTTTTTGAAAGAAAAGGAATTCTGGATTTCTTCGAGGTAGCTAAACGATTGCCACAATATAAATTTATTTGGTTTGGTGATACGCCGTCAATTTCAATTCCACCAGCAATTAATAAAGCAGTTTTAGATCGCCCAATAAATGTGATTATGCCCGGTTATGTAAAGGGTGGAATAATAGAAGGTGCTTATATGGCAAGCGATTGTTTCTTTTTCCCGTCTTATGAAGAAACCGAGGGCATTGTTGTACTAGAAGCGATGGCTTCAAAACAACATATTATCGTTCGTGATATTGGCGTTTTTGATGGTTGGCTTAATGATAAAGAAAATTGTTACAAAGGTAAAAATAACGATGAATTTGTTGAACTGATAACCGGAATTGTAGAAGGGAAATTAAATGATACTAGTGAAGGAGCTTATAATACCGCAAAGAATCGTTCGATTGAAAAAATTGGTCAAGAATTAAAAGTAGTTTACACTAGAGTTTATAATAATATGACATATGAAAAAAATATTCAGTAATTATTTATTTAATATTCTGCTAATTTTAGGCATTGGAGCAATTGTAATATATTTTTCTCTATCTGGAAATGAAGAAGGAGTTTTTGAAGCCTTTAATAGCATTCGCATTGAATATATGTTGTTGTGCTTATTGCTTTTATTTTTATGGCAATTTTCAGTTGGCTCAATACTTACAATTTTTGCGAAATTATACCGTCCTAAATATCGTTACTCACAAGGCTTATTGAATTCCATTGTCGCATCCTTTTTTCATGGTATTACACCTAGCGCATCAGGCGGACAGATTGCTCAATTTTATGTTTTTAAAAAACAGGGTATTCAAACTGGTGAGGCTGGTTCAATTTTGTGGACTGAGTTTATTGTTTATCAAAGTACGATGTGTGTTTTAGGGTTGATATTGATTCTTTTGAAGTTTCCTTTTTTCTTTAATCGGTATTCAAATCTATTTATTTTTGTTATCGTGGGTTTTGTATTAAATGCTTCGATTATTTTTGCCTTGTACGCCTTAGCGAAATTCAAAAGAGTTCACAATTGGATAATGACAAAAGGTGTTGATTTAGCATATAAATTTCACATTATTAAAGATAAAGAAAAAGCTATTGATAGTATAAATGTGCAATTAAATAAGTTTACATATGAAGCTTCACATTTTAAAGAGCATAAAAAAGAACTGTTTTTTTCAGTTGTATTATGTGTGGTTAGATTAGTTATTTATTATTCAATTCCATTTGTAATATTTGTAGCAATGGGCATCCATGCTGATTTTGATTTGTTTATTAATTGTTTGGCAATGGGTTCTTTTGTATCCATTGTTTCAGGACTTATTCCTATACCTGGTGCTAGTGGAGGAGCTGAAGCGATATTTGTTATGATGTTTAGCAATTTATTTGATCCTACCTTGGTTACAAGTGTTATGCTGATATGGCGTTTTTTGACCTATTATTTAATAATTTTGGTAGGCAGTTTGTGTTTTATATATGCAAAAATGATGAAAGTTGAGGAAGACTAATGCGTGTTGCTTTATTTACTGATACATACTTGCCTGATGTAAATGGTGTAGTTACATCAATTGAACTGTTGCGTCAGGAACTAGAAAAAAACGGTCATGATGCATATGTTGTATGTACTTATCCAGGCATTATGAAAATTAAACAAGATGGTAAGATTATTAGACTACCTGGCATTGAACTTAAACAATTGTATGGTTATGCCATGGCTAGTCCTATTCACTATCTTTTTATCGATGACCTAAAGAAGTTAAATTTTGATATTATTCATGTTCATACTGAATTCGGAGTTGGCATTTTCGCAAATATAGTTGCTAAGCAACTACACATTCCACTTGTAAGAACGTATCATACTACATATGAAGATTATACACACTATATTAATTTTACTCATTTAGAAAGTATTGATAAATTGGCGAAAAAGGCTGTTTCAGCCATTTCTAAGGCTTATGGAGATTCATGTATGCAATTAATTGCCCCATCGCGCAAAACTAAAAATATGTTACTTAGCTATGGAATAAAAACACCAATCTCTATCATTCCAACTGGTATAGAACTATCTAGATTTAAAAGAGAAAATACATCGATTGAGACAATTAAAAAGACAAGATCAGAATTGGGTGTTAAAGACGATGAAAAAATGCTACTTTATGTCGGAAGAATCGCTCAAGAAAAATCTATTGATTTGATCATTAGAACTTTTAAGAATATAAAAGCTGATGGTCTTAAAGTAAAATTGGTTATTGTTGGTGGCGGACCGCAATTAGATGATTTAAAGAAAATGACTGATAATTACCAATTGAATGGTTATATAGTTTTTGTGGGAAAAGTGCCATTTGATAATGTGCCGACTTATTATCATAGTGCTGATGCATTTATCAGTGCTTCAACTACTGAAACTCAAGGTATGACATATATTGAAGCACTTTCTAGCGGGTTAGTTGTTTTTGCGCGCTATGATGAAGTTTTGGATGATATTGTATATGATAATGAAAATGGGTTCTTATTTAATGACGAAGAAGAATTGTTAGTTAAGATAAAAGAATTCTTATCATTAGATGACAGTCGAATAAATCAAATGTCTAAAAAATCAATTGAATCAACAATAAATTATAATGCTGATATATTTGGTAAAAATATAATCGAGTTATATAACAAGGCTTTGAATGATTTTACCGATAATTATATAATCAGTGCTGTTCGTTTGAAAAGTGACTATGTGGTGATTGACATAACTTCTAGTAATGGTCAGGAAGAAAAAATTTATGTATCGCTTGATCAGTATTATGATTTTGGTCTTAGAAAAGATGGGAAGCTAACTTTTAGTCAATATGATGAAATCAAGAAGAACGAAGGTTGTGTTTTGGCATATCGTGCTAGTTTAAAAAGATTAGCCAATCGAGATTATACGGTTAAAGAAATGTATGATTATTTAAATAAGAATTATAATCTTGATATTAAACAAATCAATAAGATTATTGATAAGCTAATCGAAATTAATTTGTTAGATGATTACCGTTATTGTTTATACAAGATCGAAACTTATGAAAAGGCCTTATATTCGCAAAAAAAGATTATTCAAAATTTGCGTAAAGTCGGTGTACCTTTAAATATCATTGAAGAACTTGTTATTGATAAAAAAGATGAAGATGAAGAATTCAATAAAGCGATGAAACTGGCTGAAAAATACCAGGCTCAGATTCATAACAAATCTTTAAATATGAAAAAACAGCTTATTTTTAAAAAACTGGTGCAAGAAGGTTTTGCGATAGATATAGCTAATAAGGCATTATCTTTATTGTCTTTTCAAGAGGAAACATTTGAAGAAAAGTTTTTGCTGCGCAAAGAGGCGAATAAAGCTAAATCAAGATTTGAAAAGAAGTATCATGGAACCGAATTGAGAAATAGAATATATCATTCATTGGTATCAAAAGGTTTCAATATTGATGCAGTATATGCGATTTTAAATGAAATGGAGTGGAATGATGACTAAAAAAATAAAGGATTTTAAAGAGGGTGAACACGTTAATACTCTCTTGCTTCTAACTTCACTTGTTAAAGGAACGACCAATAATGGTGCTCCATACTTAACATTAGTTATTCAGGATGATACTCAAAGTATTGAAGCGAAAATGTGGGATGTAAAACCGAATATTGAAAAGGAATTGGAAGTAGGGAAGGTATTTGAGTTTGACCTTGAGATAATTAAATATCGAAACGCATTGCAAGCAAAAGTTATTAAAGTTTTGCCTGTTCAACAAAAAGATGTAAAGAAAGAAGATTTTATCTTTAAATCGCCAATTGAAAAAGAAGATTTACGTAAATTTATTCAAGACACTATTCACCGCATCAATAACTTGAAAATCGCTAAGATTGTCAGCTCGTGTTTAAAATATTATGAAAATGAATTTTATGAGTATCCGGCTGCCAGTAAGATTCATCACAGTTTTATGGGTGGATTGGCAACTCATACTTATGGTATGTGTAAATTAGCTATTGCGATATGTGATATTTATCCTGATTTGTCATCAGATTATCTGTTAGCTGGCGTTATTTTACACGATTTAGGAAAGATTGAAGAGTTATCTAGTCCGGTTGTTACTGAATATACCAAAGAGGGAAAACTACTTGGTCACATCTCGATTCTTCAAGCTCGTCTATTAGAAATAGGCAAAGAATTGCAGTTAGAAGACAGCGAAGAATTATTGATTTTGAGACATATGGTTTTAGCTCATCATGGACAATATGAGTTTGGCTCGCCAGTAAGACCAGAAACTATTGAAGCTGAGATATTGTACTTAATTGATAATATCGATGCAAGAATCAATACTATTCAAAAAGCTTTTGAACAAATTGAAGTTGGTGAATTTACGCCAAGATTATTCTCACTTGATAATCGTTCATTTTATAAACATCAATAATATTTAAGTAAATGCCACAATAGTCACATAAGGTTTATGGAGGTATTTATTTTTCATGAATATAATTAAGAGTTAATGAAATCGGAACATTTAAAAAGGAGGACACTAGTCCTCCTTTTTAGAGCGTTATTTATTAATCTTTTCTAATAATGATTTTAAATCAAATTCATTTTCATGAAAGTTGATCTCGATTGTGTCGTTTTCGTCATATCTAGGAATGATATGAAAATGTAAGTGCATCACTGTTTGTCCGGCTATTTCATTGGTATTTACTAGCAGATTAAATCCTTTAGCATTTAAATTAGTAACGACCTTATTAGCAACTTCCTGAACCTTTACAATCATCTTTGCAAGTTCATCAGCAGGAATAGCTAAGACATTTTCGTAATGCTTTTTAGGCATAACAAGTGTATGTCCTAAAGTAGTTTGCGAGATATCTAAGATAGCTAAAACATCATCATCTTCATAAATCTTGTATGATGGAATTTCGCCATCAATTATTTTGCAAAATACACACATTATTTTAATGACTCATATTGAGAACTAACTAAATCGTAAGTTCTTTGATCGTAGAATTGGATATCGTGTTTACCAAAGAAGTAGTTAATAGCATCAGCTAATTCAAATTTATTTAATAATGTTTCAATAAATTCATCTTTAAAGTTACTAGCATCTCTATCAATGATATTTATAACATAGTATCTAGTTTCAGCGACTTCATTACCAGTACTATCAGTAGTAGTTGTTGAAGTATTGATAATATCTGATAAACCAATTTTGGTAGTGTCGGCATTTAGATATTCCTTGATTTCGATTGCAAGTGAATCGCTATCTAAATAAACTTTAGCACTTGCATCACTTGAATAACCATTACTCGATACAACTTCAGTGAAATCTTTACCTGCATTAACTTCTTCAATTACTTTATTTGCTGTGTCGAGATCAGAAAAGTAAGCTAATTGCATTTTAACAGGTTTGTTTTCATCTGCGTATTGGTCAAAGTTTAAATCGATGTATTGATTAGCTAATTCTTCAGAACAAATTGAAGCTACTATATTTTCTTTAAGAGCATCTTTTCCACCGTAGTAGTATTCAAGTTGACTATAGTATGAACCATAAGTCTGTTCCATCATTTCTAATCTTTCATCAGCTTGTTTTTCTACTTCTTCCAAGTCGATTCCTTCTGTTTGGCTGACTTTAGCAATTAATTTATTGATAATAATCGCTGAGTAATCGTTGTTTTGCATTGAAGTAAATAAGTCTTGCTTAGTGACATTTTCCTTTTCTTTGCTGATGATAATTTCATCACCACCGCTAACAAGTACTTTTTCTGAATTTGAACAAGCAGATAATAATAGAACGGATAATATTCCAATTAATAATTTTTTCATTATTCTGCCTCGCTTTCGTTTAATCTGGTTTCTAATTCGCTCTTAAATCCTTCGTCTACAATGTTGATATTCAATTCTTGAGCTTTTTCCAGGATGATTTGAGCGTATAGATTTGAATGAAGATCAAACAGTTGTGATATGAAGTCTTGATTATCCAATAAAGTATCGACAGTTGAAGCATTACATTTGATGATATGATAACCAAATTGAGTTACGATGACATCGCTAACTTCGCCTTCATTTAATTTCATTGATGCATCAGCGAATTCACTAACATATTTTGATTTGCTGTCTTCATCAATTAAACCTAAATATCCACCATTGGTATTGCTTGAATCTTCTGAGTAGTCATATGCAACCTGAGCGAAATCTTCGCTTTGAAGTTTTTCTAATACCTCGTTTAATTTTGCGGTTTCTTCTTCAGTTGGATTAGCTTTATGAGTTACTGTTCCATCTTCGTTTTTAATCTCTTCTACATCTGCAACTTTAATCAAGATATGTGAAATAGTTCTTGGAGATTTTTCCATATATGGAGTAACATATTCTTCTTCGTGAGCTAAGAAATATTCTTTTGATAAAGCGTAATTCTTTTGCAGATAAATATAATAGTTCGCAAGATCATCAATACCATTAAATCCCAATGAACGCAGATCGGCATCTAATGTATCTCTGTCATAAGAACTTAGTAGATATTGAGCATTATTACTAGCTACAGTTTTCATTTCACTAGTTGTATCAACGGCACTTTCAACTACCAATCTATCAAGTGCTCTATATGATGAATCAAAACCATATCTTGAATATAGTTCATCGTATAATTCATCAGCATAATATGACTCGCCATCGATGCTGTATATGACATATGAATCGTCTTGTTTTAAAGTTTTGATTTCTTTTTCGCTATTAGCATTCATTTCAACGGCGTAGAAGATGACAAATACTACTGCTAATATTGCTAATGTAAAGACAAACCAATACTTTTTGATTAAATCTTTTGTTTTCATAAATTCCTCCTAAACACCACGTTATTATATAATACTAATTTTTTTTATACAATTTATACCGGTAAAATTCAGCTAAAATTCAGTTTATAGATTGTATTTAAAGCTTAGTTTGCGGTATTATGTTATAATTTTCTAGCAGGAGGTAATTATGGCACACTGTTTACAAATAAAAGACTTACATGTTCAAGTTGAAGATAAAGAAATATTAAAAGGTTTAAATTTAACAATCAATAGTGGTGAAATACACGCTATTATGGGGCCTAATGGCAACGGTAAATCAACATTACTACAAACTATAATGGGCAATCCAAGTTATACTGTCAGTCAAGGCGAAATTCTTTATGATGGTAAAGATGTTTTAAAAATGACTGTTGACGAAAGAAGCAGAGCTGGGATCTTTTTGGCTATGCAATATCCTAAAGATATTCCTGGTGTTACTAATTCAGACTTTTTAAAGGCAGCAATGAATTCCAGAAGAGAAGAACCGATATCGCTTTTTACTTTTATTAAAGAGATTGAAGCTAATATCAAAAAATTACATATGAAAGATGATTTGGCTCATCGTTTTGTAAATGATGGTTTTTCTGGCGGTGAAAAAAAACGTAATGAAATACTTCAAATGTTGATGCTTAAACCGAGTTTGGCAATGTTAGACGAAATAGATAGCGGTTTAGATGTCGATGCAATCAAGATAGTTTCATCAGCCATTGAAGATTATTGTTTAAATAATGATTCAATGTTGCTTGTCGTATCACATTATGAAAGATTTTTTACAATGATTCACCCAACGCACTCTCATGTCATTGTTGATGGCAAAATCGTGGTTGAAGGTGATTATGAACTAGTTGAAAAAATAGATAATGATGGTTATGACTGGTTATACAAAGAATTAAATATTTCATTTGTTAAAGAGATGAAACCGATGGTATATAGCTTAGGCACCTGTGCTAATAACAAGAGGCTAAAAAATGAGTAAGGTCATAAATATCGTAAATGAAAAACCGCTTTTAATCAGTGAAAAAGAAGATGCTAATATTATGATTATTATCGATTCAAATAAAGCGAATATAAGTTATGAATTTAAGGGTGGTAACTATAATATTTTTATCTATCGTAAATCTAAGAACTTAGATTTAAGGGAAAGTGCTATTCTTTCAAATGAGACTAATTTGAATATTAGTTATTTAGATCTTGAAGATAATGATTTAATTCAAAACTCAGCTTTTACATTAAATGCTCGTTCTGTTTTAAATTTAAATTCGATATATTTAGGCAGCAAAAACAAAGATATTAATTTTGATATCACCAATAAAGGTGCTCATAGCGAGGCTTATGTCAGTAATTCGATAGTTGCTCTTAAGGACTCAGATTTGAAATTAAATGTTATCGGCAATATTGTAAGTGGGGCTAAATCTTCTATCCACCATCAAAAAAGTCGCTGTTTAACTATCGATTCATTAACTAAGGCTTTGATAAGACCAGTATTAAATATTGATGAGAATGATGTTGTGGCATCACATTCTCTATCATCAGGCACTATTGATGATGAAGTTTTATATTACATGAATGCTCGCGGCTTAGATAAGAATAGTGCTTTGTTGCTGATGATTGAAAGTTATCTTTCATTTGAACCATCACTTTATAAATTATTCGACGGTGGTGAGAACATTGAAGAAGAGAATAGAAAGAAAGTGAAAAGCTTATGTTTGATGTAAATAAAATCCGTAACGATTTTCCAATGTTTAAAAATAATCCTAATTTAATATATTTTGATTCAGCAGCCACTTCATATAAACCACAATGTGTAATTGATGAAGTGATGAATTATTATACTAATAAGACAGTTAATATTCATCGTGGCGACTACGATCTATCTTTTGAAGTTTCTAATGAATATGAACAAGCAAGAGAAGTGGTCAAAAAATTTATTAATTCTAAAAGTAAAGATGAAATTATTTTTACTAACGGTGCTTCATCAGCTTTAAATTTAGTTGCTTATGGCTATGGACAAAAGTTTCTAAAAAAGGGTGATGTTATTTTATCATCTGAGGCTGAACATGCGTCTAATATTTTACCTTGGTTTAAGGTGGCAGAGGTTACAGGAGCCAAGGTTGAATATATTCCATTGAATAAGGATGGTTCCTTTGAAATAGAATTATTTAAAAAGGCTATGCATGAAGGAGTCAAAGTTGTAACTTTAGCCCATGTTTCTAATGTTTTGGGATATATTTTGCCAATGAAAGAAATAGCTGAAATCGCGCATAGTTATGGTGCTGTTGTCGTATGCGATGGTGCGCAATCGGTTCCTCATATTAAAACTGATGTTCAAGATTTGGATGTCGATTTCTTAGCCTTTAGCGGACATAAAATGTGTGGACCTAGTGGCGTTGGTGTTCTTTATGGTAAATATAATCTTTTAGAAAAAATGGATGCTTTTATGCTTGGCGGTGGTTCAAATGCTAGATTTGATATATGTGGTAATATCTTATTGAAGAAACCCCCTTATAAATTTGAAGCTGGAACACCTTGCATTGAAGGGGTTTTGGGCATGAAAAAAGCTATGGAATACTTGATGAATATCGGCATGGAAAATGTCGAAAAAAATGATTTAGAATTGGTTTCTTATCTAGTTCAAGAACTATCTAAATTAGATAATGTTCAAATATATAATCCGCATAGTGATTGTGCCATTGTTACATTTAACTTTAATGGTATATTTGCTCAAGATGCTGCTACATATTTGAACAGTCAAAATATTGCCGTGAGATCTGGAAATCATTGTGCCAAGATATTGTTAAATGTCATTGGTGCATCAGAAACAATCAGGGCATCACTTTACTTATATAATACAAAAGAAGAAATCGATAAGTTTGTTTCGATATGTAAAGAAGTAACTTTAGAGAAGTGCGTAGGAGTGTTCTTATGATGGATGAAAATTTTAAAAGAACTATTTTGTTAGATCATTATAATCATCCGAGAAATAAAGGATTATTAGATGATGAAAGATATAAGACTATTCATATGGCATCAGATTCTTGTATTGATGATATAAAAGTACAGGCATTGGTCGAAGATGGTGTTGTTAAGGATATTCGTTTCGATGGGATAGGTTGTACTATTTCTTTTGCTTCAACATCTATTTTTTCAGTTTTACTAAAAGGTAAAAAAGCCAACGAAGCTTTAAGTATCATCAATGAATACTATGCAATGTTAGATGAAAAGCCGTATGACAGTGACATACTTGAAGAAGCTAATGCTTTTGATACTTTATATCGTCAAGCTAATCGTATTAAATGTGGGACAATAGGCGTTAAGGCAATCGAAGAATTGATTAAAGCGGGTATGAGTAATGAAAAATAAAGATATAATTGATAGCCAAGAGAATTATAAGTATGGTTTTAAGGATGAAGACGTATCAATCTATAGAACTAAAAAGGGTTTAAGTGAAGAAGTAATTAGAGAAATATCCAAACATAAAAATGAGCCTGAATGGATGTTGGAGTATCGATTGAAGGCTTATCATAAATTTTTGGAATTAGATAATCCAAAATTTGGACCTGATTTAAGTGATATTAATTTTGATGATTTTACATATTATATCAAACCATCAGAAAGAGTTGAAAAAGATTGGGATGATGTTCCTGATACTATCAAGACAACATTTAAAAAATTGAATATTCCAGAAGCTGAAGCTAAATATTTGGCTGGCGTTTCTACGCAATACGAATCAGAAGTTGTTTACCACAACATGCTTAAGGAAGTTGAAGAAGCAGGAGTTCTATTTTATGATACAGACACTGCTTTAAAGGTATGTCCAGATATTTTTAAGGAGTATTTTGGCAAGGTTGTATCATATGCTGATAATAAATATGCAGCTTTAAATGCTGCAGTATGGTCAGGTGGCTCATTTATTTATGTCCCTAAAAATACCAAATTGGATAAACCGCTTCAGTCATATTTTAGGATTAATTCTGAATTGATGGGCCAATTTGAAAGAACACTAATAATTGTTGATGAAGGAAGCGATCTTCATTATGTCGAGGGATGCACAGCTCCTAAATATTCTAATGATTCTCTACATGCTGCTGTTGTAGAAATATATGTTAAAGAAGGAGCAAAATGTCGTTATTCAACTGTTCAAAATTGGTCGAACAATATTCTTAATCTTGTGACAAAAAGAGCCTATGTAGAAAAACATGGCATTATGGAATGGATTGATGGAAATGTCGGCTCTCATTTAAATATGAAGTATCCAGCATGTATTTTGGCTGGCGAATATGCAAAAGGGGTATGTATCTCGGTTGCAGTTGCCACTAAGAATCAATATCAAGATGCAGGCGCTAAAATGATTCACTTAGCTCCGCATACATCTAGCACCATTATCTCTAAGTCATTATCTAGATTAGGTGGCAAAGTTAATTATCGCGGTTTGGTATCGATGAGCAAAAATGCTGATTATTCTAAGGCTAAAGTTGAGTGTGATACCTTGATTTTAGATGAGATATCATCAAGCGATACTATACCTACTAATATTATGACCAACGATACTTCAACTATTGAACACGAAGCAACGGTTTCCAAGATATCCGAAGAGCAGTTGTTTTATTTGATGTCTAGAGGTTTAACTAAGGATGAAGCTTCTCAGATGATTATCTTAGGATTTATTGAACCTTTCACTAAAGAGCTACCTATGGAATATGCCGTTGAATTGAATCAGCTCTTAAAAATAAATATGGAAGGTTCTATAGGTTAAATATTTGCGCATCAAAACAAATCCCTGAGGGGTTTGTTTTTTTTATTTTAGTTATTGACTCGGGTGTTTCATAAAAGAGGAAAGAAGGTAAAGAAATGGAAAAAGTAATTTTTATGAATGGAAGTCCAAATAAAAATGATAATACTTTCAAAATTGGTGAAGAGGTATTAAAAAATGTTAAACATGATGTTTTGTAGATGTAGATTATAAAGTATATCAGTATGGTCAAGTTTATGAAGATGATCAAATTAAGGAAATTTTTAAAAAGTTAGAAGATGTAAATATTATTGTAATAGGAACACCGGTCTATTGGTATACAGTAGGAGGAATAATAAAAACTTTCATCGATAGATTATATTTATTCCCAGAAGCTGAAGTCTTAAAGGGTAAAAATTTATATTCTTTTGCACAAGGATCTGCTCTGGATGAGGAGACAGTAAAAACGATAGAACATTCGATGAAGATAAAGCTACAATAGTAGGATTTCGGCAGGAGGCATTGCAAATGGTAGAGCAGTGTTAGAATATGGAAATAATATAAATGGTACTTCACTTGATAGTAATTGTATTTCAGATAAGATAGATGACATATCACCAACACCTAATGCAGTTATTATGAGGTATTCTTTTTATGGAAGATTGTCTGTCGCGGATTTAAATGAAAGTACATTTAAAGATTATGGTTTATCCACAACATATTATGCGTATGACGATCCATTCTATAATCAATTTAATGCTCAAGCAGATTTATTAAAAGATTTAAAAAAGAATATTGAATCGAAAGTATTAATAAGTATCCACACGGTTTTGGAACTAGAGAAAATTTTATAAATATTAAAAATATACAAATTGAAAATGATGGCTATTTGTCATCATTTTCTATTGGAATTAAATAACTAAAATACTTTGTTTTTCCAGATAATACATCATCATAAAAGTTTTGTTTCCAGTGAATATAATCAATACTATTTTGTATTTTCTCTATCTTTTGTTCAAGTTCTAGAAGCTTAGCATCTAAAATAGTCATTCTTTCAGGAATTGTCGATTCTCCCTTTAAACATAAGTTGAGGTATTCTTTCATTTCGTCAATACTCATGTCACAATTCTTTAAACATGAGATATCATTGTCATCAAATATTTGATAATTATTTTTGTTTCTTTTGACATTAGGAATTAACTCCTCATTACAGTAAAACTTTAATGCATCATATGTAAGACCTGTTGCTTCGCGTGTTTCTTCCATGGAATATGTTTTGTATTTTTCTCTCATTTATTTTACCCCCTTATTTTAAAACATGGGTGTAGGACACGGTCAATAAAATGATTTAATAATAGCTATCTTTGATATTTGATGAATATATTTTTAAGTGATGAAACACCAATTGATGCAAGTATAAACAAAATATTCTACAACACCAGTGCTGAGATAATGACTTTAGAATGAACAAAATATTGATGATGGATTAGTTATTCAACAAAGTTGAACTTTTGATAATTTATTAGATTATAATATAATCATGTATTTATTAGAAGTTTATGTCACTAATTCCAATTTAAAAGTTGATCGTCCTTTTGTCTATTATTCACTTAAAAAGGTAAATAAATACGCAAGAGTCAAGGTTGACTTTAATAATAAAAATACAACAGCTATTGTGTTTGATATTAAAGAATATAGTAACTCTTTAGAAGAACTGAATAATGATTATGGTTATCAAATTAAAGAAATAAGATCCATTGTTGATGATAGTCCTGTTTTGAATGATAAGCAATTAGAGATAGCTAGATGGTTAGCCAAAACAACAATTTCGCCATTTATATCATGTTTGAATGTCATGCTTCCCAAAATCCTTAAAACATCCACAAATATAAAAGAGAGTAAAAAAGAAATATTTCTTATCAAAAAAAATAGTGATAGAGTTTTGACCAAAAAACAAAACGAAGTTTTAAATATGTTACCAGAAGAAATAACACTTAAAGATGCAAATAAAATTTCTCCTTCTATCATCAAGAAATTAGAGGAAAGCGGATATCTTTCAAGAGAAACTAGAGAAAGCGAATATAAGAATATTAAACCGCTGAATATCGTAAAATTTAAGAAATTAACAAGCGACCAACAGGCGGTTTACGATAAAATGATTCAAAGTGAAAAAATTGTTTCTCTATTATTTGGGGTTACCGGTTCAGGCAAGACTGAGGTGTATCTTCATCTTGCAAGATTTTACCTTTCTTTAGGTAAGGAAGTACTTATCTTGGTGCCTGAAATATCTTTGACACCTCAGATGATTTCAAGAGTTAAAGAACGTTTTTCAGATGTTATATTTTTTCATTCAGGTCTTAACGACACTGAACGATATGAACAGTATAAAAGGGTAATAAGAAGCGAAGCTAAAATTGTTGTCGGCACAAGATCTAGTATCTTTTTGCCATTTAATAATCTTGGATTAATTATTATTGATGAGGAACACGATTCATCATATAAGCAGGACTCTATTCCGTTATATGAAACCAGAAATGTCGCTAGAAAAATAGCAATGATGCATAATGCAAAGGTTTTGTTGGCTAGCGCAACTCCGTCGCTAGATAGCTATACTAGAGCTTTAAAAGGCGATTATAATTTGTTTAGATTAGACAAGAGAATCAATTTATCTTTACCCAAGATTTCTATTGTTGATATGTCTTTGATGCGAAATAAAAAATCTAGTATCATCAGCAATGAATTGATAAAAGATATTGATGAAGTTTTATCCAAGAAACATCAAGCGATCATTTTACTGAATAGACGAGGTTATTCGCCGATTATCAAATGCGCTGATTGTGGGGAAGTGATGAAATGCCATGACTGTGATATACCTTTGAGCTATCATAAAGATGAAAATATTTTAAAATGTCATCAATGTGGTAGAACATACAAGATTATCAAAAATTGCCCTAATTGTCATAGTAATGATTTAGTTTATTATGGCTTTGGAACTAAAAGAATAGAAGAAGAGATTGAAAGGTTATTTCCAAGTGCTAGAGTTAAAAGAATGGATAAAGATAGCACAAATAAAAAAGGAGCACATGAGCGGATTCTGAGCGAATTCGACCGACATGAAATTGATATTTTGATTGGTACTCAAATGATTGCTAAAGGACTAGATTATCCATTGGTTGAATTAGTTGGTATTATTAATGCCGATGCCGGTCTAATGCATCAAGATTACAATGCTGCTAAACAAACTTTTGACTTACTGATGCAAGCATCTGGAAGAAGTGGCCGTAGTGATATTGAAGGAAAGGTTGTAATACAGGCTTTTAATCCAAATCATTATGTTTTAAAAGCTGTTATGAAACAGGACTATAATTACTTCTATAACATTGAAATGAACTATCGAAGAAAAGCCGGATATCCACCATATACTCATTTAATAGCTATTTATTTACATGATATATATGTCAATAGATTGGAAAATAGTAAAAAAATACTTATTGATTTACTTAGTGACTGTACATTTCGTAAATATCCGTTAGTAGATATAAATAAAATAAACAAGTTACATCGATCGAGAATTATTATTGTAGATAAGGATTTGATTTTGATGTTGAATTATTTAACTAAAATAGTTAATTTATATATATCTAATAGTAACATATCTAACATAAAGATCGATATTGATCCTAATTATCTGGAGTGAAAATGAATCAAAGAACATTAGCTTTTCAAATATTAAATGCAACCATCAATAACGGCGAATATGCTGGCTTGATGATGAAAAACGAATTAAATAAGCTTCCTTTAATCCAAAGGGCTTTTGTAACAGAACTCGTAAATGGTGTCTTGAGACATTTTTATGAGCTTCGTGCCCAATTCAAAGATGAGGGTAAGATATCTTCTAAAGTTGAAATCATTTTATCAATGGCTACATATGAACGTTTTTTTCTTAAACAAAAAGACTATGTCGTATTTAATGAGTATCCAAACTTAGTCAACAAGAAAGGCGAGAAGAGTTTTATTAGTGCTATTTTGCATAAATTGAACAATTATGTCGAATATCTTGGTGATGATGATGAGAAGTTATCGATTCATTATTCTCTTCCTTTATGGATGATTAAACTTATAAAAAAACAATATCCTCAAAGGGAATTTAGAACATTTTTAGATAATGTAAATAAAATTCCACAAGTTTTTTATCGAATAAACAAGCGCAAGACAAACTATGCTTACCTTAGTGACAAATATGATATTAAAATAATCAATGAAGATACTTTTACGTCTAATCAAAATTTGATCAATACTAGTGACTTTAAAGAAGGCTTATTTTATATCCAAGATGTTAACAGTTCTAAGTTGTATCATTATTTAGGGCTTGAAAAAGACAACACTTTATTAGATGTCTGCAGCGCACCCGGTGGTAAGCTATTCAATGCTTTGGATATCATAAAGCCAACTAATGCGTATGCTAATGATTTTCATGAACATCGTTTAAATTTGATTAAAATGACAGCGAAGAAGCTTGGTTTTGATGAGATTAATTATTTAAATCATGATGGACGCTATTTAAAAGATAAGATAAATTTGGAATTTGATCGCATTTTATTAGATGTGCCTTGTTCTGGGCTTGGAATCTTGAGACGTAAACCAGATTTGAGATATCACATTAAACCTGAAAATCTTGATGAATTACAATTACTGCAAATGGAACTGGTGGAAAACAACATTCCTTTGTTAAAAAAAGGTGGAATCCTTGTCTATTCAACTTGTACAATTAATAAAAAAGAAAATGAAAGGCAGGTAGCGGCTTTGCTTGAAAGGCATAGCGATATGCATCTTTTGGAAGAAAAGACTTTTGTTGGCGAAGATGATGGCGATTTATTTTATGTCGCTAAAATCAAAAAAGATTAGTATAATGAAAGTGTGAAAAACTATTTCTTCAATTATTGGAAAAGCCTTTAAATAAGGGCTTTCCTGTAATTGCGTTTAATAGAAAACAGTCATAAATTAACACTGTAACTAACATAAACTAACAAATTAAGAGGGCAAATTAGCCCTCTATTTTTATTTTATTTACTTCTTGTATTAGATATTTAATAGGTGCGTGTGTGTAAACATCATCGGTTATATCTTGACTAGAATGTCCCATAATTTTTTTGCGTGCATATTCGCTAAGAGCCATAGAAATCGCCAAGCAAGCTCATACGAAGGTATTAAGAATATAGTATCTAATACTAATACCGCACAAGATATAGAGTATAACTTCTTAAAAGCATTTAGGAATGCAAAGATTGACACTTCAAATATTAAAGTAGCTGGAGATTTAGTGTATAGTACGAATTCTAATTTTGAAGATGCCGTTGAATCCATTAGTAATGGAACATTTACTAGTTCAGCTAATGCTATAGAAGTGCGAAATAATTCTCCTAAATGGATGACTGATTTGGGCTACAACGATTATCCGATGCTTATGACAGAAAATCATATAAAAAATGGCATGGGAATTGGCGCGAAAGGAAACCAACACAATATTTCAAAAGAGACTTTTAAGCAACTTCCTAAATTATTAGAAGATCCAATCGGTGTATTTAAGTATCAGAATGATAGTATTGTCGCTTTAGTAAAAGCAATAGATAATGATAATCGTGTTATGTTAGTTGCGATTAAACCTGACGGAAGTGGAAAATATAACAATGTTGATATTGATTCAAACTTTATTTTAAGTTCTTATGGAAAAGAAAATTTAATTAGTTATTTTAACAAAAAACTTGATGGAAATCTAATTTACCCAGCCGGAAAAACAAAAAAAGATATCATTACTGAGACTCTTTGGCTCCAATTGCCAAAGAAACAGTCTATCGGAAGCTCGAGGCTCCAATCGCCAGGGACATCCGATGGATATCTTTATGACAATAATATCTCAAATAATGAAACAAATGTCAATAAGAATTCTTTACCGATAGAAGATTATTCAAATTCTACTAATACAGAAACAGAGACAAATAATCGCAAACAAAAGCAATTAGATATTATTCTAAAAGAAAATCCAGTTTATGATGATTACCACACTTGGATTAGTAATATAGATGATATAAAAACATTTGAAGAAACACTCCAAGATAGTGATTGGGAAGGTTGGGAAGAAAGCGATTTCGATCCTGATTATACAGGGCATATGGCAAAAGAAGCGTTGAATAATGGCGAAATCACCGTATACAGTTCAAATCCTATTGAAAATGGTATCTTTGTAACTCCTTCAAGAATGGAAGCAGAATCATATTCTAGCAATGGACAAGTGTATTCAAAGAAAATGAATTTGGATGATATAGCCTGGATAGATCCAACGCAAGGAATGGTAGCTAAGATTGATAATAACAAATATTCTATTGATCTAAATAATGATGAGCAACAAAATAATTCTTTTAATATAAATAGAGCTAAGAAACTATCTCCTAATTCTTTTACCAAAAATGGAAGTTTATTAAGTACAATTAAACAATTATTGAATATGAAAAAAGACCCAGGAAGATATGGTTTTGTGGTTACTGATACAAACGATGCTCTTGACTTTATTGGTATAAATAGTGAGATTTATCTAGATAATAAAACTAGAAGTAAAATCAACAATAAGCACGGTATAAGCGATGAATTAATAGCTGACTTATTAGATAATATTGACGATTATGTAGTATTGGGAACTGATTATGTTGACAATAGAAACAAAACACCTTTAAAAACTGCTATCTTAGAAAAAGGAGATAATATTTATATTCTTTCCTTAAAAGGTAAGGATGTTAGAGGGTATGAAGTAAATAATATTTCGAGTTTATATGATAAAGACAATTTCTCTGAATATTTGAATGGTTTAATTGAAAATGGCAACAAACTATATAAAAATGAAAAAAGCGACAATTTTGTATCGCGTTTTACCCTCGCAAGGGGTAGCGTGGATACGGCTGTCGCTTCTAATAACAATATCTCAAATAAATCATCAAATGTCAAATCTAACGAAACATTAGATTATATAGAAGATCAATACAATATCAAAGATGAAAGAATAAATGAACTATATAACAAAATGGTAGATGAAATAAAGAATGATGGTTTTATATATGATGATACTTATAATGAGATAGTTGATTATATTGTAGAGAATGCCAAAGTAGAAAACATCAATCCATTAAAAGAAGATGCTAAGGAATTCTTTAAAAACAGAACTTTCTATTTGCCATCAAAATATTCAAGAGATATATCAGGCGAGAATATGTTCATCACTAATCAAAGTTTACCTAACGGAATGAAACTTACTAAAAATGTGAACGCTGAAAGTTTAGATTCTGCGCTTCATGAATTTGAAAGCAAACATCCGGAAATAGGGGACAGTTGGGGCATTGATGAAACCGACCGTTTAAATAGTCTATTAAATTTATTGAGAAGTGATGATTATGTTTCTTTAAAACAAATTAACGGCGAAGAAATGTTAAGACAAGATGCTATTAGTGATTTAAATAGATTTATTGATGATATATATCTTGAAAATGATATCCAAAAATATAATGATTCTTTAAAAGAATACGGATCTATTAAACAAGGCGAAAGTCCAAAAACGGATTTTGAAGCACCTAAACAAACCGATGCCAATACCAAGACCAGACAATTTGTAAGAACGATAGGTGAAAGCGGTGTTATGGATAATGAAGCCTTAAAGGCCGAAATAGGCAAAGGGACATTTGCTTATCGCCCTGAATCTAATAAAAGATTAGTTGAAAGAGCTAAAAAAGAATTAGACGGTTTAAGTAAAGAAGATGCTTTATATAGGTTCTATACAAGTAAAAACAATTCATCTAGAATTGCAAAGGGTGAAGTCTTATTAAATTACTTAGGTTCTATCGGTGATACAGAAAATGCCATTAAGGTTGCTTCTGAATTAGCCACTCAATTAACTGAGGCCAGTAAACAAACTCAGGCATCTAGAATTTTAAAACGCTTAACTCCTGAAGGTAGACTTGTAACTTTAGAACAAAACATCAATAAAATTCAAAATATCCTTGATATCAATCATGGAAATAAAGAAATTGAAATTGAAGTTCCAACTGAATTAAAAGAAAAAGTATTAAACAGTAAGAATGAAACCGAGTTAAATCAAGCGTTAGAAGAAATATCTAGAAATGTCGCTGAACAGATACCGCCAACATTAAAAGATAAACTTGATACTTGGCGTTATTTATCAATGCTTGGAAATCATAGAACTCATATCCGTAATATACTTGGCAATGCTATCTTTTCGCCGGTTGTCGATATTAAAAATTATGTAGGAACAGCTATAGAATCTTTCGCTCAAAAACAAGGTCTTATCGATACCAGAACTAAAACTTTATTACACAATCATATGAATGTCAGTGATAAAGCATTATACGATTTTGCCAAAGCTGATTATGATAGTTTCGCTAAAAATATTATCCAAGAAAATGGTAAGTACGATATTAGCGAACTGGTGCAAAAATATAAAAAAGCCTTTAAAGACAAAGGTGTAGGTAAATGGATAAATAAGGCTGCGGAATTAAATGGAAAATTATTAGATGCGGAAGATATCCTTTTCTCTAAAAACAGATACGCAAAATCTTTAGCTCAATATATGAAAGCTAATAATCTAACCGAGAACGATGTAAATACCGAACTATTCCAAAAAGGTCAAGATTATGCGATGCAAGAAGCCTTAAAGGCGACATATCGTGATGATAACATGATAGCTAATTGGATAAACGAATTTGCCAACATAAATAAAGTTACTCGATTTATTACAGATGCAGTGCTTCCTTTTAAGAAAACACCTATGAACATTGTCAAAAGAGGTATTGAGTATTCGCCAGCTAATCTTTTATACACTGTAACTAAAAGGGCCGGCGATCTAAAAAGCGGAAAGATTACCGCTAATGAATATATCGATAGTTTATCGCAAGGTTTAACCGGAACAGGTATTGCCTTATTAGGAATGTTTTTAGCATCAAAAGGCATCTTGAAAATTACAGACGATGATAAGGACCGTAAACAAAGATACGATAATGAGTTAGGAGAACAGACTTATTCAATTCAATTTCCTTTTGGTTCTTATACTATAGACTGGGCATCTCCGGTAATTATGCCAATGGCAGTTGGTGCGGAATTATGGCGACAACTATTTGAGGAAAGTGATGATAATTTTGGCGATAGAGCCTTAGACATGATTACTTCGGTAGCTGAACCAATATTCGAAACTTCAATGTTGTCGGGGCTAATGAATATGATAAATTCTTATGGCGATGGAAACAGTGCAAAAGCGGTGGATATGATACTCGGTGCTACAAGTTCTTATGCACTTCAATATATCCCAACAGGATTAGGTCAAGTAGCTAGAATAATAGATGGTACGCAAAGAACCACATATCCAAATAAAGGGGCTGTGGATAAATTTAAGCGACAACTATTTAATAAAATTCCGTGGTTGTCTATGTTGAACCAACCATCTATCAACTCTAAAGGCGAAGAAGTACAAAGAGAAGACTTAGGAATGGGAATGTTTGGTAGATTCTTACTTGAATCGTCTCCAGGCTACTATAAATCAAATAAGTCTGATGAGTTCTCTGATGAGCTGTTAAGACTATATGACGCGACAAGCGAAGATAATGTATTACCTGCAAGCAGTACAACTCAAATCAGTTATGATGGGGAAAAATACAAATTATACGATGAAGAATTTACAAATTTCCAAAAGACCAAGAACAAGTTAGGCTATGACTATGTACAAGAGTTTATGAATTCAATGGGTTATTCTTCTTTGAATGATAGTGAAAAAGCGGGTATCATAAGCGATATTAGAGATTATGCAACCAAACAAGCCAAGAGTGAGTTCTTAGGAACAAGAGGAGTCGATTTCGAAGACACCGGACTAGATAAGATTAATGGTGCATTAGATAATGATATAAACTTATATGATTACTTTGCTACCAAAAATGAATATAATAGTTTAAATGGCGATGATAAGAAATTAGATTATATTGATCATCTAGAAGATAGCGATATTTCAAGTTCAGGTAAAAACTATATGTATGATATACAGTACGGAGATTCAAAATTCGCTAATTCAATTAACGATTTTGCCGATGATTACAATGTTGACGATAAAACAGCATTTGAAATCAAGAAGACCAGTACCATTGAAGGAGTGAAAGATAGTAACGGTAATACTATCCCTAACTCAAAAGCTCTGCAAGTAAGAAAGGAACTTGAAGATTTAGGACAGTATGATAATTTAATTGATTATCTGTCAGATAACGGACTAAAGCCAAATGATATCGGTTTAACTAAGAAAGTAGTTTCTATGAGCGATAATGAATTTATGAGCGAGTATGAATCGATGTTTAGCGGTAGGGCAGTAGCTGATATTCCATCAACAAAACGCACTCGTTCAAATACTTCTAAAAAGCAAACACAAGCAATGATTAAAAAGATAAAGAATATAAGTGGTGATACTTATAAACAAATAAATGACATTCTTGAAAGGTTTGTTTATAACAAGAAATCAGTAAATTCTAGCAAAGTTAAAGTAGAATTTCAAAAAGCCGGTTTAACAGACATAATTCAAAAATATTTAAAAGAAAATCCATATGTCGATAAGTCGGTGTTTGGACTATAAAGGGAGCTTAATTGCTCCCTGTTTTTTATTGTTAAAATCATATTTTTTCTTGTTTTATGCAATGACTATTTATTAAGTATAAAGTACTTTTCCAGTTTTTTTCAAAACCGTAGTCTTTGATAAAATCAGCTTTATAATGTTTTTCAATATTTTTTATTTTTTCTATTACTCGCTTACCCAAACTTTGATTAGGATTTACATATAATAAAGACAAAACCAAAGCATATGTAGAACTTGAATCGAATGAACCTAAAGCGATTTTGGTCGGATTGTATTGCATAGGTTTAATAGGGTGTTTTTTTCTATATAATCTTTGATAATGGCAACATTGATTTCTTAAATAAGAAACAGAATGGTAAAGGCTTTCCAATTTTTCGTAGCTAATATCGTTATATCCAACTTTTAAAACAGCCTTTTTATCTTTTGTTTTTAGTGTTGAGTAAAATTTTGAAATCATGCCTAGAGACATCAGTTCAACTAATGCCCAGATAGGAATGAAACCGTTATAAACTTTGTTATGGTGTTGAACGATTAGGTTATATGAATTCTTTTTATTAACATCACTGCAACGTTTTAAAAAATCTATAACTTCACAATAATTTGATTGATTTTTAATAAAAAAGTTTGACGGTTCTAGATAACCCAAAGAACCATAAGTTAATGCAAAATAATTAGCTATTTGTGTTTTTAAATACACCTCGATATCATTTATCAATTCAAAAAGAGCAGAACGAATTTCTTTATCTACTATGTATATGTTATAAATTTGCTCGAATGTTATATTATCTTTAAATTTATCGTTAGAATCTAAAAAATCAATCATATATCCACTTAAACGATAGTAATTCTCGTGTTTAAGAATACATAAAGCATTATCTGGATTTTTGACAATTAGTTTTTTATCGTTAATAAGGTGATTTAATTGTTGTTCAAAAGTTAAGGCAGGTTTCATTTTTGCTTCTTTCTTTTCCATAAATACCTCTAAAAAAAGAGCATTCTGGGCCACATTGTTAAGAGGTGCGAATGCTACGATTAATCAAATTATACCAATTTTATTAAAGTTGTCAAATTATTTGTGTTGTCTAAACGCTAAAATAAATATTATTTTATATATTGAGAGAAGAAAAAAAGATGATACAATGTTTCGCCTCATCTTGAAAGTGATGATATATAAGGTTTTTAAAACCGTAACATCATATTGCGACTCACTAAAAAGAACTCAGACATTTATCACACCAAAGGGCAGAGAAACATTTAGAACATTGTTTTTTAAAGATTATTAAGGGAGCTTAATTGCTCCCTTTTTTGTTATTTTTGTTTAATGCAATATTTTCTTAATATTTACTCTGTAACTAACAATAAACTAACAAAAAGTTCACTTTATGCCCTAAATAAAAGAAAATAATATATAATGAAAGAATGAAAAAAAATATCTACGATTATAGTTTTGAAGATTTAGAAAACTACTTATTAGAAAACGGAAGTAAGAAGTTTCATGCTAAGCAGATTTTTAAGTGGCTATATGAAAAAAGAGTAAAAGATTTTACTTCAATGAGCGACTTATCAAAAAAGTTGCAAGAATTGCTCATAAGCGATTTCGATATACCTAGTTTAGAAGTAGCTGCTAAACAGGTGTCACGCGATGGAACTACAAAATACTTGTTTAAGCTTAGCGATGGTGCGCTAATCGAAAGTGTGTTAATGATTTTTGATTACGGAAATAGTGCATGTCTTTCTACTCAGGTTGGATGTAATATGGGTTGTACTTTTTGTGCGAGTGGACTTTTAAAAAAACAGAGAAACTTGACAGTTGGAGAAATAGTTTTACAAGTTTTAGAGATCCAAATGTATCTCGATGAAAAAGATGAACGTCTAGGAAATTTGGTTTTAATGGGTACTGGAGAGCCCTTTGATAATTATGAAAATGTCATGAAAGCTTTGAGCATCATTAATCATCCATATGCTTTAGAAATCGGTGCAAGACATATTTCTATCTCGACTTGTGGTTTAGTACCGATGATTTATCGTTTTGCTGACGAAGATGTGCAATACAATCTGGCCATTTCTTTACATGCTTCAAATAATGAACTCAGATCTAAACTTATGCCCGTGGCAAGAGCTTATAGTTTAGAAGAACTATTTAAAGCATTAAAATATTATAGTGATAAAAACAATCGTCGTTTAACTTTTGAATATTTATTGCTTAAGGATATAAATGACAAATCATCTAATGCTGATGAATTAAAAGAACTGTTAAGTGGTTTAAATGCATATATCAATCTAATACCTTATAACAGCGTTAAAGAGAATGATTATACATCTTCCAGCGAGAAGGCGACCTTGGAATTTTACGATATGCTTAAAAAAAGAGGAGTAGCTGTTACTTTGCGACAGAAAAAAGGCGATGATATCGATGCTGCTTGTGGACAATTGAGAGCGAATTATAAAGGATAGTATGGAATTTTTCAGTTTGACCGATATCGGATTAGTGAGAGAAAAAAACCAAGATAGTTATATGACAATTTATAATTCATATGATGATTTTTTTGCGCTTGTTTGTGACGGCATCGGTGGAAATAAAGCTGGAGAAGTCGCTTCGGGTGAAATGGTTAAATTCATGTCAAATGCTTTTGTGTCAAGTGGACCTTTTGAATGTGAAGACAACGTTAAGAAATTTTTATTTCACACACTCAAACAGGCTAATCGTCATATTTATGAATTGTCTAAAAACAATTATGAATATAAAGGCATGGGTACAACTGCTACAGGGGTGTTGATTACCAAATTTGGTGTATATTCAATTAATATAGGCGATAGTCGAGTTTATGGACACAAAAATCATAAATTGTTTAGACTTACTGAAGATCATACATTAGTTAATGAAATGATCAAAAATGGTGAAATAACCTATGAAGAAAGTCTGACTCATAAAAAAAGGCACTACCTGATGAAAGCGATGGGCATTTGGGATGAAGTTACACCTGACGTATTTAAAGTGCCGGCAATGGAACATTATTTGATTTGTAGTGACGGTTTACATTCATACGTGAGCGAAGATATAATACTTAAAATAATTGATAATGAAAATTTAAGTATATTAGATAAAACTAAAGAATTGATGCAAGCTGCTTTGTTTAGCGGTGGCTATGATAATATAACTATTGTATTGGTGAAGAGATAATATGTCAGAATATATTGGAAAAAGATATCGAATTATTAAAAATATTGGTAAGGGTGGAATGGCTGATGTTTATTTAGCTTTGGACACAATTTTAAATCGTGAAGTAGCAATCAAAGTACTTAAGGGAGAATTATCTAGTGATCCTATCTCTTTAGAACGCTTTAAAAGAGAAGCTCATGCGACTACATGTCTTTCTCATCCTAACATCGTGGATATATATGATGTAGGTGAAGATGATGGACGCCATTATATCGTCATGGAATATATAAAAGGATATACTCTTAAACAGTTAATCAAAAAAAGAGGTGCCTTACCATATAAGGAAGCGGTATGGTTGATGAAACAACTATCTGGGGCTTTGATGGAAGCTCATAGAAACGGGATTATTCATCGAGATATTAAATCGCAGAACATCTTGATTAAAGCTGATGGAACGATTAAAATTACTGATTTTGGTATTGCCTTAGCTCATGATGCCATTCAGATAACATCTAAAGATTCTATACTTGGTTCAGTTCATTATCTTGCACCTGAACTCACAAAGGGTGGGCAAGCTAATATGCAAAGCGATATTTATTCTTTGGGAATAGTTTTTTTTGAAATGCTTACTGGTGATGTTCCTTTTAAAGGTGATCAAGCTATACAAGTAGCTCTAAAGCATATCAAAGATGAAATACCGTCAGTTAGACTGTATAATGATAAAATACCTCAATCAGTTGAAAATATTGTTTTAAAATCGACAGCTAAAGATTTGAATCAGAGATACGAAAATGTCGCTTTAATGTTGCAAGATTTGAATAAATGTTTAAGTAAAGAACATCTTGATGATAAAAAGATTGTATTAAATAAAGTCAATGATGAAGAGTTTTTATCTAAAGTGAAAGTTATGATTAGCGGTGAGGCGAAAAATAATAATAAAAAAGTTAAAAAGGAATTATCTAACGCTATATCAATTAGTTATATTATCATTGGCGTATTGATTAGTATTATTTTAATCATCGGCATCTTATTTATGAGTGGTGTAATTGGGCAGACAAGTAGTTTTGTTACTATACCTGATATAACTAATTTATCAATAATTGAGGCAAATGACATGTTGGCTGATTATTCGATTTCTATTGATTTAAGTAACATTGAAAGAGTTATGACTGACGATATTGAGGAGGGTAAAATAATTGATTATTCCCCAAAAGGCAGTGAAATAGAAAAAGGTAGTAAAATTCATGTTACTGTTTCAAGTGGAAAATATGAAATAATGGAAAATTACTATCTTAAAGATGTTAATGAAGCATATGATGAGCTTCGGGCTAAAAAATTTGATGTTGATTTAAAACAAATGGAAAGTGATTTAAAACCAGGAACAGTTATAAAACAAGAGGGTTTAGTATATGGGGATAAATATAATCCTAATGTGGTCAATAAAGTGACTTTATATTATAGCGAATATCCTTCTATATTTTTGTCTTTTGACTTAAAAGGAAGAGATATTAATGATGTTAAGCACGAATTAGAAGAAGAGGGAATGAAAGTTGAACTAATAGAAATATCAACTAGTTCTATGACTGCAACTGAACTAGAGAAATATCCACCAATGACAGTTGTACGCATGACACCAGAAGCTGGAACGATGTACACACAAGAAAACGACAATACTATCAAATTGTATTATTATATCCAATGAGAGCAACTATAATTAAAATAATTTCCAATCAATATACGGTTATCTTAGATGATAACAGTGTTCAAATTGCATATTTAACCGGAAAGATGCGTTTAAAAGGGCGTCTTTTTGTAGGTGATCATGTCGATGTTGAAATAAATGAAGGAAAGTATGGCATTGTTGATGTATATCAAAGAATAAATTGCTTAAAACGTCCTTTTGTTGCCAATGTTGATAAAGCTTATATTTTGATGAGCTATGAAAATCCAAAGTTTTCTTTTGAATTGGTAAATAGACTGGCTATCATAATTGAATATTGTAATGTTAAACCGGTGATTGTCGTAACTAAATCAGACTTAGGAACTGGGGAACGTTTAAATAGAATCAAGAGTTATTATGAATTGTTGGGGTATGAAGTATATTTTTCATATAAAGACACATTGAATAATGATTTATTGGCATCACTTAAAAACTGCATTTCAGTATTATGCGGTCAAAGTGGCGTAGGTAAAAGCAGCATCTTAAATACATTTAATCCTGATTTTAATTTAAAAACCGATGAGATTTCTAAGGCTTTAGGGCGAGGGAAACATACAACCAGACATGTTGAATTGTTTAATATCAATGATGGTTTAATCGCTGACACACCAGGTTTTTCATCAATTGATTTAAGAGATATAGACATTAATTATTTAAAGGATAAGATTTCATCATTTGTAAAAAATGGTGAATGTTATTACCGCGATTGCATGCATATTGATGAACCAAACTGTGGTGTTAAAAAAGCAATTGACGACGGATTGATTCCTGTTTCCTTTTATGAGACATATGTTGATATAATAAAGATGATTAAAAGTGGAAATTACTCTTTTAACAATCATAGAAGATTAAAGTAGGGGGGATTATATGATTATTGCACCATCAGTATTATCACTAGATTATTCAAAATTTGAAACACAAGTAGCTATTTTAAATAATGAAGTTGAATGGTTACATTTTGATGTCATGGATGGACATTTCGTTCCTAATTTGACATTTGGACCAGATATCTTGAAAGCTTTTAAAAAAGCCAGTTCTTTATTTATGGATGTTCATATGATGGTCAGTGATCCAGCGTTTTTTTTAGAGACTTTTTATAAGGCTGGAGCCAATGCCTACACATTTCATTATGAAGCTATCGAAAATAAAGATGATATCTTGCCACTTATTAGAGAAATAAAAAAATTAGGTTTAAAAGCAGGCATGTCAATTAAACCTAAAACAAATGTTGAAATATTGTTGCCTTATCTCAATGAACTTGACATCGTACTTGTAATGTCAGTTGAACCGGGGTTTGGTGGACAATCGTTTATTGAGAGTTCATATGATAAGATCGAGTATCTAAATAACTTGAAAAATCAATATAATTATCTTGTTGAAGTAGATGGTGGAGTTAATGATACTAATGCGCATAAATTAAAAGAAGCAGGTGTTGATGTATTGGTTGCTGGTAGTTTTGTCTTCAAAGGAGATATCGTTAGTAACATTCAGTTATTAAAATAATAGAAACATTAAAAAAAGACTTTATTTCAAGTCTTTTTTTAACTAAGCTACTCTGCTTTTAGTTTTTAATGTTTTTAACGCACGGGCTGAAACGCGAACCTTCTTTGGTTTACCATCAACCATAAGAGTAACATTTTGTAGGTTTACATTCCATTTACGACGTGTAGCACGAAGTGAATGTGAACGGTTATTACCTGATAGAGGTCCTTTACCTGTAATCTCGCATACTTTAGACATACGTCATGCCCCCTTTCTTAATCCTAATAGCTTTATAAATTTATCATATAAAACACGAAATTGCAAGCATTTATATGGTAAAATATTTCTGTGGTTTAATAAACCTAACTATGTTAGAATGAAAAAGGTTAAAATATGAAACAAATATATGCAGCATTAGAAATCAATAGTAAAGAAATACGGCTTCTAATAGGGGAGTATTTTAATACTAGGATTAATATTATTAAATTGGAAAAAACTATTGTCGAAGGAATTGAGAATTATCGCATAGTAAACCATGAAAAAGTTAAGAATTCAATTATTAAGACGATAAATGATGCCAGTAAAATGCTTGGCGCCAAGATTGAAAAAGTTATTCTTATTATTCCGCCATATAATTTTAAACGTTATCCTTTAAAGGTTAATATCAAGACATCAAATGGTTTTATATCTAAGACAGATGCAGCACGAGCAGTGAAAAAAGCTATGCAGACTAAAGTAGATAATGATTTAACTATTATCAACGCTGTGTGTGTCAAATATACAGTTAATGGTATTTCATCAAGAAGACTTCCTGAAAAGGAGAACAGTGATGAATTATCTGTTGATATCGATCTTCTTTGTGCGGATAAAGTTCTTACTTTCGAGTATGCGGCAATGTTGGATGATTGTGGCATTGAGATAATGGATATCTGTTTAGACCTATATGCAATATGTAAAGAAGCAGCTCTGTTTGAACAGACACTTAACCAAAATATTGTCTTGATTAAAACGGATTATGATAATACAGAATTTGCTTTATTATCTAAAGGCAAATTAGTAAATTCAGAACTTCTGTTTGATGGCTTCAATATGATTTTGAATGATGTATACGATAAATTGCATATTCCTATTTCCACAGTGTCTAGGCTTGTAAAATTCAATACATCCTACAAGAAGGAATATATTGATGATGCGGTATATGCATGGGTTGATGAAAATGGTGGAAATATATCGGTCAATGAGAAAGAGATTAGCGAAATGGCATATCCTTCATTAAAGAAATATATTGACATTATTGCCAAAAGTTTAAGACCGATTTTAGAATCACATGATACGTCAATTGTAATTACAGGCGAAATGGCTAGTATGGAATCGTTTATTGATTTATTATCTAAAGAGTGCAATGCGAGTGTTAAAGCTTATTTTCCTGATACCATTGGTGTTAGAGACAGTAATTTAACTGCTTTATATGGTTCTTTCTTTGTATATCGTGAAATGGCAAATATTAAGGGATTAAAAGAAAGCAGTGTTGATTTATTGGAATTCGAAAATATTGTTGATCGAAAAATTGATGATGTCGAAGGTGAATCTTTGACCGGAAAAATTAAGAGCTTGTTTGAAATGAATAAGAGGGAGAAATAAAATGACTAACAAATTAGAATATAATCAAGTTGCGAGAATTAAAGTATTTGGTATTGGTGGCGCTGGATGTAACGCTGTGAACAGAATGGTTAATGATGGCGTAAAAGGGGTTGAATTTTATGTATGTAATACCGATATTCAATCTTTAAATATGTCAAACTGCAAAAACAAAATTATCCTTGGTAAAGAAATGACCAAAGGTCTTGGTGCTGGAGGTAATCCAGAAGTGGGCAAAAAAGCAGCTAGTGAATCAGAAGATGAGATTCGTAAGGCTTTAAATGGCGCTGATATGGTTTTCATTACAGCTGGTATGGGCGGTGGAACCGGTACAGGTGCTGCTCCTATTTTCGCAAAGATTGCTAAAGATCTTGGTGCTTTAACTGTGGGTATTGTTACAAAACCATTTGATTTTGAAGGACGTAGGCGAATTGAACAAGCTAAAGTTGGACTTGAACAGTTGAAGGAACATGTAGATTCTTTGATTATTGTTTCTAACAATCAATTATTATCAGTAATAGGTAAAATTCCTATGCAAGATTCATTCAAAGAGGCAGATAATGTGTTAAGACAAGGTGTTCAAACAATTACTGACTTAATTGCTGTTCCTGCTTTTATCAATCTTGACTTCGCTGATATTCGCGCTGTAATGGAAGGAAAAGGTACGGCACTAATCGGTATCGGTATGGCACAGGGTGAAAATAAAGCTAAAGAAGCTGCTCAAAAAGCAATTCAATCGCCTCTTCTTGAAGCTCAGATTTCGGGTGCTAAGTCAGCAATTATCAATGTAACTGGTGGACCTAATATTTCTATTTATGATTCTTCGGTAGCGGTTGATTACATTCGTGAAGCAGCCGGAAACGATATCGATATCATCTATGGTGTAGCCATCAATGATGATATTGGTGAGAATATTATTGTTACTGTTATAGCCACTGGATTTGATCTTCCAAGAACCAAATATGGACAACCTACATTAAGCCAAACAAATGATACGATTTACAAAAACGAAGATACTTTTGAGGAAGTGGTAGTTGCAAATGAACAAGAAGATACCGACATTCCTTCTTTCTTCAAGACAAGATAAGAAGCACTTAGTGCTTCTTTTTAAAGGAGTTATATGAAAAATAATGTAGATTTACATACACATAGTATTTTATCAAAACACGCTTATTCATCTGTAACAGAAAATATTGATGAAGCAATTAAAAAGGATTTAAAAGTATTAGGTGTACTTGAGCATCAATATGATGAAGTAGGAGTCGGAGCACACTACTTTGCCATTGGCAATTTAGAAGTCTTGCCAAGGAAAATAGGGGATTTACATATTTTAAGAGGTGTTGAGTTAAATATTTTGGAAAATGGTAAAATAGATATCTCAAGAGTATCTATTAATAAAATGGATTATACAATTGCTTCGATGCACCGATATGTGTATTCAACTGATCATACTATTGAAGAAAATACCAACGCCTATATTGAAGCCTGCAAATTAGATTATGTTTCGATATTAGGACATATTGATCGTAATGGTTATCCATGTGATTACAAGAAGGTCGTAGAAGCATGCGTTGATACAGGAACAATTATTGAAATGAATAATTCTTCTTTAAATAAAGAAGGAACGGGCGCAATATACAAAAGAGATTTAGAGATTTTGAAATATTGCAAAGAATATAATTGTCCGGTAATCATCAATTCCGATTCCCATATACGTTATGATGTTGGTAAATTTGAATTATCTTTAAAGGCTATTGATGAAGCTGAATTTCCACACCATTTAGTTCTTAACTTTAATGAGGAATTATTTAAAAAGTATTTTAGTCTAGGCTGATTGCTAATTTGCACTTTATATAGTGTTTTGATATAATATTTTCATATTTTGAAAGGATGTGTATTTAAAAGTGGGAGAAGTTCCTATACCCAGTCACAGTTTTATTGCATTATTAATCTTCGATTTTAAGGAGATTATTTATGGATAACAATACGATAATTATACTTTTAGTTTTCTTAGTTATTTTGTCTGCTTTCTTTTCGGCTACTGAAACAGCTTTCTCGAGCGTTAATAAAGTTCGCTTAAAATATTTAGCAAATAACGGTAATAAGAAGGCAGAGAAAGTTTTGAAGTTATCTGATGACTTTACGTCTTTACTTACGACGATATTGATTGGTAATAATATTGTAAATATTTTGGCATCATCTTTGTCGACTGTTTTGTTCATTAATCTCTTTGGCGAAAATGGTGTATCTATTTCTACATTAGCCATGACAATCATTATCTTAGTTTTTGGTGAAGTTACTCCAAAATCAATGGCTAAAGAAATGCCTGAATCCTTTACGATGGCTGTATGTTCAATTATTTCTTTCCTAAATACTATATTTAGACCAGTTAACTTTATCTTTGAGAAGATCAAAAATCTTGCTTCTATTCCATTTAAGAATAAAGGCGAAGACAATTCATTTATTTCTGAAGAATTCATTACTATGGTTGAAGATGCGCAAGAAGAGGGGAACATGGATGAACATGAAGCCGATTTGCTCACTAATGCTATTGAATTTAATGATTTGGATGTTCGCGATATTTTAACGCCTCGTGTTGATGTAGTTGCTGTAGATATTGATGATTACACCATGGAAGAAATAAAGAATTTATATCGTGATAATGGTTATTCGCGTTTGCCGATTTATGAAGGAAGTATCGATAATGTGATAGGTGTCTTACATGAAAAGGATTTCTATTTCTTGTATTATACAGATTCCACAACTCCTCTAAGACAGATGATTAAGTCTGTTATATATACAAGTCCTCATGTAAAGATATTTGCCTTATTACGACAGTTACAGAGTACTAAATCGCATATGGCCATTGTTATTGATGAGTATGGTGGTACAGCTGGTATCATTACAATGGAAGATATTTTAGAAGAACTGGTTGGTGAAATATACGACGAACATGATAAAGTTGTTGAATATTACAAGAAGATAGATGATTATACATATCTTGTAAAAGGCGATTTAGATATTGATGATTTGTTTAGCCATTTTGATATCGCTATTGATGAGGAATACGACTTCAATACTACATCTGGTTGGGTAATCAACAATATGGATAAAATTCCGGTTGTAGGTGAAAGTTTTGATTTTAAAAATATGCATATCACCGTTACTGATGCCGACAATAAAAAAGTTAACGAAATTAAGATTGAATTTGCTAAAGATAAAAAGGAAGAAAAATAATATTTGCTCCTTAGATCATAAACTGATTTAAGGAGTTTTTAAATGGTGGGACATGTTTTATTGCTTTTTTTAATTATTTGAATGGGATATAATGTTTGTATGCAACAGTATTTTATAAATGAAGAATTAGATGTTGGCAAAAGATATACATTAGATAAAGAAATGTATCATCATTTAAAACATGTGTTAAGAAAAGATGATGGTACAAACTTTCGCATCGTTGATACAAAAAATGAAATTTTTCTTGCGGAATTATCTTCTAATGAGGCGATAATTTTGGATAGAATTATTGAAGACAGAGAATTAGACATTAATATTACAGTTATTATGTCACTGATTAAAAATGATAAGTTTGATTTTTGCCTTCAAAAGTTAACTGAATTAGGCGTTAAAAGAATTATTCCATATTCTGCGAATCGTTCAATAATTAAAATAAAAGATAAGGATTCTAAAATTCAAAGATATAGAAAAATTGTTCAGGAAGCAAGCGAACAGTCTTTGCGATCAATGGTTCCGCTGATTGATGATATTATTGATTTTAATGATTTAAGTAAATATAAATCAAAATACAATTATGTAGCTTATGAAAAAAATAATTGTATTTATATTCCGTATCAGGAAATCGATGACTCTATTACTATTATTATTGGTCCAGAGGGAGGTTTTGAAGAAAGCGAAATCAAAAAATTTGAAAGTGAAGGATTTAAACCTATTTCACTTGGCAAACGCATTTTGCGTGCTGAAACTGCAGCATTATATGTGGTTAGTAATATTGTAGGGGCAAATGAAAGATGAAGACATATGCAATGATGGTTCTTGGATGTAAGGTAAATGATTTTGAATCTAATTATGTCAAAGAACAAATGGATAAGGATTATTTGGAAGTAAGCTTTAAAGAAAGTGCTGATATTTATATTATTTTTACTTGCTGTGTTACAAATTTTGCTGAAGCGAAAACCCGCAAATTTATTCGTTCTTGTCGAAGAAAAAATAAGAATGCATATATTGTAGCTGTAGGTTGTTACGCTCAGGTAAAAAAAGATGAAGATGTATTTAAAGATGTCGATTTAGTTATTGGTTCTAAACATAAAGATAAGATAAAAGAGTATATTGATAAAGCGATTAAAAAGAATGATGTTTCTACGCTTGATGATGTGCAATTTGAATATCTCGATTTAAATAATTATCTTCGTAAGACCAGGGCTTTCTTGAAGATTCAAGATGGCTGCAATCAATTTTGCAGTTATTGCATCATTCCGTATGCTAGAGGAAGACAGCGCAGTGGTGAAATGAATATTTTGGTTAAACAAGCATCTAAATTAGCTGAACATTCTAAGGAAATTGTTTTGACTGGTATTCATACTGGCAGATATTTTGATGGTAGTCATAATCTAGTAGATTTATTAAGAGAATTGGAAAAGATTGATAATTTAAAGACGATAAGACTTTCCTCGATTGAAATTACTGAAATAAGTGATGATTTATTAGAATTTTTTAAATATTCTAAGAAGATGGCTCATCATTTGCATATCCCATTACAATCAGGAAGTGATCGCATATTGAATTTGATGAACAGGCCCTACACAACAAAGTGTTTTTATGATCGTGTAACTGAGATTAGAAAAGCCATTCCTCATATTAGTATTTCTACTGATTTGATTGTTGGCTTTCCGACAGAAAGCGATGAAGATTTTAAAGAAACAATGAGTTTTTTAAAGAAAATATCTTTCTCTTTTATTCATGTTTTTCCTTATTCTCGAAAAAAGGGTACTAAAGCCGATACATTTGATGGACATTTACCTAACGATATTAAAAAGAAAAGAGAAAAAGATGTTTTTGAATTAGAAAAAGAAATTACTCTAGATTATAAAAAATCTTGGTTAAATAAGTGCGCTTATGTTTTTATTGAACAGGTTAAAGAAGGTTATAGTTACGGTTATTCTAAAGAGTATTTATATACGAAAATAAATAAAGAATTAACAATCGGAAGCATCGTACAAGTTAATTTTTTAAGCATTGATGAAGATGCTATGGTGGGTGAAGTATGCTATTAAGTAGTTTCTTTAAAAATGCACCAGATATTGAGATAAGACAACTTTCTTGTGATAGTCGAATGCCAATGGAAGATTGCATCTTTTTCTGTGCTAAGGGCATCAAAGATGATGGACATAATTTTGTTAAAGAAGCCATCTTCAACGGTGCTAAAGTAGTTGTCTATGAAAATGATATAGATACTTCTTTACCTTGCATATATATCAAAGTAAATGATGTTTTGGATGTGTTGAATGTCATTGCCTCTAAGTTTTATGGTCATCCTGGAAAAGCGATGGAGAACTTTGTGATGGCAGGAAGTTCAAATCGTAACTCAGTATCATTCATCATTAATCAGATTGTTAGCAATTACCGTAGTTGTGGTTATATTGGTTCTTTAGGTATTAACTTTGCTAATACAAAATTGATGTCTTCTGAACCGACTTTAACTATATTGGACAATCAGAGATATCTGTTGAAGATGAAAGAGAGTGGTGTTGAAGCTTGTGTATTTGAAGCTGACTATTTGGGCTTAGATTTAAAGAAAATAGATGCAATATATCCTAAATCTATTACTTATACCAATACTATATCTTCTGATTCTGATTATAAAAAGATGTATTATGATTATGCCGAATCGATCGTTCGTTATATTAAAAATTTTGATACACCACTAGATATCATATTTAATTCTGATGACGAAACTTATGAAAGAATTAAAAAAGTATTAGATAACAGAATTGTTACATATAGTATTAGAGATGAGGGAGCTGACTATTATGCAACTAATATAACTATTGGCAGTAAGGAAACTTCTTTTACTTTAAGATGTTTTCAAAATACATATCAGGTTACAACCAATCTCATTGGTATGCAGAGTGTCTATAGTTTATTAGCTGCAATTGCAACACTATCAACTAGAGGATATCCTATTAGTGAAATAGTTGCATATTGTCGAAATCTTCTTCCACCTGATGGTATTATGCAGAGAATAGACTGTGGTCAGAAATATGAAGTTGTAGTTGATTCGGCAAATACATATAACGATTTAACCAATGTATTAAAATTTGCCAGATCAGTCGTAGATGCTAAACATCGCATCGTTGTAATGGTTGGACTTAGTGCTTATAGTAGTGAGGAAAAACGTCAAAAATATGGAACACTATTAGATAAATATGCTGATTTAATTATTTTGACGGAAGATGATGCCCATGAAGAGTCAGTTTTTCAAATATCTAATGATATAATAGAAAGCATAAAGAATAAAGAAACAATTGTTATCGAAAATAGAGAGTTAGCTATTTACAGTGCTATTGAATTGTTGAATGAGAGAGATATGTTTCTATGTTTGGGCAAGGGAAATGAAAAGATTATTTATCGTTCATTAGGTAAAGAAGCATATGATGGCGATGTAGAAATTGTTAAAAAATACATAAAGAAAAGATTGGAGGAAGAAAATGGAATTATCGAAGTATATTGATCACACAATGTTAAAGGCAGATGCAGGTATTGAAGCAATTAAGAAGTTATGTAATGAAGCTATCGAATATGATTTTAAAACTGTTTGCGTAAATCCGAGTTATATTGAATTATGCAAAGAATTATTAAAGGATAGCGATGTTAAAGTATGCACAGTTATTGGTTTTCCGCTAGGACAAATGACCACAGAATCAAAAGTTTTTGAGGCTAGTGATGCACTTGAAAAGGGAGCTGATGAAATAGATATGGTTATCAATATCGCAAAGTTAAAGGACAGAGATATTGGATATGTTACAAATGAAATCTCAGAAATTAAAAAAGCATGTGGCAGTCATACATTAAAAGTAATTATTGAAACTTGTCTTTTAACCGATGAAGAGAAACGATTAGCGTGCCAATGTATAATTGAAGCTGGAGCAGACTTTGTCAAGACTTCTACCGGTTTTTCGACTTCGGGAGCAACATTTAAAGATGTTGAACTATTAAAACAATGTGTTGGGGATTCATGCTTGGTAAAAGCGGCTGGCGGAGTTAAAACACATGACGATATGCTAAAAATGATTGAACTCGGTGCAAATCGTATTGGTACATCGTCTGGTGTTAAATTAATGGAAAAATAGTCTTTCTTGTATCTTTTGCTAACGCTTTTTCAAATAAAAATTAGTTTTAAGTTGTATTTGTTCAAAGAGTTTTATATAATTATAAAGGATTATTTAAAGGGGGTGTTATCGTGGCAAAGGTAATCGTTAAAGAAAACGAGGCATTAGATGATGCTTTACGTCGTTTCAAAAGACAAGTTTCTCGTAATGGCACTCTCGTAGAAGCTCGTAAACGCGAATATTATGTTAAACCTGGTGTTCGTCGTAAACTAAAATCAGAAGCAGCTAGAAAAGCTAGAAGAGGAAAATAGTAAAGTTTATCTTTACTATTTTTATTATATGGAGGTTTTTATGCCTAATCAAAAATATATTATTAATGGTAATGAGATGGATAAAATTCCATCACTGCTAGGTGTTCAAGATAAAAATTTAAAACTTTTAAAGAAGTTGTATCAAACCGATATAACTTATCGCGATAACTATTTCTTTTTCTGCTCTGAAAATAAAGAAGATTTTGAAAAATTTAAAAAGCACATCAATCTTTTATTTGATTGTATCAATCAAAACGATGAAATAAATGAAGACAAAATCGCAATTATATATCATTCCTTGAATAAGGATGATGTAGATAGCAAGCATTATAAAGTAATAATTTATGATTCAAATAATAATCCAGTCATTGCAAGAAACAACAATCAAGCAAGTTTGATAAAATCAATAGAAAATCATGACTTGGTCTTTTCTATTGGTCCAGCCGGAACTGGGAAAACATATCTATCGGTTGCTATGGCGGTCAATGCTTTAAAAAAACGTGAGGTTGAAAAGATTGTTCTTACAAGACCAGCAGTAGAAGCGGGAGAGAAAATTGGTTTTTTACCTGGCGATATTAAAGACAAAATCGATCCTTATTTAATGCCTTTATATGACTCATTAAGCGATCTATTAGGATATCAACAGTTTATAAAATTATTAGAACGCAATGTTATTGAAATTATACCTTTAGCTTTCATGCGAGGAAGAACATTCAATAATGCGTTTATCATTTTAGATGAAGCACAGAATACGACCGAATCACAAATGTTGATGTTTCTTACCAGACTTGGTAAGAAATCAAAAATGGTTGTTAATGGCGATATTACTCAGATAGATTATCCATTAAAAAAAGAAACTAGCGGTTTGGTCAGCGCTAGCTATAAACTTAGAAATATCGATGAAATTGCTTTCTCATATTTAGACAGCAAAGATGTTGTGCGTAATCCGTTAGTTCAAAAGATTATTGAAGAATATGCTAAATAATACTTTCAGGATAGTTAGGAGCTTTTAATGATATAGCTCCTTTTTTAATACATATTTCAACATGATTAGTCATATCGTTTTCTCCATCAGATTGATAAGCAACTTCACGATCACAATCAATGACGATGTTTTGTGCTTTTATCCTAACAAATTCTTTTCTATTTAGATGTTTTCCTTGCATATAGGCAATCAGAAATGGATATACTTTATGAAAGGGAACCTTTTTGACTAAACATAAATCTAAATATCCATCATTAATTGAAGCATCAGGACAAGCAGGAACACCATTTCCATAATATCGTCCATTTAATACTGCAACGATATAGAAGTCATCTTCGATTATTTTACCATCAACATTAATTATGTAATGATGGGCAGTTAGGTTGAGTAAAACATTTTTGATAATCGAAATAATATATGCAGGACCTTTAGCAATAAAACTTTTCCTAATTAGTTTAGAAGCGTAATAATTTACCTCGGCATCAATTCCAAAGCTAGTCACATTTATCCATTTATGGTCATTACAAGTGGCATAATCAATTTTTTTGATAGGAGCATTAATTGTATCTTGGATAAGCTTTGCAATGTCATGCTTAGTATCAATCAAACGATAGAAATCATTGCCACTTCCAAGTGGTAGTACAGCTAGTGGCACATCCTCATTTAATCCGTTAATTATTTCATATAATGTACCATCACCACCAACTGAATAAATAACTACATTATCTATGGCTGTATATCTTTTAGCTATTTCTTCAGCATCTTTTACTTTTTCGGTATATATTATTTGGTAATCAATTTTATTATTTTTGCATATTTCTTCAATGAAGTGTGCATTTTTTAAAGCTTTGCCTTTACCAGATATTTTATTGACAATAAAAATATGTTTCATACTAATAGCCTTTCAATCTATCTGTTTTGTCGATGAATATTTGTTTATATATTTCTTTTCCTCTTAAATCATATAGCATATTTGCCCATGTTGCCCATAATAAATCTTGAGCTTTTTCAATAATTGTCATTTTTTTAAGTGTTTTTTCATCTAATTTGTTGTCAAAATAGTAATTATAGATTTTTAAACGTAACTCTTGATTATAGATATTATTTTCACTTAGAAAACTCATCAAGTCAAAATAAGGATGGTTTTTGGCTGCGAATTCATAATCGATTAAATATGATCTATCATTGGTGAATAAAATATTGCCATCAACCAAATCGTTGTGGGATAAAATATATTTGTCATCTAAAGTATCGAAATCATCAATTAAGTATTCGAATTCCTTATAGTCAAATAATGGATTGATAACTTGTTTTTTATATAATTCATATCTTTTTTTTAAATCGAAATTATGATTTGTATTTATATCTATTTCGTGAAATTTCTTTATTAAATCAATTGTGATAAAATATTTATTAGGATCTTCACATTCTTTAAAAGTTTTAATATTATCGACATAGTCAACTATTCTTATCTTTTCTTTATCGATATAAGCATTTTCATCAAAATCAATATTTTGTCCTCTTAATGCTACTTGAATCTGCCTTTCTAACTCATGATTAGCCATGGTATCTGCATCTTTATTTATAACTCTAGCGACATGTTTTTTTATTCCGTTAAATTCGATGATATAGATGTCATTAGATAAACCTAAATCGGTGTGTATAAGTTTAAAATCTTTGTGATATAATTCTCTTAGTGTCTTGTATAAATTCATGACTTGATTATAGCATATGAAAAAAATTTTATTCGCAACAAAAAATCTCAGTAAAGTAAAAGAGGTAAAAGGAATATTTGCCCATTTAGATTATGAAATTATTTCTTTGAATGAGATCGATGATATTGATGAAGTAATTGAGAATGGTTTTTCTTTTAGAGAAAATGCATATCTTAAAGCTAAATATTATTTCGATAAATATAATGTTCCTTCTTTTAGCGATGATAGTGGTATTTCGATTACTTATTTAAATGACAATCCTGGCATTCATAGTGCTCGTTTTTTGGGTGGAAAAGACTATAATCGAACTAATAATTTCATTTTAGATTTAATGAAAGGCATTGAAGATAGAAGTGCATATTACACATGTGCAATTTGCTATGTTGATGAAAATGGTCCGCTTTATTTTGATGGTGTAATGGATGGAGAAATTGCCAACGAAGCAAGAGGGGAAAATGGTTTTGGTTTTGATCCTATCTTCTATCTTCCTGAATATGATAAAAATGTTGCCGAACTAAGCGATGAAGAAAAGAATAATATTTCTCATCGCAGTATAGCTCTTAGAAAGATGGTGAATTATTTTGAAAAATAAATTATTTTGTTTTGTGATAAGCTTGTCATTTTTAATTGCAGTATTTCTTGAATCGATTGATATAAATTGCTTCAATAAGCATTACTATAACTATATATATGAGAAAAATAGTACTAATGAAATTATGAATATAACGACAGATGATTTAAATAAAATGACAGATACTCTGTTAGATTACCTAAGAGATAAAAGAGATGATTTGAGTGTTGAAATAAATGTTGATGGTGCTTTGACGCAAGGCTTTAACGAGCGAGAAATAGCTCATATGATTGATGTAAAAGATTTGTATCAAAATGCTATGATAGTAAGAAATATATGTGCAGGGATATTATTTATATCAATCTCTTTTATCATTGCGTTTAGACCGAAAAATATTTTTAGTAATTTACAAAGTAGTTATATTAAAGCTTGGTTATTAATTATGGCTATTATGTCATCTTTGGGATTATATATATTCTTAGATTTTAATTCATTCTGGACAAATTTCCACCATGTCTTCTTTTCGAATGATTTGTGGTTATTAGATCCATCGGTCGATAGATTAATTATGATGGTTCCTTTAAATTTTTTTAACGGTTTAGTTATTTTTATACTTGTATCGACAATTCTAACTTGGTTATGCGGTTATTTAGTTATTAATTTTTTAAAAAGGAGCGAAGAAAAATGATAAATGTTGTTTTATATGAACCTGAGATACCTGATAATACTGGCAATATCATGCGTACTTGCAGTGCTTTTAATATGCGACTTCATCTTATAGAACCACTTGGATATATATTGGATGATAAACACCTTAAACGTGCAGGAATGGATTATATCAAAGATTTAAAATATGTTGTTTATCCTAATTATGAGGACTTTTTAAGCAAGAATGATGGTGATTTTGTATTCTTCTCTAGATATGGTATGAAAAGCTTTGAAACTTGTGATTTTACTGTTTTTAAGAAAGATATCTATCTTGTTTTCGGCAAAGAAAGTACTGGCATACCTAAAGAAATTCTCAAAAATCATTTAGAAACTACATATCGTTTACCGATGCGTGAAGATGCAAGGAGTTTAAATCTATCTAATTGTGTAGCTATTGGCGCTTTTGAATGTTTACGACAAGTCGGTTTTAATGGTTTATCTAAGTGCGAAGTGATAAAAGGAAAAGACTGGCTATTAAAATAATGTATAATATAGACATGAATTTAAAAAGAATAATACTCATTGTAGCAATCGTCATTATATTCTTTGTTTGTTATAAACATATGAATGTCGCTTTTGATAGATTATCTAGATATCCGTATCAAAACGAAAATGATAGAAGATTGATTGATGAATATCTCACTGATGATGAAATCGAGTATATTATTGAATATTCTATAGCGCCAGTTCATTTTATTAAATATATCGAGTATGATGGTTTCAATATCTATCATATCGATCTTTATCAACATATAGAAAATCTTTATTGGTATTTAAATGATGAACAAATCGTTTCATATACTGAGCAGGTTCTATCTTATGAAAATGGTTACGATACGGCTATTAGTTTACACAATAATTATAATTATTTAGAGATTTTAAATTGGTTGGAGTATGGTGATAAATATAATCCTTCTTCAGAAATCATTAGTAATCCTGAAAGTGTATTAGCATATTTAGATGATGAGCATACAATGACTAATCGTGTTCCATATGATTTAGTCGAAGTTGATGGTTTTAATAACGATAAGGTTTTTCTATTAAAAAGAAACGCTGCTGAAGCATACAAAAACATGTGTGAGGCTTTGAGTGAAGAATTCAAACGTGCAAATGGCGGTCTGATTATAGAAAAAGCTTATGTTTCTTATGATGAACAAGTTATTGTTTTTGAAGAATGTAAGGCGGAACATCCTGACGACTATCTAAAGCATGTTGATTATCCAGGACACAGTGAGCACCAACTAGGGCTGGCGATCGATATATCATTTAGAGGATACGAAAATATGAAGGAAGCCCCTCAATATGATTGGATATTGAACCATGCCCATGAATATGGATTTGTTCAAACAAGAGTAAATCAAGAAAATAAAGAAGATGTATTCGGACACTTTAGATATGTCGGTGTGGAATTGGCGACTCAAATTTTTGATGAACAGATATCTTTAAAAGAGGCTATAAAATGATAGGTGTTTTTGATTCTGGATTAGGTGGGGTATTATTATTAGAAAAACTGGCAAAAAATTATCCTGATCAGACTTTTTTGTACCACGCCGATAGAAAAAATGTTCCTTTTGGTAACAAAAACGATCAGCAACTAACAGAGATATTCAAAGAGAATTATCAATACTTTATTGATAAAGGATGTACAGATTTGATTGTGGCATGCAATACTATGTGTTCAGTTATTAATTTTAACGATTATAACAGAATTAAAATTCATGACATTATTGCATCTACAGTCGATAAAGTTAACTTAGATGTCAATTCTAATATCTTAGTTCTAGGAACAGAAAAGACAGTTGAAAAGGGCAGATATAAGCAATTACTTGATAATAAGAATTATAATGTACAATCTATTGCTTTGCCTAAGCTTGCTAGTATGATTGAGGAATATTGCAATTATGATGTGATTAAAGAATATGTATATGAATTAATTAAAGATATAAAAAATATTGATGGGATTGTATTAGCTTGCACACATTATCCGGCAGTTAAAAAGGTATTTGTCGAATTATTTGATGTACCAATCTATGATTCAAATGATTTATTATACGATTTTTTATCAAAGGATGATAAAGGGGAAGTAATCATCGATTTAAAAAAAGATAATGATTTGGAAAAGTATTTACACGAACATTTGACGGTGAGATATAAATATTATGAAGATTGTTTTGGCATCAGATAATCACGGTTTATTAAATGTGATAAAAACCATTTTATTTAAACATCAAGATGGTGATTATTATCTACATTGTGGAGATTCAGAACTTAATAAGGAATTATTGAGACCTTTTGTTAGTGTAAAAGGGAATAATGATTTCGCTTTTGATTTTCCAATGTATCATACTTTGGTTATTGAAGGGCACAATGTATTACTAATACATGGACACGGATATATTTATTTAGATAATTACGAAGGCTTGGCAAAAAAAGCTAAAGAGCTTTCGTGCGATGTAGTTTTGTTCGGACATTCACATATGTATTTTGATGGCACAATTGATGGAATCAGGTTGATTAACCCAGGTTCTTGTTGGTGCAATCGAGATCATACAAAACCTTCGTATGCAATTGTTGAAATAAAAAAAGATGAAATTATCGCAAAAAGATACGATTTAGATTGTAATTTTTAGTATAATTTGTTATTATATTTAAGCGATGTCTACGTAGCTCAGCTGGATAGAGCACTCGCCTTCTAAGCGAGCGGTCAGGGGTTCGAATCCCTTCGTGGACGCCACTTAAAAATTAAGTCCCTGATATTAGGGGCTTTTTATATCGATTTTTTACGCAAGTTTCCGTTTAAAGTATCGTAATAAACCATAGAATTTCAAAAGCTGAATTTTTTTATAAAATAACTTGAATTATATATTTATTAAATGTATTATATTAAGGTAATAAAAAGTATGTAGAAAGAAGAAGGCCACTTCTCACCTGATGTCCAATGGATTTGGGTAATGTATTGCTACTTGATAGAATAGTGATATAAGTGGGCTTTGACTCGCTTTTTATTTTTATTGGAGGTGTCATTATTACAAGAAAAAACCAAAACGATGACCTTGTAAACGAATTGATTCGTTTTAAAGAAGTATTAGTCATTGGACCTAATGGTGAACAATTAGGCGTCATGTTCCGTAGAGAAGCATTAGAAAAAGCTTATGAAATGGAATTAGATCTTCTATGTGTTGCTCCAAATGCTGAACCACCTGTATGCAAAATACTTGATTATGGTAAGCATCGCTTTGAAGCACAAAAAAAGGCGAAAGAAGCCAAAAAGAATCAACATACAACCGAAATTAAGCCTTTGCGTTTATCACCGGTTATCGACAAGCACGACTTTGATACAAAAGTAAATCATTCGACTAAATGGTTAAGCAGTGGTATGAAAGTCAAGGTTGACATGCGTTTTAGAGGCAGGTTAATCACTCGCCAAGAAGTTGGTTTAAAGATTATGAATGACTTTATTGAGGCATTGTCAGAAGTTTCAACAGTTGAAAAAAAACCTTCTTTAGAAGGAAATATTATGTCTTGTGTATTAGCACCTAAAAAGAAATAGGAGGGTAATCAAATGCCAAAGATGAAAACTAAGAAGACTTTTGCTAAAAGAGTAAAAGTTACAGGAAGCGGAAAACTAAAGAGACATCACGCTTACACATCTCACTTTGCTGCCAACAAAACACATAAGCAAAAAGTTCAATTAAGACAAGCAGGTCTAGTATCACACAGTGATTACAAACGTGTAAAAGACTTGCTGCAAGGATAGGAGGGAAGATAAATGGCAAGAGTAAAAGGATCAACTCCTACTAGAAATAGACGTAAGAGAGTTTTAAAACAAGCTAAAGGTTATTTTGGTTCAAAACACTTATTATACCGTACAGCTAATGAACAAGTAATGCGTTCATTGAGATATTCTTATATTGGACGTAAACAAACAAAACGTGAATTCCGTAAATTGTGGATTGCAAGAATTAATGCTGCTGCAAGAATGAATGGTTTAAGTTATTCTAATCTAATGCACGGTTTAAAACTTGCTAATGTGCAAGTAAACCGTAAAATGCTTTCAGAAATTGCTATTGCTGATCCAAACGGATTCAAAACAATTTGTGAAACTGCGTCAAAAGCATTAAATAAATAAGAGTTTATCTCTTATTTGGCTCGTTGGTGAAGCGGCTTAACACATTGCCCTCTCAAGGCAACATTCACGGGTTCGAATCCCGTACGAGTCACCATATTAAATTGACCAAGTCCTTAAATAAAGGACTTTTTAAGTGCTTTAATTTTAAAAATGATTTTGTTTTTAATGCTAAATAAAAAATCCAACTTTATAGTTGGATTTTTAAAATTATGGTTGAGAACTACTATTTCGATAATTTATCGATAGCGATTTTGATTCTGTTAATCGTTTCTTCTTTACCTAAAATTAGAGATAATTCAATTGCTCCTCCTGGAGTAAATGCCTTGCCTGATAATGCGACTCTTATTGGATATAATAATTGACCATTTTTGATTTCTTTGCTTTGAGCTAGATTCATTAATCCATCATGTATAGAATCATGATCATATGTATTTAAACCATTAAAGAAGTCCAAAGCCGATTTAAGAGAATCTAATGCAATTTCTGGATTGGTTTTCATTTTCTTATTAACAAATAAATCAATTTCATATTCAGGTAATTTATCAAAGAAATCAACCATTTCAGGAATATCATTCAACAAGGTAACTCTTTCTTTTAAAATATGAGCTATTTCAACTAATGAATAGTCTTTTTTAACACTTTCTTTAATGTATGGAGTTACAAGGTTTAGATAATTGTCGAAATCCATTTCCCTTAGATATACACCATTCATCCATTTAAGTTTCTCAATATCGAAGATTGCTCCTGATGTATTGATTCTCTTTACATCAAACGCTTGACATAATTCAGTTAATGAATAAATTTCTTTTTCTTCACTTGGAGACCATCCAAGAAGAGCGATATAGTTCAAAATGGCTTCCGGTAAATATCCCTTGGCGATTAAATCCTGGAATGAAGCATCACCATTACGTTTAGATAATTTTTGATGTTCATCTTTCATTACTGGAGGGCAGTGAATATATCTTGGTACATTCCAGCCCAATGCTTCATATATTAAGTTATATTTAGGGGTAGATGATAAGTATTCATTTCCTCTAACGACATCAGTGATGCCCATTAAATGATCATCAATAACGTTTGCGAAATTGTATGTTGGAAAACCATCTGATTTCAATAAAATCATTTCATCTAGAGTTGAATTATCAACTGTGATTGTTCCATACACTTCGTCTATAAAAGAAGTAGTACCATTTGGATCGATGTTTTGTCTAATAACGTATGGTTCACCTGCAGCTATTCTTGCTTCGATTTCTTCTTTAGATAACTTTTTACAAGGATCAGCATAAATAAATGATTCACCACGAGCTTCAGCTATTTCCTTTTGCGCCTTGATATCTTCTTCGCTACAGAAACAAATATGAGCCTTTCCTTTTTCTACCATTTCCATAGCATATTTTTTATAAACACCAGATTTCATTCTTTCCGACTGAACATAAGGTCCAAAATTTCCACCGACATCAGGTCCTTCATCATGGTGTAATCCACAAGTTTTTAAAGTGTCGTAGATAATGTCTGTGGCACCATCAACCAGTCTTTGTTGGTCGGTATCTTCAATTCTTAAAATAAAGACACCATTTTCGTGCTTTTTAGCAACTAAATATGCATATAATGCTGTTCTTAAATTTCCGATATGCATATAGCCGGTAGGGCTAGGTGCAAATCTTGTTCTTACATTTTCCATGTCTAAATCCCTCTACTTTCATTATTTTACTCTATTAATAAACTAAATTAAAGACCTTAAATACTTCCTTTTTAAGATATTAAGTATTATAATTTCACTTATATGAAAAACAAAGAATCAAAGTGGCGTTTAAAAAAATCTAGACCAGAATTAACACTGGCATTTTCTTTTTTAATTGTAATATTAGTCGGAGCTTTTCTTTTGTCTTTAAAAGTTTCAAATGTAAATGGAAAGATTGACTTTATTGATGCTCTTTTTGTATCTACATCATCAACTTGTGTCACTGGTTTGGTAACTGTTACTCCTGCTAGTCAGTTCACTCTTTTTGGACAGGTTGTTATTTTATTGCTGATACAGATTGGTGGATTAGGTTTCATGACTTTTATTTCAGTCTTGTTATTGTTTATGAGAGCAAAATTAGATTTTAAAGAGAAACTGTTGTTAAAGGATGCTTTAAATAAAGAGGATTTCCAAGGAGTGGGAAGATATATTAAATCAATTATTCTATATACTTTTTGCTTTGAAATTATCGGTTTTTTCTTGATTTTCACTCAGCTTTATCAAGGTGAAAATGTGGCTTTAGAAGCATTTCAATCCTTGTTTTTATCTATTTCGGCTTTCTGTAATGCAGGAATCGATATCTTGGGACCTTCATCACTAATGATTTATCAGAGCAATATTGTTATCAATTTAACTGTTTCGGCATTAATTATTATGGGTGGTATCGGTTTTGCGGTTTGGTTTGATTTTGCTAGTAATTCTAGGCTGTTTCATCATTTTAAGAAAAAGAATGATTTTTTTCGACGTCGTTTGCGCATAAATACAAGGATTGTTCTTATCATGACTGCTATCTTGATCTCTAGTGGAACAGTTTTAATCTTTTTAACCGAGTACAATAATGCTTTAGCCGAGTTATCGTTATTTGATAAGATTCAAGCTTCGTTCTTTAATTCTGTAACACTTAGAACCGCAGGTTTTTTTACCATTGATTATTCAATATTAAAAGATGCTACTAAACTAGTTATGATTGTCTTTATGTTAATTGGTGGTTCACCTGGTGGTACAGCCGGTGGTATGAAAACAACTACATTCTTTCTTTTGATTTATGCTATGGTATCGCTTGTAAATGAAAGAAATAAAATCAGAGTATTTAAAAGAGAAGTTGCATTGAGTAATATAATAAAAGCTTTTGTAATATTTTTTATGTATATGTCGATCATCCTCATAGGTGCATTCACAATCACCTTAATAGATAATTATTCGTTTATTGATATATTATTTGAGGTGGTGTCAGCCTTGGCTACAGTTGGCCTTTCGATAGGCATAACTTCTTCTTTGTCTTTAGTGTCGAAAATCATTATAATTGTATTGATGTTTATTGGTAGATTGGGTCCTATCACGATTGCTTTATCTTTAAAGAGAAGGGCTAAAAATGACAAGGGCATTAGTTATCCGGTTACTGAAATTGTTGTGGGGTAAAATTTATGGGAAAAGGAAAAAAGAATATGTATGCTGTTTTGGGATTAGGTATCTTTGGCTCTACTATTGCCAAGAATCTATCTCGATATGGTCACGATGTAATTGCGGTAGATAAAGACATGGCACAAATTGAAAAATTGAGCGAATTTGTAAGTCATGCAGTATGTTTAGATATAACAGATGTTGAACAGTTAAAGGCAGTAGGCATTGAAGATGCTGATTGTGCAGTAGTGGCAACTGGTTCAAGTCTTGAAGATTCTATTATGTGTATTATGAATCTAAAAGAGTTGGGTTTGAAAAAAATTATCGCAAAAGCCAAAAATCGTAAATATGGTGAAGTGCTGTTGAAAATTGGTGCTGATGAGATTGTTTTACCGGAAAAAGAAATTGGTAAAAGGGTAGCTAAACGATTAATATCACCTGATATTATTGACTTGTTCGATATCGATACAAATTATTCAATTGTTGAAATACACGTTCTAGAAGCATGGGTAGGCTATTCTTTGGCTGAGTTAAATTTAAGAAGTAAGTTCGGTATAAATGTTATCGGAATTAGAAGAGATGACAAGCTTACTTTAACAGTAGATTCCAATGAGCTCATCTCGAAAAACGATGAGCTGATTATTGCGTGTAAAAATGATTTATTTGAGAGATTCTCTCAACTAGAAAGGGTGAGTTAATATGAATTATTGAATACACACCTAAGGGAACTTGTTCACAAAAAATGATTTTTGATATTGATGAAAATAGAATTATAAAAAATGTAAAGATTATAGGAGGATGTCCTGGCAATTTGTTAGGGATATCAAAAATCTTAGTTGGTATGTCTATTAAAGATGTAATAGAACGCTTTGATGGAGTTAAATGTGGAAATAAACCAACATCTTGTCCTGATCAAATTGCACAGGCTTTAAAACAACTTATTGATTAATGTCTAGATTAAAATTTATAAATGAACATTTTAATAATCTTAAATTACGTTTTATTTTAAGCATAGTAGCTTCTATTTTGTATTCGGTTCTAGCTTTACTTGCTAGTTTAGTATTCAGCTTTATCATTGATAATTTAATAAATGGATTGCCTATAAGCAATTCCTTTTTGTTGTTTTTTTCTAATGTTTTAGGGGGAGTTGAATATCTAAGAAACAATCTATGGCTAGTTGCAATCGCATTAATTGTAATGTATTGTATTAACTCGCTGTTGATGTTTTACCGCTACAATTCACAAGCAATTATATCTGAAACATTGGCCAAGAACATTCGTGATGATTTATATGACCATATTCAAAAACTGCCATATTCTTATCATGTTTCAGCAAAAACTGGCGATTTGGTGCAAAGATGTACTTCTGATGTCGATACGATTAGAAGATTTTTTTCTGGTCAATGCATTGAAATAATCGTCATTATGGCATCAAGTTTATCGGCGTTGATAATACTATTCTCTATTAATATTAAGCTCGCCTTAATTGCAAGCGTTTCTTTACCAATTATATTTATCTACAGTTATGTATTTTTTTCAAAAGTAAGAGTTCAATTTGCACTCTCTGATGAGACCGAAGCCGTTATGACCAACAAGATTCAAGAATCTTTAAGTGGTGTTAGAGTTATAAAAGCGTTTCATCGAGAAAAGTATGAGCTTGATAATTTTTTAAAGATATCTAAAGATTATGAAAAGGTGACATATAAGATGATTTCCTATCTAGGTATGTATTGGGCATCAAGTTACTTTGTTTGCTTTTTGGGTATCTTGTCGGTAATAGTTTTTGGTGTTTTTGCAGTACAAAATGGCGAATTAACAGTTGGAAATTTTACGGTTTTTGTAACATACCAGTCAACAATTTTATTTCAACTTCGTCAATTAGGTAGAATTTTAAGCGACTTTGGACGTTTGACAGTTTCTATTGATCGTTTAGAGGAAATAAAAAAAGTTGAACCGGAAGATATTGAAACAGGTTTATATAGTGAACTTGACGGCGACATTGTTTTCAATGATGTTTCTTTTAGCTATGATGACGATAAAGATACGCCGGTTTTAAAAAATATCAATTTAAAAATTAAAAAAGGTGATACCGTGGCAATCATCGGTCCAACAGGTTCTGGTAAGTCAACCATGATTCAACTTTTAGATCGTTTATATGAACCTAAAAAGGGCTATATTACGATTAATAATATCGATATTTCTAAGGTAGCAAAAAAACACTTGCGAAAAAATATCGGTATGGTCTTGCAGGAACCATTTCTATTTTCTAAGTCTATTTATGATAATTTAAGTATCTCTAATCCAAATGTTGATGTATCCAGAATTGAAAGGGCAACTAAAATCGCTTCTGTTCATGATGCGATAACCAGTTTTGAAAATGGATACGAGACGATAGTTGGTGAAAAGGGTATTACACTATCAGGTGGGCAAAAACAACGTATCGCCATTGCTAGAACGTTAATCAACGATTCAAAAATCCTGGTATTTGATGATTCTTTAAGTGCGGTAGATACAGAAACAGATGCCAATATTAGAAAATCGTTAAAATCTTTAAAAAATGATTCTACTATGATCATCATAACTCAACGTGTTATGACAGCTAAAGATGCTGATTACATCATTGTTTTAGAGGATGGTGAAATAAGCGAAATCGGTAAACATGAAGATCTAATCAAAAAAGATGGTTTTTATTCGCGAATCAATGAAATACAAAATACCACAAAGGAGGAAACTGTAAATGTCTAATAAATTTGAAGAAAAAGACTTTTCTGAAAATGGAATTAATCTTTCAATGTGGAAAAAACTTTTTGGCTTATTTAAGCCGTATATGAAATACATCTATATTTTGATTATCCTAAATACTTTTATCGCTTTAAGCGATACAATTTTTCCGGTACTAAATAAGATTAGCATTGATCAGTTTACTAGCAAAAATTATAATGCCCATAACTTTGTGATGTTTGTTATAGGTTATTTCTTATTACTATTAATTACAGCATTTGCCCACTTATTTTACTTTAGAATTGCCGGTAAAGCAGAAATGGGATTTGGATATCATTTAAGAGAAAAATGTTTTATGAAGTTGCAGTCGTTATCATTCAACTATTACGATGTAACGCCGATTGGTTGGTTAATGGCTAGAATGACATCAGATATCGCAAGACTTGCAGAAATCATTTCATGGTCATTCGCTGAATTTGCATGGGGGATACCGCTAATGATTTTCTCTACAGTTGTCATGTTTAGAGCTAATGTGACATTGGCTCTACTTGTACTGATTGTAGTTCCAATCATTGCCGTTTTAACTGCGTATTTCCAAAAGAGAATTTTGAAAGAATATCGTGAAGTTAAAAAGTCAAATTCAATTATCACTAACTATTTCAACGAAGGAATAAATGGCGCTAAAACTACAAAAACATTAGTGCTTGAAGAATACAACTTTAAGGAATTTGAACACGAGAGCAAAAACATGCGTAAAGTATCCATAAAAGCCGCTAAACTTAGTGGAATATTCAGACCTTTGACTAAGTTTGTTTCTTCCTTTGCAATGGCCTTTGTTTTATGGATAGGTGGACAGATGGTATTTGAAAAGACGATTGGTTTTGGAACTTTAATGATGTTTACTCAATATGCTCAACAATTCTTTGAACCGATAAATAGCTTAGCTGTACTAATACAGGATATTCAAATGGCACAAGCTAGTGGAGAAAGAATTGTTCACTTATTAAGCGAAGAACCGACCGTTGTTGACAGAGATGATGTAATTGAGAAATACGGTGACATATTTGAACCGAAAAAAGAGAATTTTGAAGAAATCATTGGTGATATAGAATTTAGCAATGTAGATTTTCATTACATCGAAGATGAGCCGATACTTAAAAATTTTAATCTAAAAGTTAAACACGGGCAGACAATCGCCTTAGTTGGTGAAACAGGAAGTGGTAAAAGTACGATTATCAATTTATTGTGCCGATTCTATGAGCCGACAAACGGAACAATTTTAGTGGACGGTGTAGATTATCGAGAAAGATCGCTTGGATGGTTACACTCTAATTTAGGATATATATTACAAGCTCCTCATTTATTTTCAGGGAGTATTATGGATAACATTCGTTTTGGCAATTTAAATGCTAGTGATGAAGAAGTTATTGAAGCTGCTAAAATTGTTAATGCTCATGAATTCATCATTAATTTTAAAGATGGATATAAAACCGATGTAGGCGAGGGTGGTTCAAGACTTTCGACTGGTCAAAAACAACTTATCTGTTTTGCGAGAGCCATTTTGTCTAATCCTAAAATATTCGTTTTAGATGAAGCGACAGCATCAATTGATACAGAGACCGAAAAAATCATTCAGTTTGCAATTGAAAATATTATGAAAAACAGAACATCTTTTGTGGTTGCTCATCGTTTGTCAACTATCGTTAATGCTGACCGAATATTAGTTATTAAGCAGGGCGAAATAATTGAAGATGGCACACATCAACAATTGATGGAGGCAAAGAAGTATTATTACAAGTTATATACTAATCAATTTAAGGAAGATTTAGAAAAACAATTACTTAATAAGGCTTAAGTATTAGGTTAAGAAATCATTATATGGTAGAATAAATTTATGAAAAAAATTAAATATCTTTTTATTGTGTTATTAGCTGTTGTCTTGGATCAATTGTCCAAACATTGGATTGTTTCAAACTTTGATTTATTTGAAAGTCATGTGATTATCGACAATTTTTTATCTATTACTTATGTTCGCAATACTGGAGCAGGTTTTAGTATTTTAGAAGGAAAGATGCTCTTCTTTTATGTAATCACAATTATTTCTATGGTTGTATTGGGTTATTTGTTTGTCAAATCTGACGAAAAAGATTATTTGCAAAGAATATCTATTTCGATGATTGTCGGGGGAGCTCTAGGTAATTTCATCGATCGTTTATTAATGGGCTATGTAGTTGATTTTATTTCAGTTTTAATATTTGGATATAACTTCCCAGTATTTAATATCGCTGATTCTTTTTTAACTATCGGTGCAATTTTATTTGTGTTAAGTATTTTAAAGGAAGAAAGATATGGAAAAACTCGAATTTAGTGTAGATGAGAACGGTGTAGGAATAAGACTTGATGTCTTCTTATCGAATAATAGTGATATATCTAGAAGTAAAGTACAAAAGCTAATAAGTGATGGCAATATATTAGTAAATGGAAATGTAGAAAAAGCTAATTATAAATTGGTTTTATCCGATTATATAACTCTTAACTATCAAGTCGATATAATCGAAGATATAAAACCCATTAAGATGGATTTGGATATTGTTTATGAAGATGATGATGTTATTGTTATCAACAAGCCCAAGGGTTTGGTAGTGCATCCGGGAAGTGGAAATTTTGATCATACTCTTGTGCATGGACTTTTATATCATTGTAAAACATTGAGTAATCCTGATGATTCTTTAAGACCTGGTATTGTACATCGAATCGATAAAGATACATCAGGACTTTTAGCTTGTGCAAAAAATGATTATGCGCACGCATTTTTGAGTGAGCAGTTAAAAGATAAAACTTTTTATCGAAAGTATTATGCCATCGTAAATGGAGTGCTTGAACACGATGAAGGTGAGATTGATGCACCAATTGGACGAGATCCTAAAAATAGGCAAAATATGACCGTTACTTCGATTAACTCTAAACCTGCCATTAGTATCTTTAAAGTTCTAAAGCGTTTTAATGATTCGACACTAGTTGAAGTACAGCTTAAAACAGGAAGAACTCATCAGATTAGAGTTCATATGAAATATATTAATCATCCTGTTTTTAATGATCCAAAATACTCAAGGAAAACAATTGATGATAGCGGTCAATACCTTCATGCTTATCTTCTGAGTTTTGTTCATCCCAAAACTCTAGAAAGAATGACTTTCAGCACACCGATGCCAAAATATATGGAGGATTATATTAAATTGAAAGAAGGAAAGAATGAATAACATATATAAAATTACACAATTATTGCATTTCTTTGTAACTAAATTCAGTTATAAAACAGTTATGATGCAAGATAACATTGATAAGGAACTGTGGCTTGTTAATCCTGATAATAAAACCTATTCTATCATAAGAGTTACAGTCAATTCTATTGAACAGGTTATATATGAAAAAAGTAGAATTGACGATATTATTTTTACATTAAAAAAACAGTTACGCATGCCTGATGCAAAATTTTTAGATATACATATTGGAAAAGACTATGTTCTAGAAAATGAAGCATATGACAGTGTTGCGATTGATGACAACTATTATGATGGTGTTGATATCTCATATGCTTACCCAGGAATAAAATCGGCAGTTCACAATTCAGATAATCCAAATGCTGAAACACATTTCTTGTTAGAAGATATCAATCAAACTATCATAACTAAGAAGAAGCAAAACAAGCAATTAAGAAAGATTCCGATGATTGTGACATATGTAACTATGGCTTTGTGTTTAATCAATTTCTTATTAGTTAGTCTTTTGAGCATCAATCACGACAACTTATCATCATTAATATTTATGGGTGCTGATTACAAAATGTTTACATTAGGTATTGGACAATTTTGGCGTTTGATAACTTATGGATTTGTTCACGGAAGTTTTTTGCACTTATTCATGAATATGTACAGCTTATTCGTATTAGGCAACTACTTAGAGAGGCAAATCGGTTCTTTAAAATATGGAATTGTGCTTTATGTCTCGGTTTTATGTGGTGCTCTATTAAATGGTGCTTTAAGCCAAAATTCAATTATCGTCGGCTTGAGTGGTGGATTATATGGATTAATGGCAATGTATTTTTTAATAGGTTATAAAAATCACTATCTAAATTCAAGAGATGTTCTATTCATTTTGTTCATTAATTTAATGATTAATTTTGGAGCTAATGTTGGTGTATATGGGCATATAGGTGGTTTTGTAGCAGGATTCATTATGTATCTTATAATGTTTGACAACAAATCTAGACGCTATTTAGGCATCGCAACATTAGCTTTATATATCACACTTATCGGTTATAAATACATTTCAAATCAGCCTATTGAGCCAATTTATGCCGGAACCGATATGAGTGTAGTAGGGATATATGATGATTTAGGTTTTCATAAAACTAGTGAAAGATTAGCAAATAAGCTCATTAATAAATATTATGAGGTTTATAAGTAATCGATGAAGAGAATAGTTTGGTTAGTTCAACAAACCGAAAGAGTTGGCGGAACAGAGATGGTATCAATCAACTTGCTGAGGGGATTGAGACAATATTGTGGTTATGAAACGTCTTTAATTTCAGTCGCATCAAAACCCGAAAAATCTTTTTTTAATATAGATGATTTAAATATTTTATATTTAGATGTACCGATGGAAGTGGTAAGATTTGATGAGTTTTTGAATAAATATTTTCTAAAAAAACAGTATTTAAAAGCTATTTCTTTGATATTTAAGACAATATATCATTTTATTATAAAAAAAAGATTCTATCGTAAGAAAATTCAATCATTAACAAATAAAGATGATATCGTTATTGCTTCTAGTTTAGATTCATATTTATTCGCACCTAAAAAAAGAAATGTGTATTTTCATTTCCATTTTGATAGTAAAGATTATTTAGATCCTTTTTTTCAGCTAATGATGAAAATGTGTATAAATCCACAACATGTTGTTTTTTTAACTAATCATACACGAAATGAAGTTATAAAGAAAAAACCTTCTTTAGCAAAAAAAAGTGTTTTTATATATAATCCTAGCAGATACAAAAGTGAGTATATTAAAGCTCACAAAAAATTAAATTTTATATTTGTTGGAAGGTTAGAGAAACAGAAGAATCCTGAATTATTAATTGAAGTTGCAAAAAAAATAAAAGATAGTGGATTTTTGTTTCATTTAGACATTTGTGGCGATGGCTCAAAGAGAGAAACGGTTGCGCAGATGATTAAAAATTACGATTTACAAGATGAAGTGACAATGAATGGAATGGTTAGCAATATCGAAGATTATTATCGAAAATCCGATGGTCAAATCGTTACTTCAATCACTGAAGGTTATGCATTAAGTATCGTTGAAGCTAATTGTTTTTCGCTTTTTAGTATATCAACTAGATGTGGAGATTCAATTTATGAAGTGATAAAAGATGGCGTAAATGGAATTGTCATTGACTCCTTTGATCCTCAAACTATATCTGAAAGAATCATCAAAACATTTTCGTCAAACTACGATAATTTAAAATTGAATGCATATAATTATTCATTCAATTACAATTTGGAACAAATTGTTTATAAGTGGGATAAACTGTTTAAAAGTGGTGATTAGACATTATGAGGATAATCAAATTAACGATTATCTTTTTATTTTAAATGTCGTATATTGTGATAAAATGAATAGTATGAACAGACATGAACAGAGAATATATTTAATGGAAATCATTTATAAGCATCGTTTATTAGAAAATGATTTATTAACTTCTTTTAGAGAAGAAATTGAAACGGATAAAGAATATGATAACTTTATTTTTGAGGTTATCGAAGATTTATCTAAAAGAGAAGATGATTATATCAAAGAAATTGATCCATTGTTGAACAAATGGTCTTTTGAACGCCTAAATAAAGTTGAACAAGCCATATTATTAATTTCTGTATCAGAATTAAAACTTGGATTGAATGACAAAGCCGTTGTAATTGACGAAGCATTAAAATTAGCTAAAAAGTATTGTGAACCAGATAGTTATAAATACATGAATGGCGTATTAGATAATATTTAATCATGAATTTAACTGTATCAAAACTATTAAATTATCTTAAAAATAAATTAGATACTGATAACCAATTGCAAAATATTATTGTAGCCGGCGAAATATCTAACTTTCATCATCATCAAAGTGGTCACCTATATTTTTCTTTAAAGGATGAAAAGGCGACCATTTCTTGCGTTATGTTTAGATTTGCTGCCAATACACTAAATTTTAAGCCTAAAAATGGTGATAAAGTTTTAATCAAAGCTAATACGTCAATATTTGAAGCTAGTGGGCAATTACAGTTATATGTAAGTTTAATGAAACTAGATGGTATTGGCGATTTATTTATTAAATTTGAGAAATTAAAAGCCGAATTAAATGCCAGAGGACTTTTTGAAGAGCAACACAAAAAACCCAAACCCGACTATCCGATGAATATTGCAGTTTTAGTCGGTGACAAAAGTGCTGCTTTATCAGATATTAAAACCAACTTTTTAAATCGTTGGCCTATGGCAAAGGTATCTTATTTTCCTGTATTAGTGCAGGGTAAAAACGCTAGTAAAGAAATAACCGATACACTTCTAGATGTTGATAAAGAGGGTTATGATGCTATTATTCTCGCTAGAGGCGGTGGTTCATTTGAAGATTTATTTGCCTTTAATGATGAAAGTTTAGCCTATGCTATATATAATCTAAAAACATTCATTATTACTGGCATTGGACATGAACAGGATTTCACCATTGCCGATTTTGTTGCCGATCTTAGAGCACCAACACCAACGGCAGCTGTTGTTATGCTGACACCAGATATTAAAAATGTTTTAAAAGAGCTTAATCAAAAAGAAAATCAACTGAGTATTTCTATCAGAAATAAGATAGGAATAAATAAAGACAGATTAAAGAGATTGAATAATTCAAAAGTATTTACCGTTGATAAATATCTGTTACAGGACAAGATACTGAAAATAGAGTTTTTAAAGACAAAGTTATATAATAGTGTCAAGGGTCGACAAAATCTTATCCATGACTTATCAATTATCAAACATAACCTACGTACATCTATTTCTAATAAAATAGCCTTGAGCGAACAAAAAATAGAAATTGGCCATTTAAAATCTAAACAGTTGTTAAAACTAAAGTTTGAACAACAAAGAAGCAGGTTAAAAAGGTTGACTACATTGCTAGAAGCGTATAGTTTTGAAAATGTGTTAAAACGTGGTTATGGTTTAATTTTAAAAGATGATAAAATTATTAGAAGAAAAAGTGATTTAATAATCAACGAAGAATATCAATTGAAAATGTATGATGGAATAGTGTCCATCCAATATAAGGAGGATTTATCATGCCAAAAGAAAAATTCGAAGAACAAATGAAAAGATTAGATGAGATTGTTAGTTTATTAGAAGGTGATAATGTAGATTTAGATGATTCAATCACCTTATATGAAGAAGGATTAAAAATATCAAAGAATTTGAGTAAGCAGTTAGAAGCTTTCGAAAAGAAACTAGAAGATATAGATTCTGAAAAAGGAGAATAACTATGACATTTGATTCTTTTGCAGAAAATTATTTTGATTCACTTCCTAGTAATAAGATTACCGAAGCGATGAAATATGCCTTCATTGGTGGCAAACATTTCCGTCCTGAACTTATTTTTTCCATTGTAAAAGGATTTAGAATAAGTGAAAGCGAAGCTTATGATGCTTCTTTAGCTTTAGAAATGATTCATACATATTCTTTGATTCATGATGATTTGCCATGTATGGATGATGATGATTATAGAAGAGGTAAACCATCTGTTCATGTAGCTTATGGTGAAGATATAGCTGTTTTGACCGGAGATGCTTTATTGACTGAAGCATTTAATGTGATCTCTAAAAGTTCTTATAGCAATGAATTAAAAAATAAGATTGTGTCCGTTTTAGCAACTCAAGCTGGAGTTAATGGAATGGTTTATGGTCAATTGTTAGATTTGATGCATGAAAACGATGATAAAATTGATCAAATGACCTTAGATTTGATACAAGATTATAAAACCGGAGCATTGTTTAAAGCGGCACTATTTATCGGAATGTATATCAGTGGTGATGATAAAAATATTGAATTTTATGACAAATTAGCTATTAGTATAGGAAGAATTTTTCAGATTCAAGACGATTTATTTGATATTATAAAAAGCAGAGAAGAGCTAGGAAAAAGTCAAAGCGACTTAGCTAATCACAAAGCAACAATATTTAGCCTATATACAATTGATGAAATTCGGGATAGACTTAAAAAAGAATTTGATAAGATATATGCTTTTGTAAATGGTCAATCATTTGATACAAGCTATTTAATAAATGTATTAAAGAGGATGGAAACAAGATGACTTTTAATATTAAGGAAATTAAAAATCCAGATTTTTTAAGAGGTTTAGAACCAGAAGAAATGCAATTACTTGCTGATGACATCAGATTCTTTTTGATTAATTCAATCTCTAAGACTGGTGGCCATTTAGCAAGTAATTTAGGAGTTGTTGAATTGACGATTGCTTTACATTATGTATTTGATTTTAAAAAAGATAAATTATTATTTGATGTCGGACATCAATCATATACTCATAAAATACTGACAGGTAGTGCTAAGGAGTTTGATACACTGCGTAAGTTTAATGGTTTATCAGGTTTCCAAAAACGTAAAGAAAGCATTTACGATTGTTTTGAAGCAGGCCACTCCTCAACATCATTAAGTGCAGCTTTAGGCATGGCAGTGGCAAGAGATTTAAAAAACGAAGATTATGAAGTTGTACCAGTAATTGGCGATGGTGCACTTTTGTCAGGCATGGCTTTGGAGGCTCTTAATAATATTGGTTATAATAAAAAGAAAGTCATTATCGTTTTCAATGATAATGATATGTCTATTAATCATAATGTCGGAGCAATTTCTAAAGGCTTTTCTAATTTGCGCAATTCTAAGCAATATAATGATTTAAAAGCTGATGTAAAAGAGTTTTTAAAGAAGAATAAAAAACATGGGCAATCAATGATTCAAGCCATTTCGGATATTAAGAATTCTATTAAATCACAAGTGGTCGATTCTGGAATCTTCAAAGAATTTAACTTAGATTATCACGGGCCGGTAGATGGTCACAACATAAAAGAAATCATCAGAGCATTACAGGTAGCCAAAGAAAATGATGATCCTTGTATCGTGCATGTCATTACAAAAAAAGGAAAAGGATATGAGTATTCGGAAGGAGATTTTACAGGCTATTGGCATGGCGTTGGTCCTTTTAATATTGAAACAGGTAAATCATTAATCGAGGTGCCTAAAAACTATAAATCTTATTCAAAAGTGGTTGCTGATACAGTTGAACATTTAATGTTTAATCAAGATAATATTGTTGCTATCACTCCTGCGATGATGGCAGGATCAAAACTCGAAAATATCTTCGCGCATTTTCCCGATCGTAGTTTTGATTGCGGTATAGCAGAAGAACACGCTGTAACATTTGCGGCAGGATTGGCATTAAATGGTATGCGTCCATTTGTATCTATTTACTCTTCATTCTTACAGCGAGCATATGACCAAATGAATCACGATGTCTGTCGTATGGATTTACCAGTTGTTTTTGGAATCGATAGGGCCGGATTGGTTGGCGATGATGGCGAAACACACCATGGAATTTTTGATATTTCATATTTGCGTTCAATTCCTAATATTATTTTGTCACAAGGCAAAGATCCACTTGAAATCGAAAGATTAATTTATACAGGATTTAATCAAAATCATCCATTTGCTGTCAGATATCCTAGAGGTTCGGCTAATTATAATGGAAATATTAAAAAATTAGAAATAATTAAAATAGGAACTTGGGAATGTTTATTAAACAATAATACAGCTAGGGCCACAATATTGAGCTATGGTAGTGATGTGCTAGAAATTACTGATCTTGTTAATGAAAATAATTATAATTATAATGTCATCAACTGTCGTTTCTTTAAACCTATTGATGAAAAAATGATTGACGAATTGGTTAAATTAAATAAACCGGTTTTTGTATATGAAGGCGATATTATGATCGGTGGATTATCAGACGCCATAAGCGAATACTTAATCAAGAGTAATCAAGTATTGGATATGCATGTTTGCGCTATACCGGATTTATACCCACAGCAAGGAAGTAATAAGCAGATAAGAGAAAATCTAAATATTGATATTAAAAGTTTTATTAAGGAGATCGAAGACAAGATAAATGCTTAAAAGACTAAGAATAAAGAATTATGCAATCATTGATGATTTAAGTATTGATTTTTGTAATGGATATACTGTTTTCACCGGTGAAACTGGAGCTGGCAAATCTATCATTGTCGGCGCTTTGTTGTGTCTTAAAGGAGGCAGAGCTGATACCTCATTTGTTAAAACAGGAGAACAGAAAGCCGTTATTGAAGGTGTTTTTGAAACGAATAATAAAATTAAAAAAATATTAGATGAAAAAGATATTGAAACCGAAGATGATCAAATAATAATACGACGCACAATTACTAAAGAGGGTAAAAGTAGCATACATATTAATGATAATAGTGTTACTTTAAGTTTTTTAAATGAATTGTTTAGCGATGATATCGATATACATTCACAAAAAGAAAATGCCTATCTTTTAAACAGCAAACGTCATTTATCGCTTCTTGATGCTTATGCAGATGATAAAGAAGAATATAGCGACTACTTGAAGGCGTATGAATGTTACTTCAAACGTAAAAAAGCCCTCGAGAAGTTTTTGAATAAAGATAATAATATAAATGACTTAGATTACTGCAAGTTTTCTTTGAATGAAATTGAATCAGCGAATTTGTCGATTGAAGAAGAAATAGAATTACAAGAAAAAGAGCGAAAATTTAAAAATCTTCAAAAGAATATGCAATCATATCAAGAAATTATTTCATTATATGAAAACGATCACGGACTTAAGGAACTTCTCTTCGATTTAAAAAGAGCAGTGGGCGATAACGAAGATTTACATGATGTTTTCGAGAAGATAAATGATATTTATTATGGACTTGAAGAAGAAATGATAAATATCAAATCATATTATGAATCATATGAGATAAGTGAAGAAGAAATCAATCATATCGAAGAACGTCTATATGTTATTAATAAACTTAAACGAAAGTATAAGCTTGATATAGAAGGGATATTGAATTACAAAATTGAATTAGAAGAAAAAATCACTCAATTTGAAAATAGGGAAAGCTACATTATCAATGAAGAAAAAGAAATTGCCAAATTAAAGAAAATCGCTAGTGATTTAGCTTCTAAACTATCTATTCATCGAAAGAAAAAGGCAATTGTTCTAGAAAATGAAGTAATAAATGAATTAAATGACTTATTATTAAACAATGTTCAATTTAAAGTTTCCTTTAACAGCAAAGAACTAAGCAATAATGGTGTTGATGATGTAGAGTTTTTGATATCCTTAAATAAAGGCGAAGATTTAAAACCACTCGCAAAAGTAGCTAGCGGAGGAGAAATATCGCGTGTTATGCTAGGACTAAAAGTCATTTTCACAAGACTTAATAATACATCGCTTGTAGTGTTTGATGAAATTGATAATGGCGTTAGCGGTCAAGTAGCTTTTATAGTAGGAAAAAAGATGCATGAGATATCTTCTTATTGTCAAGTTTTAACAATAACACATTTGGCGCCAGTCGCAGCTTTTGCATCTAAACATTTATTTATATACAAAAATGATGATAGCGGTAAAACAAGTACTCATATTAGGGAATTAGATGATAATGAACGAATAAATGAATTGGCAATGATTTCTTCATCGATGGTTAATTCACAAACCAAAGCGGCTGCTTTAGAGTTAAGAGAAAGAGCAAAACAATGCAAATAAATGATGCTTTTGATGATTATTATAAGTATTTGACTATTTCTAGCGGAAAAAGTAAGGCTACTATTAGTTCATATAAGCAGGATTTAACAAAATATCAAAGTTTTTTGCATAATATGGGCATTAATAATGTTGAAGATATCAATTCTAAACATTTGATTACTTTTGTTAATGATTATTCAAGTTGTAAGAGTCAAAATTCAATCAACAGAATTAAGTCATCTATTCGTCAATTTCATCGTTATTTGACTTTTAAATATGATTTTAAAGATGTTTCAGCATATATCCAATCGCATAAAGTCGAACATCGATTACCAGTATATTGTACAAGTAGCGAGATAGAACAATTAATGGGTTATTTTGGTAATGGATATAAAGATATCTTAGACCATGCTTTGTTAGAAATAATATATGGATGTGGTTTAAGAGTTAGTGAGTGTTGCAATCTTTTAACAAGTCAAGTTAACTTAGAGGAAGGTTTTATTAAAGTTTTAGGAAAAGGTGGAAAAGAAAGGCTTGTTCCAATACCCAATGAAACATTATTACAATTAAAAGAATACCATAATATTAGGTCACTATGGTTAAAAGGCAAAAATAATTATTTTTTTATTAATAATAAATCTAAAAAAATATACCGTCAGTATATCGATAATTTAATAAATAAAATAAAGATTGAACTCGGCATTAAAAAAAATATTACCCCTCATAAATTGCGACATTCTTATGCAACTCATCTTTTAGAGGGTGGAGCTGATCTTAGAACAATTCAGGAATTATTAGGGCATAGTTCGATTTCAACTACTGAAATATACACTCATGTTGCAAATAAACATTTAAAAGATACATATTTAAACTGCCATCCAATGGCAAGAAAGGATGATGACAATGAAAAATAAACGTGTATTCCTAATTGTAATAGACTCGCTTGGTGTAGGAAGCGAAGAAAGCTCTTCAAACTACGGTGATGAAGGTGCAAATACTTTAAAACATATTTTTGAAGCTACTAAAGGTCAATACAAGATTCCTAATCTTCAAAAACTTGGATTATGTAATTTAACTCATGTGGAAGGAAACGAAGCTGTAATGCCTTGTAATGCCTATATCACAACTTTAAAGGAGAAATCAATAGGTAAAGATACTATGACAGGGCATTGGGAAATAATGGGTGTTTTAACAACCAAACCATTTATTACTTTTACTGATACAGGTTTCCCAAAAGAATTAGTTAATGAATTAGAACTAAAGTCAGGTCATAATTTTATCGGTAATTGTAGCGCATCCGGAACAGAAATAATTAAAG
>CAYNZZ010000003.1:0-113371 GCA_964401865.1 uncultured Erysipelotrichaceae bacterium
CCCTAAAGTATTAAGATAGTTACGGAGTCCTGAAGTATTGATTTAGTGATTAACAAAAAGATACACAGGCAATCTAGTCAAAAAGTTACGGAGTCCTGAAGTATTGATTTAGTGATTAACTAAATCACCTTGGTTACATCCTAGAACATAGTTACGGAGTCCTGAAGTATTGATTTAGTGATTAACAAAAGATGTGCGAAATTTATACCTATTTTAGTTACGGAGTCCTGAAGTATTGATTTAGTGATTAACTTTTTAGGAAATATTTGTGGGGCTTAATTCTGTGAATTATAGATAAATAAAAAGTATAATTCGATTGTTTTGTAAAATTTTAATAATGAGAGCATATATTGATAACGAAAACTATATAGATATATCTATAGAGTTAAAGAAATTTAACTATATAAGAGGGTTTAATGGATCGGGTAAGACTAAATTGCTTGATTATTTTAAAAATGCCTTTGAAGCCAAAGAAAAACGATTTTTATTAGACGGCAATAAAATATCAAAAGGTGATTATGATGTTTATTACGTTGGAGAACATGACGATTTAGATATTGAGAGTGTATTAGGAGCAAAGAGTTATTTAAAGCAAGATTTAAAGAATTCAATTGCTTCTTTAGAAGACAGTGAAAAGGATCGAATTGAGAATTATATTAATTCATTGGTCAAACTAATTAATGATAGTATTCAAGATGTTAGGATTGGCGATATATCTGTAGAAATGAATCTGAATTTAAATGATTTAATCATGAAAAACAGCATTGTTAAAAATAGTGGATACGCAGTCGATAAATTACCTAATACTATAAAAAGAACAGAATATATAAATATGATAATCAAATTAATTAAAAGATATAAAAAGCCATGTGTACTGCTTATTGATGAAGTGTTCATGAATTTATCTTTTGTTAATAGACAAAATATGATAAATAACTTATATAATGAGTTAGCTGATGAAAATGTTATTGTTATAGTAACTGGGTCTGGTAATGATATTATGAATTTTAATTCGATTTTTGTATTTGAAAATGAAATAAAAAATTTAATCATCGATGATATGACTTTTAAAAAATTAATAGCAATTAAAGAAAAGTGTTCTATTGAGGATGTTGAAAAATATTTTTTAGATGAAGAATTAAGTGATATCAAGTTAAAAATATATAGAGAATTAAATATAATCGATAGATTTGTTAATAAAAATGGTGAATTCAATAATTTTTCTGAGTTTTATGAATATTTGATTGAAGAATATAGTATAATAAATTTGCGAAGAGATTCGCATCACTAAATCAGTACGAAATTCAGGACTTCGTATTAAGGGCCTCGAAAGAGTGACCCGTAAAAAAATAGAACAGTTATGCTGTTCTATTTTTATTTTATACAATTAATAGTAATTCATTTAAGATTCCGCTGAATAGTTTCGTAATAATAAATAATCTATTTTGGAATAATTATAGCGTTTATATTTAACAGTAATAAACAAATAACAGATTGTCCTTGCTGGTCAGATGATAGATAAACTAAAAATTGGGTATATAAACGAGTTGCTAAATTAGTTGCAAATTGCAAAGACAAAGACCGTGCGAATTCAATATTTCACTCTAAAATCATTTAATTTTTATTATTGTTTCAACAAAGCTATACATATAGACAATGATAGTTGAATTTGTTATAATTTTATCGGTTTTAAATTAGTCATATATGGCGCTAATATGGTGCGTTAAGTTTCTACCCAACTGCCGTAAATTGTTGGACTATGATGATATTTTAGAAATGATTTTAGGCTTCTATATATCATATATGGAAGCCTTTTATTCTAAGGGGGAAAAGATGAATAAAAAGATACCTTATTTGTTTTTGCTGCCAGGTATAGTGTTACTGCTTTTTTTCTTGATAGCGCCACTATTTTCTATACTATGGCCTACGCTATTTCCTGATGGGTTTTCATTAAGTGCTTATATTAGTTTCTTTACCGATGAGTATTATATCGAAATATTGGTCAGAACTATTAGAATTGCATTAATCGCTACTTTGATATGTGTTATCTTGGGTGTTCCAACTGCATATTTTATCTCGAGATGTAATGCAAAGTGGAAGGGACTTCTGATTGCGATTTCGATTTTCCCTATGCTTACAAATTCGGTAGTCAGATCTTTTGCTTGGATAAACATTTTAGGTAAAAACGGAGTAATTAATAAATTAGGAATGTCCTTAGGCTTAATTGAAGAACCCATTAGCATGTTATATACTGAGTTTTCAGTTTTGATTGGTACGATATATTTATTTTTGCCACTAATTATCATGACATTGATTGGAGTTATGGATCAGATCGATAATGATATGATGGAAGCAGCTGAAAGTTTGGGTGCTAGTAAGCTTAAAGCTTTCTTAAAAGTTGTATTGCCACTTAGTATTCCTGGTATCTTGACTGGTGCAGTGCTTGTTTTTACTGGCGCTTTAACAGCTTATACAACTCCTCAATTATTGGGCGGCAATAAATCACTTGTATTAGCAACTTTGATCTATCAAAGAGCCGTTACACTTAATGATTGGACTGGAGCTAGTGTGATTGCCGCAGTAATGATTATTATTACTTTGGTTGTTATGAAAGTATTGAACTTTATTGCAGCTAGATTAGATAAGAGAGGTGAAATAGATGCGTAGATATAAAGGATTAACGATATTTGCGATATTAGTATTCTCTTTCTTATTCATCCCTTTATTGATAATTGCTGTCACGGCATTTGGAAGTGAACCGACAATAACATTTCCGATTAATGGCTTTTCACTTGAATGGTTTGCAAAAGCCATCAACTCGGCATCTTTTAGAAAAGCATTTGCTCTTAGTATAGAAATAGCTTTCTTAGCAACTATATTGGCTTTGATAGTCGGGATACCTGCTGCTTATGCGTTGAGCAGATATAGTGTTAAAGGAAGAAAACTTATTAAAAACTTCTTCTTATCGCCAACAATTGTTCCTGGGATTGTAGTTGGTTATGCATTATTTAGAATTGTCGTTATTAAACTTAGGATACCCGTTTTCCAAGGCTTATTGCTAGGACATTTCTTGGTAGTATTACCATATATCATTAGAGTTGTGGGTGGCTCGCTTGAACAGTTTGATTATTCGGTTGAAGAAGTTGCTTGGAGCTTAGGCTGTGATAAATTTAGAGCATTCTTTAAGGTGGTTATACCTAATATATCTAGTGGTATTATTTCTGCCTTCTTATTGGCGTTCATCAATTCTTTTAACAACATTCCGGTTTCAATGTTCTTAGGAGGTCCTGGTATTACTACATTACCGGCTTCATTAATGAGTTATGTTGAATATAATTACGATCCAACAGTATCAGCTGTATCTGTATTACTTATGTTAGCTACAATCGTAATTATGTTTATTGTAGAGAAAACATTGGGTATTAGTGCCCTTGCGAAATAGGAGGTTAATATGGCGTTTGTTGATTTAAAAGATATATGTGTAAGTTATGATGGAAAAAAGAACATCTTGGAAGGTTTGAATCTTCAAATTAACGAAGGCGAACTAGTATCACTGCTAGGACCTTCTGGTTGTGGTAAAACAACCACATTGAGGGTTATTGCAGGATATATTGATTCTAAGAGCGGAGAGTTTTTAGTTGATGGCGAAAACTATACTAAAGTTCCTGTTCATAAAAGAAATTTTGGAATTGTTTTCCAAAGCTATGCTTTATTTCCTCATTTGACTGTATATGAAAATGTTGCCTTTGGCTTGAAAATGCGTAAATTGGATAAAGAAACCATTGATAAAAAGGTTATGAATATGTTAGATGTATGTGGTTTAAAAGAGTTCAAGGATCGTTTGCCAAAACAGATGTCTGGTGGTCAAAGACAGCGTGTTGCATTAGCTAGAGCCCTTGTAATCGAACCTAAACTACTATTATTAGATGAACCACTTAGTAATCTTGATGCAAAATTAAGAGTACAGATGCGTGTAGAAATCAAAAGATTACAGAAACAGTTGGGTATCACTACTATTTTTGTAACTCATGATCAAGAAGAATGTTTCTCAATTTCTGATCGTGTGGCCGTTATGAATGGCGGAGTAATCGAACAATACGATACTCCTGAAAATATTTATGCTCGTCCAAATACTGAATTTGTTGCGAGATTTATCGGTTTTGAAAACTTTATTGAAGTTGAAAGAGAATCTAAAAATCATTATAGTGCTCAAGGACATTTATTTAAAGTTAGTGATGATAGAGATGCGCAAAAGGCAAAAATTTCTATCAGACCTGATGATATAGAAATTGTTGAAAGTTCAAAGGGAGATAACTGTGTGTCAGGCACAATTCAAGTTAGAACTTTCTTGGGAAAGAGTTATCAATATGCTGTCAAATGTGATGTTGGAACATTGATAGTTAATGGTGGCAGTAACAGAGTGTATGAAACGGGCGATACAATTTGTATGCATCTGCCTTTTCATAAAATTGTTCTTGTTTAAATTAAGGGAGGAAAGTTAAGAACATGAAAAAAATTATTGCGTTAATACTTTGTGCATCAATTGTATTAGCAATTAGCGGATGTTCATCAAAAGGAAACGATGAACAAACAGTAGCAGGATGTAAATTGACTGTATCTACATTCCAATTGAGTGAAGATATTGTTAATGCAGACATTATTCAACCATTTGCTGAAAAGTATGATTGTGAAATTGTTACCGATTTAGGTAATGCAGCTGACCGTTACACTAAACTTGAAAACAATCCAGAAAGCGGAATTGATGTCATCGAATTAAATCAATCTACTGCAGCTAAAGGATATGTTGCTGGCTTATTTGATACTATCGATCAATCAAAAGTAAGCAATCTTGATGAATTAATCGCTTCAGCAAAATCTATGCAAGAAGAAAGTGGTTATGGTCCAGCATTTGTAATTCAAAGTTGTGGTATTATCTACAATCCTGAAACAGTTGGATATGAAATTACTTCTTGGGATGACTTATGGAATGAAGATCTACAAGGTGCAATAGCTATCCCGGATATCACTACTACATTTGGACCTGCTATGGTACATATCGCTAGTGACCATGCATCACAAGATATCAAGGCCGATAATGGAGAAGCAGCTTTCAAAGCATTAGAAGAAATCAAACCTAATGTGGTTAAAACATATACAAAATCAAGTGATTTAGCTAATATGTTTGCTGCTGGTGAAATTAAGGCGGCTGTTGTAGGTGACTTCGCTGTTCCAAACATCAAAAAGGCTGATAGTAATGTAGTTTACATGGTTCCTGAAAGTGGAACATATGCCAATTTTAACACAATCGATGTTGTTGCGAATTCTGCTAATAAAGAATGGGCATACAAATATATTGAATGGCGTATTTCTCAAGAATTGCAATCAGTTACAAGTCTTTCATTAAATGAAGGTCCAACAAACGCAAATGTTGAATTAACTGAAGAACAAAGCGCTAATTTGACATATGGCGATGTTGCACAAAATGCTAAGACTATTGATTATACATTCGTAAATCCATTGTTACCTGAATGGATTGATCAATGGAATCGTATCTTAAACCGTTAATTTAAAAGGGGATAAATATGTCATATGATAAAATTGTCAGAAATTGTCAAGTGTTCAATAGCTTTACAAAACGCTTTGTAAAATGTGATGTGGCAATTAAAGACGGTTATTTTGTAAGAGTTGACGAAGGAATAATTGATGATGCTACTATCATCGATGGTCACAACAGTTATATGGTTCCTGGTTTAATTGACATTCATATGCATATTGAAAGTTCAATGAGTATTCCTACTCGCTTTAGCGATGCAGTTTTGCGTCATGGAACAACGACAGTAGTTGCTGATCCGCATGAAATTGCAAATGTTTTTGGCGAAGAAGGGATACTCTTCTTTTTATCTTTAAAAACACCATTAGATATTTTTTATGGTATTCCTTCAAGTGTTCCAGCTACTAATCCAAATTTAGAAACTACCGGAGGAATAATCGAAGTCGAACAAGTTGAACGATTACTAAAGGAAGATAGAATTGTTTGTCTTGGTGAAGTAATGAACTTTCAAGATGTTTGTTATAAAAAAGATTCATTGAGTTACAAAATAATTGAAACTTGCAGAAATGAACGTTTCCAAATGCCTTTAGAGGGTCATTGCCCTAAGATTTCTAAAGGACCTTTAGCCGATTTTTTAGCTAGGGGTATCAGCGCTGATCACACTCATCAAACAAAAGAAAGTGTATATGAAAAAATAACTAACGGTATGTTTTTAGAAATACAAAGAAAATCGATGAGTAAAGAAGTTATCTCAACACTTGTTGACAATAATTTCTATGAATATTTTTGCCTAGTTACTGATGATGTAATGGCGGATAAGCTTCGTTATGGTCATTTAAATGAATTGGTTAAATTAGCTATTGAATTAGGTATGCCAAAAGAAATGGCGATATATTGTGCAACTTTCACACCAGCGAGAAGAATGCACTTAGAAAATAGGGGGGCAATAGTTCCTGGCAGAATTGCTGATTTTATATTATTGAACGATGTCGAATCTTTTGACATAAAGGAAGTATATAAAAATGGCGAATTAGTGGATAATTTGAGGGCGGTTAAAGCGGATATTCCAAATGAGTTTTTAAATAGTATTCATTGCAAAGTAGCACAAAAAAAAGATTTTGAAATCATTCTGGATGGCAAAGAAGCTCTATGCAATATCATGGAAATAGAACCGCATTCTACTTTTACTAAACATATTCAAGAGTGGTTACCAATCGAAAACAGAATGCTTCGATACGATGGTTTGGCTTTACTGACGGTTTTTGAACGTTATGGGAAAAGCGGAAATATTGCTCATGGACTAGTGAAAAACACCATCAAGGAAAAAGGAGCTATTGCGACATCATGGGCTCATGATCACCATAATGTTTTGGTTTTGGGAAATGATGTTGATTCGATGGTTAATGCACAAAATGAATTATTATCAATTGGTGGTGGCTTTGTAGTGGCGAAAGACGGAAAAGTAATAGCGAAGTGTTCTTTAGAAATCGGTGGTATTGTATCTGAAAGAAGTATTGATGAGTTGGGAGAAGACGTAGAAAAGATAAGAAAAGCGATGCAAGATATTGGATATGAACATGACAATGAATTGATGTCGATTTCAACATTATCATTACTAGTTTCACCTGCTTTAAAAATAAGTGATAAGGGTATGGTTGACACCAGAACTCAAGAATTTGTACCTTTAGTGGAGAATATAAAGTGAAAACCTTAATAAAAAATGCTTGGATTTTAACAATCGATGAAGAAATGAATGAATATAAAAATGGTGATATTGTCTTTGATGGTAACATTATTAGCTATGTAGGAAAGTCTTTAGAACATCAAGATATAGATTATGTTGTTGATGGGACAAATTGTTTACTAATGCCTGGGATGGTTAATACTCACTGTCATGTGCCGATGATACCATTTAGATCCTTAGGTGACGATTGCCCAGATCGTTTAAGACGTTTTTTATTTCCGCTAGAGAACGCTTGCATGAATAGAGAATTAGCTTATCTGAGCGCAAAATATGGTATGGCAGAGATGCTGCTTTCAGGTATTACGACATTTGCAGATATGTATTATTTCTTAGATGATTTAGCCAAAGCTAGCGAAGAGATGGGGATAAGATCTATGTTGGCTGAAACAGTTATCGATCAAAAAAGCTGCGATGCCGAAAATGACCAAGAAGGTTTAAAACTCGGTGAGTCATTTATTGAGAATTGGGAAAATCATGAATTAGTCAGACCCATTTTGTCTTTACATGCTACCAATACTAATAAGGCTGAAACATTTAAACAGGCGATGGAAATTGTAAAAAAACATAATACTTTATTGATGTGCCATGTTGCAGAGATGGATTATGAAATGAAGTATTTTAAGAATGAATATGGTTTGACGCCAATTGAATGGTTGAATAGTTTAGGATGTTTAAACAAACATTTATTAGCTGTTCATTGTATTCATGTGAATAATAGCGATATTCAAATGATGTCAAAAAATAATGTTAAGGTTTCGCATTGTATAGCTTCTAATCTAAAGGCTGGAAAGGGCATAGCTCCGATATATGACATGGTTAAGCAAGGAATTGATGTAGGATTTGGGACCGATGGTGCTAGTAGCGGAAACACATTAGATTTGTTTATTCAGATGCGTATGTTCGCGGGGGCACAAAAGACTAAATATCATGATCGTTCTTTATTTCCGGCTAAAGAGATTGTTAAAATCGCTACTATGGGCGGGGCTAAGACCTTGAACATGGAAAAAGAAATCGGTTCTTTAGAAGTTGGAAAAAAAGCAGATATTGTTATGCTATCTCTTGATGCCGTTCATATGTTTCCGATTCACGATCCGTATTCATTGATTGTATATAGTGCTAATTCAAGTGATGTAAAAGATGTATTTGTCAATGGTGAGCACATTGTAAAAAATCATACTCTTAAACTCGATTTGGATATGATTCGTAGAGAATTATCTGAAGCGATGAAAGAATTTAACTTAAAAGCCGAAGAATTGAACAACACAATAATTTGAAAATAAAAATTAGAATCCATTATTTTATGAATTCTAATTTTTTATTTGTATAAAATTATTTCTCTAGTTTTTTGTAGTATTGAACGGCGATGCATCCAAGACCTGTGTGAATTGCGACAGGGCTACATAATGCATTGATACTGGTTTCATTATTTGGAAATGTTTTTTCAACTTTTTCTTTAAATGTTAAAGCATCGCCATAATTGTCAACATGGACGATATGAATGATATAGTCGTCGCTGTCAATTTTTGATTTCATAATATCTAAAGTACGATCAAGAGCTCTTTTAAAGGTGCGGACCTTATCAATTAAATCGATTTTACCATTTGTTTCTTTAGAGATTCGTAATATGGGTTTAATATTTAACAAAGAAGCGATACGAAATGCAACTGGTGTTAAGCGACCGCTTTTACTCAAGTGTTTTAAGTCAGTCGGAACTAACAATGTATCGCAACTATTGATAATCTCATTCACTTTTTTTATTGCTTCGGCTTCATCCATGCCTTCGTCACTTATGTGTTTCTTAAGATATTCAATACAATATTCTTGCACATATGCGGTTGTGTATGTATCAATACAAGTAATAGGCATTGCATGGTCTTGAGCAGAGAGATACAAAGCATTCATTGTGCCTGATAAACCGCTACAAATAGGCACAGCAATTACTTTTTCAAAACCTTCTTCCTTAATCTTGTCAAATAAATTTTCCATTAAACCTAAAGATGGTAAAGAGGTTGCCATGTTCAAATCGTCTTTTAAATTAGAAATGACATTGCCGACTGTAATTTGTTCAAGATCAAACATGTTTTTACCATTTACTGATATTTGAAGTGGAAGAGAAAAAATTTGTTTTTCAGCCATTTGATCAATAGAAAAACCGGTTCCACTATCAGTAATATATGCAATTTTCATAAAATCACCTTCCTTTATTAAGTGTAACATAGTATGTCAAATATTGTATAATGAACCTATGAGTACAGCGCTATTTATCCGCAGTGAATACAGCTTATTACAGAGCTTGTGTCCGATTAACAAAGTAGTTAAAAAGGCCAAAGATTATGGATATCAATCATTGGCGATAACTGATTTTAATGTGCTTTCTGGTGTTAGCCATTTTAAAAAAGAATGTTTAAATAATAATTTAAAAGCTATTTATGGCATTGAAGTGACAGTATTGATAAACGGCGAGAGTTTTGAAGTGGTGGTTCTTGCGAAAAATGACAATGCATATACAAAATTGATGCACTTAGCAACCTATTTAGACATCGACAAAAAAGGGATTGGTTATCAGGAACTAAAAGAGTACACAGATGATTGCTTCGTGATTTTGGAAAGCGACAATATGTATGCGACATCATTTTTTTTAAAAAGAGAAGCTGGCGAAAAAGCTTTATTAGAAAGCATGTCTTTTTTTAAAGGTGAAGTGGTTGTTGGACTTTTTGATAATGATAAAGCATTTAATAGAAAACTTAACGCTGGCATTAAAGAAATATGCAAGAAAAATGGAATTAAAACAGTTTTCATGATGCGAACATTATATGTAGATAACGATGACGAACAGGCTTATCATGCCTTAAAAGCAATTAAAGAAAAAAAGCTTTATAATGATCCTGATTTAGAAATTGAAAGTGGACGTTATTTTTATTCGACCAGCGATTTGATAGATTTATATGATGAAGAAGATTTGGTTTATAGTGACTATATCGCAAGTAATTGTAATGTTAGTCTAAATCATAAAACTTCGCTTCCGGAATATAGAAATGATAAGGGAGCCAATCCAAAAGATTATCTGATTAATTTATGCCGAGCAGGTTTAAACAGAAGACTAAAAGGACATAAAAATCCTATATACGAGAATCGTTTAAATCATGAATTAAAGATAATTATTTCGATGCATTTTGAAAACTATTTTCTAATTGTTTATGATTTTATTCTGTTTGCCAAGAAAAACGACATCATGGTTGGACCGGGCAGAGGAAGTGCTGCTGGTTCGCTAGTATCTTATTGTTTGGGAATAACTGACATCGATCCGATCCGATATGGTCTGATTTTTGAAAGATTTTTAAATCCTGAAAGAGTTACAATGCCTGATATTGATTGTGATTTTCCTGATGATAGACGTGATGAAGTAATAAAATACTGTCTTCAAAAGTATGGAAAAAACCATGTAGGACATATTGTGACATACGGAACATTGAAAGCTAAACAAGCATTGCGTGATGTTGGCAGGGTTTTAAATTATCCGTTAAGCGAAATAGACTTGTTATGTAAGATGATACCAAATGATCCAAAGATGACCTTGGCTAAAGCCTATGATATAGAAGCTTTTAAGTTAAGAATAGATACCAATATTAAAAACAAAAATTTATTTAATCTATGTTTAAAACTAGAAGGTTTGCCAAGACATATTTCAACTCATGCGGCTGGTATAGTTATGTCTAGCAAGGATTTAAGTGATATTGTTCCGCTATTTTCTTTAGAAGACGATATATATACTACCCAAATGACGATGGAATATTTGGAAGACTTAGGACTGATTAAAATGGATTTTTTAGGGCTCAGAAATCTTTCTATTCTTCATGAAATAATTAATGACATCAAAAAAGATGATAATAGTTTCAATATCGCTAATATTCCGCTAGATGATGCTAAAACAATTAAACTAATACAAGATGTTAATACATTAGGTATTTTCCAATTAGAATCATCAGGCATGCAGAACTTATTAAGACTAATAAAACCAGTTAATTTTGAAGAGGTAGGCTTAACTATCGCTTTGTTTAGGCCTGGACCAATGGAAAACATCCCACTATTTATTAAAAATCGAGCTAATCCTGACTTGATTACTTATATGTGTGATGATTTAAAAGAAATTCTAAAAGAAACCTATGGTATTATAGTTTATCAAGAACAGATAATGATGATTGCCACTAAGATGGCGGGTTTTTCAATGGCTAAAGCGGATATTTTACGCAAAGCGATGTCTAAAAAGAAAGCTGATGAATTGAGTAGTTTATCTAGTGATTTTATTTCCGGTTGCGTTTCAAGAGGTTATAAAGAAGATATGGCCAGGGAACTATATGAATTAATCTTTAAATTTGCTAATTATGGTTTTAATAAATCACATTCTATTGCCTACGCAAAGATTGCTTATGAATTATCTTATTTAAAAGCCAACTTCCCTTTATATTTTTATAAAGCGATATTAAATGGAGTTAAAGGTTCGGAAGTAAAGACATATGAATACATACTTGAATGCATAAAAACTGGTGTTCAATTACAAGGTTTTTCTGTCAATAAATCTAGCGATAATTATTTGATTAGTGACAATAAAATAATTATGCCATTATCAATCGTTAAAGATGTCGGAACTATTGCTGTCAACAATATTATTGACGATAGATTCATTAATGGACCATATAAAGATTATGAAGATACGATTATTAGATTCAACAATATGAATATAAATAAAAATATAATTGAAAATTTAATTATGGCTGGCGCTTTTGATGAATTTAATTATTCCAGAAAGACAATGTTAGAAAATTTAAGTGTCATGTTAAAATATGCCTCAACTTATCATAACGGACAATTAGCTTTAGGAGAATTTGATGTTAAACCATCTCTTACTTTCTATAAGGATGACTTAATGACCAAAGCCAATGATGAGAAAAATGTTTTAGGATTTTACTTTAGTGTTAATCCGATCTTGAATTTGAAACAGAAATATAAAATTGAAACCAAGCCTTTTTCAATGATGGAAACCATTGATGGAATTATTAGAGGTTTTGGACAAATACATCGCTTAAAGGAACATAAAACCAAGAAAGGCGATTGGATGGCGTTTTTGGAATTGCGTGATGAAACAGGTAGTTTAGATCTTGTTTTGATGCCGAATATTTATCGTCAATATCAAGGCGGAATTAGACGTAATGACTATCTGTATTTTGAAGGTCGAATGGATAAGAAAAATTCTTGCCTAGCAAGAAATATAAAAATATATAAGGAGAATGGCAATGACTAAAATATTAATTGTTGATGATGAAAGTAATATCCGAGAAGTAGTAAAAGAATATGCTAGAGTATCTGGTTTTGAGTGCTCGGAAGCCAGTGATGGTCTTGAAGCGATAAAATTAGTAAAGGAAAATGATTTTGACTGTGTGATTTTAGATATTATGATGCCTGAACTCGATGGCTTTTCGGCTTGTAAAAAAATCAAGGAATTAAAAGATATTCCTGTTATTATGCTCTCTGCTCGACAAGAAGAAAATGATAAGTTATTCTGTTTTGAAATAGGCGTTGATGATTATGTTACCAAACCATTTTCTCCCAAAGAACTAATGGCCCGAATTAAAGCGGTAACTGAAAGAAGAAAAAATAGACAGGAAACGAGTCTTGAATTTGAAGAATTAAAAATAAATATTAATGCACGAACCGTTACTATTGACGGAAGAAAAATAATGATGACGCCAAAAGAGATGGATTTACTTATTTATTTAGTGCAAAACAAGAATATCGCTCTATCGAGAGAAAACATTTTACAGGCTGTTTGGCGATACGATTACTATGGCGATGACAGAACGGTTGATACACACATCAAAATGTTGAGACATAGTTTAGAAAAATATCGTGACCATGTAGTTACAGTTAGAGGAATGGGGTACAAGTTTGAAATTTGACTTTCACGGTTTAGCATTCAATGTCTTTAAATACTTTTTTATCTTTTCTTTATCGATATTAGTGTTCTTAGGCGTACTACAGTTAGTGATGATTAGGCCGTATTATCGCGATAATCGTCTTATGATGATTTCTAATCTGGCAAGTACAATTGAATCAAATCTATTAAATAAAAAAGCTAATCAAAGTGATATTGATAATATTTTTGCGTTGATTGTCAATAATGATACCTGTGTCGCAATTTATGCTGAAGATGGAAAGAATATTTATAACAGCGACGCTTTGGGCGAAGCTTGTATGATTAATAAAGAGTTGACTGTTAATAATATGAATATAAATATAGCTGAAAATCCTAGTTCAATTATTGAATTTTTAAAAGCTAATAAAAGCATTGATTCAACAATAGTATCGGATATAACTGGTTTAGAGATGCTGATGTACGCTAAAGAAATAAAGAGTAATCTTGTCAATTATTACTTGGTTATTAATTCGCCATTAGAACCTGTTGAATCAGTAGTAGATTTTATTTTGAATCAATATATTTATATTGCAATCATCGTGTTCGTAGTAGCGCTCGTCTTTTCAATTTATTTTGCTAATAAACTTTCTTCACCGATTGTCAGGATGAAAAAAGAAGCTAATCGTTTAGGAAGCGGGCACTATGATGTCGAGTTTAAATCTAATAATGATTATTTTACGGAGACTAGAGATTTGGCTAATACATTAGATAATGCGGCTATTGAATTATCTAAGATTGATGAATTGAGAAAAGATTTGATCGCTAATATGTCGCACGATATTAAAACACCGCTCACGATGATACAGGCTTACGCAGAAATGATCGAAGATATTTCTGGAGATGATCCAATTAAACGTAAAGAACATCTTGATGTCATTTTAAAAGAGACAGAATATTTAAATAAATTGGTGACCGATATGCAAGAATTATCGAAGATGCAAGCTGGTTATATCGAATTAAAACGAAATAATTTTGATTTAAAGAATGCAACAGAAGATATATTAGACTTGTTGCATGAATTGTTTGTAGAAAATGAAATTAACTTAGTTTTAAGTTTAAAAGAAGTAACGATATATGGTGATGAGATTAAAATATCGCAAGTAATTTATAATTATGTTTCTAATGCTATTAAGCATTCAAAAAAAGGTCAGAATATTTATATCAACATTATTGACGATGAAGAAAAAGTGATATTTGAAGTTATTGATGAAGGTGATGGAATCGCTGAAGAAGATTTACCTTATATTTGGGATCGATACTATAAGATTGATAAAGGTTTTAAACGAAATTTAGAATCGACCGGTCTTGGTTTAGCAATTGTCAAAGTTATTCTAGACGCTCACCATTTTAAATATGGTGTTGAATCATCGCTTAATAAAGGAGCAAAGTTCTATTTTGAACTATCGAAAGAATATGAAGAAGAAAACGAAGGATTATCTTAGATTTGTAAATATACCGATATATCAGGACGATGAGATGTTTTGTGTCAACACGGATACTGTATTGCTAGGGATGTTTTTAAAGGATTTAAAAAATAAGAGCGTACTTGATGTCGGCACTAATAATGGAGCTTTACTCTTATATGCTAGTGCAATGGAGCCCAAGTATTTATGTGGTATTGATATTCTTGAAGATGCGGTTAATTTAGCGAGAGAAAATCTAAAACTCAATGAAATCAAGGGAGAGATAGAATTATCTAAGTTGCAGGATTTTGAACATCAACCTTTTGATGTTGTTATATGTAATCCGCCATTTTTTAAAGAAATGAATGTACGTAAAAATATAAATAAACAGATTGCTATGTTTGAAGACAATTTAAAACTAGATGATTTGTTTAAAAATATTAAACGACTATTGAAAGATAATGGAAGTGGTTTTATGATTTATCCTGCAAATCGTTTTTTAGAGTTTTATGAAATTTGTGTTAAATACGACTTTAAAATGATGAAAATTCGTTTTGTATATGATAAAAACAAGGAAGAAGCCAGTCGCTTTTTAGTAAAAATTAAAAGAGGGAAGATGACCAGAGTTAAGATTTTAAAGCCTATTTTAATAAATGATGGAAAGATAGAATTTGATTATTTATAATAAAACTATGAAAAAAGAACAATATGATATTTTTTGTGAATTGTTACATTCTGAATTATTAAAAGCCATGGGCTGTACTGAACCGATTGCAATTGCATATTTGGCAAGTGTGACTAGAGACTTGTTAGGTGAGGACATCAAAGAAGCGACAATTGAAGTCAGCGGCAATATAGCTAAGAACGTAAAAAGTGTAATAGTTCCCAATACTGGCAAAATGAAGGGTATTAAGGTAGCGGTGGCTGCTGGTATTTTGTTTGGTAAAACCGACAAGAAACTTGAGGTTATTGCCGATATTGAACAAGAAGATTGCAAATGTATTGATGATTTCATCAATAATCATGAAATAAAAATTGAATTAGCTAAAACACCTTATATATTCGATCTCATTTTGACTTTAAGAGGAGAGAATCATGTGGCATCTTGCAGAATAGTAAATTATCATACTAATATCGTTTTTAAGAAATTGGATGATGAAGTTATCTTTGAGAAAGATATTGATGAGACTGTTGATAAGATTAAGCCGAAAATGACAGTTGAAGAAATAGTGGAATATGCAAAAATAGTCGATTTAAACGATATTAAAGATGTATTAGATGTACAAATCGAAAGCAACATGAATATCGCTTTAGAAGGTTTTAAAAATGATTATGGAGCCAATATCGGTAAGGTCTTGCTCAATAATTATGAAAATAGTGTTTATACAAAAATGAAGGCTTACGCCGCTAGTGCTAGTGATGCGAGAATGAATGGATGTGAATTACCAGTTGTCATTGTCTCAGGAAGTGGAAATCAAGGTATTACTGCATCGGTTCCGGTCATTGTGTATGCAAGAGAAAAAGGTTTTTCTGATGAAGAATTATATCGGGCTTTAGTGGTTTCTAATTTGGTGACTATTCATTTAAAAAAGGAAATCGGAAGATTGAGTGCATATTGTGGAGCTACAAGCGCTGGTGTCGGAGCTGGGGCTGGAATTGCTTTTATCGAAAGTCATGACTATGTAACAATTGCTCATACTATTGTTAATGCATTGGGAATTATATCAGGCATGGTATGCGATGGAGCTAAGGCAAGTTGTGCTGCTAAGATACAGGCGGCCATCGATTCAGGAATCTTTGGTTATCAAATGTACAAGATGCATCAAGAATTTAAAGGTGGCGATGGTTTGATTGAAAAAGGCGTTGAAAAAACAATTGCGAACATATCACGTTTAGCCTCTCAAGGTATGGCACAGACCGACGCAGAAATCATTGATATGATGATTGAAAACTGTTGAAAAGTTAGACCTTTTATGCTATCATACTTTTGTTATAGTCTCCTTGGAGTCTATAACCGCTCAAAAAAGGTTAGAAATATGCGTATGCATTACCTTCATGGCGCGTCTTAAGAAGAAAAGGAGGTTTAACTATGTACGCAATTATCGAAACAGGCGGAAAACAACTTAAAGTTGAACAAGGTTCAGTAATTTATGTAGAGAAACTTGATGTTCAAGAAGGTGAAAATTACACTTTTGATAAAGTTGTTGCCTTAGGTGCTGATAGCTTAAAACTTGGTAATCCTTATGTTGAAGGAGCAAGTGTTTCTTGCAAAGTTGAAAAACAAGGAAAAGCTAAAAAGATTATTGTTTTCAAGTATAAAGCTAAAAAAGGCTCTACAAGAAGAAAACAAGGTCATCGTCAACCATATACTAAATTAACTGTTGAAAGCATTAATGCCTAATGGTTAAAGTCATTTATAGTATAGATGATGATAGGATTACTTACTTAAATGTGAGTGGTCATGCTGATAGTGGTGAGTACGGTAAAGATCTTATCTGCGCAGCTATCAGTTCGATTATCTTTGGTTTGATGAATGCTATTGATTTACTTGAATTGTCTGATATAAGTATTAGACAGGAAGAGAATGAAATTGAGTTTATCAATTCAAGTGATAATGTAAGAGCGAAAGATTATTTTGATCTTACTATGATACAATTAAAGACGATTGAAGAATCGTATAATCAATATTTAGTTATTAAAAGAAAGGAGCTATCATGAAATATATTTTAAATATTCAATATTTCGCTTCTAAGAAGGGTGTAGGTTCCACTAAGAACGGTCGTGATTCTCATTCTAAACGTTTAGGCGCTAAGAAATCAGATGGTGAATTCGCAACTGCAGGTTCAATCTTATACCGCCAAAGAGGTACAAAAATTCATCCAGGCACAAATGTAATGCGTGGCGGTGATGATACTTTATTCTGTACTTGTGATGGTATTGTTAAGTTTGAACGTTTGGGAAAAGATCGTAAGAAAGTTTCGGTTTACCCAGTAGCTTAGATAATTAAAGCCCTTTGACAGGGCTTTTTTAAAGGAGATTTATGCAATTTATAGATAAAGTAAAATTACATTTAAAGGCTGGTAATGGCGGTGATGGCATAGTTGCTTTTAGGAGAGAGAAATACGTTCCTCTTGGTGGACCGGCAGGTGGCGATGGCGGTAATGGCGGTTCTATTATTTTTGAGGTCGATACCAACAAATCGACACTTTTAGATCTTAGATATGCTAAACAGATTAGAGCCAATAATGGCGAAAATGGTAAAAATAAAAAAATGTATGGTGCTAGCAGTGAGGATGTTATTGTTAAGGTACCGCTAGGAACAATGGTTAAAGATGCTTATACTGGTGATTTGATTGCTGATTTATGTACTGTTGGACAAAAAGAAGTGATTTGTAAGGGTGGCAAGGGCGGTAAAGGTAATCGCCATTTTGCAACCGCTAGGAATAGTGCTCCCGAGTACGCTCAACTTGGTGAAAGTGGTGAAGAAAAAGATGTAGTAGTGGAATTAAAACTATTGGCTGATGTTGGACTAGTTGGTTTTCCAAGCGTTGGCAAATCGACATTCTTATCGGTAGTATCGAATGCAAGACCAGAAATTGCCGATTATCCATTCACAACTTTAACTCCACAACTTGGGCTTGTTAAAGTTGATGATACAAGTTTTGTAATTGCTGATTTACCAGGCTTAATTGAAGGCGCGAGCGAAGGAAAGGGATTGGGACACGATTTCTTAAAACATATTGAAAGGTGTCGTGTTATCTTGCACATTGTTGATATGGGTGCAAATGATGGTAGAGATCCGCTTGAAGACTATAAAATCATTCAAAACGAATTGTCTAGCTATCCAGTTAATCTGGCAATTCGACCATCAATTGTTTTAGCTAATAAAATGGATTTAGATAATGCAAAAGCTAATCTTGAGCGTTTTAAAGAAGCATATCCTGATGTAGAGGTGTATGAGGCGACCACTATCATTGATGAAGGTTTAAAACCGGTGCTATATCGTTTGAAAGATTTATTGATCGAGACACCTGCATTTCCTATTTACGATGAACAGAAATCATCTAATAAAGTTATCTATAAATTCAAAGAAGAAGAATATCCTTTTGAAATATTTAATGAGGGCAATGGTGTATATCGCATTGAAGGTGAAAAAGTTTCCCGTTTACTTGGACAGGTTGACTTTGATGATGAAGACAGCATTTTAAGATTTTCTCGTACATTGAAAAACCTTAAAGTTGATCAGGCGTTGCGAGAAAAGGGTTGTAAAAACGGTGATCGAATCTATATCGAAGATTTTGGTTTCGATTTTATTGAAGAAGAATAAAATAAATGGCATCTAATAGGTGTCATTTTTATTATTGTTTCAATGTGTTATGATTAGAATAACTCATAGGAGCGAACAATGTAGAAAATATTAGTTATAAATCCTGGATCGACATCCACAAAATTATCGCTTTTTGAAGATGATAAAGAAATAGAAACGATAGATGAATTTCATGATTCGTCTTTTTTAAAAACCTTTCCAACAATTAATGATCAATTAGATTATCGTATGGAGATAGTCTATGCATTTTTAAATAAGCATCATGTTAAAAAGATTGACGCAATTGCTTGTCGGGGCGGTGCTAGTTATTCAGTTGAAGGCGGAACATATCTGGTTGATGACTTGTTGATTGAAGATACCAAAAAGGCTAAAGGTGGTCTATATCATTCTTCGATGTTAGGAGTTCAGATTGGTAAAAAGGTTCAAGAGAGTTATGGCGGTATCGCATATATGTCTGATCCTACTGTGGTAGATGAATACTCAGAATTGGCTAGAGTTACTGGCATTGATGGCATTTATCGCAAAAGCATTTGTCATGCTTTGAATCAAAAAGCTGTTGCTAAAAGATATGCTGAATCAATAAATAGAAGATATGAAGAATTAAATTTGATTGTATGCCATATTGATGGAGGAATCACAATAATGGCTCATAATCACGGAAAGATGATCGATGGAAATGACGGTGGTGGGGGAGAAGGACCTTTTACACCAACGCGTATGGGTTCAATGGCTGTTAGCGATGTAATCAATTACTTATGGGATAAACCAAAGAGCGAAATGCTTGAATTATGCAGTGTATCTGGTGGCTTATCGAGTTACTTTGGCACTTCAAATAGTGATGAAATACACCGACTTGTGGAAAATGGCAATCAGAAAGCGATAAGAGTATGGCAAGCCATGATATATCAGATATGTAAGGCTGTTGGTTCTATGGCGACCGTTTTAAAAGGTGATGTCGATCAGATAATTTTAACTGGTGGCTTACTTCGTTTTAATGATATTTATTTAGGAATTAAGGAAAGATGTGCATTCATTTCGCCGATAACTGTCTATTGTGGCGAGTTTGAACAAAGCTCCCTTGCGATGAACGCTCTACATGCTTTACAAAATAAAATAGAAGTAAAACGATATAGCGGCAAAGCTGTTTGGGATGGTTTTAAAGATTGACTTATCGGCAATAATGATTTTATTTGCTGTGGTGATTTTGTTATAATAGAGCCATGATTGGATTTGTAAGAGGAAAAGTATTTAATTTCGGAGCTGATTATTGTTTGATTGATACTGGTTCAATAGGTTATCGAATCAATTTTTGCCATCCTGAAGAATTGAAAATAGGTCAAGAAGTATTGATATACACGTATCAAAATGTAAGAGAAGATGAAATAAGCTTATTTGGCTTTTTAACTCTGGAAGAATACGAATTATTTTTAAAATTGATCTCTGTTAAGGGCTTAGGACCAAAGACGGCTTCTAATATTTTGGGATTTACAACTGTTAGTAATATAACTGATGCGATAGAAAATAATGATGTTGCATTTATAAAGAGATTGCCTGGTATTGGTTCTAAAACAGCTTCACAGATAATACTAGATTTAAAAGGCAAACTTGTAGAAAAGAAAAATGATGAAGTAGTAAACGAAAAGATGCAAGATGTTGTTCAAGCATTAAAGTCTTTGGGCTACAAAAATAGTGAAATTACGCCAGTCATAAAGAAAATCGAAGGGGAAGACTTGTCGGTAGATGCTTATATTAAAAAAGCACTAGGACTATTATTGAAAGGATAATATGCTGGAAGAAAGAATTTTATCGCCTGATAATCTTTATCGGGATGAAGATGATATTTCTCTAAGACCGCAAAGTCTTAGTGAATATGTTGGTCAAAAGAATTTAAAAGAGAATTTAGAAATATTTATTAAAGCTGCTAAGTTAAGAGATGAGTCATTGGACCATGTCTTATTGTATGGTCCTCCCGGTTTAGGCAAGACTACTTTAGCTTATATTTTAGCTAATGAAATGGGTTCAAAAGTTAAGATTACAACAGGTCCAAGCATCGAAAGAAGTGGGGATTTAGCAGCTATTTTATCAACGCTAGAGGCAGGAGATATCTTATTTATTGACGAGATACATAGACTCCCTAAGGCTATTGAAGAAGTCTTGTATCCAGCGATGGAGGATTTCTGCATTGATATCGTTGTTGGAAAGGAGTCTGGCGCCAGATCTATTCGCTTAGATTTGCCTCCCTTTACTTTGGTTGGAGCGACTACAAGAGCTGGTGATGTCTCAGCGCCTTTACGTGATCGTTTCGGCATTGTTTCAAAACTAGAGTATTATTCCAATGAAGAACTTGAAGCCATTTTAAAAAGAACAGCAAAAGTATTTCATATTGAAGCATCATCTGAATCAGTCAAAGAAATTGCTAAGCGTTCAAGAGGGACTCCTCGTATTGCTAATCGTCTATTTCGAAGAGTTAGAGATTTTGGCCAGGTGTTAAATGAAGGCAATGTTGATTTGTCTTTGACTCAGGAAGCCTTAGATAGATTAAAGGTCGATTCGTTAGGACTAGATAATGTCGATATTCGATATCTAAGAGGAATTATCGACAGATTTAATGGGGGCCCTGTAGGCTTGGAGGCTATTGCTTCGGCTATTGGTGAAGAAACGATGACCTTAGAAGATGTATATGAACCATATTTATTACAGATTGGTTTTATCAATCGTACACCAAGGGGGAGAGTAGTAACTTCTAAAGCGTATGAACATTTGAAGATTAATATGCATCAAACCTTATTCAAAGATTTTTAAAAGATAGCGAAAGCTATCTTTTATGCTACTTGATTTAATAAAAAGAAGGTTAACCAATAACCTTCTTAATAGCGTATTTTTCAAATAATACTTTATTGTATTCGTCAGCACCATCACAATTGCTGGAACGGAATACCGGAGCATCGTATCCGTTTTTAAGTAATAATTCTACAAAGCGACCAATTACTGCTTGTGATAGATAAGAACCAGTCATTGTACTGATCGGCCCCATGATATGTTTATCATCTATTTCTACGCCAGCATCGCCATATGGTGCCATGTTATCAAGCACAATATCAGATAATTCAAATAGATGTTTACCACTTGGATGGCGGCTTGAAATAGTTTGCGAATGTTTTAAAGAAGTGATGCCAATGATGTGAACGCCTTTTTCTTTTAATCGTGTTAGATATTCGATTACTAAACCGTTACGTCCTGAATTACTGGCAGCTATTACTACATCGCCATTTTTTACATCATATAATAATTCTAAAATATCAGCATAACTCGATGTTCTTTCAAGTGCTGTACTTTTTGTGGGATGAGTAGCCAAAGTCATCTCTATTTCGTTGATAGGATATATTTTGGCATAACCACCAGCTCTGCCATATAAATCTTGACCGATTAAATGTGAATGACCGGTACCAAAAGTATAAATTTTTCCGCCGTTTATTTCACATTCATACAAAATTTTTGCTGCTTCTTCAATTGCCGGAGCGTTTTCTTCCATCATTTTATTGAAAGTTTCTAAAACGAATTTATTATATTTTTCTACAAAGCCCACAAGTAAAACCTCCTTTTGACCATTGCATCATAAGCATAACATAAAACCAATTCTTATTGAGCGTTTCTTTTTTTGAATATCACTTCTAAATATTTTAAAGAGAAAAAGATGGCCGCAACCCCCACAATCCAAGAAAGAGACAAAACTACATTATCATTTTTAACGCCTTCAGAAACATATGCATTAACTATTAGTAGTACACCGCTTGCCATATATAATATGAATCTTAATACTAAACCAGACATTGGGGTTTTAGTAGACATTGCTGTTTTTATTTCTTTATGCGGCTCGTAATTTTCGATAATTACACAATTGCTTAATAGTTTTCTGAATTTATATTCTAAAAAGATATAGGCAACTAGAGAAATGGCTATCGAAATCCATATATTTAGCCTGAATAGAATATACATAAAAATAAATACCAATACGGTTAAGATGAAACGCGAGTAGTAAGTTTTGAATGATGTTTCCTGATTCTTGGAGATACGATATCCTCTTTTTTGAGATCTATTATAGTAAACAGGTCTTCCTTGTTTATCGTGATAGATATTGATTCCGTCTAATAAAATATTTTGATTTTTCATTTTGTTACCTTTGACTAAAGTATAACAGATAGCCATTTCTTTTTACAGTTTATATGGATTGTGGGTAATGGAATTTATATAGAAAAAAATATATAATTATATTCGAGAAGGAAGAAGGTAAAAATAATGATTTTTGCAAAAAAAGAAACAGTTTGGAAAGAATTGAATGCTTACTGGACTTCAAAAGAAATTTATCAGCAGCCTAGTACATGGCACAAAACTTATGAACAGGTATGTGCTGAGAAAACCGAAATTGCTTCATTGATTGCTAAGGTGGTTAATGCTCCGGATTATGACATCGTTTTAACTGGTGCAGGAACTAGTGAATTTGTGGGTAATGCGGTTTATTCTTATTTGAACACTTTAACAAATTATAAGGCTAAATCTTATGCGACTACTGATATAGTTGCCTGTCCTGAAAATTACTTATCTAGGACTAAACCGACGCTTTTGATTTCGTTTGGTCGTTCAGGTAATTCACCAGAATCAGTAGCGGCAGTGGAATGTGCTAATGAAGTTTGCGATAATGTATATCATTTGTTTATTACTTGTAATCACGATGGCGCTCTATCGAAGTTTGCGATTGGAAAAGATAATTGTTATGCGATTAATTTAACCGAAGAAACACACGACCAAAGTTTTGCGATGACTTCATCGTTTACCAATATGTACTTGGCGGCTGTTTTAGCATTTAATTTGGATCGTTTGGATGATCTTGAAGATGTGATTGATGATATCACTAATAAAACACAGTTGTTCTTAGACGAAAGATATAAGAAGATAGTTAAATTAGTTGATGAATTTAATTTCAAGAGAATTGTATATCTTGGATCGAATGTCAACAAAGGGATTGCCCAAGAATCTGCTTTGAAATTGTGTGAGCTTACTAAAGGTATCATTGATACGAATTATGACACACCAATGGGCTTTAGACATGGACCTAAGTCAGTAATTAATCCCGAAACATTAACTGTTGTATATTTAAGTGATGATGAATACACAAGACAATACGAATATGACATTATTAAAGAGATGTCAGGGCAAAGAAATGGCAATAAGATTGTTGCAGTCGGTTCAAATGAAGATAGTAAAATCGAAGAATTGGTTGATTTATACATTTCTTTTGATAACAGAATGAAACTTGATAACATTTTCTTAGGTCTAGAGTATATTACGGTCGCTCAGACTTTAGCCATCTTTAAATCAATTAGTATGTCAATTACTCCAGATAACCCATGTCCAAGCGGTGAGGTAAATCGCGTGGTTCAAGGTGTAACTATTTATCCATATAAGAAAAGATAGGGGCAAAAATGGTAGGAATTATTGTAACTGGACATGGCGAGTTTGCCACTGGTTTAACAGCAGCTTTGGATTTGATTGCTGGTCCGCAAAAAAATTATTGTGCAGTTGATTTTAAAGGAGACACAACTGAAACTCTAAATAAGAATCTGGAAGAAGCTTTTAAAAGTTTAAGTGACTGCAATGGAATTATTGTGTTCTCTGACCTTCCAGGCGGTTCACCATTTAAATCATCTGTTGAAGTATCGTTTGGAAAATATGAAAATGTACATGTTTTGGGTGGTACTAACTTGCCGATGTTATGCGAAATTGCAATGGCTAGAAGTTTCATTGAAGATGTTAATGCTTTAGTTGAAATGGCTATTAACATTGGCAAGGAACAGATTATTGAATTTAAAATGCCTGAATCTGTCGAAGAAAGTGTAGAACCTGAAGAAGGGATTTAGTTTAAACAATATCTAAAAAGCCGTGTTATGTGAAACGGCTTTTAGTATGTTTTGATTGAGAATTGTACAAATGAATATGTACACTAAACGATAGAAAAGGGTACTCATATGTTATATAATAATTTTAGAGATAAGTTTTATTCTTTCTTTTAGAAAGGAGGTTATTACATTTATGCCTAATATAATATTAACGAGAATTGACAATCGCTTGATACATGGTCAGGTTGCGACTCAATGGTCTGGAGCTATTGGTATTAATTTGATTTTGGTTGCTAATGATAAAGTTGCTGCCGATCCTATGCGTCAAGGATTAATGGATATGGCAGCGCCTTCTTATGCAGGTACTCGTTATTGGACGATCGAAAAAACTATCAACACAATTCATCGAGCAAGTGAAGCTCAGAAAATTTTCCTTATTTTAGATAATCCGCACGATGCATTAAAACTAGTTGAGGGTGGAGTTCCTATTACAAAATTAAATGTTGGAAATATGCATATGTCTGAAGGGAAACGTCAGGTAGCTACCAGTGTCGCAGTTGATGACAAAGATGTTGAAGCATTTAAAAAGCTTCGTGATTTAGGTGTTGAAATCTTTATTCAGCGTACACCTGATGTTGCGAAAGAAGATGCAGAAGTATTATTTAAATAATAAAACACAATCTGTAGAAAGGAGGATTATATCGAATGGATGTAATTCAAATTGTTTTATTGGCATTAGTAACATTTATTCTTGCTATTGATCAATTTTCATTGACTGAAGTTTTGTATCGTCCAATGGTTGCTTGTCCTATTATCGGCCTGGTTTTAGGTGATGTAGAGACTGGCTTAGTGGTTGGCGGTACATATGAATTGATGATGGTTGGTAATATGCCGGTTGGTGGTGCTCAACCACCAAATGTCGTTCTAGGTTCTATTGTTGCGATGATTTTCGCAGTCAGAAGTGGAATGACAGTTGATGCAGCCCTTGGTACTGCTGTGATCTTCTCGCTATTTGGACAATATGCAGTAACTTTGACATTTACTATAATGTCTGGATTAATGGCAAAAGCTGATAAGGCTGCTGCCGATGCAAATCCTAAAGGAATTAGCCAAGTTAATATTATTTCTTGTCTGATTCTTGGTTCGTTATTTGCTTTAATGGCTGTTATTGCCTATGTTGGTGGTAACGCAATGACTCCGGTTCTTAAAAAAATCTCCGAAGACTTCTCATGGTTGATGGCTGGTTTAGGAGCTGCCGGTGGTATGATGCGTAATGTTGGTTTTGCGGTTTTATTAAAGATTATGATGTCAAATGAATTCTGGGGTATTTACCTTGCTGGTTTCGCTGTTGATGCAATATTCGTTAATATTGGCGCAACTAGTTCTTCGGCTTTAATTCTTGTGGCATTTATTGGTGTTGCAATTGCGATTTATGACTTTACTATGAGTTTAAGAATTAAACAGTTTGCTGGTTCTGGAAATGGAGGCATGAGTGATGGAATATAATGCTATGACATATAAGGATACTAATCCTGCTAGACCTCTTGATAGAAAGACTTTAAATAAAATGGTATGGAGATCAACTATGCTACAAGCTTCTTTCAACTACGAAAGAATGCAAGCTGCCGGTTGGTTATGGGGTATTTTGCCTGGGCTTGAAAAAATCCATACAAATAAAGAAGATTTGAGTGCATCTATGACTCATAACTTAAATTTCTTTAATACTCATCCATTCTTAGTAACGTTTGTAATGGGCATCGTATTATCTTTGGAACAGCAGAAAGCTGATATTGAAACTATTCGTTCTGTTCGTGTTGCTGCAATGGGTCCATTGGGTGGTATCGGCGATGCTATTTTCTGGTTCGCTTTATATCCAATTGTAGCTGGTATCACTGCTACAATGGCTATTAACAAGAATATCGTTGGCGTTATTTTATACTTTGCAGTTATTTTTACATTCCAAATGGCACTTCGTTTCTTCTTAATGAATTGGTCATATCGTTTAGGTACAAGCGCAATTACTGTCTTGACTAAGAACGCTAAGGAATTTACGCGCTCCGCTTCAATGCTCGGTATCTTTATCGTAGGTGCATTAACTTGCAACTATGCTAATGTAAGCTTAGGTATGGTAATTCCAAATGGTGATTCATCAATCGATTTACAACAGATGCTAGATAACATACTTCCTGCTGCTTTATCATTAGCCGTTACTATGCTTTGTTTCTGGCTAATCAAAAAGAAGAATTGGTCAGCTACAAAATGTATTCTATTGCTTCTTGTGATTGGCATTGTTGGATGTATTTTTGGTATCTTTGGTGGACCTGCTGGAGATTATACTTCTTTAGTATCAGTGCCATGGCACGCATAAGATAATTAAGTGTTTGTTTAAAAAGGTATGCTTAGTGCATACCTTTTATATAGATGATATAATTGCATCAGGAGGTATCATATGCCATCACCTACAATTAGCACTTTAGTATTAATATTTGTTGTACTCGCTATTACAATTTCTTTATTCATCAATCATAAAAAGAAAAAAATATATGTTGAATTGATTACACTTATTGAAGATGGTGATAGTTTAGAATTTGAAAGTAAAATAAACGACAAAATGACTAGATTGTTATTCAATCCTTTTCAGTTGGACTATCTAAGATTAAATGAAGCAATAATAAGTACTGATTCTAAAAAAATTGAAGAAGCACTTTCGATATTTGACAAACGTCGATTAAACGATAAACAAAAAGAAGATATTTACATGAAAGGATTCAATTATTATATTTCGATCGAAAATAAACAAGGTGCTAAAAAGTATTTAGATTTAATAAATGAACTTCCAAACGAGCAAATGAAAAAAGAAACTAATATTATTTATGATACTTATATTATGAAAGGTCATCATTACCTAGATGAAATAATCGAAGAAACCGAAGAACTTGAAGATACCTATAAAGGTGTAAATGAGTTTTTGATCTCTAAAATGTATGAAAATAAAAATGACGAAAAGATGGCTAAAGAGTATTATCGAAGGGCCGAGAAACATATGAAATTATTAGATGATAAGCTTAAAAAGGAGCATAAAGAGAAAAAGGATAATAAAACTATTTAAATTGTCTAAAATGCTAATATTAAAAACGCAACATAGCTGAGTCTATGTTGCGTTTTATATATGTTAAAACAATTCTTTTTGGTGAGTAGCGTAAAGATATTCATCAATGGTGTTTCCAATTCTATCAATAATTAAAAGCTCCGGATCATTTGCTAAAGTTTTTTCTCTAACCTTAGTATATTGAATAGGCATGAATTGGCTTAATAGATTTAATGGCACACCGTTTTTAAAATTATTTAGTAAGATTGTAACGGCTTTTTCTACATCTTTGTTTTGCATATAATATCTAGAACGATCAGAGAATGACCATTTGCGCTTATAGGCTATCTCTTCTTCGGTTCCGTGATAGTGTTTTTTCCAATTTTTGTCATTTTGAAGCATAGACTCATCTAATACTTCAATAAAATGGCTTTGTTTATCTTCACTGATGCAAGCTTTTTCAGCATAAGCTAGAGCGAATAATCCTTCTCTAGCAGCGAATGTCAATCCTGGACCAACTTTTAAAATACCAATACCATCTTCAACCAATTCTCTTAGTTTGATTTTAGTTTGATAATCGGTTGAATGACCTTCAAAAATTAGATTAGGATATTTTTTTATTTCAGCACATAATTGGGTAGCTTTAGCTCGGTCGTATTCGGTACATCCAGAATCTTTCTCCTCAACTCCTGGTTGAACAACGATGGCGATAACTCTACTCCATGCATCATCAAGTTTTTCTTCATGAAAGGCTTCTTTGAATGCTTTTACTGTTTTTTGGAAATCTTCTACTTTGGTAACTTGGACCCCCTCATCAACAGCACTTGTTGCACCACCTGGAATAGGAACTTCGCTTCCAACGATATAAATAGGTTCGTATGCATTTTCGTTTTCTTTTAAATATTCTTTAAAAGTCTCTTCAGCGACCTTGGCAAGCCTTGCACCTCGATGGGAAATTATTTCATCAGATAAACGTGTATTAGGATCGTCGCTTTTAACTTTCATACTGGTATCGATATGAATTTTGCTAAAGCCCGCTTTTACATATGCACGAATCAAATCTTCGGCGTTTTTCATGGCTTCTTCTTCATCTAAATGTGTCCATGTCAAAGGACCTAAATGGTCGCCGCCTAAAAATAGTTTTGAAGTATCAAAACCTTCTTTTTCAGCAATCTCGAATACATAATTTTTAAAGTCAACCGGTGTCATTCCGGTATATCCGCCAAACTGATCGCATTGATTGGCTGTGCTTTCAATTAAAACGCATGAATCAGTAGCTAATCCTTTTTTTATTACTGCTTTAATGACAAAACGATTGGCACTGCATGCGGAGTATATCCCAACAGCTTTTCCTTCTTTTTGGATACTGACTAGTCTTTTAAGTGGATTTGTTTTCATTTCTTCTCCTTTATACTTAAATAATAATTTTTAATAGCCGCAAAACTTTCGTCGCTCAGGTCATGTTCAATCAAACACGAATCATTATATGCAATATTTTCTTCAACACCCAAATCAATTAATATTTGTGCAATCATTTCGTGCCTTTCATACATTTTTTCTGCCTCGGCGATGCCAATAGAACTTAGTTTTATCAAATTGTCAACTACATCTAAATATCCTTCATCTTTTAATTGTTTAAGAGCGATAGATACAGTTGGTCTAGAAAAACTAAGGTATTCAGCAACATCTATCGATCTAACATTTCCTTTTTGTTTAGATATTATGTAGATGGCTTCAAGATAATTTTGTCGTGTTTCTGTTTTGTTCATGTTTTAATTTTAACATGTTTTAATAGTATTGATAAAACAAACTCCTTTAAGTATTATTTAATATATGAAGTTTAGACAAGGCGTTGCGTATTTGTTATCGATAGTGTTTATATATGTTTTTTTGTTTCTTGTAGATTTGACAATAATTTCTGCAATTATTGAGTTGTTTACTACAAGTTCTTTTGTCAAACTTGTATGTAATGTAGTGTTTTTGTTGATTGTTAATCCGATTTTGACTTATTTAATTGGTGAGAGAATACCGTTTAAGATATATGGTTTAAAGGTTGAAGAAGGTATTGAAGCTGATCTTAAAAAGGATGTAGACTTATAATCAAGAAGTTGTTATTTATGGTAGAATGATTATATGAAAATTGTAATGGTTGCAGGGGGTAGTGGTGGGCATATTTATCCTGCTATTACACTGGCTAAAGAATGTATAAATAAAGGACATGAAGTCTTTTTTATTGGTGCAAATGATAGGATGGAAAAAGATGCAGTTCCATCTTTTGATATAGAATTTATCGGTTTGAATGTCAAAACCACAAGAGGTGGCATCATTCAAAAGATGAGCAGTGCATTTTCGATGCTTACGAGTTATCTCAAATCTAAGAGTACATTAAAGAAAAGAAAAGTTGATTTAGTTATTGGTTTTGGTAATTATATTTCGGTTCCAGTTATTTTGGCGGCAAAAGATTTAAAAATAAAGACGGTTATTCATGAACAGAATTCATTTGTCGGAAGAGCTAATCGTTTTTTAGATAATAAAGTTGATTTGATAATCGGCTCATATGAAGAAAATAAAGAACAATTTAAGAATCCTAATTTAGTTATTTTAGGTAACCCTCAGTCATCGGTTGCTTTAAAATGTGAAAGAGATGATAGAGTCATTGCTGATTTAGGACTGGATCCTAATAAAAAGACTTTACTTATTTTTATGGGTTCGCTAGGTTCGGAAAGTGTAATGAAGAATATTCTAGATTTTTTCAATTTGACTGATGGCTCATATCAAATTATTTATGCGACTGGTTCAAAATTATTTGAAATGGCCAAAGACTACTCAAATGACTATATTAAGATTGTTGAAAAAGTAGAAGGCGTTAAAGTGATGAAGAGTTCAACACTGTTATTATCTAGAGCTGGAGCGACTACAATAGCTGAGATTACATCGGTTGGCATGCCTAGTATTTTAATTCCATCGCCATATGTTCCTAATAATCATCAGTTTTACAACGCTAAGGCGTTAGTGGACAAAAAAGCAGCTTTGATGCTAGAAGAAAAAGATTTAAACAAAGAAAGTTTAAATGAGTTGATTAATAAATGTATGAATAGCGAAGAATTGCGAAATGAATTATCTAAAAACGCAAGAAAACAAGCTAGAGATCATGCGATTGAAGATATTATTTTAAGGATAGAAGAATTATGAAAAGAGAAGTTTTAAATTTTTTGTCATCGCATGGTGATTTAAAAACCGATGCGAAATTTAAAGATATTACTACCATTAAAATTGGTGGCAATATTGCATATTTAGTTTCGCCATATGATATCAATCGACTATCTTTAATCATTAAGTTTTTAAGACAAGAAGATATCGACTACAAGATCATTGGTAGAGGATCAAATATTATTTGTGGTAATCAGGATTGGGATGGTTGTGTCATAAGACTTGAACACCTAAATCAGTATCATTTTGAAGATGACGGTACATTATATGTTGAAGCGGGCGTAACTGCTCCAAGATTAGCTAATGTCATGGCGGTTCAAGGATTGAGTGGTTTAGAGTTCGCTAGTGGAATACCTGGCACAATTGGTGGTCTTATTTATATGAATGCTGGCGCTTACAAGAAGTCGATGAGTGATATTATCAGCGAAGTTTTGGTTTTGATTGATGATGAACTTGTATGGATGAAAAATGAAGAGCTAGATTATTCATATCGTTCATCAATCTTTCAAAGACATCCAGACTGGGCCATTTTAGCATGCCGATTAAAAGTTGAAAAAGCTAAGCCGGAGGTTATTAAAGAATTAATTGCCGATCGTTTAAAGAGAAGAAGGGCTACTCAACCTTTAGACAAACCTAGTGCAGGAAGCTGTTTTAGAAATCCTGATAATGATTTTGCGTGGCGTTTAATCGATGCAGTTGGTTTTAGAGGTTATCGTTATAATGGAGTAGAGATATCATCTAAGCATCCTAACTTTATTTTGAATGTCAATAATGCGACGGCTGATGATTTTATTACAACCACAAATTTAATTAAGTTAAAAGTAAAAGATCAATTTGGGGTTGATTTGATAATGGAAGTGGAGTTGTTTAATTGCTAGAAGAAAAAAAGATAATTGATCGAAATTATCTAATGAATAAAAGAAATGATGCTCGCTTGAGATCGAAGTTTTATGCGGTTAAACACCGTTTATTTGTCGTTGGCATTATTATGGGATTAGCCATTATCATAGCTTTTTATTTATTAAGTGGCTATTCTAAAGTATATAAAGTTGTTGTTGAAGGGAATGTTTATTATACCGATAAACAGATTGTTAAATTAAGTGGAATCAATGAAGATAGTTTTCATCTTTTTACTTTTCCTTTTATTGTTGAAAATAGAGTAAAAGATGATATTTTGATTGATAGTGTCAAAGCTAAAATTAAAGATAATCGTATTATCAATATTGAAGTTAAAGAGAAGAAAATTGTTGGATATATCAATAGTTCTGATGGAGTTTTTTATGTCTTGGATGATGGTACAAGAATGGAAATGGATAAAGATAATTCTCACTGGATTAATCGAGTTCCATTAATCGAAGGATATACAGATGAGCAACTAGATAATATAATAAGTGGCTTTAAAGACATTGATATTGATTTGCTCAATCAAATATCTGAAATACATCGCTATCCTTTTACATATGATGACAATATGCTTGAAGTCGTTATGCGCGATGGCAATTATGTTTTTATTTCTTCGTTTGGCCTTGATCTATTAAATCAATACTATTCCATAGTTTCGGGAATAGGTAGTCGTGATGAATCTCACTGCATCTATTTGGATGAGGTAACGAATAGTGGTTACAGCTCGTCTTGTCCATGGAATATCGAAACAATAGAAAATGAAAATGAAAGCTCGAATTCAAAAGCAGAGACAGGTGAATAGTTATGCATTACTGCATGAGTGATATACATGGATGTTTCGATGATTTTCTCGAAATGTTGGAAATAATTGAGTTTAATGATGATGATATTCTATACATTATCGGCGATGCCATTGATAGGGGGGATAAACCTTTAAAAACAATTGAATATATTAGAAAAAAAGATAATATTATTCATTTAAAAGGTAATCACGAATTGATGGCGGTTGAAGGTTTACTAAACTATAAAAAGTGCGAGTGTATTACTAGCCATTGGAAATACAATGGTGGTGATGTAACTTTTGAAAATACTTTAAAATTAAACGAAGAAGAATTAGATGATTTAATTAATTATTTCGATAATTTGAATGATTATTTACAGATAGAAGTAAATGACAAAAAATTCTTGCTGGTGCACGGAGGTTTTGACACTTCTAAATATGACGATATCGAAAAGTGCGATAAAAATGATCTCCTATGGTTTAGAGGGCCGTTTTTTGAAAAGCCATATCAAGATAAGATGATTGTTATGGGTCATATCCCAACGCTGGCTCTAAGTGCTTACATTCAAAAAGCCCTTTTTAGTGGTGGATACGATCATGATTATTACGATGAAAACATATTAAAAGAAGCAATAGATAAATGTGAAAGATCAGAAATGCTTATTTTGGAAAATAGATGCTTTATCGACTGTGGAAGGGTATTTAAACATAATTTAGGATGTTTAAGACTCGAAGATTTTAAAGAGTATTATATTAAAAATGACACTTAAAGAAGAAAGTGTCATTTTTAATATATAAAAAAACACCTAAACAGGTGTTTGATATCAAATGGTGGTTCCGGCCAGAATTGAACTGGCGACACACGGATTTTCAGTCCGATGCTCTACCGACTGAGCTACAGAACCATTGGTTGCGAGGGAAGGATTTGAACCAACGACCTCCGGGTTATGAGCCCGACGAGCTAACCAGACTGCTCTACCTCGCGATGTACATACAATATGATAGCATCAACTAAAGATATTGTAAATGGCGGAGGAACTGGGATTCGAACCCAGGCGCCGGTTTCCCGACCTACCGGTTTTCAAGACCGGACCCTTCAGCCACTTGGGTATTCCTCCATAAAAGTTTTATATAGTTGGTGGACCCTGTAGGACTCGAACCTACGACCAACCGGTTATGAGCCGGTAGCTCTGACCAACTGAGCTAAGGGTCCAAACTGGTAGCGAGGGTGGGACTCGAACCCACGACCTCCCGGGTATGAACCGAGCGCTCTAGCCAACTAAGCTACCTCGCCATTTAGATAAAAAATGGTCGGGATGACAGGATTTGAACCTGCGACCCCTTGATCCCAAATCAAGTGCACTACCAAGCTGTGCTACATCCCGACTAAAGATAATAATGGCGCGCCCAGTAGGACTTGAACCCGCAACCTTTTGATCCGTAGTCAAACGCTCTATCCAGTTGAGCTATGGGCGCATAATAAGTGGTGGGGATAAAGGGACTTGAACCCTTACGGCATTGCTGCCGCCGGATTTTAAGTCCGACGCGTCTACCATTCCGCCATATCCCCACTTTTGGAGGTTCCTGCCAGATTCGAACTGGCGATCACAGAGTTGCAGTCTATTGCCTTACCACTTGGCTAAGGAACCGCATTGAATATTGTTTTTTCAATCTGTGCCTATTTATATTATCAAATACTATTTTAAATTGCAACAACAATTTATATTTTTTATACACCTTATAAAACTTTAATATTTTATTTATTTTAGTTCCTAAACTTGTGGGAATTTCTTTTGTTTGCTATTCTAATATAGATAAATAGTATATATGTATAAGTATTAAAGAGGATATTGATATGAGTCAGATAGAAAAAGAGTTAATTCAAAGCATCAAGGATGCAGTAAAAAAATTATATGATTTAGATAATGTTGATAGTTTAATTATGATCGAGATACCAAAAGATCAAAGTAACGGAGATTATTCAACTAATATTGCTATGCGCCTTACTAAAGTGTTAAAACGTAAACCACAAGAAATAGCTATGGAATTAAAAGGTGCCATTTCTAGTCAAAGCATCGAACATATAGATATTGCCGGTCCTGGCTTTATTAACTTTTGGATGAATAAATCAGCTATTGCCAATATCATCAATATCGTGTGCGATGCAGATGAGCATTATGGCGAAAACAATGCTGGTAATAATAAGAAAGTATTACTTGAGTATGTCTCTGCTAATCCGACTGGTATTTTACATTTAGGTCATGCCAGAGGTGCAGCTTGGGGCGATAGTGTTGCAAGACTTATGAAGGCATCTGGCTTTAATGTCACAAGAGAATACTATATAAATGATGCTGGTAATCAAATGAATATGTTGGCCTTATCTTTATACGAGAGATATAAAGAGGCTTTTGGTTTGGAGTTTAAATTGCCTGAAGATGGGTACCATGGACAAGATGTTAAAAACATCGCTTTACAAATCAAAGAAGAATATGGTGATATTTGGTTATCTAAAAGTCAAGAAGAAACTTTAGCTTTTATGAAAGAAGAAGGTCGTCGATTAGAAATTGAAAGAATCAGAAAAGATTTAGATTATTATCGTTGCGAATTCGACTCTTGGGTAAGTGAACAGAAGATTGTATCTGAAGACCGTGTAAATAAAGTTATGGATGCGATGAAAGAAAAGAATTTAACTTACGAAAACGAAGGAGCTATTTGGTTTAAATCAAGCGAATATGGTGATGACAAAGACAGGGTGCTATTGAAAAGCGATGGTTTCTATACATATTTAACACCTGATATCGCTTATCATATGTATAAGTTAGAAAGAGGCTATGAATTATTAGTAGATTTTTTAGGCGCTGATCATCATGGATATATCGCGAGAATGAAAGCGGCTATTGAAGCAATGGGATATAGCAGAGATACTTTGGATATCGATATCATTCAAATGGTGCGATTAGTTGAAAACGGTGAAGAAGTTAAAATGTCAAAAAGAACCGGTAACGCCGTTACTATTCGTGAACTGTGCGATGATATTGGCGTTGACGCTTGTCGGTATTTCTTTTTGTCTAAGGCATTAGATACTCATATGGATTTTGATTTAGGTCTGGCTCGTTCAAAAACCAATGAAAATCCAGTTTATTATGCTCAGTATGCTCATGCTCGAATCTGCTCTATTTTGCGTCAAGCGAACGAAGTGAAACTTCAAGATGCTTATAAGCTGCTACATGATGATAAGGAAACAACGCTTCTTAAACATATCAATGAATTCCCATCGGTAGTTGCAGACAGCGCAATAAATCGTAGTCCAAATCGAATATGTAATTATATTCAAAAATTAGCACAGTATTTCCACTCTTTTTACAGTACATTACGTGTTATTGATGAAAATAATCCTGAACTTACCAATGAAAGATTAGCATTATTAAAAGCTACTAAGATAACTTTAAAAAACGCACTATCATTTTTAGGGGTAGATGCACCAGAAAAGATGTAGGTATAGAAACAGGTAAATCATATGTCAATTGAAAGAATACTTCAGGAAGTTGAAAAAAGAGATGGTGATCAGAAAGAATTCATTCAAGCGGTTAATGAAGTTTTTGACAGTTTAAAATTAGTTGACAAATTTCATCCTGAATATCGAGAAAAGGGGATTTATCAGCGTTTAGTTGAACCTGAAAGAACTATCATTTTTCGTGTGCCTTGGCTAGATGACAAAGGTGAGGTGCAAGTTAACAGGGGATATCGTGTTCAATTTAATAGTGCTTTAGGACCTTATAAGGGTGGACTTCGTTTTCACTCGACGGTTAATTTGAGTGTTATCAAATTTTTGGCTTTTGAGCAGACCTTCAAAAACGCTTTAACTGGCATCATGATGGGTGGTGGCAAAGGTGGAAGCGATTTTGATCCTCATGATAAAAGTGATGGCGAGATAATGCGTTTTTGTCAAAGCTTTATGAATGAATTGTATCGCCATATTGGACCTCATAAAGATATTCCGGCTGGTGATATTGGTGTAGGCGCTAGAGAAATAGGTTATTTATTTGGACAATACAAAAAATTGCAGAATGAATTTAGCGGCGCTCTAACTGGCAAACATATCAATTTTGGTGGTTCTTTGGCTCGTAAACAAGCTACTGGATATGGACTTATTTATTTTATGAATAAATATCTAAGTGATAAAGGTATGAACTTTGAAAATAAAAAAGTGATTATATCTGGTTCAGGTAATGTAGCATTATATGCTTTAGAGAAAGCTGTAACCATGAAAGCTAAAGTTGTGGCGATGTCTGATTCTGAGGGTTATATCTACGATGAAAATGGTATTGATTTCAAAGTCATGCATCGCATTAAAGAAGTTGAACGTCAAAGAATCAGTACTTATTTGAAATACGTACAAACCGCAGAATATCATCCAAACAGTAAAGATATATGGAAGATAAAATGTGATATTGCTTTGCCGTGTGCTACACAAAACGAGATAGATTTAAATGATGCTAAGCATTTAATTCAAAACGGTTTAATAGCTATCGGTGAAGGAGCTAATATGCCATGCACTGTCTCTGCCAGTAAAGAATTTATTAAAAATAATGTTTTATATGCACCAGCTAAAGCTAGTAATGCGGGTGGTGTAGCTGTTTCGGGTTTGGAAATGAGTCAAGATGCATTGTTTAGACCGTGGACTTTTGAAGAGGTCGATGAACAACTCAAAAAGATAATGGAAGATATCTACGAAAAAATTAAGGCGAGATCAATAGAATATGAAGATGAAAAAAATCTTTTATTAGGAGCTAATATTGAAGGATTCATCAAAGTCGCAGATGCAATGCTGATGCAAGGTATAATATAAGGGGGATCTTATTATGAGTAAGTTACAGGAATATCGTTATAAGAAGAGAATTGATAAATATGATAGTGATGAATTAGCTTTAGAAATGGTCGATCAAAAAAATGACATTGTCGAATTGCAACATTCGATTGAAGACATGATGGCCAAAACTGATGAGTTAATCAAATTTCATGATAAGCAAAAAAAAGATAGTCATGAAAGAGAAAATCAATTATTGAAAAATGCCAAAAGAGATTTAGAAAATATCGCTAAGCAGAATATTGAATTAAATAATAGACAAGTGGTTCTCAGCAATAAATATAAAAATGAAATCAAGGAAAAAGATGACGAAATCGCTAATATTGAACTTGAAAAAGAAAAGGAGTTCAATAGGCAAAAAGAGCATTTGACTGATGAATTCGAACAAGAGAAGAAACTTTTGGAAGATAAGCTAAAAGAGGTTGATAAAAACAAGAAAGCATTAATTGATAAGTATGATAATGATGTTTTGGAAATCAAAGAGCAATACGAGAGAATTAAAAAACAGCAATTTGCAATTATTGATTCTTTAAAAAGTCAGATTGCTAAAGAAAACGCCGATTTTGATGCGTCTATTTTAGATATTGAAAATAATCTTAAAAAAGAATCGGAAAAACACAGCAAAGACACTAACGATCTATACAACAAAAGCACTGAAACAATTAATGAGATAAATAGTGATGGAGAGTCCAATGTTGAACTGTTGAAAAATGAACTATTAGCTCTTTTTAAACAAAAAGAGGCTTTAAAAACGCAATGTGCTAATCTTGAAAAACAATACAATATTCAAGAAGAAGAAATCAAAGAAGAATATCGTAAACAGAGTTGGCATTTTGAACAGATTAAAAATCAGGCTAATGAAAGAAGAAATAATGCTGAAAAAGAGTATCAGTCGAAATACGAAGAATATGAACAAGTAGTTGCGAAATTACAGGCTGAATTAGAAGCAAAAAACGAATTAGCTAAAAAGCATTACGCTCAACTTGAACTTCAAAAAGAGGGCAAAAAGAGTGAAAATGCAAGTACAAAAGAAAAATTGAGTGCCGATTTAAAGAATGATCTTAATAGTGTGCTTAATTCTTATGTTACTAAGATTCAAAATATTAAGAATGATTTTGATGCGAAAATTAATCGTTTAAAAAATGAAATCGCTTCAAATGAAGAAGCTTTAAACAAACAAGTTCTTGATTTAAATTATCAAAAAGATAAATTGATCAGCAATTACGAAAAGGAATTAAGCGAGATTAAAGCCGATCAGGATGATTATCGCCAATTATTCAAAGATAAGAAAGAAAAATACGAAGCCGAAATAAAGATCAAGAAGGATGAATGTAAAGAAATTAAGAGGAAAAATGAACTAGAATATCAAGAGATTTCTCAATCTTTAGCTTTGAAATTAGCTGCTCTTAAACAGGAGTGGAGTTTAAAGAAAGAAGAATTATTAAAGCGAATCAAAGACGAGAAGAATAATATCTTTGAAATAAATGCTAATATTACATCTAACGAAGAGAGAATGAGAAATTCTCGACTTGATATCGACAGTAAAAAAGCCGATCTTGAACATCAAATTAAATTATTGAACGATGAAAAAGATACATTCATTGCTAAAAAAGATACGCTTATTGCTAATCAAGCGCAATTAGAAGAAGAATTTAATAAACAATGTGGTTTAATTGAAGAAGAAAAAGAAAAAGCTACTTCAAAATATAATGATGAAATTGATGAAATAAATAAAACACATCAACATATGATGGGCATTATTAATCAGGAATATCAAAATAAGTTAGCTGATCTTCAAAAACAACACGAACTAGATTCTCAAGAACTTCAAAAGAAATATGAAGAAAAGGTTTTAGAATTGAATGATTCGTTCAAAATTAAAACTGTTGAAGTGGAAGAGGAAAAAGCTAAGATCAATCATGATATTGAAACTATTAAACAGGAATTTGCTGAAAAGATTGAACATCAAAAACAAATTAGCCAAGATGTTTTAAATAGCATTGATGATTCAAAAGTAGAATTTGAAAATGAGATAGCTGCTCTAGAACATGATCGTCTTGAACAGGAAAAGATTCATAATAGTCGAGTACATAGCTTGTATGCGGAATTTGATACTAAACATCGTGCTTTAATTGAAGAAAACAATACGGAAGTACAGAACTATAAAGACGAAACTGCAAGAATGGCCAAAGAATTGGCTGATATTCAAAACGAGTATGACGCTAAACAAAAATCATATGAAAAAGAGATAAATGATTTTGAAGATTATAAGAAAAATGCCAACCATGAACTTGTTAAGTTAGACTCAGTTGTCAAGAATGTCCGTTCTCAGTTTGAAGAACTGGTTAAACAGAATGAAAATGTATTGGCTGATTGGGACAAGAAGATTGCATCAAAAAATAAAGAATTAGAATTGCTAATGACTAAACAGGATGCTGAAATAAAAGAGTATAAGTGTCAAAGAGAAAAAGAGGCTAATCAGTATGAATCTAGTCTTAATGCAAGTATTAAATCTAGAAAAGATGCTTATGAATTGAGTATTTTACAAAAATCTAAGAATATTGAAATTCAAAATCAGTCAATAAGAAGCGAGTACGAGCAAAAGATTCGAACTCTTGATGAAGAACTTGATGACTTGAACAAGCAAAAAAATGATATTTTTGAGCAGGAAGGAGCTAATTATCAAAAGGCTATTGATGAAACTTCTGAAATATTGGCTGAACTTGAAAATATTAAAAGTGAACATGCGAAAGAAATGTTTAATGTTAAGAAGCGTTTTTCTGCTTTGAAAAATGAGAAAAATGAAGAAATTGAAAATCTTAAAGCTGGTTATAAGAGTACTTTAGATGAATATGTTGCTAAGTATGAGGAACAAAGTCTAAAACGCGAAGCAGAAAAAGCTGCGCTTGCAGGTGAAATTGATCGTATAAAGAAAGATGTTACTTTCTTAACTATGACGATTGCTTCATTCCGTAAAGACAAAGAGTTTGAAAAAGCGGTCTTAGAAAATGAGATGGCGATTTTAATTAAAAAGAAAAATGAAGAAATTGATTTGATTAATTCGCAAAGAGAAAAAGCCATTTCAGAGTTTGAAGCTAAAGTTAGTTCACAAAAAGGAATATTTGAAAATATTGAGCAGGAGATTAAAAAAGTTTTTGCCGACAAACCGCTTGTGTTTGCCAAACTATATGATCGCTTTAACGAGGTAATGAATGAACATCGTCAAAACTACAAGGAGAGGTATAACGAACTTAAAAACGCTCATGTTCTATTATTGGAAGAATTAGAAAACGAACAATCTTCATTTATCGATGAAATTAAGTCGAAGATGGAATATTTACTTGAATTTAAAAAACAACAGATTGCTGAAGATGAACAGGCAATCATTGAATTAGTCGATGATTTTGTCAATAAGAAATCGTCAGAAAATACCAAACAGAATTTAGCACGCTTAAATATCAATGAAGAAAATCAGGCGTTTGATAATTTTATTAAGCAAGTCTTCAATGATGAATCAAATCTAGAAAGCGATTATGAAAATTCTATTGACGAATTAAACCGTGCTTTTGAAGAATCTAAGTTGAAATTGCAAACGAAGATGCAAGAAGAAACTATCGCCTTTGATGAAGAAATAAACGGTCTTCAAGCTCAAAAACAAAATGAACTTGATAAGATAGAAAACATTAAGCGTTCTATAGAAACATTTAATAATGAGTATGATAATTCAATTTGTGAATTATCTGATAGATTTATTGCGAAGTGTGAAGAACTTGAAAAGAATATCAGCGATAAACTTGTTGAACAACGTCGTGAAATAGAAGAAAAAGACTTATTGGGAAATGAAATAAATCCATTTTTTTCAAGTCGCAATTAAAAAAATAAATTTTTTATTGACATTCGAGTAAAAAAAAGTAATATTTAATTATCTATGAACAAAGGTAGTATCTATAAATGATGCCTTATAGCGAGTCTGGTTGGTGGAAGCAGATAGGAAATCGGTAGAGAAACGCATTTGGGAGATATTGTTCTGAACTTGAGTAGGAGCAACGCGATCCGGCGTTATGGTTGAGGGGTTCTAAAATTTAGGACAAGTAAAGTGGTACCGCGATATAATGTCGTCTTTATATTTGAAGACGACATTTTTTATTTGGGGGTGATGATATGAGTGAGAATGATCGACGAAGAAATTTGTATATGATAGGTGTTAAAAAATATTTAAAGGAGAAAAGGATATGAAAAAAATAGTTTTAGTTTTAATCGCTTTGTTCATGCTGGTGGCATGTTCATCAAATAATAATTCTACAAATAATTCTAATAATTCTGGAAATGATAACACAACATTTGAAAGCGAACTCATTACTGAGAAAAATATCATTATTGCAACCTCGCCAGACTATCCACCATATGAAACAATTGATAGTACTACAGGTGAAATAGTTGGCTTTGAAATTGATTTAATGGATGCTTTAGTTTCTAAGCTAGACGGTTATACTATTGAATGGCGTCAAATGGAATTTGATTCAATTGTCTCTGCTGTTCAGCTTAAACAAGTCGATTTAGGCGTTTCTGGTTTTAGTTACGATCCTAAAAAACAAGTTCTATTCTCTGATATCTATTACCATGCTGGACAGACTGTGTTAGTTAAATCTGATAGTGGAATTCATACGGTTGAAGATTTAAACGGAAAACTAATTGCTGCTCAACTTGGAACTACTTGTGTTGACAGTGCCAACGCAATTGAGGGAGCTGAAGTGGTAACTGCTACTGATGCTAAAGTGTTAGTTGAGGGATTAAAGACTGGTGCGTATGATGGTGTTTGCCTTGATACATCTGTTGCTCTATCTTATGTAAAAGCTAATTCAGATTTAGCTGTATTAGATGAAGAATTGGCAAGTGATTCATATGCGTTAATCACTAATTCAGAAAATACAAAATTAATTGAAGAAATCAATAGTTTATTAAATGAATATATGCAATCAAGTGAATACCAAGATTTACTTGCTAAGTGGGGAATGTAATGAATATTGCTGAAATAGTCACTGCCCAAAATTTTATTATCTTACTTAAAGCTGCCTCAGTTAGCTTATCAATAGCTTTGGTTAGTGCACTATTTGGAGCTTTAATTGGAATAATAATCGCATTTTTCAAGTTATCAAAAAGTATTATCTTAAAAGTTATTGGTAATATCTATGTAGAACTTATCAGAGGCACACCAATGCTTTTACAAATACTATTCTTCTTTTTAGGATTTCCGGTCTTATATCAAATGATTACCGGTTCTTATCTAAGGGTTAATATTTATGTATGCGGTGTTGTGGCATTGAGCATTAATTCCGGTGCATATTGTGCTGAATTGATTCGTTCACAAATTATTAATATCGATAAGGGACAATATGAAGCCAGTAAAACTTTAGGATTGAGCAATTCTCAGACGATGTTGCATGTTATTTTGCCTCAAGCTTTAAGAAAATTAGTTGCTCCATTTGTGTCAGAATTTATCATGTTGATCAAAGATTCATCACTTCTTGGCACTATTGGAGTAATAGAGCTCCTTCAACAGGCAAGATTGATAGGAACTGAATATTTTAATTACTTGATTCCCTTATTGATGGCTAGTGCATACTACTTAATTATGACTATCTTTATTTCTTATCTAGCTAATAAAATTGAAAGGAAATTGACTTTATGATTAAGGCAGTAAAATTAAATAAGACATTTGGAAGTACTAAGGCCTTGCAAGATATTGACTTTGAGATTAAAAAGGGTGAGGTAGTATGCCTAATCGGACCATCTGGCAGTGGAAAATCAACACTTTGTCGAAGTTTGTGCGGGCTTGAAGAAGTTGATTCTGGTGAAATATATTACGATGGTAGATTAATTGACTTCAAAAATAAACAAGATGCTCAATATGTATATAGCCAAATTGGATTTACTTTTCAACATTTCAATTTATTTCCGCATTTAAGCGTTAAACAAAATATGATTCTAGCACCGGTTAAGGTGTTAAAGATGAGCGAAGATAAAGCGACGATTCAAGCGGTTGAACTGTTAGATAAAGTAGGTTTAAAAGATAAACTTGACAGCTTCCCAAATCAATTATCAGGTGGTCAAAAACAAAGACTTGCCATTGCTCGCTCTTTAATGATGAATCCAAAAATTATGCTTTTTGATGAGCCGACGAGTGCATTAGATCCGGAAATGGTCAAAGAAGTATTGATGGTTATGAAAGATTTATCCGATAATGGTATGACAATGCTCATTGTTACACATGAAATGAATTTTGCCAAAAATGTTGCTAGTCGTATCGTATTTTTAGAGGATGGAAAAATCATTGAAGAAAATAGTCCTAAAGAATTTTTTGATAATCCAAAAATGGATAGGACTAAGGAATTTTTGGATAAAATTCATTATTGAGATTCAAATATTTGAATGATATAATACTTATGTATCAAGGAGGAATAAAATGCCAGTAAAAGTTGATCATGGTACTTGCATCGGATGTGGTGCTTGTATAGGTGTTTGCCCTACTAGTTCATTATCATTAAATGAAGAAGGAAAATCAGTTTGCAACGAAGATACTTGCATCGATTGCGGTGCTTGTGTTGCAACTTGCCCAGTAGGAGCTATTACTCAATAAAACCAAGGTACACTTGGTTTTTTTCTGGCTAAATAATAATACATATATGAATAAGAAAGACTATGAATTACCTTCAATTAATGAAGCTCGAAAAAGAGATAAAAATCGTGTTGACATCAAGAGAGAACTTTTTGTTATCCCAGATGATTGTGTTTCGATGGGTGAGGGTTTAAAGTATTATCTTAGAACATACGGCTGTCAGGCTAATCAAAGAGACTCGGAAACAATCGCTGGTATTTTGGATAGTATGAAGTTTACTTCTACTGATGAATTAGAAAGTGCCGATTTGATCATTTTGAATACTTGCGCTATTCGTAAAAATGCTGAAGATAAAGTATTTGGAGAAATTGGTGCATTAAAGAAATTGAAAAGAGAAAATCCTGGTTTAATAATCGCCATGGGTGGCTGCATGGCACAAGAGGAAAGTGTAGTAAAAGAGATTTTATCAAAATATCGTCAGGTTGATGTTATTTTTGGCACACATAATATATATAATTTACCCAAGCTTTTACATGAGGCGATGGTTACGAATCAAAAGGTTATTGAAGTTTTTTCTAAACAAGGAGATGTGTATGAGTCTTTACCTACTACTCGCTTTTTGAAACATAAAGCTTGGGTTAACATCGCTTATGGGTGTGATAAATTTTGCACTTATTGTATTGTTCCCTATACTAGAGGCAAGGAACGTTCAAGACTCATTGAAGATATTGTAAGTGAAGTTGAAGAATTAAAAAATAATGGATTTAAAGAGGTTTGTCTTTTGGGACAAAATGTTAATGCTTATGGTCGAGATTTAGGTATGGAATCAGGTTTTGCGACTCTTTTAGAAAAAGTGGCACAAACTGGAATTCAAAGAATTCGTTTTATGACCTCACATCCTTGGAATTTTGATGATGAGACAATTGATGTTATTAGTAAATACCCGAATATTATGCCTTATATTCACCTTCCGCTTCAATCTGGTAACGATGAAATACTAAAGAAGATGAATAGACGTTATAATAAGCAGGAATATTTAGCATTATATGATAAACTAAAAGCGAAAATTAAAAATTGTGCTTTTACGACCGATATCATTGTTGGTTTTCCTAATGAATCAGATGAGGCTTTCAAAGATACGCTTGATGTAGTAGATTATTGTCAGTTTGATAATGCCTTTACTTTCATCTTTTCACCACGAGAAGGAACTCCGGCTTATGATATGGAAGACTCCATTAGCCCAGAAATCAAAGAAGAAAGATTACAAATCCTTAATAAAAAGGTTGCCGACTATGCTTTGATGCATAATAAGAAATTTGAAAATACTGTAGTTGAAGTATTGGTTGATGGTCAATCAAAGCGCAATGAAGAAGTGTTTTCTGGATATACAAAAGAAAATAAATTAGTTAATTTTACAGCTAAGAATGTTAAAGTTGGCGATATTGTAAATGTAAAAATCACAAAGGCAATGAGCTTTTCGCTTAATGGAGAAGCCATAGAATAAAAGGAGAATGTTTATGCAAGAAGTAAGAATAATGGCTTTAGGTGGTCTTGATGAAGATGGAAAAAATATGTATGTCATTGAAATTGATAATGATATTTTCATCGTCGAAGCAGGACTGAAATATCCAAATGCATCCGAACATTTAGGAATACAATATATTATTCCTGACTTTTCGTATTTACACGCACACAAAGAAAGAATCAAAGGTATTTTTATTACTCATGGTCACGACGATGTAATGGCAGCCATTGGTCACCTACTAAAAGAAATTGATATTGATGTGTATACTACCGCTCTAACCAGCAAGATTTTAGAGAGAAATTTTAAGAAAATCGGTTTAAAAAAGAAGATTAATATTGTAAAAAGAGAATCTAAACTTAAGATAAGCGGACATACTATCAATGTTTTTCCGGTTATTCAATCAATACCTGATTCAGTTGGTTTGGCATTTGATACTGAGTATGGATATATTGTCTATACTAGTGAATTTATCATCGATAATTCATTTAACGCCGATGGTTTTACAATGAATATTAGCCATTTAGCTGAACTTGGGGAGAAGAGAGTTTTTGCGCTTTTGGCTGAATCGGTTGGTGCGACAAGAAGTGGATATACATCTCCTCATCATCACTTGACCGATATTGTTGAGCCATATTTTGAGATGGCTAAAGATGAACGCTTGATTATCACGATGTATAAGCAGAATTTGTTTAGGGTAATCGAGGTGATTGAATTGTGTAAAAAATATAATCGTAAGATTATGTTCTATGATGACGATCAGCTAAGAATATTAAATTACGCTGAAGAATTGGGTTATTATAAAGTTCCTGATGATTTAATTATTTCACACAAGAAGTTTAATAACGAAATAAAGGATATTGTCTGCATAGTATCGGGGAGTGGTAACGAAGTGTTCCGCTTAATGAATAAGATTGCAATTGGTGATGATAGACTGATTGAACTCAGAAGTGATGACAGTGTCATTATTGCATCGCCAATTATTCCGGGCACAGAAAAAGAAGCTTCTAATATGGAAAATGACTTATATAAGGCAGGTATCAATGTTAAACGTGTCAATTCCAAAGAAGTGTTATCGATGCATGCTTCAATTGAAGATTTAAAGATGATGTTGTATCTATTAAAACCTAAGTATTATATTCCTATTCATGGCGAATATGCATCACTAATCGCTAATGCTGATATAGCTATGTCAATGGGTTATACACCGGATAAGATTATTATTTTGGATAACGGACAATTCGCATATTTCCAAGATGGTCATTTAAAATCAACTAGAGAAACAATACCATTAAACGAAACCTTGATTGATGGCAAAGACAAGCTAGATGTTACCGGTATGGTGTTAAAAGACAGAGAAACTCTTTCTACTGATGGTGCGATAGTAGTAGGTGTTTTATTAGCTTTTAAGAGTAAGAATATTATTGGTGGACCTGATGTTCAGTCAAGAGGCGTCATCTATTTAAAAGATGCTGAACATATCGTACAGGAAATTGGCAATATTTTAATCAAGACAATCGAAGATGCAGTAAAAGAAAAACGATACGATAATATGCAGACACGTATGGAAGCAAAAGAAAAAATATCTCGATATATTTTAAAAGAAACAGGTAAAAGACCGATGGTTTTGCCAGCTATTGTCGAGATAAATATAGAGGAATAAAATGGCTAAGAAGAAAAAAGTTGTAGCTAAGAAAGACAATACGATACTATGGATAATTATATCTTTGGTATCTTTCGTTCTTTTTGTTGTATCAATACTTAAACTAGGTCTAGTGGGAACTGCATTGTCTAATCTATTGAGTTTTGTCCTTGGAGATTTTTATTGGATTAATCTAATATCGATTATTGTGGTAGGCATATATTACATATATGCTCATTCTAAGTCAAAAGTCGAACTTAAAATAATTATTGGCATCATACTTTTAAATGTTGCGTTGGCTATTTTATCGGCGTCTTTAAATCCGGTAACAATTGAAAGTTTTGAGGCATATTGTTCATATGTTGCCTCTGATTTTTCAAAGATTTTTTCTGGAGTTGCTGAGTTATTTAAGGCTGGTATCATTGCTAATGCATTATACGCTTTCTTCAATTTAATGTTTGACAAGTTAGGCACATATATTATTGTTGTTGTGCTGTTTGTCATCTCGATGCTATTGATCATTCCGATTGAGACATATAAGAAGTTTTTCTTTGAGACAAAAGATAACCTTGAACAAGCGAAAGAGAAACACGAAGAAAGAAAACTAGCTAAGCAAAATGTTGCCCAAAACAATGGCGTTTCATCATTTCAAAACATACAGTTAAATACCTATGATGAACATCATGAAGAAAACAGAAAAAATAATGATAATAGTTCGCCATACTTCATTGATGTAGCTGTTCCTGAAGAGAAAAAGCCTGTTTTAGATAATTCAGAGTTCAAGCAAGCTTTAGATGCTAATAATGAAAAAGTGGCTAATGATGATAAGCAAGAAGGCCAAGAAACAAAGCCTAGAATTCTTGAATATAGTGCTGAAAATGGTGAATACAAGTTACCGCCTTTGCGATTGTTAGAAAATATAACTTCTAAAAATTCAAATATAAATAGGACATCTGCTGATATCAAGGGTCAGAAAGTTATTGAAATTCTTCATAATTTTGGTATTGAAGCCACTTTAGTGAATACTCATGTAGGTCCAAGTGTAACTAAGTTTGAAATTAAGCCTGATAGTGGTGTAAAGGTATCTAAAATCCAAGCTATTTCTGACAATATTAAAATGGAATTAGCTGCAAAAGATATAAGAATAGAAGCACCAATCCCCGGAAGAAGTGCAGTTGGTATTGAAATACCTAATGTTGAGCCTTCGATGGTAAGAATGAACGAATTGATGAAAAATTTACCTAGTGATAAAAAGAATTCAAAACTTTTATTTGCGCTGGGTAAAGATTTGTTAGGCAAAAATATTTATTGCGAATTAGATAAGATGCCACATTTATTGATAGCTGGAGCTACAGGATCGGGTAAATCGGTATGTATTAATACGATTATTACTTCGTATTTGATGAATGCTCATCCCGATGAAGTTAAATTAGTTTTAATCGATCCAAAAAAAGTTGAATTTACACCATATCATGATATTCCTCATCTATTGTGGCCGGTTATTACCGATGCGACAATGGCTAGCAGCATGTTAAAAAAGATTGTTGTAATCATGGAAGAAAGGTACGAGGCCTTTGCTGACGCCGGAGTCAGAAACATTAAAGGATTTAATGAATTAGCAGATAAACATAATAACGATCTTAAAGAAGATGAAAAACCGATGAATAAAATGCCATATATTGTGGTGATTGTCGATGAGTTAGCCGATTTGATGATGATTGCCGGTAAAGAGGTTGAATCGTCTATTCAAAGAATTACTCAATTGGCTAGAGCTAGCGGTATTCATTTAATTGTTGCTACTCAAAGACCAAGTACCGATGTCATTACTGGTATTATCAAATCTAACATTCCATCAAGAATATCTTTCGCTGTGGCTAGTTCGATTGACTCAAGAACCATTTTAGATCAAACCGGTGCTGAAAGACTCTTAGGAAATGGCGATATGTTATATGCTCCACAGGGAGAAAATTCTCCTATCCGTATCCAAGGTGTATTTGTTACAGACCAGGAAATTAAAAATATTACTGATTTTGTTAAAAAAGAAAGAAAACCGCAATACGAAGATTCATACTTTGAATTTTTGAGTATCAATAACAATGGTGGCGAAGTGAGTTCTTCTTTTAACACCAAAGAAGAGGACAGTCTTTTAAATGACGTTATTGAATATATCACCGATGTTCAAAAAGCATCGACCTCTCTTTTACAAAGACGTTTTGGTATTGGGTATAATCGTGCGGCCAGAATAATTGAAACTCTTGAAGATAGGGGAATGGTCGGCCCTGCTCAGGGTTCTAAGCCACGAGAAGTATATCTAAAGAAAGAAACAGAAGAGTAGTATGCAAGAGATAAAATGTCCTAATTGTGGAGAAGTCTTTGTAGTTGAAAAAAGTAATTATGCCGAATTGCTAAAACAGGTAAAAGATGTCGAGTTTGAAAAAGAACTACACCAAAAGATAAAAGACCTAGAAACAATCAAAGATAAAGAATATGAGTTGTTGCGTCTCAAGCAAGAAGAAGAGTTTAAGAAATCTATTTTAAGCAAAGATAATCTCATTAATGAACTTAAAAATGAGATTTCTTTAAATGAATCTCAAAAACGATTATCAATTAATGAAGCTCTAGTTAAAAAAGAGAACGAACAGAGAAAAATTATTGATGATAAAAATGATGAAATAGCTAAAAAGAATTGTTTGATCGAAGAATTAAAAGCTAAAGTTGAAAATAGTGATAATGAGAGAAAATTAGCGATTTCAGAAATAGCTAGCCAAGGACAAAAAGAATTAAACGAAAAGATTTTAGTTATTAATGATTTAAAAAATCAATTGGCTAATAAAGAAAATGAAAATGAATTAAACAGAGAAAATCTAAAAAAAGAATACCAATTACAGCTCAAAATGAAAGATGAGCAGATAGAGTATTATAAAGATTTTAAGGCACGCCAATCTACTAAAATGATAGGTGAAACACTTGAAAAACACTGCTTAAATGAATTTAATTCAATTCGTATGTCTGCCTTTCCAAATGCTTATTTTGAAAAAGATAACGATGCGAGGTCAGGGAGCAAGGGAGATTTTATATTTAGAGATTATCAAGATGGTATGGAGTACATATCCATTATGTTTGAGATGAAAAATGAGATGGATACAACGGCTACCAAGCATAAAAATGAAGATTTTTTAAAAGAACTAGATAAAGATAGAAAAGAAAAGAATTGCGAGTATGCCGTGCTTGTGTCATTGTTGGAAATAGATAATGATTTCTATAACAACGGAATTGTTGATGTATCATACAGGTATGAAAAGATGTATGTCATTAGACCACAATTTTTTATCCCGCTTATATCTTTACTTAGGAATGCCGCTTTAAACAGTTTAAAATATCGTCAGGAACTTGAAATATATAAGCATCAACAGGTTGATATTTTAAATTTTGAAGATAATATGAATAGTTTTAAGGAGTCTTTTTCAAGAAACTATAAGTTAGCTAGCGATAAGTTTAATACCGCCATCGAAGAAATTGATAAGACTATTACTCATTTAAACAAAATTAAAGACGCTCTATTGTCATCTGAAAATAATCTTCGTTTGGCTAATAAAAAGGCTGATGAACTAAGCATTAAAAAACTTACCAAGAATGCACCTAGTGTTAAAAAGATGTTCGAAGAAATAAAGAATGGTGAAGAATGAATATATTCATCATTCTTTTTGTTTAAATGTGGTAGAATGTTTATGTGTGGTTATCCACACAGAAAGGTAAAAAAACAATGAAAAAATTATTAACAATTCTTTTAGCTTGTTTCACTGCATTTAGCTTAGTTGCATGTAGTTCAAAAAAAGATGAACCTACTCCAACTGATACTACAGAACCTGTGGTTGAGAGTGAATACAAGATCGCAATGGTTACTGACTATGGTGATATTACTGACCAATCATTTAACCAATCAACTTATGAAGCATGTCGTGATTTCGCTGAAGAGAATTCTATTCAATTCAACTATTTCAAACCTGCTGGCGATTCAACTCCAGAAAGAGTTGCAATGATCGAATCTGCAATTGACGAAGGATATAATGTTATTGTTACTCCTGGTTTCGCATTTGCAGCTGCTTTAGTGGAAGTTGCTCCATTATATCCAGATGTTAAGTTTGTCGCTCTAGATGTCGCTGAAGGGGATTTCTTAGGCGCTACTGATAACTTAGATTTTATGAAGACTAATGTTTATTCTATGGTTTATCAAGAAGAACTATGTGGCTTCATGGCTGGTTATGCTGCTGTTAAGTTAGGATATACTCAATTAGGTTTCTTAGGTGGTATGGCTGTTCCTGCAGTTGTTCGTTATGGCTACGGTTTCTTGCAAGGTGCTGATGTAGCCGCTGAAGAACTAGGCGTTGAAGTAAATGTAAACTATGCTTACGGAAACCAATTCTTTGGCGATGCTGATATTACTGCTGCAATGGATACTTGGTATTCTGCTGGTACTGAAGTAGTATTCGCTTGCGGTGGCGGAATCTATTCTTCTGCTGCTGAAGCTGCTGCTAAAGTTAACGGTAAAGTAATCGGTGTTGACGTTGACCAAGCTCCAATCATTGATAGTTCATATGGTGAAGGTATGACTGTTACTTCTGCACAAAAAGGTCTATATGCATCAACAATCACTGCTTTGACTACTATTTGTGAAGGTAAATGGGATACTTTAGTTGGTAAGATTGATACATTAGGTATTATTTCTGATGATCCAACTTTAAACTATGTAGGAATTCCTATGGAAACTACTCAATGGAGTGATGGTTTCACTAAGGATGATTACCTTGAATTAGTTAAGGGAATGCATGCCGGAACTATTACTGTAAGCAATGAGGCTAATCCGGAAGTATTGCCTGAAACAACTCGTGTTACAGTTAATAACCAAGGTAACTTAAAATAATTATCTATTATTAAAATTGTCATTAAAGCTCAAGAATATTTCTTGAGCTTTTTTAAATAATAAAAAAATAGAAACCTTTATTTATGTTAAAATTATTTTGTAAGCGAAAGCGCATTCAAAGTTAGGAGGAATTTATTTTGGAAGATACATATGCTATTGAGATGTTGCATATTACCAAAAAATTTCCTGGAATTATTGCAAATGATGATATAACTCTACGCTTGAAAAAGGGAGAGATTCATGCGTTATTGGGAGAAAATGGTGCAGGTAAATCAACGCTTATGTCAGTCTTATTTGGTTTATATAAACCAGAAGAGGGTGTAATTAAAAAAGACGGTGTTGAAGTAAGTATTAATGATCCAAATGATGCCAATGATTTAGGGATTGGTATGGTTCACCAACATTTTAAATTGGTGGAATGTTTTAGTGTTTTAGATAACATTATTTTGGGAGCTGAACCGGTAAAAAGTGGTTTTTTAAAGAAAGATGAAGCTCGAAAAAAAGTTATTGAATTGTCTAACAAATATGGGTTATCTATTGAACCTGATGCCATAGTTGAAGATATAACTGTAGGTATGCAACAGAGAACCGAGATATTAAAGATGTTGTATCGCAATAACGATATCTTAATTTTCGATGAACCGACTGCTGTTTTAACTCCACAAGAGATTAAGGAGTTAATGGAGATTATGCGTAATCTAAAAGCTGAAGGTAAATCAATTCTTTTCATATCTCATAAGCTAAATGAGATTATGGAAGTTGCTGATCGTTGTTCGGTTTTAAGAAGAGGAAAATATATTGGAACTGTAAATACTAGTGAAACAACGCCAGAGAAACTTTCATCTATGATGGTCGGAAGAGATGTTAATTTCCATGTTGATAAGAAAGAAAATAGAACAGGCGATGTAGTATTGAAAGTAGACAATATTTCTGTTTCATCAAAAAGACATAAAAATGATGCAGTAAAGAATGTTTCGTTTGATGTCAAGGCAGGTGAAATAGTATGTATCGCTGGTATTGACGGCAATGGCCAAAGTGAGCTTGTATATGGTATCACTGGGCTTGAGCCATTAAAGAGCGGTAGCATTCATCTATTTGATAAAGATATTACTAATATGCCTATTCGTCAAAGAATTGCCTCGGGTATGGCACATATTCCCGAAGATAGACATAAACATGGTTTAGTGTTAGATTTTTCGCTTGAAAATAATTTTATCTTGCAGACATATTACACATCGACATTTTCTTCAAAACTAGGTTTTATGAAAAAAGATGCAATTCGCAAAAATGCAGAAAGAATTATTGAAAAATATGATGTTAGGTCTGGACAAGGTCCAATTACAATTTCTAGATCGATGTCTGGTGGCAACCAACAAAAAGCCATCGTTGGACGTGAAATAGATAGAGATCCAGAATTATTAATTGCGGTGCAACCTACTAGAGGGTTGGATGTCGGTGCAATCGAATTTATCCATTCTCAGCTAATCGAGCAAAGAGATAAGGGTAAAGCGGTGTTGTTGGTATCACTTGAACTCGAAGAAGTATTAGATGTATCTGACCGTATCTTGGTAATGTATGAAGGCGAGATTGTTGCTGAGGTTGATCCTAAAAATGTAACCGAGGAAGAACTTGGATTATATATGGCAGGAGCTAAGCGTAGTGAGGTAAAAAGATGAAAAAGAATATTTTGAAAAACGAAGCTGTTCAGGCCATCATTGCTTCTTTGATTTGTATAGTTTTAGGTGTATTTGTGGGATATATTGTTTTACTGGCAATTAATCCTGCTGGAGCTACTGATGCGATTATTGCAATTCTTAAAAACTTTTTAACTTACTCAAGAACAGATTCGCAAATTAGATATTTTGGTAACACTGTTGTTAAAGCAATTCCGCTTTTGATGTGTTCGTTATCGATTCTTTTTGCTTATAAAGCGGGGTTGTTTAATATCGGAGCTGCTGGTCAATACTGTGTTGGCATTTGTGCTTGCCTTTATCCTGCTCTTGCGTGGGGATGGAATTGGTTTCCTTGCTTGGTCTTGGCAATTATTGCTGGTGGAGTTTATGGTGCGCTTGTCGGAGCATTTAAGGCTTATTTCAATGTCAACGAAGTAATTGCCGGCATTATGCTTAACTGGATTGGCTTATATTTTACCAATATGATTTTAAGTAATGTAAAGGATAGCGCAAGTCCATATACTCTTACCTTAAAAAGTACAAATTCTAATGCATTAATTCCAAATTTGGGAATTGATAAATTATTTAATGGTAATCAATATGCAACAATTGCTATTCCACTTGCTTTGTTAATTGCCATTGTCATTTATGTCATCTTGGATAAGACACGTTTGGGATATGAAATTAAAGCCACAGGTTTTAATAAGTCGGCTGCCAAGTATGCCGGTATGAAAGAAAAGAAGAATATTATCTTAACATTATTCATATCTGGCGCTATCGCTGGTTTAGGAGCAGCATTCTTATATTTAACAGGTTTTGAAGAGTATATAGTTACAGCTTCATCTGTTCCGTCTATGGGATTTAACGGTATTGCTGCTGCCTTTTTGGGAGGCTTGAGTCCAATCGGTTCTATTTTCTCATCGTTTTTTATTCAACATATTTCTTCAGGTGGTGCATACGTTGATAAGTCTATCTACGCATCACAAATATCTGATTTGATTGCAGCGGTTATTATCTATCTATGTGGATTTGTATTCTTTGTTAAGACGATGATGAACAACGCAATTGCTAAAAGTGAAGAAAAGAAAGCTAATGCTAGTAAAGAAGGAGGCAAGAAATAATGTCATTACTAATTCAATATACATTAATCTTTGCGTCTGTATTGATGCTAGTGGCTCTTGGCGGATGCTTCAGTGAACACTCTGGTGTTATTAATTTAGGACTAGAAGGCATCATGGTTATGGGTGCTTTAGGCGGTGCCCTAGTAATGCGTCTTATGCCTGATTTATCAACACCGATGATGATATTGGCGGTTGCTTTAGGTTCAATCATCTTTGGTGTGGTTTATTCTTCTTTACTTGGTATTGCTTGTATAAACTTTAAAGCTGACCAAACTATTGTTGGAACGGCATTAAATATGTTAGCGACTGCAGTTGCTACCGTATTTGTTAAGGCGATGAATGCTTCTATTAATCCTAATGATGTATCTTCGACTATTCAATATGTTAATCAAAAGAAGAATTTCTTAATCTACTTTGGAAACTTTGAATTTAACTGGTTTATGATTATTGCGATCATTATGCTTATAGTGGCTTATGTTGTATTATATAAGACTCGTTTCGGACTTCGACTTATGGCTTGCGGTGAACATCCTCAAGCCGCTAATTCGGTAGGTATCGATGTAATCAAAATGCGTTGGTCTGGGGTTCTTATTTCAGGTATTTATGGTGGCCTAGGTGGAATATGTTATATCTTAGCTGGTGTATCGGAATGGAAATTTGAAAATGGTGTTGCTGGGTTTGGCTTTTTAGCCTTGGCAGTAATGATTTTTGGTCAATGGAAACCGCAAAGAATAGCTTTAGCAGCTTTGTTGTTTGGATTTTTTAGAGCGCTTTCAAATGTCTATTTTGGCTTTGATTTCTTGGTGAATTTAAATGTTCCGGGAACTGTTTATAATATGCTTCCTTACATTATTTCTTTGGTGGTATTAATTTTAACTTCCAAACATTCTAAGGCGCCAAAAGCTGAAGGCATACCATACGATAAATCTAAACGATAGTCTATATTAAGCTCTGTTTGAAACAGAGCTTTTTTTGTGTTTAAATTAGTTTATGGAAAAAATAAATTTAACAAATATAGATACTTCAAAGTATAAAAGTATCATTGTCGATATGCGTTTCAGTAAACCATATGACCAGAAAAAACGTGCCGTTTTAGCAATAGCTGGCAGAATTATTGGTAAATATTCTCTAAAATATCAGACCAAATTGGAAATGACTAAGGTGAAGGATTTGTTATATGGACTAAAGACAGATTCAAGCTCGAAGACCAGTGGCGGATTGATGGTTTTAGCTATTAGCTTTGAGTTTGTAAATCCTAAGTTTTTAATTGATGTAACAATGCAAGATTATATTGATTTTATTGATGAATGTCTTAACAATATTTTCTTTGATGAAAATATCTTTAATGAGACAAAAAATAATCTTATTTTTGATATTCAAAGATCATTAGAAAAACCTAGGGTTGTCGAAAGCGAAATGTTAATCAATGAAATTGGCAGAGATATCGAAACATTTACAATGTACAGCAAGAATATCATTGATGATTTAAAGATGGTAACTTTAGATGACTTAAAAAAAGAATGCAACGAATTTTTCATAACATATCGACGCGATTTTTATATTATTGGTGAAAAAACATCGATGTTAGAAAACTATTTAAATAAGTATTTAAAAAATAATCATTCATTTTATGAAAAAGAAGATCCAAGAACACTGGTAAAAAGAGAAGATATTATCAGTGATTACGATGCTGATCAATCATATCTCTCCATTGTTTATCAAAGCCCTTATTCAAGAGGACATAAGGACTATGTGGCTAGTGTAGTTACAAATACGCTATTTGGGGCTTGTCCTTTGTCTTTATTATTTCAAGAAGTGCGAGAAAAGATGAGCCTTTGTTATTCTATCGATTCTATGTTTTATCGCAATGATGGTTTGATTAGAGTTTCGACTGGTATTGATGCTGACAGATTAGAAGATGTAAAAAAGGGTGTTGAAAAAGAATTGAATGTTCTTGCCAATGGAGAATTTGATGAGAGTTTGCTTGAAGCAGTAAAGCGTTTAATGCTTAATAATATCGATGCAATCAGTGATGATAGTGATGAATATATCAATTTTTTATACACTAATGATATTAATTATAATGTTTTGGAAATTGAAAGATATAAAAATGACATTCTAGGTGTCAACAAGAGTGATGTTATGCGTGTTGCTGGTAACTATAAACCATATTTATGTCATTTTTTAAGAGGTAGTAGAGATGAATAAGCATTATCATGAATTGTTAGACGAAACATATTATGAAGAAGAACTAAACAACGGATTAAAAGTTGTTATCTTTCATAAAAAAGATTTTCACTCGACATCGGCGGCATTTGGCACGCCATATGGAGCTTTTGATATAAAAGAAGAGTACGAAGGAACTGAATTTAACTTTCATCCAGGTATAGCTCATTTTTTGGAACACAAATTATTTGAGTCAGATCATGGTGATGTAATGAATGACTTCTTTTCGATCGGTGCCAATGTGAATGCATTTACTTCATATCGCGAAACTGTTTATCATTTTGAAATGACAGGCGATGACATCGAAAGGCCGCTTAATTTATTGCTTGATTTTGTGCAGAACTTAAGTATTACTGAAGAATCGGTCGAAAAAGAAAAGGGCATCATAAATCAAGAATTAAAAATGTATATGACGATGCCTGATACTAAGCTTTTAAATGAAACATTTAAAGCAATGTATCACAAATATCCATTAAAGTATGATATTGGCGGAGATGAAGAAAGTGTCAATGCAATAACTAAACAGGAATTAGAAACCTGTTATCAGATAAATTACCATCCATCAAATATGTTTTTGGTTATAACAACTTACTTAGAACCTTTTAAAATTATTGATATTATTAAGAAAAATCAGGATGCAAAAACATTTATTAAAAGGGATGTGCCTAAAGTCATTTTTGATAGAGAACCAGAAGCAGTAGTTAATAAGGATGTCGATATTAAATTTAATGTTCAAGCTCCTAAACATGTCTATGGAATTAAGATTGATGCAAAGTTTAAAGATGTGAACGATGCAATTAAAAAAGAGTGGGCACTTAGAATTTTATTTGAAAGTCATTTTTCATCTTTAAATCCTTCTTATCAGGAATGGATGAATAAAGGTTATATCAATAATTATTTTGGCTATGAAATAGATTTCGATTTAGATGCAGCATACATCTTATTTTATGCAGAAGGTCGAACAAAAGAAGAATTAAAGTCTTTAATTGACGACAGCTTAAAAGAAAAGATTCTTAATCAAGAACTCTTAACTCAATTAAAACGTCGATACTTAGGCATGACATTTAATACGTTCAACGATATTAATTCATTTAATATTGGCTATATAAGAGACATATTAAGTGGTTATGATATATTTGATGTGATAGATTGTGTTCAAGGGATTGAACTTGATGATATTTACGAAACATTTGATAGTTTAGATTTCAATAATTATACATTGGTATCAATTTTGCCAAATTCGATAAAATAAGTCACTGCTCATCACTTGAATCTGTATGTAGTGATAAACCGATTCAATTACATTGATTTACATAGATAACTCTTTGACTATAAGATAAACTTGCAAGTAACAAAAAGGAGGAATATGAATCAATGTATTTTAGTTGGCACATTAAATAATGAGCCAAGCATTAAAGAAACTAATAACGGTAATCGTTTGGCACAAATTCAAATCGAGGTTACTAGACCATTTAAAAATGCACACGGTGAAAATGATAGCGATGTATTTGTGGTTAATCTGTGGAATCAGATGGCAGAAGAGTTTATGAAGAATTATAAAAAAGGACAGATGTTAGCTTTACGATGTCGCTTGCAGTCTAATAATTATGAAAGAGATGGCGAAATATTGTATCGATTTGAATTAGTTGGTGAAAAAGTATCATTGTTGTCATAAGAAAGGTTTAAACCTTTCTTTTTTATAGCATTATTGAGTTCTTTTTAATATAATTTAGTAGGTGATATTATATGGCATTTGATACATTACAAGAAAAAATAACTAAATCATTCCGTAATATTCAAGGCAAGGGTAAACTTACTGAGAAAAATATGGAAGATACTCTAAAAGAAATCCGCATTGCACTATTGGAGGCGGATGTTAATTATGGAGTGGTAAAGAAATTCTTAAAGAATATCCAAGAAAAATCAATTGGACAAGATGTTTTAAATTCGATCGATCCAGGTGAACAATTAATTAAAATTGTAAATGACGAGATTATTGATTTACTGGGTGGAGATAAAGAGACATCAATTAATTACAAGGAGCATGGAATTACCACTTTGATGGTTGTTGGTTTACAGGGAACTGGTAAAACTACGCATGTCGCTAAGATAGCAAATGCAATGAAAAAAGATGGACGTAAACCATTTATTATTGCAGGCGATATTATTAGATTGGCGGCTATTGATCAGTTGAAGACATTGGGTGACAGCATTGGTGTTGAAGTCTTTTCTTTAGGTGTGGAAACCCCGGTACTACAAACGGTAAAAGAGGGTATGGATTATGCGAAAGCACATAACTATGATACTGTTTTAATTGATACTGCTGGCAGACTTCAAATTGATGAAGCTTTAATGCAAGAATTAAAAGATATCAAAGAATTGGTTAATCCTGACGAAATACTATTGACTGTTGACGCTTTGACTGGACAAGATATTGCCAATGTCGCAACATCTTTTCATGAGCAGTTAAATGTAACAGGTTTGATCGTTACAAAGTTTGATGGTGATTCCAAAGGTGGTGGTGTCTTATCGGTTAAGGCTATTACTGGCGTACCTATTAAATATACTGGTGTCGGTGAAAAAATTGAGGATTTAGAAAAATTCTATCCAGATCGCTTGGCTCAGAGAATTTTGGGTATGGGTGATGTCGTTTCACTTGTTGAAAAGGCACAAGAGAAAATGGATACTGAATTAGCTGAAAAGAGTGCTCGTCGAATGATGGATGGCAAATTCACTATGGAAGACTTACTAACTCAAATCGAACAGTCGCAAAAGATGGGACCACTAGCTTCGGTGGTTAAATTAATACCAGGAATGAGTGATTTTTCTAAACAGTTAGAAGAAGTTGATGCTGACTCAGCACTTAAAAGAACTAAAGCCATTATTCAATCAATGACGCCGGCTGAAAGGGAGGATCCATCGATTATTCGTTCTTCTCATAAAAGAAGAATCGCTGCTGGTAGCGGCACTAGTGTGAATGAAGTTAATAAGATTATTAATCAATACGATAAGATGAAGAAGATGATGAAACAGCTATCTTCGATGAAAGGACTTTTTAAATTTTGAACAGGTTAAGTAAAGATATAGTTAAACATTTAAAGAAATTGATGTCTATCGATTCTCCAAGTGGTTTTACTTTCAATATTATTAATGCATTAAAAAAAGAAATTGATGAATTGGGATTTAAAACTTATTTAAATAATAAGGGCAACTTAATTGTAGAGGTCGGAGAAGGCGAAGAAGTTATTGGCTTTTGTGGTCATGTTGATACGCTCGGTTTAATGGTGAGATCGATTAAGAGCGATGGAACTTTGTCAATAGTGAAAGTTGGCGGGCCTTTACTTCCTACTCTTGATGGTGAGTATTGCAAAATATATACAAGAAATGGTAAGCAATACACCGGTACTATCTTATCCAATTCTCCATCGGTTCATGTCTATAAAGACGCTGATAAATTAGAACGCAACGATGAAAATATGTCAGTTAGAATTGATGAAGTCGTTAAATCTAAAGAAGATGTAGAGAAACTTGGTATTAATGCTGGCGATTTTATTGCCTATGATCCCAAGACGACAATCACAGAAAGCGGTTTTATTAAAAGTCGTTTCTTAGATGATAAATTATCGGTAGCAATCCTTTTGGAGGTCCTATATGCAATTTATAGAGGTGATATTAAACTTGATAAGAAGGTGTATTTTTTAATATCTACATATGAAGAAGTAGGACATGGTTGTAGTTTTGTGCCAAAAGATATTCAAAGTTTAATTGCTGTTGATATGGGTTGCATTGGTTTAGATTTAAATTGCAGTGAATATGATGTTTCGATATGTGCGAAAGATTCTAGCGGTCCATATGACTATTCGCTGACAAATCAAATGATTGCGATTGCCGAAAAAGAAAAATTGAACTATGCAATTGATATTTATCCTTTCTATGGTTCAGATGTATCTAGTGCATTAAGAGGCGGAAATGATATTAAAGGAGCACTAATTGGACCTGGAGTGGCGGCTTCACACGGGATGGAAAGAACGCATATTGATGCAGTAATTAATACATATAGATTAATTGAATCATATTTAAATGGTGTTAAGTAAAAATACTTGACAGCTATATATTATTTAGATATTATTATCAAGTAAGTTAAGGAGAAATTAAAAAAATGGTTAAATTAAGATTAAAACGCATGGGTGCAAAGAAAGCCCCTTTCTATCGTATCGTAGCTGCTGATTCTCGTTCACCTCGCGATGGTAGAGATATCGAAGTAATTGGTACATACAATCCAACTAAAGAGCCTGCTATCATTACAGTTGATGAAGAAAAAGCAATCAAATGGTTGAATAATGGTGCTATTCCTACAGATACTGTACGCACTATTCTTTCTAAACAAGGAATTATTAAGAAATTCCAAGACGCTAAAAAAGCTAAATAATGATCGAAATCGAAAAAGTATTACTCGATATTGTTAAACCTATTTGTAACGACCCAGATAGCGTCATGGTCAAACAAATGGAGAGTTTACAAGAAAACGAAGTATTATTATATGTTTATGCTCCAAGTGAAGATATTGCGAGATTGATTGGTCGCCAAGGAATGATGGCTAATTCAATTAGACAGATGATTCAAGTGGCTGCAAAAATACAGAATAAGAAAATCTCGATTAAATTTGAAGCTATCTAAGGATGATTATTCATCCTTTTTATTTTATAATTAGAGTATGAATTATGTATGTATAGGTAAACTAATAAAACCTTTTGGTTTAAAAGGCGAGATGAAATTAGAAGTTTATACTGATTTTATTGAAGAACGTTTCGCAAAGGGATCATCAGTATTTTTTTATGATGGAAAAGACTATTTGAAATTTATTGTCTCTACTACTCGAATGCACAAGGGTCAGCTTTTGGTTTCATTCAAGGGGTATGAAGACATCAATTTAATTGAAAAGTATAGAGGATTATCTGTTTATAAAAGTAAAGATGATATCAAACCTTTGAATGAGGGAGAATATTATTTTGATGATTTGGTCAATCTTGAACTATTTGATGAAGATAAGCGATTAGGTAAGGTATTAAAAGTTGAAGAAGGGATTAAATATAATTTTCTCCGTGTTCTTAAAAGCGATGAAACAACGGCTCTGGTTCCATTTATCGAGCGATTTATTAAAGAAGTAGATTTAAAAGAAAGAAAAATTTATATTAATCACATTGAGGGATTGTTATGAAATTTACCATCTTGACTTTATTTAAAGAGATGTACGATGGTTTTTTAAATACTTCAATAATTAAGAAAGCTATTCAGAAGGGAATAGTTGAGATTAAATTGGTTGACATCAGAGATTATCCTTTAGATAAGCACGGGCATGTCGATGACACGCCTTATGGTGGGGGAGCCGGTATGTTAATGAGTGTTAAACCAATTTACGATTCATTAAAGGATAATTATGATGCTAATGCTCATGTGATTTTGATGTCACCTAAATCCAAACCTTTCAATCAACAAAAAGCGATCGATTTATCAAAAGAAGATCATATCATCATTATTTGTGGTCATTATGAGGGTGTCGATGCAAGAGTGGAAATGTTGGCTGATGAAATGATATCGATTGGTGATTATATTTTAACCGGTGGTGAACTACCTTCAATGATTGTAATGGATAGTATCATTAGACTTTTAGACAATGCAATCAATAAAAATAGTTTAAATGATGAAAGCTATACTGATGGTTTGCTGGAATATCCACAATATACTAGGCCATATGATTTTGATGGTTATAAGGTTCCTGACATCTTGCTTTCGGGTAATCATAAAAACATTAATCGTTATCGACTTAAAATGTCTTTATTAGAGACGCTTAAGCATCGGAAAGATCTATTTAAGGATAGAGAATTTACAAGTGAAGAATTAGAACTTTTAAAGGAGATAGAAAATGAACTTAAATGAAGCTAAAGTTTTAATGTTTGATCTTGATGGAACTATTGTATTAAATGGAAATTACATTGATCAAAAAGTTATTGACAGTTTACGCAAATTAAAAGAAAACGGTTATATCTTGTGCGTGAATAGTGGAAGACCATATTTCTTTTCTTCAAAATTGCTGGAAAGTTACGATGTATTAAAACTGTTTGATTATTTATTTGGATGCAATGGTTCTGAACTTGTAAATATTAAAAAGAATGAGTTTCATCAATTGGCTTATCTTGAACCTGATACGATAAAAGAGATATCTTCACTTTTTGAAAATGAGCCTATTGGTATATCAATACTTACAGACGAGATTATTTATATAAATAGAATGATTGATGAAGAAAATTTAAAAAGATATATCAAATCAAGAAAGTTAAAGCCAGAATTAATAGATTTAAATGAAGTTGATTACAATGTTTCTAAGTTACTTGGAATTATTGACGATAATGGTTTTGAAAGAATTTCATCAATAGTAAAAAGAGTTGATAGCGACAAGTTTGATTTATTTTTTTCATCAAGAGATTTATTGGAGATAGTTGCCAAAGGTTCAAATAAAGGAAAAGCTTGTGAAATTATTAAAGAAATGTTAGGTTTGACAAGCGAAGAAATCATTTCTTTCGGTGATGAGGATAATGATATTGTTATGTTTCAAAACAGCATAGGTGTTGCAATGGGCAATGCAAGTGCTGAGGTTAAAAAACATGCTCGATACATTACAGCTGACATAAACAGTGAAGGAATTTCGTCATTTTTAAAAGCGTATGATTTCATTTAGTTTGAGTTGATTTTTGCTAATTATTATGTTAATATTTTATAGCATTTATGCATCAATGTTCCGCTTTACTTAATAACAGTTTATGAAGATTGATTAATAATATTGTATAAAGGAGAAGAAGAGATGAATTTAAATTTAGTAAAAGAAATCACTAAATCACAATTACGCAACGATATGCCTGATATCCGTCCTGGTTGCACAGTTCGCGTAGATGTAAGAATTAAAGAAGGAGACAAATCACGTATCCAAGCATTCGAAGGATTGGTTATCCGTGTTCAAGGTGCTGGTATCGGTCAAACATTTACAGTTCGTAAGATCTCTAATGGTGTAGGAGTAGAAAGAACATTCCCTGTTAATTCACCAATTATTGATTCAGTGACAATTCTTCGTCACGGTAAGGTACGTAGAGCTAAATTATATTACCTAAGAGGACTTTCTGGTAAAGCTGCTCGTATTAAAGAAATCCGTAAATAGTAAAAAGCAGGAAACTGCTTTTTCTTTTAGGAAGGAAATTTATGAAAATAAAGAAAACTCTTATTGATATATTTGAAATAGTCTTTATCAGCATTGGGATTGTATTTGTTCTTACCAACTTTATTTTTATTCCAGTAAATGTTGAAGGAAGTTCGATGGAGTCGACACTACAGAACGATGATTTTGGTTTGAGTTTTATCATAACTAAGAACTTAGGGGTTAATCGTTTTGACATAGTTGTGATCCAAAGCGAAAAGACTCCGGTTATGATAGTAAAAAGAGTTATAGGCATGCCTAACGAAATAATTGAATACAAAGATAATAAACTTTATGTTGATGGTGAAATGGTTGAAGAAAGCTTTTTAAATGATAGTGCTAAAACCGATGATTTTTCATATACCTTAGCTGATGATGAATATTTTGTCTTAGGAGATAATCGAGGAATATCTAAAGACTCAAGATATTATGGAGTATTTAAAAAAGATGAATTTGTTTCGTCACATGTTTTTGTGCTATGGCCTTTAGACCATTTTGGTTTAAAGTGATTATCATTTGATGATAAAACAATGTTTTAAACTGACTGATAAAGAATGGAAATGAAAATAATGGATAAAAGAGAAGAAAGGTTATCATCTGCAAACATCAACTGGTATCCAGGGCATATGGAAAAAGCCAAACGCCAGATGCAGGAACAGTTAAAGATGGTGGATATCATTATCGAATTAAGAGATGCCAGAATGCCTATATCTAGCGCTAATCCTGTATTGGCTGAACTTGGGAAAGATAAACCGAGACTTATTGTTTTGACTAAAAAAGATGTAGCTGATGATGAGCTTACTAAAAAGTGGTTAGAAGTATTAAATGAAAAATATAGAGCTATTGCAGTAAATAGTTTTGATAGCAACATTAGTAAAATAATCGTTAACGAAGTTAAAGATATTTTAAAAACTAAACTCGAAAGAGCCAAGGCACGTGGAATTCGGAAGAAAGTTCTAAGAGCCCTTGTGTGTGGCATTCCAAATGTTGGTAAGTCAACTTTAATAAATGCGATTACCAAAAAAAAGAGTGCTAAAGTTGAAAATAGACCTGGAGTAACCAAAAGTCTTCAATGGATTAGAATACATGAAGATTTAGAATTGTTGGATACGCCTGGTGTTTTATGGCCGAAGTTTGAAGATCAAGATGTAGCTCGCCGTTTAGCGCTTTTGTCATCGATATCTGATCATGTCTTAGATAAACAAGATATCGTATTATTTGGTTTGGACTATTTGTCTTTGCATTATTTCTCTTTACTTTCGAAACGTTATAATGTTACTGAATGTGGCAATTCTTTAAAATTGGTCGATGAAATTGCTAGATCAAAGAATTGGTATAAAGTTGGTGGTGTCATTGATTATGAAAAGACTTATGATATATTTTTAAGTGATATAAGAAATGATAATTTAGGAAAGATAACTTGGGATTATGTTGGAGAATGAATTTGAAAATAAATATTGGCCTAAGTTAATTATGGGGATTGATGAGGCCGGCAGAGGTCCGCTTTGTGGCCCTTTAGTCGTTGGTGCATGTATACTAAGACCATTTTATCAAAATGATGATATCAATGATTCCAAGAAACTTAGTGATAAGAAAAGAAAATACTTATTTAATGAAATAATAAATAATGCTCTATACTACAATTTTAAAATTGTATCACCGCAGGAAATTGATAGATTGAATATTTATCAAGCGACCAAAAAAGCAATGGAAGAGTTGGCTGAGGGATACGAAGCCGATGTCATTCTAACCGATGCTATGCCTTTAAATATTACAAAAGAATGTCATTCAATTATAAAAGGGGACGCCAAGAGCATATCAATTGCTGCTGGAAGCATTTTAGCTAAAGTTTTAAGAGATAAAATAATGGATGGTTATAATGTTCTTCATCCTGAATATGAGTTTAATAAACATAAAGGTTATCCAACTTCTAAACATTTAAAAATCATTAAGGAACGAGGACTTTTAGATTTTTATCGTATAACTTATGGTCCTTGCATAAGATTAAAAAAATAGGAAAATAGCTTATCGTATTAAACAATAATACAGAGGTTTATATGATACGCGAACAACTTATTTACTATAGTTTAAAATATCAAGGAGAGTACAAAAAGATTCTTGATGCAATTAAAAGTCAAGAAAGTTTTTGTTGGGTTAATGAGAAGAATTGTTTTACAATTCTTGATGATGTATATCCAAAAGAGTTTTATAATTTGGCTTATCCGCCTTTTGTGATATATTACAAGGGCAATTTAGAATTGTTAAAAGGTAAAAAAGTGGCTGTTGTCGGTTCTAGAAAAGTTTGCGATTATGCTCATAGAGCAACTGAACTTTTAATTGATAAATTAAATGATAATGATTGCACCATTGTTTCTGGTTTGGCTGTTGGTATTGATGGCATTGCTCAAAGAAGAGCTAAAAAAACAATAGGGATACTAGGATCTGGTATTGATTGTATCTACCCTAAAAGAAACGAAGAACTTATCAAAACATGTTTTGATAAACAATTAGTTTTATCGGAATACCCAAAGATGGTTCCGCCTTTAAAGCATCATTTTCCAATACGCAATCGATTAATTGCTTCTTTGTCAAGTGAGGTATATGTTATGCAAGCAGAGATTAAAAGCGGAACCATGACAACTGTTAAACATGCTTTGGATTTGAATAAAAATATATATGCATTGCCATATAGGATTTTTGATACAGAAGGTGAAGGGTGTAATCTTTTAATTGAAGAAGGGGCTGAACTAATCAGTTTTTATTTGAATTAAGAACTTAAATAGGATATAGTGCATATAGGAAAAAAGGATTGATTTATGAAAAATTTAGTTATTGTTGAATCGCCTTCTAAATCGAAGACGATAGAAAAATATTTAGGCAAAGATTATAAGGTTGTTTCTTCTTTAGGACACATTAGAGATTTAACGACTTCAAAAGGTGGTTTAGGTGTCGATGTTGAAAATGATTTTCAACCACAATATGCCGTCCTTAAAGACAAGAAAAAGATAGTTGAAGAATTAAAAAAGAATGCTGATAAGGCTGATAAGATTTATCTTGCAACCGACCCCGACCGCGAGGGTGAAGCTATTTCTTGGCATTTGGCACAGGTTTTGAATTTAGATATCAGTGATAATAATCGTATTGAGTTTCATGAAATTACTAAGAAGGCAATACTTGAAGCATTAGAAAATCCACGACCTATTGATATGGGCTTGGTACATTCACAAGAAACAAGACGTATTCTTGATAGAATTATTGGTTTTAAATTATCTAAGCTATTACAGAATAAAATTAAATCAAAGAGTGCTGGTCGTGTTCAATCAATCGCTGTACGCTTGATTTGTGATAAGGAAAAAGAAATTTCTGCTTTTATTCCGGAAGAATATTGGACAATAGAGGCTCTATTCAATTTAGATGGTAATGAATTCAGCGCCAATCTCACTAAGATTAATAATAAGAAAGCTGAAATTAAAAATGAAGCTGAGGCACAAGAGATATTATCTCTAATCAGTAATCCATTTACTGTTAATAATATAGATCATCAGACCAAAAAAAGAGCATCAAGACTGCCTTTTATCACCTCTACTCTTCAACAGGAAGCTTCATCTAAATTAGGCTTTTCGCCAAAGAAGACAATGATGACTGCTCAAATGTTATATGAAGGTATTGATATCGGAAGCGAAACTCAAGGTTTGATTACATACATGCGTACTGATTCAACTCGCCTTTCGAATGATTTCGTTAAAGAAGCATTAAGAAAAATTGAAGAAGATTATGGTAAAAAGTATCTTGGAACATATCGTGTTAAAAATGACGAAGGTTCTCAAGATGCCCATGAAGCTATTAGACCTACAAATTTAGCTAACGAGCCTAGCAAGATTAAACAATATTTATCAAATGATCAATATAAATTGTATAAAATGATTTACGCTAGAGCCATGGCTTCACTTATGGCACCTATTGAGACAAGTACTGTTTCTTATAGCTTAAAATGCAATGATTTGATTTTTACAGCTAATGGTAGCGTTATGACTTTTGATGGCTTTTTAAAAGTTTATAAGGATTATGATAACTCAAAAGATACTATCCTTCCAGAACTTGAAAAGGGTAGTGAGATCAATTATGAAACAATTAAACATGAACAGCACTTCACTGAAGCACCAAGTCGCTATACTGAGGCCAAATTAATTAAAGCTTTAGAAGAAGAAGGTGTAGGTAGGCCATCCACATATGCAACAGTAATTGATACAGTTCTTAAACGTGCCTATGCTGAACTCAAAAAGGCTAGTGAGACATCAAAGACAAAGTTTTTTTTTCCTACAGAACAGGGTATTTTAACTGATGACATGTTGAAAGAATATTTTTCATCAGTCATCAATATAAAATATACAGCCGAGATGGAAAAAGAATTGGATGAAATAGCTTTGAATAAAATTGATTATGTAAAATCTTTAAGAGATTTCTATGAACGTTTTATTCCGCTCATTGATTATGCGTATGCAAATATGGAGAAAAAAGAAGCGGAAAAAACTGGTGAAAAATGTCCTGAATGTGGCGGAGATTTAGTATATCGCCAATCGAGATATGGTAAGTTTATTTCGTGCAATAATTATCCTGAGTGTAAATATACAAGAAGCATCGAAAATAAAGAAAAAGTTGAACCTGAACACACTGGTATTGCTTGTCCGGATTGTGGCGGTGAGCTGTTAAAAAGAAAAAGCCGTTATGGAAACTTCTTTTTAGGATGCAGCAATTATCCAAAATGTAAACATATCGAAAATATTGAGGGTGAAGCAAAACCTAATTTCAGAAGAAAGAAAAAATCATGATAGTGAATATTATAGGTGGTGGATTAGCTGGTTCAGAAGCTGCATGGCAGTTGGCTAACCATGGTGTAAAGGTTAATCTATACGAATGTAAAAAGATTAAACGCCACGATGCGTTTAAAACTGATTTATTAGCTGAGCTAATCTGCTCAAATTCTTTGCGTAGTGACAACATCGAAAATGCAGTTGGTTTATTAAAAAATGAGATGCGTAGTCTTAATTCTTTGATTATGGAATCGGCTGATGCAAATAAAGTTGAAGCCGGGTCTTCTCTAGCGGTTGATAGAATAGCATTTTCAAAGTATATTACTGAAAAAATAGTTAATCATCCAAATATTAATTTAATCGATGAAGAAATTAAAGAAATTGATATCAATATTCCTACTATCGTTGCGGCTGGACCGCTATGTGATGGCGAGTTATCATCGTCAATTCAAAAATTGTGTGATAAAGATTATTTATATTTTTATGATGCTGTTTCACCAATAATTGAAAAAAGTAGTATTGATTTTAACCATGCATACTATAAATCACGTTGGGACGACGAAGGTAAAGGTGATTATATCAACTGTCCGCTAACCAAAGAAGAATTTGATGTGTTTTATGATGCGGTAATTAATGCCGAGACGATAAATGTCAAAGAAATGGATAGAGAAATTTACTTTGAAGGGTGTATGCCGTTTGAAGCAATGGCCAAAAGAGGCGTAAAGACTTTATTGTTTGGTCCGATGAAACCGGTTGGTCTTAGATATAATGGTATTAGTCCGTATGCTGTTGTTCAACTAAGAAAAGATAATGCGATTGATACTCTTTATAATATTGTTGGATTTCAGACACATTTAACTTTTAAAGAACAAAAAAGAGTCTTAAGTTTAATACCGGCTTTGAAGAATGCGAATATTGTAAGGTATGGGGTTATGCATAGAAACACATATATTAATTCGCCGAGAGTTTTAAATGGTCATTACCAAATGATCAAATATCCTAACATATTCTTTGCTGGTCAAATAAGCGGTGTTGAAGGATATGTTGAAAGTGCAGCTAGTGGTTTATATAGTGCTCTTTCTATGTATCAATACATAAACGGAATAGAAGTTAAGGAGTTAAATGCATCGACAATGATGGGTGCGATGGCTTTGTATATTTCTAATCCTAATATCGAAAAATTAGTGCCTATGAATGCAAATTTTGGTATTTTCACATGCGATAAAGAATACAACAAGCAGAATAAAAAGCAAGTTTTTGTTGAAGAATCAAATAGAAATATTACTGAATATAAGGAGTATTTGACTTGTTTGAACATTTAGATGACTTTATTCACTATTTGTCGATTACTCGTAGTAATTCAAAGTGTACCAGCGATGCTTATCGTCGCGACATTGCGCGGTTTATAACTTTTTTAAAAGATAATAACTATGAAAGTTTAGATATTGATAAGGATGTTGTTTATGCGTATATCGAAGAGCTAAGGGGGCAAAAAATAACTAGAAGTGTCATTTCAAATGCAACTTTTGCAAGGAACATGGCTGCTTTGAGGTCTTTTTATCGCTATTTAACTAAATATGAAATAGTAAGTGAAAATCCTTTTTTGTCCATGCGACACATCAAAGTTGAAAAACACTTGCCAGATGTTTTAACTTTTGAACAGATGAATCATCTTTTAAGTTCCTTTGATATGAACGAACCAATTGAGCTTAGAAATCGCGCTATTATCGAAACGATATATGCCTGTGGACTTAGAATTTCCGAATGTTTAAACATCAAAATTAAAGATATCGATAGAACTGATTTGACATTAAGAGTAATAGGAAAGGGCGACAAAGAGAGAATAGTGCCCTTTTATCCACGATTGATGGATATTATAGATGAATATATTGTCAATTATCGTTCCTTGTATGTCGATGATGGTTTTCCGTACCTTTTTGTATCTAAACAACATAAAAAAATGAGTCCTAGAACTGTTCAACTAATGCTTCAGGAAGTGCAAAAGAAAGCTGATTTTAAAATAAATTTACACCCTCATATGCTTAGGCATTCCTTCGCCACCCACCTTTTAGACAATGGTGCAGACTTAAGAGTAGTGCAGGAATTGTTGGGGCACGCTAACTTATCAACAACGCAAATATATACTCATTTGACTTATGATAGACTAAAAAATGCAGTTAATAACGCACATCCTCATAGTTTGAAGTAGAAAACATGATATATTATTGACAAGGAGAATTTGATTATGGAAGAGTTTATAACGGTAATAGGTCATAAAAACCCTGACACTGATAGTATAGCTAGTTCTTTGGCTTATGCTGATTTGAAACAAAAGCTAGGAATAAATGCTGTTGCAGGTAGGCTAGGAACATTAAATGAAGAAACTAAATTTGCCACTCGTTTTTTTAATATTGATGCTCCAAATGTCATCAAGGATGCTCGCAAGACATTGGCAGAGATAAAAATGGATGAGCCAGTTATCATCAATCACAATGCTTCGTGTAATGATGCTCTTAAAAAAGTTGTTCAAACTAACAATAAGACTTTATATGTAGTTAATGATAATGAAGAGTTAGAAGGAATTATTTCAGTGAGTGATTTATCAAGCTTAAGACTTAATCCGAAAAATACTAGAGCCATCTTATTCCAAAATACTAATTTAGACTTATTGGTTCACGATCTAGACGGCGAGTTGTTGGTTAGACCAAAAGTGTTCAATAACAACGGTATTGTAAATGTGGTAAGTATTTCGACTTTCGATTACGTCGACACAATAGAGAATACGATATTTATTTTGCCGGTTAATGAAGAACTAGCTTATAAAGCCATTGATGATAAGGCTGCTTGTCTGATTTTTTCGCATGGTGAAGATTTATCTAATGAATTGATTGAAAAAGCCAAAAACAGTGGTGTTGCAATTATTAAAACTGATTCTTCGATTATGGATATTGCGATGAATATTTATGAAGCTATTCCAGTTTCATCTATCATGAGTAAGAATTTGAAGACTTACCAAAAAGATGAGTATGTCGATGATGTAGCTAGATCGATTGTTAATACTAGGTATCGTAGCTATCCGGTATTGGACGGTAAGAAGATTCTAGGTTCAATTTCCCGTTTTCATCTGTTTAAATATCCTCGTAAAAAACTTATTTTAGTTGACCATAGTTCTAAGGGACAAAGCATTGATAATATCGATTCAGCAGAAATTGTTGAAATTATTGACCATCACCATATCGGTAATATCGAAACCAACAAGCCAATATATTATCGTAATCAATGCTGCGGATGTACTTCAACGATTATCTTACAGATGTATAAGGAAAACAATCTTCTTCCTGATAAAAGTATTGCTGGTATGATGTTATCGGCTATAATTTCTGATACATTAAATTTTAAGTCTGAAACAACAAGAGACGAAGATCGCCACGCTGCTGAACAACTCGCTGAGATCGCCGGTGTTGATTTGAAAGAGTATGCCAAAATGTTATTAGAATCATCGGTTAATCTTAAAGATGCTAATGTTAAAGAATTGATTTCTCGTGATTTGAAACATTATGAATTTGGAAAAGTTAAAATCGCTGTTGGACAAACTAATTATCGAAATGTTGATGATATTCAATATCGTCTTAAAGAAATTCAAAGTACAATGGAACATGAACAAGTCAATAACAATTATGAGTTAATGATAATGATGTTTACTCATGTAATGGGCGAAGGAACGATGTTCCTATTCTATGGACCGAAGTCATATATTATGAAAGATGTTGTCGAAACAGTTTTTGATGATCATTCTGGCTTTGACCATAATATTATGTCGCGTAAGCAACAACTGATTCCAATGCTTACTGATATGTTAAATAGTTAAATTATTTTAAGGGGGGAAAACATGAAAAAGATATGTATAGCTTTAATGGTTTTGATGCTGGTAACTGGTTGTTCAAGCAACAGCGTCAATCTAGATAAATTAAGTCCTGAGGAACAGTATCAAGTTGTTCAAGAAAAAAATGCAAGAATTGACTAGTGCTGAAACTAAGATTTCTGTTGATTTAAAGATGGAATATAATGGTGAAGTTTCTTCAGAAACTTATTCCATGACCATGAAAATGGCTGATATGGATAAGCAGGAAAAACTATCTGCTCAAATCACTACATCAGTCGAAGGTTATGATATGGATATGTTTTTCAAGGATGGATACTTATATTTTGAAATGATGGGTATTAAAATTAAAAGCAAAATGACTGATGACATTATGTCTAGTTATATCGAAGAATATACCAATCAATCAAATATAGAAGATGAGATGCTCATAGATATCAAATCAGAAAAAGTTGGTGATGACTATGTGTTGAGTTTTAAAATGTCAGATGAAGAAATCAATGATTTAATCAACACTTATCTAGGTAGCTTAGTTGAGGAAATCGGCGATGTTAAAACAGATATTTCTATTAATTCTGTGACAATAACAGTAGACAAGGATGCTCATATCAAAGAACAGAATGTCGAAATGGGAATCGTCATTGAAGTAGATGGCGAGAAGATGGAACTTAACTTAGTTACTTCTGTTGAATACAGCAATTTAAATAAGACTAAGATTGATTTTCCAAAAGATTTGGATGAATATAAAGAATATTAAAAGGAAAAAACTTGACTAAAGGAGCTGCATTAAGTATTATGTAGTTGTTATTAGACGAGTTTTAATAACTTTTTTATTAGGAGGAAAAGACGTGGCAAATAAAGACCGAGTTATACTAACGTGCACAGAATGTTTATCGCGTAATTACTCTACACATAAAAATAAGAAAACTGCAAACGAACGTTTAGAGCTTATGAAATTCTGTAAAAGATGCAATAAGCATACATTACATAAGGAAACTAAATAGGAGGCATACTATGAGTTGGTTTAGTTTTAGTGGCATCACGAAGGAAATTAAGAAAATTCGTTGGCCACAAAAAAATGATTTATTTTCAAATTCTAGTCAAGTAATTATTTTTACATTATTCTTTGGCTTATTCTTTATTGCATGTGAATTTATTATTTCGCTATTATTGAGATTGTTAGGGGTAATTGGTTAATGGCAAACGAGAAAAAAGAATGGTATGTAGTAAATACGTATGCAGGTCATGAAAATCGTGTAAAAGATTATTTGGAAAAAAGATTGGAAACTATGGGTATTGCCGATAATCTATTCCAGATTATCGTTGCTGAAGAAACACAAATCGAAGTCAAAAACAAAAAGAGTAAAGAAGTGGTAAAAAATATTTTTCCTGGTTATGTTTTTGTTGAAATGATTATGACTGATGAAGCTTGGTATGTAGTAAGAAATACTCCAGGTGTAACAGGATTTATCGGTTCTTCTGGTGGCGGGGCAAAACCATTCCCGGTTGCAAAAAGCGAAATCGAAAATGTATTGCGAAGAATCGGCAAGTCAGATAAGAATGTCGAGGTTCAATTTGCGGTTGGTGACACAGTTAAGATTTTATCTGGTCCATTCTCTGGCATGGAAGGTATTGTTGACTACATGAACGATCAAAGCCAAGTAGCTACAGTATTGATTATTTTGTTTGGTAGAGAAACTCCGACTGATATTAGCTATATCGATTTAGAAAAAGCTTTATAATGCATGAATTTTCATGCATTTTTTATTGCATATTTAGTAATATTTGATTATAATGTTAAGGCGTGTGGAAGGAGTGCAACTACTCCAATATGACCACAACCATAAAAGGAGGAAAAATTATGGCAAAGAAAGTTGCAAAAGTTTGCAAACTTCAATTTGAAGCCGGTGGAGCAAGACCGGGACCTGCACTTGCATCAGCAGGTATTAATATGCCTCAATTCTGTACGGCATTTAATGATGCAACTAAAGATCGTAAGGGCGATATTGTTCCAGTTATTATTACTGCTTACGAAGACAAGTCATTTGATTTTGTTTTAAAAACATCTCCTGTTCCAAGCTTATTGAAAAAAGCTGCTAAAGTTTCTAAGGGTTCTGGAAATCCAAAGACTACTGTTGCAGGTACTATCACTAAGACTCAACTTAGAGAAATTGCTGAGTATAAAATGCCAGATTTAAATGCTAACGATGTTGAAGCTGCTATGCGTATTGTAGAAGGTACAGCTAGAAACATGGGCATCAAGGTAGAAGGAGAGTAATCAAATGCCAAAACACGGAAAGAATTATATTAACTCTTCAAAACTAATCGAAAAAGGCAAATTATATCCTGTTGCTGAAGCTGTAGCATTAGTTAAGAAGACTTCTTATGAAAAATTTGATACAACAATTAATGTATCATTCAAGTTAAACGTTGACCCTCGTCATGCCGATCAACAAATTCGTGGTGCTATGGTATTACCTAATGGTACAGGTCGTAGTCAAAAAGTATTGGTAGTTACTCAAGGCGCAAAAGAAGAAGAAGCTAAAAAAGCTGGAGCTGATTTTGTAGGTGGTAAAGAAATTCTTGAAGACATCAAAAAAGGATGGTTTGAATTTGATGTTATCGTAGCTACTCCAGATATGATGGGTGAGTTAGGTAAATTGGGTAAAATATTAGGTCCTAAAGGTTTAATGCCAAATCCAAAAACTGGTACAGTAACGATGAATGTTGCTAATGCTATTGAAGAAATCAAAAAAGGTAAGATTGAATACCGCGTTGATAAAGAAGGTAATATCAATTGCATGATTGGTAAAGCATCTTTCAGTGAAGAAGCGTTAAAAGAAAATTTTGATGCTCTTTATGGTGCAATCGCGAAGGCTCGTCCAGCTGCAGTTAAAGGTGTATATATTCAAAGTGTTACACTGTCTTGCACAATGGGTCCTGGCATTAAAGTTCTTGCTGACTAATTAAATTAAGTGTTAAAACTCTCAATATTATATTGGGAGTTTTTTTAATTTAAGCGGTATCATTTTTATTGTAAAAATTTTCATTATACACTATAATTTATTAAGAGGTGAGGAAATGGATGCATTTATTGTAGCAGCTAGTGAGTTATCAAATCAGTTAATTCCTATTTTTGGACTAATTGTTTTGATTATATTGATTGTGTTACTGGTAAAGTTAAGCAAATTTGTTAATACATTAGATAATACGATCAAAAAGACAGACACTACTATTGATTTAGTCGATCAAAGTCTCATTAAAGTTCAATCTCCACTCGATACTGTTGTAAAGATATCTAATACTGTTGATAAGGCTCATGACGCAACATTGGAGGCTGTTTCTAATACTAAGGAGTATTTGAGTAAGAATGCCGATAATATCAAGAGCAAGATCAAGGATGTTCAAGAGAGCATTAAAGAAAAAACTAAGAAAACTAGTAAAGAACCAAGTCCTGAGGACATAATAGGAGGAAAATAATATGAATAATGAAGAACAAAAACGCATTGAAGAATCAGTTGAAGCTACAGTTGAAGAAATGAAACGCAAGATTGATGAAATAACTGACAAAGCAGAAGAAATTGAAGATGCCGATCTTAAAAGACAAGCCAAAGAAATCGCTTCAAAAGCTGTCGAGGTAATGACCAATGCTTGCGATAAACTTGTTAATATCGCTAACGAAGTTAAAGATTCTGAGCAATTAAAAAATGCAGTTGAGTTTGTTTCTACTAAGTCAAAAGAAATAGCAGATGCTACTATCAAGAAGATTGAGGATATCAAAAATAATCCGAATGTTAAAAAGACAGTATCTGATGCTGGCCAGTTTGTAAAGAATTCTAGTGATAAGATCGAAGCTAAGATTAGTGAAAAAATTGATGCAATTAAAGAAAACAAAGAAATTATGGATGTTGTAAATACAGTTGGTGATTTCACTAGCAAGACATTCAATAATGTTAAAGATGGTATTGAATCATTTATGAGCAAACCAGAAGTAAATGAAAAGATCGAAAAAGCAAAGGATGTTACAATCGATGTTGCTGAAAAAGGTTTGGATGCTTTAAAGAAGTGGTTGAGACCAGAAGAAAATAAAGAAGGCCAAGACGGAGAAAAATAATGAAAAGAGTCACCATATATGATGTTGCTAAAGAGGCGAATGTATCATTAGCTACTGTGTCAAGAGTAATTAATGGTTCCGATGTGGTGAAGTCACAAACTAAGCAGAGAGTAGAAGACGCTATAAAAAGACTTGGATATAAGCCAAACGCCATAGCTCAAGGTTTAGCTTCGCAAAAAACAACAACTATTGGTTTAATTATCCCTGAGGCAAGTTTTACTTATACAGGTATGATAATTAATGGCTTATTAGATGTTTCTAAAATATATGGTTATAACATTATGCTTCATACTATAACAGAAGGTATTGCTGATATAGATATTATCATTGATGTTGTAATTAAATCGCGTGTTGATGGTGTTATTGTTTATAGTGATCAAATCACAGAGGAATCGATGTCGCTTTTAAATGACTACAATATTCCTATTGTAGTCATTGGAAATAATGTATCTTCACAAAGTATCTGCTCGGTTTATGTAGATTTCGAGAAAGCGGTCTATGAGTTATGTAAACATTATCTTGAAAATGGTATTGATGATATTGTCTTATTAGAGGATAGAAAGAATATTAATAGTACTCAGCAGTTATTGGCTGGAGCTAATAAAGCATTTGCTGAAATTGGCAGAGAATTTGAAGGTTTTATCAGCATCCCTAAAGAGGAAAGATCATCATATCGCTTCTTAAAGAGATATTTAAAAGAGCATAGACATAAACTTATGATTGTTAATCGTGATTCTCAAGCTATGGCTGCACTAAATGCCGCTAAAGAGAATGGTATATCTATACCGGAGGATATGGAACTCGTGTGTGCGATTGACACTAAATACAACTCTATGGTTCGCCCTCAAATATCTTCGTTTACAATACCATCATACGATTTGGGAGCAGTTGGCATGCGCATAATGACTAAGATGTTGCAAAACGAAGAGGTTGAAGATAAGGAAAAGTGTTTGAACTATCTATTTACTGCTAGAGAAACTACATATTGACTATTTTATAAATAGGTGTTTGAATTTATATGCAACGATAAGAAATAGTAACTTGTTTGTTTATTAAGAGAGATCATGTTTGGTGGAAATGATTTAAACGAATTGGTGAATACATCTTTGAGCTTCTTATTGAAAAGATAAGACGTTACTCGCGTTAAGAGAAAAAGTAAAAAATAAGGTGGTACCGTGCTAATGCACCCTTGGTAGCGCCTTTTATTTTGGAGGAAAGAATGAAAATTTATGATGAATTAGTATGGCGTGGTCTAATAAAAGATGTGTCTTCGCCGGAATTAGAAGAAAAACTCAACAATGGAGGAATGACATTTTATATTGGCACCGATCCAACAGGTGATAGCTTACATATTGGCCACTATTCTTCTTTTTTGATTTCTAAAAGATTAAAGGAAGCTGGACATAATCCTATTCTTTTGGTTGGTGGAGCCACCGGTTTAATCGGCGATCCTAAGCCTGACAGTGAAAGGCCAATGATTTCTAAAGAAGAAGTTGCTCATAATATTAAATGTTTAAAGAAACAGGCTGAAGATATTTTCGGTTTTGAGGTTGTCGATAACTATGAATGGACTAAAGATATTAGTTTAATCGACTTTTTAAGAGATTATGGTAAATTCTTTAATATCAATTATATGTTGAATAAAGATATTGTTAAAAGATGATTAGATGAAGGAATCACTTATACTGAGTTTTCTTATATGATTATGCAAGCTCTAGATTTTATGCATCTATATGAAACTAGAAATTGTGTAATGCAAGTAGCCGGTCAAGATCAATGGGGTAATATTACGGCTGGCATCGAACTCATCAGAAAGAAATTAAATAAAGAAGCTTACGCTTTTACAATGCCTTTACTTACAAGAAGCGATGGTGTTAAATTCGGTAAGAGTAATGGTAAAGCGATATGGCTAGACATTAATAAGACATCGCCATATGAAATGTATCAATTCTTTATCAATTCCGAAGATGATAAAGTCATCGATTATTTGAAGTTTTTAACTTTCTTATCTAAAGAAGAAATCGAGGAGTTGGAACAATCTAACAAGAATGAACCGCATCTTCGTTTAGCTCATAAGGCTTTAGCGAGAGAAGTGATTACATCTATACATGGCAAAGAAGCATTTGATAGCGCAGTTAAAATCGCCGATACATTCTTTAAGGGCGATATTAAAGCTTTAAACTATGATGAGCTTAAACAAGGTGTTGCTGACTTAGAAAAAGTTGAAATTGAAGATGGAATTTCTTTGATTGATGCATTGGTATTGGTTGGTGCTGCGAAATCAAAAAGAGAGGCTAGGGATTTGATTAGTGGTTCATCGATTAGCGTAAATGGTGATAAAGTTACCGATATAGAAACAATTTTAGAAAAGAAAAATGCCTTTAATGAGGAAATGACAATTATTAAAAAAGGTAAAAAATTCTGGTTTGCTCTCAAATTTAAGAATTGATTTTTGGTTTGTATAAAATAATAAAGTTTTGTATAATGTGTTAGTATTTATGAAAAAAATAATTATCTTTTTATTTACTATTTTGATATTGATAGGTTGCGAAGATATTGTTAGAAGTAATAATTCTAATGATTCTTCGACTATTCGTTATTACGACATGATTGAGTTAATTGATTCAAATACTAATTTTAGTTATGCGTCTAATTATTTTGATATTAGTGGTGACATTTCAAAAATCGACGAAGGATATCGCTATTATGTATTTGTTGATGATCCGAAAATTGCTATGTATGATATCGAAGTTATGGCAATTGAAAAAGGAGTAGATTATACAAATAAGATGACGGCGAATATCGGTATTTTTGAAAGCGAAGAATATCATATGATTCCCAATCAAAGTGATAAGAAACTAGGATATGTCAAGGGACTTTCGATTAGTGGTGTAACCGATAAAGCAAATGTCAGTTTATATGTTCTAGTTCAATGGAAAAATAAAAACAAGAATAATACATATCGAGAATTTTTAAAATTAGATCTGCGATATGGAGAGAGATAAAATGACATCTAAGAAAAATCGTTCATTATTAGTTGGAGCATTAGCAGGTTCTTTTGGGATATTCTTATCAAAAGCCTTAGGGCTTTTTTATGTCGTACCATTAAATAATTTGGCTGGTGAGTCAAATATGGCTTTTTATAGCATTACCTATAGCTACTATGATTTGATATTAAAGATATGTGGAGCAGGTATTCCATTTGCGATTGCAGCTTTGACAGCAAAGTATTTTAGTAGAGAAGACTATAAAACGGTGCTGCTAGTTAAAAAATTAGGAACTTCTTTTATTATGGCGAGCAGTTTGATTATAGCTTTTATCTTTTTGCTCGTAGCAAAGCCATTAGCTACATTTACCATGGGTTCAAAGGCTAGCATTCAAGATATAGAATCTTTATATAATTTATTTCGCATCTTAATTATAGCGGTTATTTTTGTGCCTTTACTTTCATCGGTCAGAGGATATTATCAAGGTTTAAAAAGAATGGATATTTACGCCAGTTCGCAGGTTTTGGAACAATTTGTTCGTGTGTTTGGCATAATTGCTCTAGGTTATATATTTGTAAAAATATTATCTTTTGATGGCATATGGGCAATTTATATGGCGATGCTATCTGCTAGTATTGCAGCTATTGTTACTATCGTTTACATGCTTATTTGCGCTAGAAAAGATAGTAATGAAGTTAAAATGTTGGCGGCAAGACAAGAAAGTGGAAGCCGTAATGGCAAAGAAGTATTTATTGAACTCATATCTTTGGGCATCCCTTATGTAATAATTTCGTTTTTGGGTACTTCCAGTTCGATTGTAAATTCCAATTTCTTTATGTCATATGCACCGGTTGCCGGTATCGAATATAGTGAAGCGAAATTGGTATTAGGAATTTTACAGGTAAATTGTAACAAGATTGCTGCTATACCTCAGGTTTTGACTTTAGGTTTTAGTGCCGGTTTAGTTCCATACTTAACAGAATCTTTGGAAAAACAGGATTTTAAAAATCTGCAGAAACAATTATCTGAAATATTTGATACAGTATTTTATCTATTGATACCAGTTGTGTTGGCGTTTATGTTATTTGCGAAAGCCATTTATTTTATTATGTATGGTAATGCTAACTTAGATTTGGGCAGTGAAGTGTTTATGGTTTCTAACTTACAAACAATCACTGATACTATTGCGCCTATATTGTCATCAATTCTTATTACACTAAGACATAGAAAAGTCGCTATTTTACTGTTAGCTATTAGTTTTGGCGTAAAATTTATTAGTTTTTTCCCAATGGTTTCGCTAACTGGATATTTAGGTTTAATTTACAGTTCATTGCTATGCAGTTTGATTGTAATTGTATTTGGCTTTATCTTTCTTAAAAGATCGTACTCATTTAAACTTAAAAGTTCAATGCGTAGATTGTTATTTATAGTGATAAGTTCTGTTCTATGTTTGATTCCTAGCTTTATTATTTGCCATATTATTCCATTTAATTATTCAAATAGAATTATTTGTCTAATGTATATGCTATTTCACGCTTGCTTATCTGGTGGTTTATATTTAGCTATATCTTATTTACTGTACTTGCCTCAGGCGATATTTCATTTAAAAGGTAAAGATGTCTTTAAAGTGATTAAACGTTTTAGGGGTTAAGAGATAAGCTTATCAATTTTGATTTCTTCTTTAATAAGCGAGCCACTTTCGTTAAATTTATTTAGACATTCAATAACTTGGTTGGTTAGATAAGTTGGAGTGCTTGCACCAGCCGTCACGTAAATGTTATCAACATTTAAGTCTTTGATATCGATGTCATGTGCATTTTCAATCATTAAAACCTTCTTAATGCCACTTTGTAAAGCTATTTGTTTGAGCTTGTTGGTGTTATTGGATTTTGGGTCTCCTACAACATACAATAAATCGCAATCTTTTAAATCCATTATAGCCTTTTGTCTAATGCTGGTTGCGTTGCATATTTCTTCTAAGATGGTCGCGTTAGGCCATTTTTCTTTTATTCTGTTGTTTATGTCTTGTATTTCAAAAATTGACATCGTTGTTTGATTGGTTACGAAAATTGGTTCAGTTATTTCTGTTGAATCTAATTCGTTGATATTGCTAATTAATTGTATTTTTTTGTCAATGCCTAAAACAGCTTCGGCTTCAGGATGTCTATTTTTACCGATATAGAGAACATTAAAACCTTCTGAAAGTTTTTTCTTGATAATATTTTGCGTTTTAATCACATCTATACACGATGCATCGATGACTTTTAACCCTTTTTGAATAGCTTTGTTTTTTATTTTTTCTGATATTCCATGAGCAGTGAAAATAACTATACCATCATCTATTTCATCAATTAATTCTTCTTTCGATTTAATAGAATCGTCTAAAGTTGTGATGTCATAAAGTTTTAAGGCCTCAGTGATATAGCGATTGTGAACAATCATTCCTAAAACATAGATATTATCATTCGGATTATCTTTACGAGCTTGCTTGGCAATTTCTATGGCTCTTACAACGCCCTTACAATAGCCACTTGGTATTACTTTTTTTATTTTCATATACTTATTTTACCATATTATGCTTTTTAGTTTATTTTATGATAAAATATTAAGCATGAATAACTTGAATTTAAAATCTGAAACATTAAAATTTATTGAATTAAATGGATTTAAGTCTTTAACAAAAGTTCAAGATGCAACAATAAAAATTGCCAACAAGGGTAAAGATGTCATTGTATTGTCTAAGACTGGTACTGGTAAGACGCATGCTTTTTTAATTCCGATTATGGAAAAAATTAATCCAGCTATTGATGAAACACAAGTTATAATTTCATCGCCAACTAGAGAGTTAGCTTTTCAAATATATCAAAATGCTTTGATTATGAAAGAAATATATCCAGATTTAAGAATTAAACTTCTATCTGGTGGTCTAGATACTAGGCGTATGAAAGACGGACTTAAGAAAGCTCCTCAGATTGTAATTGGCACGCCTGGAAGAATTAAAGCTTTATTTTCAGATAGTACATTACGTGTTGATTTAGTTAAGATGTTTGTGGTTGATGAAGCGGACATGACAATCGAGTATGGTTTTTTAGATGATGTTGATGCTGTTTTTTCTAAGATGTTTAATCCGCAAGTAATGTGTTTTAGTGCCACTTTGCCTGAAGGTTTAAAACCATTTATTAAAAAGTACTTAAATCATCCACAATTAATTGAAATCAAAGATGATGAAAAAGTTGATCCTAATATCGAACATATATTAATTAACTGCAAGCATAAATCGTATGGAGAAGCATTATTAGATATTTTAGGTGGTTTTAATCCATATGTATGTTTAATCTTTGCTAATACTCGCGAAGAATGTGATGAAGTATATGCCCTTTTTAAAAGAAACAAGATTAAAGCTGTGCTTTTACATGGAGGTCTAGATTCAAGACAAAGACAAAGAGCGATTAAAGAAATAAGTAGCAAAGAAATTACTTATGTTATTGCGAGTGATATTGCGTCAAGAGGTTTGGATATTGATGCTATTACTCATGTGGTATCACTTGGTTTTCCAAAAGAATTGAGCTTTTATATCCATCGTAGCGGAAGAACCGGAAGAAATGGCAGACATGGTATTTGCTATGCTTTATATCAGAAACAAGATGAAGCGGCAATCAATACTCTAATTAAACAAGGTATTAAGTTTACTCCTAAACAATATAAAAATGGAGAATGGCGAGATCTTAAATCATTCGATTTTAAGCGGGTAAGCTATAGCGAAAAACGCGAAAAAGAAATCGCTAAGATGCTTAAAAAGAAAAACGAGAAGGTTAAACCTAATTATAAGAAAAAGAAAACTCAAAAAATCGAAGATATTAAACGCAAAGAAAGACGTGAATATATTCGAAAAAAGATACAAGAAGAAAAGAAAGCTAGATATAAAAACGCCGCTAGAAATAAAGATTAGGAATACTTAGGTATTCCTTTTTTTGTGAAAAGCATTATGTGTTTATAGATAATTGTAATCGTTTATTCTATAATTATTTTATGACGACTTTTGTATCTAATTACATAGGCGATAGAGAATTCTATCAAAAGACATTTAGAGTTACGATTCCATTGGCGATGACGATGTTGCTATCTAGTTGTATGTCGATAATTGATTCAATAATGGTATCTTCAATCGGGATGCTTACAGCGGTCGGTAACGCATCACAGGTGATCACATTATCTAATGGTATATCATGGGGCATTACTAGTGGTGTTGCGATATTTGCCGCTCAATTTTTTGGGGCTAAACAGTTTGATAAGATGGGTAAGTCTTTGGGTTTGAGTATTATGCTGACTCTATTGAATGCAGCTATTTGGATTACAGTTGCCTATACGATTGCTGATAAAGTCTTGTTGTTTTATTTGAATGATTTAGAAATATTAGATTATAGCCGTGCTTATCTTCAAATTGTGGTTTTTGCAGAAATCCCTTTGGCTTTAAATAATTCTATTGGATTGATGTATCGAAGTGAACACAATACGAAATTAACTTTTATTATGAGTGTTTTTGGCGCCTTTTTTAATGTTTGTCTCAATGCGCTATTTATCTATGTATTAAAGATTGGGATTGCAGGTGCTGCATATGGTACTCTAATTGCTCAATTGTTAGTCTTATTATTGTATATTGCCTATCTTATTAAAGATAAGCCTAAATTTATATTAGGTAGAGCTAATTTTGAATTGAGTTTTGATTTTGTAAAATCGATTTTTTCTCGTATTTTGCCTTTGATGATTAATGAAACGTTATTTGGCTTTGGGATGACCTTATTTACAAAGGCATTCGGTATGCTTGGCACACAGAATATGGATGCTTATTATGTGGCTAATCAAATATTTAGTCTGTTCTTATTCATTGTTCATGGCTATGGTTCGGCAGTATCAATATTGATTGGTACAAGGTTAGGCGAGGGAAGAATAGAATTGGCAAAGGAAGAAGCTAAGTATCAAATCGGTCTAGCTGCCTTCCTTGCGACATGTATAGTATGTGTTATGCTTGTGTTTAAAACGCCTCTTTTACATTTGTATAATGTTGAAAATGAAACTACTTTTAGAATTTGTCAGGGTTTACTAAATGTATTTGCCCTTAAAGTGTTTATTAGAATGTTTAACTTTGTAATGTTTTCGACTCTTAGGGCAGGTGGAGATGCCAAGATTTTAAATCTACTAGATTCAGGTATTATGTATTTAGTAGGCGTTCCGATTGCTTTCTTAAGTGTTGGTGTTTTAAAAATTGATAATATTGTTTTGGTTTTATTATTGTGTCAGATTGAACAAGTTGTTCGTTTCTTTTTGACTTATCATCGTTACAACAAGGGTAGTTGGGCTAATGATTTAACTAAGACTATGGTATAATTGACATATGAAAAAAAGAGAAGTATTGATTGTTTTGGTGGTTGTTGTGTTTAGCTTTATGGCATTGTTGATCAACAACTTTATCAATACGAATAAAACAGTGGTAAAGATAATTGATGGTAGTGGTAAAGAAGTATTGAACTTTGATATTAACTCCGATGGATACTATTCTGTTGATGGCGCGTATGGAAAATTTAATGTCGAGGTAAAAAATGGTAAATGGCGTGCGGTTGATGTTGATTGCCCTAATCATGATTGTGAAAAAATGGGATGGTCATCGAAAGATATTTACATTCCGATTATCTGTTTGCCTAATCAGTTGTGGGTGACCCTAGATGAATAGAACTAAAAATATGGTTACTTTGATGATGCTTTCAGCGTTGGCTATAGTCATTAATCTATTTGAAAGTGCTTTTATTCCGCCTATACAATTTGGAATTCGTTTTGGTTTGGCTAATATCGTTGCTCTTATCACTATTAAACTATATGGTAGTAAAGAGATGATTATTGTTAATTCTTTGCGTGTAACTATTGGTAATTTATTAAAGGGGATGATTTTTGGTTCTCCTTTCTGGATTTCTTTTTCAGGTGTTACACTATCAACCATTGCAATTATTGTTTGCGATAGGCTAAAGACTTCGATATTGTTCACTTCTATCGTGTCGGCTATTTTTCATAGCTTAGGACAAGTTATAATGGTAATGTTTTTTTATAATCAAGCTGGTGTTGTTTCGCTATTTCCAGTATTAGCTCTAACTTCTATTGGAACAGGCATTTTAACTGGTTTTGTTACAAAAGGAGTATTGAAGAGGATTGTAATATGAAAATAGGTTTTATTTCTTTGGGTTGTTGTAAGAATTTGGTTGATAGCGAGTATATTATTGGCTTGTTTGATGATGGTTTTTTTGAGTATGAAAGCGATCCTAAAAAGTGTGATGTCATCGTCATAAATACTTGTGGTTTTATCTTAGATGCAAAAAAAGAGGCCATTGATACAATATTGGAGATGGCGGAATATAAAAATAATTGTCTTAAAAAGTTGATTGTTTGTGGTTGTTTTGTAGAGCGATACACTGAAGATTGTCTAAGGGAATTTCCGGAAGTTGATTTATTTGTGCCGATTAGAGAATATCCAAATTTTCCTAATTTGTTGAAGGGGTTGTTCAAGCGTGAATTTTCGACAGGTTATAGAGAAAAACGCAAAATGATTACTAGCGATCATTATGCATATCTTAAAATTTCTGATGGTTGTGATAATCGTTGCGCATATTGTGCGATTCCACTCATTAGAGGTAATTGTAAATCATATCCAATCGAGGAGTTAGTTAAAGAAGCCAAAGACTTATATGATAAAGGAGTCAAGGAGCTAAATGTGATTGCTCAAGACACCACTTATTATGGTAAAGACTTGTATGGGCATTTTGCATTAAAGGAACTCTTGATGGAACTTGATAAAATACCTTTTACATGGATAAGGGTTTTGTATATGTATCCCGATGAAATTGAGGACGATCTATTGAAGACAATGAAAACTTTAAAAAGAGTTATTCCTTATTTTGATATTCCTATTCAATATGGCAACGACAGAATGCTTAAACTGATGAATAGAAGAGGCAGTGTAGAACTCATTAAAGAAAAGATTAATAAGATTAGGATGTATTTTGATGATGCAGTTATACGCACCACTATTATTGTTGGATTCCCTCAAGAAGACGATAACAGTTTCAATGATACGCTCGACTTGATTAAAGATATAAAATTTGATTCTTTAGGGGCTTTTACATATTCAAAAGAAGATGATACTAAGGCTTATGATTTGGACGGAGAAGTTGATGAAACAGTTGCTAAAGAAAGATATAATCAATTGATGCAGATACAAGCAGAGATTGTAAAAGAGAAAAATGAAGCCAAAATAGGTAGTATAATAGAAGTGTTAATTGATAGCTATGAATCGTTATTAGATCGTTATGTTGCAAGATCTAAAGCTTGTGCACCTGATGATGTCGATGGCAAGATTTATGTAAATAGCGATGAGGCTTTAAAAATTGGAGAATTTTATAAAGTGCGTGTGAATAGTGCAAATGTTTACGATTTGCTTACATATGTAGAAAAGGAGATAAAGTAATGGGATATTATATTGGCGTTGATTTAGGCGGTACAAATGTAAGAGTTGCGAAAGTTGATGAAAACGGAAACATCATTGAGGAGATTAAAGAGCCCTCATTAGCTGATAAAGGACCGGAAGTTGTATTAGAACATATCGTTGATATGGTTAAAAGAATTAGTTCATATGAGACATGTTATGGCGTTGGTGTAGGCGTTCCAGGACCGGTAGATACGTTGAATGGATGTATGACTATTTCTACTAATTTGAATGGATTTACTAATTATCCGGTTGTTGATTGCTTATCTAAAGCACTAAATTTGCCAATTTACATGGACAATGATGCTAATGTCGCCGGTTTAGCTGAAGCAATGCTTGGAGCTGGCAAAGGTTATCCGGTAGTATATTATTTAACTCATTCAACTGGTATTGGTGGTGCTTTAATTATTAATAACAAGATTGTTTCTGGACGTAAAGGTTATGCTGGGGAAGTTGCTAATATCATAATTGATCGCAACAGAAGAAAACATAATGATTTAAATGTTGGGGCGGTAGAAAATGAAGCTAGCGGAGTTGCAATCGCTAGAATCGGACAAGAAAGATTGAATACCAAGACAACTAAAGATGTTTTTGATTTAGCTGATAAAGGGTATGAAGAAGCTTTAAAGATTCTTGATGAGATGTCATATGATTTTGCACAAATGATGTCAACGATATCTGCTGTCTGCGATCCACATATTTTCGTTATTGGTGGTGGAGTTGCTCAAAACAATCATGCTGCTTATTTTGATAAGATTAATAAATATTACAAGACGATGGTTCACAATATGCAACAAGATACGCCAATGGTTTTGGCGACACTTGATGAACCGGGCGTTGTAGGGGCTGCGATGTTGGTGCGCTCAGCTGAATTGAACAAATAGAAAAGGAGTCATGTGTTATGCCTAAAAAAGAATTGTTACAAGAATTTGCTAAATTAGCTATTGAACTTGGAGTTAATCCCAAGAAAGGTCAACCGGTTGTTATTATGGCACCAGTTGAAGCGTATGAATTCGTTGAAATGTGTGCCAAAGCTGCATATGAATATGGTTCAGGACCTGTTCATATCGAGTGGAGAGATAATGTTTTGACACGTCTAAGTTATGAAAATGTTGAAACAGATGTTTTAAAAGAAGTGCCAAACTATATGATTGAAAAAATGAAATATAGTATAGAAAAGGGCGTGTGCCAATTAAGTATTGATTGTCCAGATCCAGATTTGTTAGATGGTATTGACCAAGACAAGATTAAAGCGGTACGCATGGAATCATTAAAAGCTATGCAACCATACCGCTACTACACTATGAATAGTGTTGGTCAATGGTCAATCATTGCTTATCCTAATAAAAAATGGGCAAAGAAAGTTTTTCCTGAATTAAACGAAGAAGAAGCTATGGAAAAGCTTTGGGATGCTATTTTATATACATCGAGAGTTCATGAAGGTAAAGATGTGATAAAAGAATGGGAAAAACATAATGGCGAAATTCACGCGCATTGTAAAAAACTAAATGAGTATGATTTTAAGTCGTTACACTTCACTAATAAATATGGAACTGATTTAACTGTAGGTTTAGTAGAGAATCACATTTGGGCTGGTGGCGATGAAGTTAGTACAAGTGGTAGGGTATTTAATCCTAATATCCCAACTGAAGAAGTGTTCACAATGCCTGATTGCCATAACATCAATGGCACGGTTGTATCTACAAAACCGCTTAATTATGCCGGTCAAATCATTCCTGAGTTTAAGCTGACTTTTAAAGATGGCAAGGTTGTTGAAGGAATCGCAACAGAAAATCAAGCGATTTTAGATCAATTATTAAATACTGATGAAGGATGCAGGAGCTTAGGCGAAGTTGCGTTAATATCTTACGATTCACCGATTTCTAACTCTAAAATTTTATTCTATAACACTTTATTTGATGAGAATGCATCATGTCATTTAGCTTTAGGGGCTTGTTATCCAACAACCGTTAAAGGTGGCGAAACAATGAGTGAAGAAGGATTATATTCAATCGGTGGAAATCATTCAATGAACCATGTTGATTTCATGTTCGGAAGCGACGATATGAAAGTGGTTGGAATGACACATGATGGTCAGGAAATCCAAGTTTTTGATGATGGCAATTTTGTTATATAAGGAATGGAAGATATGTTAGAATTTCGTTATGATACTCAATTACTAATAGAGGGTAAAAATTTAAATGAAGATGCCATTAGTGAATATTTCACTAATAATTTTAAAGGCGATTGCTTATTGGCAGTTGGAGATGATGAACTAATCAAAATTCATTTTCATACCAATGAACCATGGAAAGTTTTAAAATATTGTTCAACATTAGGTGAGATATATGACATTGTTGTTGAAGATATGGATAGGCAAGCTAGGGGCTTGAAAGGTTAATAAGATAATAATGATTATTGTGCTATAATTTAGTTAGAGGAAGTAATGTTTCGTATAAGCGACTTTAAGAGATTTCTTTCTTGTCATAGATATTATTATTTGTATCAGGAAAAGAAAGTTGATCATGTACCATATATATACAATGGAGATAATGTTACTTCATTATGTATTAAAAAGTTAAGGATCGATAACTATTACTTAGGGATGAAAAACGATCCTGCCAGTCGCTTTATTGAAAATTTTAAGTCGTATGAGTGGTTTGTAAAAGCTCGGTTAGAAGCTGATGGTTTAAGAGTCAAAGTTCCGATCATTCATAAAACAAATGATGGTATAGATATATACTTTACATATTATGGTCTGTGTCCGAAGGAAAATGAATTAGATTATTATCGTTTTACAGTCGAAGTAATCAGAAGGAATAATATCAATGTTAATAGCATTTATATTATCTATTTGAACGAAGAATATGTATTGCAAGGTGATTTGGATGTTGACTTGCTATTTAAGATTAGCGATTGTCTATATTCAGATAAGATGAAACCATCATATCATTTGAATAACATTCTTAAATATCGTATTAATCTTAAAAATATTGCAAAAGATATAAACGAACATACACTTAATGATTATCTTCCGATTAAAGAGAAGAAGTGCCACACAAAAAGGATGTGCCCATATTATTACGAGTGTTTTAAAGAAGAAAAAGATATTCCTGATGACAGTGTTTTAACATTAATTGGATACCAAGATAGACAAAGATTATATGAAAATGGTATTCACTGTTTGAAGGATATTAAAGAACTAAATGGTTGTAGTAAAATTCAATATGCACAAATAATGGCTAGTCGAAAGAATGGCATATTCTTTGATTTATTTCCCTTAAAAAGTTTTTTGAAAAAGATCGAATCAAGACCTATTACATTTATTGATTTTGAATGGGATCGTCATTTAATCCCACCATATGAAGGACTTAGCCCTTGTCAAATTGTATGTTTTGAGTTTGCGATGTATGCATTAGATAAAAACGACAAATTATCTCATGAAGTATATATAGGGAATAATGACTGCCGTTTGGAGTTTATTAAACATCTAATTAGTACGATTCCTGAAAGCGGGCCGATCGTTGCTTACAATGCTTATGGAGCTGAAGTGATGCGCCTTAAAGAATTGGCATCGCAGTTTGAGGAATATCGAGAAGAACTTTTATCAATAGCTGACCGTTTTGTTGATTTGGCATATCCATTTGTGAATGGAATAGTATATGACATAAAAATGAAGGGAGATTTATCTTTAAAATCATTAGTTAATGCCATTTCTGATTATTCATATGATAATCTTGAAATTCAAAATGGTATGGAAGCTGTTGCCGGTTTTAGAAATTTGAAAGATGATAGTCAAGAGGTCGTTAAACAGCTAGAGGAGTATTGCAGTTTAGATGCCTATGGGCTTTATTTGGTATATAAGTGGCTATTGGAAATATCGAATAGTCAGAATTCATAAAAATAGGAGGTAGCATTTATGAAGTTCACAATTTATGGAGACAATGTAGTTATCACAGAGGGTATGAGAGAAAAAATCGAATCCAAGCTTTCTTTTTTAAAGAAGTATCTATTGATTGATGACAATACTACTGCTAGGGTAGTTGCTAAGGTTTATCCTAATACTCAAAAAGTTGAAATTACTATTCCGACAAAAGTTGGTATCTTGCGTGCAGAAGTAATGCATCCGGATTTTTATAGTGCTATTGATTTAGCTATTGATAAACTTGAAGATCAAATTCGCCGTCAGAAGACACGTTTATCAAGAAGACACAAAGATTCTTTGGTTGAAGGCTTTATTGAGGAAGATGATGAATATTTCAAAGACGACATTCCGGTAAGAACTAAAAATATTTTTGTTGAAGAAATGACATTAGACGATGCGATTATGCAAATGGAAATGCTAGGTCATTCATTCTTTGTATATAAAGATGCTGACTCAGAGAAAATTGCCGTTGTGTATAAGCGCAATGATGGAGCGTATGGTTTAATCGAAGTAATGGAATAATATTTTTAGGAATCTTACATTTAGCTTTCAACAATATGATAGAGAAAGAACTATCATAGAGTATCTAAAAGGAGGATTGGGAGGCTAAATGAAAGAGAAACAAATAATTGACATAATGGCTCAAAGCTACAAGCAGAGCAAAATATTCATTAGTGAATGTGAGATGGGTGCAAGAAATAACTATCAAATTGATTTGGCTACATCTAGAAAAATCGTTGAACATATTGATATGATTGTTAGTTATCTCAATGAAAGGGATCGATTCATTATCTATCATGAGGTTATCTTGGGAAAAACTGGCAATTGGTATCGAGATAGTTTATCTCAACCGAGTTATTATCGCCATCGAAAAGAGGCATATAAAACTTTCTTGCATAATCTAAATGTATAAAGGAGAAACAAAATGTATAAAGGTATTGCGGTTTCTGATGGTATTGTAATTGGAAAGACCTTCAAGTTTGAACAGCCTAAGATTGAAATCAAACACCATGATTCTAATGCTGAAGAAGAATTGATAAAATTAGAAAAAGCTTTAGAAAAAACTGTTTCAGATATTGAAAAAATCAAAAACCGTGCAAGTAAAAATTTGTCCGCAGAAGAACTTGCGATCTTTGATGGCCATATTATGATGGCAACCGATCCGGAATATATCGGACAGATAAAAGATATGATTAGTAATGGTAACTGTTCTGAAGAAGCGATATCAAAAGTTTCAGATATGATGATTGAAATATTTGAAAATATGGATAATGATTATTTCAAAGAGAGAGCCGCTGATATCAAAGATGTCAGTTATCGCTTAATGTGTAATGTTTTAGGATTAACCATTCCGGACTTATCGTTAATCGATGAAGAAGTTATCATTGTTGCGGAAGATTTGGCTCCTTCTGATACTGCTCAACTTGATAAACAGTATGTTCTTGGATTTGTTACGGAAGTTGGTGGTAAAACTTCGCACTCTGCAATAATGGCTAGAAGCTTAGAAATACCTGCTATTGTTGGTATTACTGATGTTTTGAATAATATTCCTGATGGTGCCAATATTATTATGGATGCAATTAAAGGCGAGGTTATTGTTGATCCAAGCGATGAAGAGATAAAACGTTATACTGCATTGAAGTTGGAATACGAAGAAGAAAAGAAAGAATTAAAAGTTCTAGTTCACGAAAAGAGTATTACGCTTGATGGCCATGAAGTTGAACTTGCGAGTAATATCGGTACACCAAAAGATGTTGAAGGTTTGCTCAAAAATGGTGCTGAAGGTTCAGGATTATATCGTACAGAGTTTTTATATCTTGATTCAAAAGAGGATTTTCCTACCGAAGATCAACAATACGAGGCATATAAAACTGTTTTAGAGCAGATGAATGGACAAAAGGTAGTTGTTAGAACACTTGATATTGGCGGAGATAAGAAATTAGATTATTTCAAGTTTCCTCAAGAGATGAATCCGTTCTTAGGCTATCGCGCCATTCGTATGTGTTTAGACCGCAAAGATATCTTCCGTGTGCAAATTCGTGCCTTGTTAAGGGCATCGATTTACGGAAAATTGTGTATTATGTTTCCGATGATTGCAACGATTGAAGAATTTTTAGAAGCTAAAGCATTAGTGTTCGAAGAAAAGGAAAATCTTAGAAATGAAGGTTATGAAGTTTCTGATGATATTCAAATTGGCATGATGATAGAAATACCATCTGCTGCGGTAATGGCGAGGGAATATGCAAAACATGCAGACTTCTTCTCAATCGGCACAAATGATTTAATTCAATACACAATGGCTGCTGATCGTTTATCTAAGAGTGTATCATATTTATACCAACCACTACATCCTGCGGTGTTGCGTTTAATCAAAATGACTATTGATGGCGGACATGCTGAAGGAAGATGGGTGGGCATGTGTGGTGAGATGTGCAGTGATCCAATGGTTATACCTGTTTTATTGGGTCTGGGCTTAGATGAATTCTCAATGAGTTCAAATGCTATATTAAAGGCTAGGAAGACTGTTCGCTCACTTTCGCAAAAGGAAATGGAAAAATTGGCTGCTGACGCTTTGACTATGGATAGCGAAGAAAAGGTTGTCGAATTAGTTAAAAAAGCTATGAAATGATGTATAATGGAGTACGAAAGTACTCCATTATTTATGAAAAAAATACTGATGATTTCAAGTGGCGGTGGACATTTAACAGAGCTATTACAATTAAAAGAAGTCTTTTCAAAATACGATTATAAAATTATTACTGAAAAAACTAAGACGACAAGTTATTTAAAAAAAGAAGATGCTAAGACATCGTATTTATTGTATGGTACGCAAGATCATCTAATACCCTATCTTTTTATCTTTCCAATCAATATTGTTATCTCGTTTTTTTATTTTATTTTATTTAGACCTGATGTAGTTGTTACGACTGGTACACATACGGCAGTGCCAATGTGTTTCATTGCACATCTCTTCAAAAAGAAGGTGGTGTTTATTGAAACTTTTGCCAATTCTAAGACACCGACTAAGGCTGGTAGAATGGTATATAAGATTGCTGATTTATTTATTGTTCAATGGGAAGAAATGCTAAAATATTATCCTAATGCGGAGTATTGGGGGTGGATTTTTTAATGATATTTGTAAGTTTGGGAACTCAAGACAAACCTTTTACAAGGCTTTTAGATATTCTTGAACATAGCAATATTAGTGAAGAAATTATTGTACAAGCTGGTTTTACTAAATATTCATCAAAAAAAATGCAAATATTTGAATATATGGAACCAGATGATTTTGATAAATATTTAAATGAATCAAGGATTGTGATTTGTCATGGTGGTGTTGGAACAATCATGAAGGCTTTGAATTTATCTAAAACCGTCATTGCCTGTTCAAGATTATCGAAATATGGCGAACATCAAAACGATCATCAAAAACAGATAGTTGCTAATTTTGCGGAGCATGGATATATCATGGCTTTGAATGAAAAAGATGATATTGATGAAATAATAAAAAGGGCTGATTTGTTCACTCCAGAGAAAATATGCTCTAATAAAAAAGTTTTTTTATCTAAATTTGAAAAATATCTAGAAACAATCTAAATTTTAATACTCTGATATGATATAATATTCAACTGTAAAGGAGACAATATGGGAAGAGCACATGAAGTTCGAGCTGCTGCTATGGCTAAAACAGCGGCTATGAAATCAAAATTATATTCACGTTACGGAAAGGAATTGTATATCGCTGCAAAGAATGGAGTTCCTGATCCAGATACCAATCTAGAATTAAGAAGAAAAATCAAAGAAGCTAAAGCTAACCAAGTACCTGCTGATGTAATTAAAAGAGCAATCGAAAAGGCAAAGGGCGGAGTTAATGAAAACTATGATTCTTTGCGTTATGAAGGATTTGGACCTGGGCAGGCCACGATTATCATTGATTGTTTAACAAACAACTGCAATCGTACTGTGGCAGCTATGAATGCCTGTTTCAACAAATCTCATTGCAAGATGGGTGTTAAAGGAAGTGTTTCTTTTAACTATGACAATTTAGGTGTACTATCATTTAAATATGAAGATGATGAAGCTATGCTAGAAACACTGATTATGGCTGATGTCAATGTCAATGATATTGAAGTTGAAGATGGACAAATGGTTGTATATGTTGAAGCTTCTGATTTACACAAGGCTCAAGAAGCAATTGAAAACGCAATTGAAAATGTTGAATTTGAAACATGCGCTATTAAAATGCTTCCTCACGAGTATGTAAAGATTGAAAATCCAGATGACAAGGAACTTTGGGATCGTCTTTTAACATTATTAGATGATTGCGAAGATGTTCAAGAAGTTTTCCATAATGTTGAAGAATAAAAAAGAGTGCATACTCTTTTTTGTGTATAAATAATAGTAAAAGGGGGGAGATAATATGGTGATGAAGAAATATTCATTTGATGAGATAGTATCACATTTAAGAAATAGCGGATATGTATATCAAGGTTCTGAGATATATGGTGGTTTATCTAATTCGTGGGATTTTGGTATTTTAGGATCATACTTAAAGAAAAATATTAAAGATTTATGGTGGAAAGAATTTATCGAAAAATCACCTAATAATGTTGGAATTGATTCTGCTATTTTAATGAATCCAAAAACCTGGGAAGCGACAGGCCATCTTAAAGGTTTTAGTGATTCGATGGTAGATTGTAAAGAATGCAAGGCTAGATTTCGTGCTGACCAATTGATTGAAGATAATACAGGAATTAGTGCTGATGGCAAAACACCTGAAGAAATGGATGCTTTAATTGAAGAACATAATATAGTGTGTCCAAAATGTGGTAAACATAATTTTACTAATGCTCGTCCATTTAATTTGATGTTTAAGACATTCATTGGTACAGTTGAAGATGCTAAGTCAGTTGTTTATTTAAGACCAGAAACAGCTCAGGGCATTTTTGTCAATTTCAATAATGTCCTAAGGACTTCTCGTAAAAAGATACCTTTTGGTATTGGACAAATTGGTAAGTCATTCAGAAATGAGATTACACCTGGCAACTTTATTTTCAGAGTTAGAGAGTTCGAACAGATGGAATTAGAATTTTTCTGTGAACCCGGTGAAGACCTTAAATGGTTTGAATACTGGGTTGATAAATGTTACAACTTCATTAAGAGAATGGGTATTAAAGAAGAAAATCTTCGTATAAGACAACATAGTCAAGAAGAATTATCGTTCTATTCAAATGCAACAAGCGATATCGAATATGCTTTCCCATTTACTGAGTGGGGAGAAGTATGGGGTATTGCCGATCGTACTGATTATGATTTAAAACAACATGCTGAATATTCGAAAGTTAGTCTTTCTTACCGCGATCCTAATACTAATGAAGTTTATGTTCCATATTGTGTTGAACCAAGTGTCGGTGTTGAGCGTCTATTCTTGATGGCTGTTTGTGATGCTTATGACAAAGAAGTTTTGGAAAATGGCGAAGAACGTGTAGTTATGCATTTGCACCCTGCTTTAGCACCAGTTAAGGCTTGTATCTGTCCACTTGTTAAAAAATTAAGCCCGCAAGCTAAAGAATTATACGATGATTTAATTAAAGAATTCCATGTAGAATTCGATGAAGCTGGTACGGTTGGCAAACGTTATCGCAGAAATGACGCTATCGGTACACCATATTGTATTACATATGATTTTGATACTTTAGAAGATGAAGCAGTCACTGTTCGCGATCGTGACACAATGCAACAGGAAAGAATTAAAATCAAAGATTTAAAAGAGTACTTAAAGAATAAAATTGAATTTTAATGCATATTTCTAAAGAGACAATCGATGAAATAAGGAATAGTGCCAGTATTACACAAGTAATAGGCCACTATATTCCGCTTATAAAAAAAGGAAGGGGTTATACGGCTGTATGCCCTTTTCATGATGATCATGATCCATCGTTGTCGATTTCTGAAGAAAAACAGATATTTAAATGTTTTGTGTGTGGCAAGGGTGGTAATGTATTCAGTTTTGTCATGGACTATAAAAAATGTTCATTTGAAGAGGCGGTCGTCGAAGTTAGCAATATTATCGGAAAACCACTAAACATCACTTTTGAAAAGAAGAAAAGAGTATCTAAATATGAACATTTATATGAGATAATGAGTGAAGCTAAAGTATTTTGTAATTACTTGTTATCTTCGAATGGTGGTAAAGACGCTTTGAATTATCTTACAAATCGCGGTCTAGATACTGATATCATCGAAAGATTTCAGATCGGCTATGTCCCTAATGACAATATCCTATATCGTTATTTGAAGGGGAAAGGATATAAGGATGAAGATTTAATCAGAGTCAATTTAGCTCGTTTAGGTCAATATGGCATGCAGGATGTCTTCTATAACCGCATTGTTTTTCCTATTCATGATGAATATGGAAATTGTGTTGCTTATACTGCTAGGACTTTGTCCAATAATCAATCAAAGTACATCAATACATCTCAAACGGAAATATATACTAAAGGAGATGTCTTATATAATTTAGACAAGGCTAAGGAATCTATTATTTCTGCACAAAGAGTTATAGTGTGCGAAGGGGTAATGGATGTTTTAGCATTCGAACGTTCAGGAATTAAATACGCTGTTGCGACGCTAGGCACAGCTTGCAGTCCAAAACAACTTCAACTTTTATCTAAGTACAGCAAACATCTTTTATTGGCATACGATGGTGATGAAGCGGGACAAAATGCTATTTTAAAACTTGGTGTTGAGGCATATAAACAAAATTTGACAGTGACAGTCATTGACAACAAAACTGGTCTTGACCCTGATGAAATAGTTAATAAGTATAAAGAAAAAGCATTACGTGATGTTGCGAGCCACGAAATCCATTTTATTGATTTTGCGATTAATTATTATAGAAGTCGTTACAATTTAAATAATTATAGCGATCGTAAAGAAATGACAGAGAAAGTTGGCGAGTTAATCGGATTGTTAAATGACGAATATGACCGTATTAATTTTGAAAAAACCTTATTTGATATTACAAAAATGAATGTAGTTAAGACAAATAATGTAAAAAAATGGTATAATAAAAAGAAAGTTTTTGAGCCATATTATTCAATAGATGGTCTTACTAAAGCTGAATACACGATATTAGCAGAAATGGCAATATCAAAAAGAGCAGTGCAAATATATCGAAATGAACTTGGATGTATGCTTTCAGACATCAATGAGGCACTAGCGATTATGATTATTGAAATGTATCGCAAATATGATGAGTGTAACTTTTCTAGACTTTATGACGAAACGACTGATGATAGAATCAAAAACTTAATAGAAGATTTATCTGTGAATGAATCTTTGCCAAAAGTATATTCTGAAGAAATATTATTGGGTTCAATTGAGAAGGTTAAACTAGAGATTAAGATGAAGAAGCTTGAACAATTGAAAGCTCGTATGAAAGAAGTAGAACTCGTAGATCCTTCAAAAGCCCAAGAGTTACTTAGAGAATATAGTGAAATTACCAAAGAATTAGGAGGTATTTATGGCAAAAAAGCAAGATAACAAAAGCACAAAAAACACAAATGAAAAGATGACCATTGATATGAAAAATATCAAGACCCTAGATGAACTAAAAGAAGAAATCTTGTCTTTTAAGGAAAAAGGAATTGTCATACCTTTAAAAGAATATGTAGATGCTTTAAACAAATTTGATGTCAATGATAATGATATTGATAAATTTTATGAATGGTTAAATGATAATGAACTAAGTTTAAGTGATGTTGACGATGTAGAACTTGAAAATGATGAAGTTTTAGATTCTGATGATGAAGATTATTCTGACGATGTTCGTGAGTACAATTTTGATGATTCTTTAGCATATAGCAATTCTAAAATCAGTGATCCGGTTAAGATGTACCTTAAAGATATTGGTCGCGTTGATTTGTTGAAACCAGATGAAGAGATTGAGATTGCCAAAAGAGTTGAAGCTGGAGATCAAAATGCAAGAAAAATTTTGATTTCTGCCAATTTGAGGCTGGTTGTTTCAATCGCGAAGAAATATACTGGCCGTGGTATGTTGTTCTTAGATCTTATTCAAGAAGGGAATATGGGTCTTATAAAGGCTGTAGAAAAATTTGATTATCGTAAAGGTTTTAAATTCTCCACTTATGCGACATGGTGGATTAGACAAGCTATCACAAGAGCTATTGCTGACCAAGCTAGAACAATCAGAATACCTGTTCATATGGTCGAAACTATCAATAAAATGACTCGTATTCAAAGACAATTAGTCCAAGAGTTAGGACGTGATCCAACGGCTGAAGAGATTGCTAATAAAATGGGTAACCTAACCGAAGAAAAGGTTAGAGATATTCAAAGAATAGCTCTTGATCCAGTGTCTTTAGAGACGCCAATCGGTGAAGAAGATGATTCGCATTTAGGTGATTTCATTGAAGATAAAGATGCGTTGTCACCGGATCAATATGCCAATAATCAATTATTGAAAGATGAAATTGATTTAGTGTTGAAATCTTTAACTGAAAGGGAAGAAAAAGTTCTTCGCCTTCGTTTTGGTCTGGAAGATGGCAGAACTAGAACATTAGAAGAAGTTGGCAGGGAATTCGATGTAACTCGTGAAAGAATTCGTCAAATTGAAGCTAAGGCTTTGCGTAAGTTAAAAAACCCTGCTAAATGCAAGCGATTAAAAGAATTTTTAGATGATAAATAATGATATCTAAGCGATTAAAAACAATTAGTGAAATGGTTATGAAAAACGAGGTAGTGTTTGATTGTGGTAGCGATCATGCTTTGCTACCTTGTTTTTTGGTAGCTAACGGTATATCTCCAAAAGTTTATGCTGGTGATTTAAGAGAGGGACCACTCAATCAGGCTAAGCAGAATATCGAGATGTGCAAATTGGAAGATAGGGTAATACCTGTATTGTCTAATGGTCTTGAAAAGATGAATAACGATGTAAAAGTTGTTACTATTGCCGGAATGGGATATTATACAGTTGAAGAAATATTAAACAATTCTGATATATCAAATCTTAAACAAGTGATTATTCAAGTGAATCGCAATGTCGATAAGCTAAGAGAATACATTAGTAATCGTCGATATACCATCATAGACGAAAGAGTTGTTTACGATGGCTTTTACTATGAAATAGTAGCTTTTAGCCCTGGCGAAACTAATATGCCGTTAAGTGACTTAGAGATAAAGTATGGACCTGTTTTACTAAACAAAAGACCTCAAGAATTTATCGATTATTTAAATTACCGTATAAGATTCTTAAATGAAATTTATGCTAAAAGTCACAAGATTGAAGTATTAAATGAAGTTAAAGAAATTGAAGACATAATAAAAGCCACATAAGTGGCTATTTTATTATAAAGAATTCACTAATGTAGATAAACGAGCTTTTTGTCTTGCAACATAATTTTTATGTTTCAAGTGTTTTACTTGAGCTTTATCTAGAAGTGAGCTACATTCGTTATATGCTTTAACTGCTTCTTCTTTATTCTTTGCTTCAACAGCTTTTAAAACAGATTTGATAGATGTTTTTAAACGGCTTTTGTCAGAAGAATTTTGAAGGTTCTTTTTTGCATTTGTAAGAGCTCTTTTCTTTTGAGATTTGATATTTGCCATACTTCCTCCTTTATACGCTTTTAAAGTATAGCAAACCACACCTTAAAAATCAATATTATGTAATGATTTGTATCTTTAATTTTTTTTTAAGATTGTTATAATTGGGATATGAAAAATACAAGAATTGTTTTTATGGGTACACCGTTTTTTGCAGGGCATGTTTTAGAAGAATTAATAAATAATGATTATAATATCGTTGCAGTTGTAAGTCAACAAGATAAAAAAGTTGGACGAAAACAGATTTTAACTCCATCACCAGTAAAAGAAGTTGCCAACAAGCACGGTATTAAAGTCATTCAACCATACAAAATCAGACAGGAATATCAAGAGATTATTGATGTTGATCCTGAACTGATTATTACTTGTGCATACGGTCAAATTATTCCTAGGGTATTACTCGATTATCCTAAATATAAATGTATAAATACACATGCATCTTTATTGCCAAAATACCGTGGTGGAGCTCCAATTCAATGGTCCATCATCAATGGTGAAACACAAACCGGCGTTTCGATTATGTATATGAACGAAAAGATGGATGAAGGGGATATCTTGTATCAAAAGAGCCTTGATATAGATATTAAGGATACTTCTACTACATTATTTAAAAGATTATCTATCTTAGCATCTGATATGTTGATTGATTTTTTACCGGATTTTTTAAACGGGAATTTCACCCCGCTTAAACAAGATCATAATCAAGCTACTTATGCTTATAATTTGACTAAGAAGGATGAATTTATCAGCTTTAATGATGATACTAAAAAGGTTTACAATCATATTCGTGGTTTATTAGACAATCCTGGAGCATACGGAATCATCGATGGTAAGAAGATAAAATTTATTGATGTAGATTTTACTGGCGATATAAGTGACGAAGCAGGCAAGATGATTGGCATGGTTGATGGGAAATTAGCTATCGCATGTAATAATGGGGCTATTTTAGTTTCAATGCTTCAACAGGAATCTAAAAAGGCTTTAAATGCTCATGATTTTTTTAATGGCGTAGGCAAAAGTCTTGTTGGAAAGAAATTTATTTATGAAATACAAAACTAAACGAATAGTTTTAACAGCTCTATTTATTGCCATAATGGCTTGTTTAACAATGGTTATTTCTATACCTATCGCTTCGTTTGGCTATATTAATTTGAGTGATATGCTCATCTATCTGATTTCTTCTACTTCGATGTTGTCATTTTCCATCGCGGTTTCAGGAATTGGCTGCATGTTGGCGGATATCTTTTTGGGATATAGCCAATATGCTATTATTACATTGTTTGCCAAAGGATTAGAGGCATTTACAAGTTTTTATTTAGTAAATAAGAAAAGATGGAATATTTATATTTCTTATATGTTCGCTGGTATGGTAATGCTTTGTACATATGCGATTGGAGATTGCATATTAACAGGTGACTTGAAAACATTTACTGTTTCGTTTTTAGCCAATCTTCCGCAAGCAGTTATCTGTATTGTATTGGCTATTTTATCCTATAAACATTTTAAAAAGATTATGGAGAAGATTGATTATGGATCAAAATAAAATACGTAATTTTTCAATTATTGCACATATAGATCATGGAAAATCAACTTTAGCTGATCGAATTTTAGAATTGACTGAAACAGTTTCCAAAAGAGAAATGGAATCTCAAATTTTAGATTCTTTGGAATTAGAGAAAGAAAGAGGCATCACAATTAAGCTCAATGTCGTTCAATTAAAGTATCATGCTCAGGATGGCGAAGATTATATTTTTCATCTAATTGATACACCAGGACATGTCGATTTTTCATATGAAGTATCTAGATCTTTAGCTGCTTGTGATGGAGCGATATTGGTTGTCGATGCAGCTCAGGGCATAGAGGCACAGACATTGGCTAATGTTTACTTGGCTTTAGATAATGATTTAGAGATTCTACCGGTTATCAATAAGATAGATTTACCTAGTGCCGATCCTGATAGAGTAAAAAAAGAAATCGAAGATGTTATTGGGCTTGATTGCACAGATATTCCGATGATTTCTGCTAAAAGCGGTTTAAATGTCGAGGACGTTCTTGAAGGGGTAGTCCATAAGTTGCCATGCCCAAACGGCGATGTTAATGCGCCCTTGAAAGCTTTGGTTTTTGATTCGTATTATGATGCATATCGTGGTGTTGTGGTATTCGTGCGTGTTAAGGACGGACGGATGAAAGTTGGCGACAAGATTACTTTTATGGCTTCTAATAAAGAATATGAGATTGTTGAACTCGGTGTTAAAACGCCTAAGGAAATAAAAAGAAATTCTCTAGAAGCAGGTGAAGTAGGATATGTTTGTGCGGCCATTAAATCAATTAGAGATATTCATGTCGGTGATACCATTACTTTAAGCGATAATATGACTGATGAACCTTTATCTGGCTATCGGAAAATGAATCCAATGGTTTATTGTGGTTTATATCCAACTGATAATGCTAAGTACAATGACCTTCGTGATGCTCTGGAGAAATTACAATTGAATGATTCGGCGTTAATTTTTGAAGCAGAATCATCAAAGGCTTTAGGGTTTGGCTTTAGGCTGGGTTTTTTGGGCTTGTTGCATATGGAAGTCGTTCAAGAGAGACTCGAAAGGGAATACGATCTTTCTTTGATTGCCACAGCTCCAAGTGTTGTATATCGTTGTCATTTAACTGATGGAAGTACCATTGATATCGATAATCCAAGTATGTTACCCGAACCAACGGTTTTAGACTATATTGAAGAACCATATGTTAGAGCGAGTATTATGGTTCCTAATGATTATATTGGTGCAGTAATGGAATTATCTCAAAACAAAAGAGGTATTTATTCTGATATGATTTACATTGACGATAACCGTAATCAGTTAATTTATGAAATGCCTTTATCAGAAGTAATATTTGAATATTTTGATAAGCTTAAGAGTGTTTCTAAAGGCTATGCTTCTTTAGATTATGAAGTTATCGGTTATCGAAGAAGCAATCTTGTAAAGATGGATATCTTGATTAATGGTGAAATAGTTGATGCTTTAAGCATTATTGTTCATCGTGATTTTGCATATAATCGCGGGCAAGCTATTACTAGTAAATTAAAGGACTTAATACCTAAACAACAATTTGAAATTCCAATTCAAGCTGCCATCAATAATAAAATTATCGCCAGAACCAACATTAAATCATTGCGCAAAAATGTTTTAGCGAAGTGTTATGGTGGTGATATTTCTCGTAAGAAGAAATTATTGGAGAAACAAAAAGAGGGTAAAAAACGTATGAAGGCAGTTGGCAGTGTCGAAATACCACAAGAGGCTTTTATGTCTGTTCTGTCGATGGAGTCAGATAAGTAGCTATTTTTAGGCAATAGGTTTAAAATATAAGTATAAGGAGGATTGTTTTATGAAAATCCTAAAAGAAATAAAATGGAATACCATTGTTACTAGCGTGGTATATATAGCACTGGGTATAGTGTTATTGTTTATGCCAACTACTTCTTTATACATTATCTTAAATATAATTGGTATTGGTACAGCGGTTGCTGGACTGTTGTCACTTATTAGATACTTTACTTTTGATGCCAACGAATCTTTTTATCGGAACGATTTCTTACTAGGTCTTATTGGAGTCGCTATTGGTTTATTGATTTTCTTGCGCAAAGATATCTTTGCGTCACTAATACCATTCTTATTAGGTATTGCAATTATGTTTTCTGGCTTTGTAAAATTACAGGATTCGATTGACGCAAAGAGAATGGGCTATCAAAACAGTGTTGTGTATATCGTTTTATCACTTATTAATATTGTAGTGGGGATAGTTGTAATATTGAATCCATTCAAAACAAGTGAGCTATTGTTTATGATTATTGGTGCTGGTTTGATGTATAGTGGAATTTCTGATTTAGTTTCTACTGTTTATCTATCACGCAGATTGAATAAACTTCATAAAGAACTTAAGAAGAATATTGTCGATGTCGAAGCTAAGACGAAAGATGAATAACGATTAAAACACCGCTTAAAGTGGTGTTTTATAATGCTTTAATTGTATGATAAGATGAAATCATGGCTAAACATTTATATTTGCATGTACCATTTTGCCAAAACATTTGTTACTATTGTGATTTTTGTCATCGTCTTTATGATGAAAACACTGTTAATAAATGGTTAAAAGAGGTTAAAGAAGAAATATCTAACTATGAAATCGAAAAAGATTTAAAGACTATTTATATCGGTGGTGGCACGCCTTCTTCTCTAAAATATAATGAATTAGAGGAATTGTTAAAACTTTTAAAGCCATATAGTGAAAAAACACAAGAGTACACGATAGAGGCAAATCCTGAAAGTATAGATATTGATAAGATTAAACTATTAAAAAAATATGGCATCAATCGTATTTCGATGGGCGTAGAAGCTATTCAAGATAAATTGCTTAAAATGATGAATAGGAGACATAATTTTGAAGATGTTAAAAGAACAGTATCATTATTGAATAGCGAAGGAATTGATAATATATCATTAGATCTGATGTATTCTTTGCCTTATCAAAGCCTTGAAGATTTTAACGAAAGTCTTGTTGAAATTGCTAAATTAAATATTAAACACATATCTATTTACTCTTTGACAATCGAAGAAAACACAGTATTTGCTAAAAAGGGATATAGTTCGTTAGATGATGAAATGGAAGCTGATATGTACGAGATGGCAGTAGATTATTTAAATTCTATGGGCTTTAAACAATATGAGATATCTAATTTTGCCAAAGACGGTTTTTATTCAAAACACAATTTATCATATTGGGATTATGAAGATTTTTATGGTATCTCTTTAGGGGCCAGTGGAAAACTAAATGATTATCGTTATGATAATACGAGATCTTTTACTAAATATTTTTCTAAAGAATATATTGAAAATATAATATACCTTGATAAAAAAGATAAAATGTTTGAAGAAACTATGATGTCTTTGCGGTTGGTTAAAGGTTTAGATTTGAAACGCTTTAAAAAAAGATACGATATTGATTTTTTTGAAGTATATAAAAAACCCTTTGAATACCATGTCGATGATTTCATAATCGAAAATGATTTTCTAAGGGTTAAAAACTTGGCTTTATTAAATTCTATTTTGGTTGATTTTCTGTGATTATTTCATTGCTTCTATCATTATTTTAGATAAACGAAGAGAATAATCAGCAGGATCTTTTATTTCTAGTCCGGCAATCAATAAGGCCTGATCATATAATAATTTAGCGAAATCTTCTAAGTTTTTATTTTGCTCGTGAGCTTTTTTGAGAGATTCAAATAGTGGATGACTTGGATTTAATTCGAGAATTCTTGTCGCATGTACATTTTCTCCTTGATTCATTTCTTTTAATACTTTTTCCATATCGAGAGATAGACCGTCTTCGCTGCTTAAACATACAGGGTGCGATTTTAAACGAGTAGATAATCTAACTTCCTTTACTTCGTCTTTTAGATATGAAGATAGTTGTTCTAACAAGTCTTTGTTTTCGGTAGTCTGTTTTTCAGTTTCTTTCTTTTCTTCTTCGGAGTCGAAATCCACATCGCTATTATTAATAGATTTAAATGTTTTTCCATTATAATCGTGTAAAACATTAACTAAGAATTCATCGACATTATCGGTTAAATATAGTACTTCGTAGCCTTTGTCAATGATTTTTTCTAGTTGTGGCAAGTCTTTGATTTTATCGATGCTATCGCCACAAACATAATAAATGTCATTTTGTTCCTCTTTCATTCTAGAAATATATTCTTTTAAAGAAACGTATTTTTCCTCGTGTGATGAGACAAATAACAATAAATCTATTAGTAAATCTTTGTTTTGGCCGAATTTATCATATGCGCCATATTTTAATTGAAGTCCGAATTCCTTAAAGAACGATTCATAATCTTCTCTATTTTTTTCTAACATTTTTTCAAGTGTTGATTTAACCTTTTTATCAATTGATTTTTTGAGACTTTGCATTTGATAGTCTTGTTGGAGAATTTCTCTTGAGATGTTAAGGTTTAAATCATCAGAATCGACTAATCCCCTTACAAATCTAAAACAGTCACTGATTAGTTCGCTGGCTTCATCTTTAATGAATACGCCTTTAGAATATAAAGATAATCCATTTTTATAATCAGTAGTATAGTAGTTGTATGGAGCTTTACTAGGAATAAACAAAAGGGCAGTATATGATGTATTACCTTCCACTTTGTAATGAATAGTCTTTATAGGCTTGTTATAGTCATAGTATTTTGAGAAATAGAAATCATTGTAGTCATCTTCCTTGATACTCTTTTTATCTTTTTTCCAAAGAGGAGTCATTGAGTTGACGGTCTTGATTTCTTTTTTAGCTTCGTTATTATCGCCATAAGTTTCTACTTCCATTTTGATTGGATAACGAATATAGTCTGAATAACGTTTGATTAACATTTGTACTTCATTAGAATCTAAATATCGATCGTAATTGATTTCTTTAGTATTATCTTTAATCCAAAGGGTAATAACAGTTCCTGCATCTTCCTTTTCACTCTTTTTGATTTCATAACCTTCTTCATCTTCCGAAGTCCAAAGATAAGCTTCATCGCTCAATACTTTTTTAGATAAAACCTCTATCTTTTTAGCGACCATAAAAGCACTATAGAAACCAACGCCAAATTGGCCAATAATATCTACTTTTTCATTTTCATCAAGTTCTTGTTTAAAATTGAATGAGCCACTGTTGGCAATAGTGCCTAGATTATTTTCTAGGTCGTCTTTATCCATACCGATACCATTATCGCTGATGGAGATCTTTCTGTTTTCCTTATCGATTTCAATACTGATGGCTAAATCATTGGCTTTTAGTTCGCTGTTAGTCAATGATAGATAATGTTTTTTATCTAGAGCATCTGATGCATTGGAGATAAGCTCTCTTAAAAAAATATCCTTATTTGTATATATAGAGTTAGCCATTAAATCAAGTAATCTTTTCGATTCAGTTTTAAATTGTTTTTTCATCTTATTTCACTCCTTTAGCACTCTTATTAGATGATTGCTAATTAACTATAACACTAAAGAAATTAACTTGCAACATCTATCATTTGTCATATTGAATGTAAGGTATCAATTAATTGTGCATATTATTAGTGACGCATTTTAGAAATTGATTATGATTATTTATGTACTTATGTTTAAAAAGTTGCAACTTACTGCTTTTAAAAATAAAAACGGTAAGGAATTGATCTTTACCGTTTTGTATCAAAATCATTAATCTTTGATTAGTTTAATCTCTTTAATGACATCACCATTATGCATGTTTCTAACAGCTCCCATATTGTCGGTTACTTTTCCAAAAACTGTGTGTACACCATCTAAATGTGGCTGCGGTTCGTGACAAATGAAGAATTGACAACTTCCAGTATCTTTTCCTCTATGAGCCATAGAAATTGAACCAGTCTCGTGTCTAAGAGGATTGTTTTTAGTCTCGCATTTAATTGTGTAATCAAGTTCGCCTGTTCCATCACCATTAGGGCAACCTCCTTGGGAGACGAAGTGTGGAATACAACGATGAAAAGTTAAACCATCATAGAAATGTTTTTCAATTAGAGATACGAAATTTTTTACTGTATTTGGTGCACATTCAGGGTATAAATCAAATGGAATTTCAGCACCATTTTCCATTGTTATAAGTCCTTTGATTGTTTTCATTTATTGTTCTCCTCCGTATATTAAATTATGATAATATAATACTATGAAAAATGATACTTTAAAAAGCTATTTTATGATTGCGATTGGATCTGCATTATTTGCGGTAGCCATTAACTTATTCATTGTTCCATATGGCTTGTATAATAGCGGAATTATAGGCTTTGCCCAAATATTTAGAACGATGATAGTAAAACATTTTGTTTTAAAAACATCTTATGATATTGCAGGTATAATCAACTTTTGTTTAAATGTGCCACTTTTATTTCTCGCTATCAAATATTTAAAAATGTCTTTCGTAAAGAAAACTATCTGGTCAATTGCTGTGCAAACTTTGGTTATGAGTATTGTCCCGATATTAAAAACGCCTATTGTACAAGATAGATTGGCTTCTATTATTATTGGGGCAATTATATCAGCGGTTGGTTGCAGTATGATTCTTGTTCAAAAGGGTTGTGCAGGTGGTACTGATATTATCGGTATGGTTTTGTCATTAAAAATACCGAAAATGTCTGTTGGCAAATTTGGTTTATATTTTAATATTGTTTTATATTCTCTGTGTGCTTGCATTTTTAATTTGGAGATTGCGATTTATTCGATTTTACAGACAGCAATTTTCTCTTATGTCGTAGATAAGACGCACTTACAAAATATCGAAGTTAGCTTGATGATATTTACTAAGTGTAAAGATGTAAAAGAGATGATAATTAACGAACAGCATCGTGGTGTAACGTATTGGAAGGGTATTGGTGCATATACCGATCAAGAAACTGAAGTATTGGTTAGTATCGTATCTAAATATGAAATTCCTGAACTATTAAAGAAGATTAAAAAACTAGATCCTCAAGCTTTCATTATTACTTCTTCAAAATTGGAAGTTAGTGGTGGTTTTGAAAAGAGATTAGTCTAAAAGGAGCAAGATGAGAAAAATCAAGGAAGAACTTAGAGATCTAAAACCTAAATTATTACTGATAAGTTTTGCAGTTGTGCTATTTTTTGTTGCGATTAGATTTGATGATATTTTAGGTTTAGCGTCAAGACTTTTATCTTATTTATCTCCGCTTGTAATTGCGATTGGTTTAGCTTTTGCCTTGAATGTACCGATGCGAAGAATAGAAAAATTTATCAATTCACATAGTAAAGATGGCAGTGTATTTCGTCGTTTTTCAAGAGGTATTGCAATTGTAGGCGCAATAGTAATTGTGGTTGTTTTGTTTGTTTTTCTAGGTATGATAGTTGTACCGGAATTCTTTGCGTCAATAGGAAATTTCTTTTTGAATTTAAGTGTTTATATTAATAATATATCTGAGAATATTTACTCTGTTTTGAAGTATTTCAATATTGATTATGAACAAATCGCTAATTCTCAAATCGAAAATTTTTTCAACAGTATCGGTCTTAACTACAGCGATATTTTAAAACAGGCTTCAAATTGGATATTAGGAACCGGGCAAGGAACTGTTGATTATATCATGGCTACTGGCAACTACTTGTTCATGCTTATGATGTCATTTACCATCAGCATTTATTTATTGGCATCTAAGGAAACTTTTATAAGACAATTAAAGAAAGTTACTTTAGCTATTTTTCCATCCGATATTGCTGAAGATATCTTTGATTCTAGTAAGGTTGCTAATGATATTTTCTCAAACTTTATTGGTGGAAAATGTGTTGAATGTGTTGTTGTTGGAGTTATGGTTTACGCTATTATGGCAGTATTCAAAATGCCATTTGCTATTTTGATTGCTTGTTTGTGCGGTGCATTGACAATTATTCCAGTCTTTGGATCGCTTGTAGCCACAATTATCGGATGTTTGCTTCTTCTATCGGTTAATATATGGTATCCAATATTCTTTTTCTTTATCTATTGGTTTGTTCAAATTGTTGATGGCAATTTTATTTATCCTAATTATATTGGCAGTAACATGGGTTTACCGGCAGTATGGATTTTGACATCTGTTTTGGTGTTTGGTTCCGTGTATGGTTTTATAGGGGCTCTATTAGCAGCTCCGACAACTGCTTGTTTATACACATTCTTTGCCAATTACATCAATAAAAAATTAAACAATAAACACATTACCGTCGATAAAGATGGAAATTATACACAAAATGATAATTAAGATGCTTCGGGCATCTTTTTTTAGGATTTAACTCTTTATACATAAATAATAAGGCATAAGGAGGTAGATAAGATGCGCCAGATATATGTAGAGCCATCACGTTTGGAAGAAATAGCTTCTAAAGTTGAAATTGCTAATAGTGACTATGAAAGGCTTTGCCATTCTCTTTATTCGGAAGTCGATAAGATGTCGTCAGCTTGGCAAGGTAAGGATAATGTCGCTTTTAGCAATCAGATTCATTCTTACGAAGAAGATTTGAAACAAATTTCCATCATTATGCGTCAATATGCAGATTTCTTAAGGAATAGTGCTCGTGCTTATAGAGAAACTCAAGATGAATTGTATTCGCAAGCACAGAAACTATTTCGATAGTTAGGAGGTAAGAATATGGATCAAATAAAGATTACGCTTAATGAGGTGAGTAATTTAGCAAGCCAGATTCGTTTGATAAATGCCAATTTAGATGATGTGTTAGACTATACCAAAAGATTGATGCAGGACTTAAATGTAGTGTGGAATTCTGATGGAGCAACCGCAATAATGAATCGCTTTTTGCAGTTCTCTAATCGCTTTAATGAGGAATCAGAAACAATAGAAAGTTATGCTCGCTTTTTGGATTATACTGTATCGTCCTATGATAGTTTAGAATCGACTATTGAATCGAATGCACAGACATTCTAATAATAGAAAATGGTTTTTTCTTGTTTTGACGCTTTTAATTATTGTTACTTGCACAGCGTGTCATGACAGGAAGGATGCATATCTGATTGGACAATTTTTTGATGATTTAGCTATTAAAAGCGGTTTGATGTATGAAGATTCTAATAGTAGAGATGCTTTAGTTAAATGGGGCGTGCTGAAAGATGAAGAATATAATCTGGATAATCATTTAAAATATGATCTATTTTCTGAAGTTATCATTAAAATGTTGGATATAGATGATAATGAATATCTAAAAGTTTTAAAGAATAAGAATTGGGTTGAAACTGGTGTAAATGATACAGATGAAGTCAGTAAAGAAGAAGCTCATAAAATTATTGATAAAACAATAGATATAATTAATAATCAAAACTTTGAAAATGATTATACTTATGAATTTAATGATGCATTTAAGATTATAGATACAAGCTTGAAAGATGGATCGGGAAGTTTAGATGAACTAAACGATTTCAAATATGTTTACTCAAGAAAAGATGAGAAACTTTACAAAGTGGAATATGAAGGGGAAAGATATAGTTTTAAAGAGTGTGAGTTAGAAAATGCTTTTTCAAAGCTATATCTTTCTAGCTCTGATTGCGTTGATATAAATGAGGCGATAATAGAACCATATGGAGAACTAATAGATGATAGTCTTTTTAAAGATGGCTATCGTCTTTTATCAAATAAATCTAATGTATTTTATGTTGAGGGTTTTAGAATTTCTTATACTTTGTCGGCCGGCGATATTCGTTTTCATATTTCTAAGAAGACTAAACAGAATATTAATGTTTATGGAGATTTTTCTCTATACAATATTAAACCTAGTTTCATATGGGAATATGATAACGGAAATATTAAACATGCATTTTTTAAAGTTGATTTTAACAGTATGGAAAATTTTGGATTATCGGTAGGAAAATATAAAGATTTTAATATTGATATAAAAGAATTAGATGATTCTTCTTTACTTAATAAAATATCCAGTGTTTTGAAAACTAAACAGGATGAAGTGGATAGTACAATTCCATTATGTAGAATTAAATTGCCAATTAAAGAAATACCATTTGTATATTTGAATATGGATTTGTCGTTACACATATATGCGAGTGGAAAAGCAGAGATAAAAGTGTCAAATGTTCATACAATTGGTTTTGAGGTAAAAAATAATAATGTAAGGTTTATATTTGATCATGATCATGATATTGATGCAATAATAAATGCCAGTTTTAATACGACATTAGGTACGGATTTTCATTTAGATGCTTTTAACCAAAAACTAATGAATATAGATACTCGTGCGGGAA
>CAYNZZ010000004.1:0-94979 GCA_964401865.1 uncultured Erysipelotrichaceae bacterium
GACAATGTGGAACTTATACAATAAAAGATGGAAAACAATATAAAATACAAACAAAAGATTTGTGTAAACAAGCAAAATTAGCAAATATTGATTATAAATGTAATCGCTAAATAGTAATTTATACTATCTATTCAGAGTTATAGATAAATGTTATACTCTAGGTGATTTTAGATAAAATGATTTATATAAATCGGGATTTAGGGAGATATGTGTGATGCGTGGCTGCGAATGGTGCGATTATAAAGAAAATGAGTGGTTGCTATATCAGTCATTATATTGGTCTGTCTATCTGGCAGATAGACAGGATTATGTCGGCAGATGTATTCTGATGTTGAATAGACATTGCGGCAGGCTTTCAGAATTGGATATTTCTGAGTGGATTGAATTGAAAACCATTATAGATAAATTGGAATGGATCTACAAAGAGGTATTAGGAGCTGAATTAAGTAATTGGAGTTGTTTGTTAAATAACTTTTACAAAGAAGCGACACCAACCCCCCATTTGCATATCCATGTGAGACCACGATATAAAAATGCCGTTGTGATAAACGATCACGCATACATAGATACAGAATTTGCGCATCACTATGCTTTGAAAAAAGAGAGCTTATTATCTGATGATGACAGGAAAACGTTGTATGCACTCATGAAGAAAAACCTTGTCTTGTAACTTATGATTTATCTGTCTTTAACCGCTGCGCTGAAACTGACAATATGCTATTGACTTTAGAATGTTGGAAAGATGTGCGCCCAGATTTAGTTTCTATTCCGGTCAATTGGAGATACGATATACCATATGGTCTTTTATATGCGTTAAATCCTCCTCAAGATGTCCTTAATTTCATTGAAGAAGCTAAAAAGCTTAAATAAACAGGCTGGTTATGATAGAATATCTATGTTTGAAAAAGAGGAAAGAAAATGACAAAAGAAGTTTTTAAATTTGATTTCTGCGGTCGTAATTTAATTGTCGAGACCGGTGAAGTCGCTAAACAAGCAGGAGGTTCAGTATTAGTTCGTTATGAAGATACAGTTGTTTTATCAACAGCTACTGCATCATCACAAGCTAAAGATACTGATTTTTTCCCGCTAACTGTTAGTTTTGAAGAAAAACTATATTCAGTAGGTAAGATACCTGGTGGTTTTTTAAGAAGAGAAGGTCGTCCTTCTGAACATGCTACTTTAACTGCACGTCTGATTGATAGACCGATAAGGCCATTATTCCCCGAAGGGTTTAGGAATGAAGTTCAAGTTGTAAATACTGTTTTATCAGTGGATACCGATTGTAGTGCTGAAATGGCGGCTTTATTTGGTTCGTCTTTAGCTTTGGGTATTTCTAATATTCCGTTTGATGGTCCGGTTGCCGGAGTAATTGTTGGCTATATTGATGGTGAATATGTAATTAATCCAACGGTCGAACAAATGGAAAGAACATTGATTAACTTAACTGTTGCCGGTACTAAAGATGCTATAAACATGGTTGAAGCCGGTGCTAAGGAAGTCAGCGAAGACTTGATGTTAGGCGCTTTGATGTTTGGTCATGAGCATATTAAGAAATTATGTGCTTTTGAAGAAGAAATAATTGCTAAATGTCAAAAGGAAAAGATGGAAGTCAAGTTATACGAAATCAATCCGGAAATTAAATCATATATCGATGCTAATGCAGCTTCTAGACTAATTGAAGCGGTTTCGATTAAACAAAAACTTGAACGATATGGCACAATTGATAAAATCACTGATGAAATGGTTGAACACTTTGATACATTAGAATATCCTAGCGAGAAAGAAAAAGAAAAGGCTAAGAAACAAGCCTCTGAATATTGTACTGAAATCGTTGCCATGGAAGTAAGACGCTTGATTTCGGTTGAAAAGATTAGACCTGATGGTCGTGCAACCGATGAGATTAGACCATTAAATTCACAAGTTGATATTCTTCCAAGAGTGCATGGTTCAGCCTTGTTCACAAGAGGTGAAACACAAGTATTATCTGTTACTACTTTAGGTCCGTTAGGTGATAATCAAATTATTGATGATTTAACTGAAGTAGAGGAAAAGAGATTCATGCATCATTATAATTTCCCACCTTATTCAGTTGGTGAAGTTGGAAGAATGGGAAATCCTGGAAGAAGAGAAATTGGACATGGTGCATTGGGCGAAAGAGCCTTAGCTCAAGTGCTTCCAAGCGTTGATGAATTCCCTTATTGCATTAGAACAGTTGCTGAAGTGTTAGAATCAAACGGTTCTTCTTCACAAGCTTCAATCTGTGCGGGGACAATGTCTTTAATGGCTGCAGGTGTTCCTATTAAGGCTCCGGTTGCCGGCATTGCAATGGGTCTAATCACTTATGGTGACCATTATACTATTTTGAGTGATATACAAGGTATGGAAGACCACTATGGAGACATGGACTTTAAAGTGGCTGGTACTGATAATGGCATTACTGCATTACAAATGGATATTAAGATTAAAGGCATTTCAGAACCAATCTTAAAAGAAGCTCTTGCCCAAGCCAAAAGAGGCAGAGCTACTATCATGGCTAATATGATGGCTGCTATCAACAAACCACGCCCAGAAGTATCTAAATATGCTCCTAAGATGGTTACGATGCTGATACCGGTCGATAAGATTCGTGAAGTAATCGGAACCGGTGGAAAGATGATTAATCAGATTATTGATGAATGTAATAATGTTAAGATTGATATTGACGATGATGGAAGATGTACTATCTATCATCAGGATAAAGACTCAATCGAAAAAGCTAAATCAATGATCGAGACAATCATTAAAGAGGCTAAAGTTGGTGAAGAATATCATGCTAAGGTTGTAAGAATTGAAAAATTCGGTGCATTTGTTGAACTGTTTAAGGGACAAGATGCTCTATTACATATCTCTAAAATATCTTCAAAACGTATCGATAAAGTTGAAGATGTCTTGAAATTGGGTGATCATGTTGATGTTAAAGTCACAGAAATAGATGAAAAGGGTAGAGTAAATGTAATTAGAACAGACATTGAATATGAAAAGAAAGATGAATCAGAACCTAAAACAAAAGGTGAAGTGCGCATCTTCAAAAAGAAAGACGAGTAATTTATTCTTTAAGATATGCGAATAAGAAAGAAAAAATGGGTTAGACCTTTTCTGGATAATGAAAATAGATATCTTTTAAAAGAGAGTCTTAAAGGTGAATACTTAAAGAAATATCCATTTAAAAGGCTTGTGTTGGAGATTGGTATGGGTATGGGTGATTTCTTGACCACTACTGCCGGATTAGATACCAATACTCTTTATATCGGTCTAGAAAAAGATGAAACCTGTGTAGCTAAAGCTATTTTAAAGGCTCAAGAGTTAAATCTAAACAATTTTTTGGTTATCAATGATAATGCACAAAATCTAGTGAATTATTTTGATTTGGAGGAAGTTGATATGATTTATCTTCAATTCTCTGATCCTTGGCCTAAAAAAGGACATTACAAAAGAAGATTGACTTATGATACTTTCTTAAAGAATTATATGGATATTTTAAAGAAAAAAGGTACGATCTTCTTTAAAACAGACAATACTATCTTATACACCTTCTCTTTACCTTCAATGACTCGCTTTGGCTTTAAACTAGTTGAAATGTCTTTGAATTACCACGAAAAAGAAAAACATTATCCAATGACTGGATATGAAGAAAAATTCGTCAATGAAGGTTTACCTATTTATTACGCTTTATTTATGAAAGATTAAAATGTGGTGGCAATTGGACAATTATGTTCAATTTGCCAACCACTTTTTATATAGTTATATAGAGAAAAATACTTAAATGGAGTAAAATATACCTATGAAGAAATTATATAAAATCATTGCTTTGTGTTTGTTGATATTTACTACTTCATGTAGTAGTGCCAAGCGTTATGTTGCTTATACCGCTTACCCAATCGGTTATTTATTAAATCGTATCGGTGGCAATAAAATTGAAACTATTTCTATTCAGAATAACAATCTTGTTCAAACGGCAAATATTGTTGAAAACTATGAAGAGATATTAAAAGATTCATCTTATTTTTTCTATTTGGGTGGCATCGAACCTTATTTAGAGATATACGAAGACAATATAAATGGTACTGGCGTTGAAAAGGTTGACTTATCATATCTTAATGCGATTTATGATTTTAAACGCTATACTTTGGTTAATGCTAATGGAGTGGAAGTATTTGTTGAAAGTCCATACTATAATGATGAATTATTTGAATCTATCGATACTAATGAATTAGATTTATCCATTTGGATCGATCCTATTGGTATGCTGTCGATGGCTAAAGATATATATACTGTTTTATCGTCTAATTACATTGAACAGAAGGCAAATTTTGAAGCTAACTATAGACAATTGGAAAGAGATTTAATTGCTCTTGACGCCAGCTATCAGAATTTAGCCACTTCACTTAAAAAAGAGAATAAGACAATCAAGTTTGTATCGATGACCCCAAACTTTGGCAATTGGCAAAAAGCTTATGGCTTTAGTGTATATCCTGTATGTCTTTCAAAATATGGTGCTTTGCCAAATGATGCTGAATTAGATTTCATTAAGCAGAGAATTATTGCTGATGGAGTAGAATATATAGCTTACGAACCAAATATGTCTTCGGATATGATGGAACTTTTTGATGAACTTGAGCAGGAATTAGGATTAAAAAGAATTAATTTATATAATGTATCTTCTTTAACACCATCGCAATTAAATGAAAATAAAGATTACCTGTCTTTGATGTATGAAAATTTAAATGTTTTGGAGAATATTGCTTCATCAAATGATCATGAGGAAGAAATAACAGAAGTAGAAAATACTAGCGAAGAGGAAGTAATTGATGAGTAGAGAAAGATTGCTTTTAGTTGATGGCAACTCAATGTTGTTTAGAGCATATTATGCAACAAGCTATACCAATATAATGAAGACATCAAATGGCATTTATACAAATGCCATTTATGCGTTTGCAACCATGCTTAAAAAGGCTATCAATAGTTTAAAACCGAGCTATGTGGCAGTTGCTTTTGATAAAGGTAAGCACACTTTTCGTCATGATTTAGCTAGCGATTATAAAGGTGGTCGGAAAGAAACACCACAAGAGTTGGTGATGCAGTTTGCGATTATCAGAGAATATTTAAAAGCTTATAATATTCCGTATTTTGAGTTTGACGACATTGAGGCTGATGATATTATTGGTTCGTTATCTACTGCTTATAATGATGTTGATATCGCTATATTATCTAGTGATAGAGACCTTCTACAACTAATTGGTGACAATGTCTGCGTCTATCTCATGAAGAAAGGTATTACTGATACTGTTTGTATGGATGAAAGAGAACTTTTAAAAGAGTATGAATTAGCTCCTAAACAGATTATTGATTTAAAAGCATTGATGGGCGATAGTAGCGATAATATCAAGGGTGTCAAAGGTATAGGTTCCAAGACGGCGACAAAACTGTTATTGAAGTATGCGAATGTTGAAAATCTCTATGAACATATTGATGAGATAAGTGGCAAGGTAAAAGAATGTTTAATCAATGATATGGAACAATGCTTTTTATCTAAGAAACTAGCTACTATTGTCGTTGATTTGAATTTGGATATTCCATTAGAAGATTTAAAATTAAATCCCAATTATGATACATTGAATGATTTTTATAAAAAGTATGAAATGTATTCTTTGATGAGCAAAAATGAAAAGAAAAAGGAAATCGAATACGAGATTGTGAAGAAAGTAAGTGGTGATTTGTTACAGGATGATTCATTTATTTACTTAGATTCTGATGAATTTTCTTATTATGAACGTAATGTTTTTGGTTTGGCTATCAGTAATGGCACAAAAAATGAATATATTTTAATGGAAGATTTAAAAAATGATTATGATTTAAATGTTTATTTAAATAGTGATAAAAGAAAGAATGTATATGATTTAAAGGCAATTAAGCATGCCTTGAATCATTATGGTCTAGATATTGCTTTTGAAAATACTGATGATTTAATGATTGTCGCTTTTTTAGTTAATAATTATTTAGACAACATCAATTCGATATCTGATTATCTAAAAAAAGAAAGATTAGTTGATCGCTTTGAGATTTACGGCAGTGAAAAGAAACCGATTGAGTCGGATCTCAAAAAAAGAGCCTCATATACCTGCGCTTGTGCTTCGATGTGCAAAGAAGCTTGTATTGTCTTAAAAGACGAACTTCAAAATGAAGAATTGAATAATCTATATAGAGATATTGAAAAGCCACTAATCGAAGTTTTATACAAGATGGAGAAAACTGGTATCGCATGCGATGAAAAAACTTTAGATGAAATCGCTGTAGATACTTTTAATAAAATGAATGATTACGCAAACGAAATCTATGGGATGCTTGGATATGAATTTAATCTCAATTCGCCAAAACAGTTGGCGGAAGTATTGTTTGATCGTTTAGGATTGCCGGATATCAAAAAACGTTCAACGGCTATTGAAGTGTTACAGAAGTTACAAAAATTTCACCCAATCATTGATTGCCTCATTGAATATCGCAAATTCTCAAAATTATATTCGACATACGCCGAAGGATTGAAGAAATATATACGAAGTGATGGTAAGATTCATACAATCTTTTCTCAAACCATCACACAGACTGGAAGGCTTTCATCTTATGATCCAAATCTGCAAAACATTTCTGTCAAAGATGAAGATGGCAAGATGATACGAAAGGCTTTCAAATCAAAAGAAGGCCATATACTTATTAGTTCAGATTATTCACAGATTGAACTCAGGGTTTTGGCTTCGCTGAGCGACGAAGAAAAGATGATCACAGCTTTTAACGATGGAGTAGATATTCATACCAAGACTGCAATGGATGTCTTTCATGTGAATTTTGATGAAGTGGATAGTCATGTTCGCAGACAAGCGAAAGCTGTTAATTTTGGTGTGGTATATGGTATTTCTGACTTCGGTTTATCTAAACAGGCGTCGCTATCTATCAAAGATGCTAAACATTTTATTGATGAATACTTCAAGACTTATCCAAAGATTAAAGAATATATGGATAAACAAATTGAATATTGCATAAATCACGGTTATGTTAAAACGATGATGAATAGACGTCGCTACATTAAAGAAATAAATGATAAAAACTATATGGTCAAAGAATTTGGTAAAAGAGCAGCGATGAATTCGCCGATTCAAGGTTCAGCGGCTGATTTGATAAAAATGGCAATGATACGTATAGACAAAATGATGAGTGAAAAGAATATGAAATCTAAAATGATTTTACAAGTTCACGACGAATTGATTTTTGATGTTTTGGAAGAAGAATTAGAAGATATGAAAGTTTTGATTAAAGAAGGAATGTCTAAAGCTTATGAATTAAAAGTTAGATTAGACTCCTCGCTATCTGTTGGCAAAACTTGGTATGAGGCTAAATAATATGCCAGAATTACCAGAGGTACAGACAGTCCTTAATACTTTAAAAGGACTGATAAAGAATAGAAAAATAATTGATGTCGAAGTGTTATATCCCAATATTATAGTGGGTGATAGTCAAGAGTTTAAAAAAAGAGTAGTTAATCAACATTTTCGTCATTTTAATCGTCGAGGAAAATATCTGCTATTTGAACTAGATGATGTTGTGTTAGTATCGCATTTACGCATGGAAGGAAAATATTTCTTTAAAGATGAATCTGAAAGCACGAATAAACATACACATATTATTTTTCATTTAGATGATAATAAAAAACTTGAATATAACGATACCAGAAAGTTTGGCAGAATGGAACTTTACGAAAAAGACTATGATTTTAAGGGGTTAAAGAACCTCGGGCCTGAACCGTTTAGCGATGAATTTTCTTTACCATATGTCAAAAAGTATTTAAGTAATGAAAAACGCCCGATAAAAGAAATTCTATTAGACCAGTCCTTTGTAGCTGGTGTCGGCAATATCTATGCTGATGAAATAATATTCAATACCTTAATTCATCCAGAAACAAAAGGTAAATATCTTGATGAAGATACAATAACAAGACTTATTGACTGCACAAGAAATATCTTGGCTGCTGCAATTGAAATGGGTGGAACAACCATTAGATCTTACACTTCTTCTCTGGGGGTTACCGGTCGTTTTCAACTATCTTTGTCTGTACATCAAAAAGAAGGCGAGCCTTGTCCGATATGTCGAAACGAAATTAAGAAGATAAAAGTTGGTGGGCGAGGAACATATTATTGTCCAAATTGTCAGAAAAAGACAAGACGCATCGGTATAACCGGTAATATTGCCGGTGGGAAATCGACAACTCTAGCTTACTTGAGTGAGCTGGGCTATCCTACTTTTAGTGCCGATGAAGAAGTTAGAAGATTATATAAAAAAGGTAATAAAGGTTATTTGTTTATCAAGGATGAATACCCCGAAGTGTTTGATGGCGATATTTTAAATAGGAACAAACTGGCTGCGTTATTATTCAATGATAAAGATGTCAAGAAAAATATTGAATCTAAGATTCATCCTTTAGTATTGGATGCCTATTTAAAACAGAGCATTAATAATGATATTATATTCGCTGAAATACCATTATTGTTTGAAAGCGTGTTTGATAAGTATTTTGATGAAGTATTATTGGTGTATAGTACTGATAATATTATTTTTGATAGACTTGTATTAAAAGGATATAGTATTGATGAGGCAAAAAGACGAATGAATAGTCAAATGAGTATCGAAGACAAGATATCAAAGGCCGATTATGTCATCGAGAATAATAAGACTATCAAAGAGCTTTATGATAAAATTGAAGTGTGGATTAAAGATAGATATGTTGGGTAAAAATAGATATAAAATAAAAGGTGCAAATGATTTAAAACGCGATGAATATCAATCGTTATTTTTATTGTATCAACCGATGATTTCAAATGAAGCAGTAATGATATACTGTTATTTTTTGAATCGTATCAAAGATGACGGCTATATCGTTGATATTCTCGCTAATTTAAACATATCTTTAGATATATTGATTTTAGGTTTAGAAAAATTAAATGAATATCGCTTGCTAGATACATATCACAATATCGAAAATGATAACTATTTATTTGTATTAAAAGAGCCTAAATCGACAAAGGCCTTTCTAAAAGATGATATCTTTTCCAGAATATTATTGGATACGATTGGTAGTCAAAGATACGGAGAAATTCATATGGCTTTGTATGAAGCGAAAGAGAACATGAAAGCTTATGTCGATGAGACAAAACATTTAAAAATTAATACACTTATTAATTGGACTAAAGAAAAAGAGAATGATTTCCATAAGATTAAGAATATTGAAGTCGATTCTCTTGAACATAAATCACATTTTGATATCGATGCATTTGTCAAAGGGGCAAGTCCTGTTTTGTTGCCATTTAAGTTTAGGACTAAGGAAGTTTTAGAAACTATTGGTCGTTATGCTGATGTTTTTAATATTTCGCAAAATCAGATGCGTGTTATCGTTGGAAAAGTAGTTAATTCTGATTTGAATGAATTTAATTATGTTCGTTTTAAAAACTTATGTGCCAAGGTTCGTCAAAATTTTGAAAAGACACAAAGTGGCAAGTATGATGTTTCATGTACTTTGTTTTTAATGAATTTACAAGAGGGTAGAGAACCTAGCCCTATGGATATGCAATTGATTTCTGAGTTACTTGACAAGTATCATTTAAATGCAGAAGTAATCAATGTGTTAATCGAACACTCTTTAAATGTCTGCGACAATCGTTTGATTGCCAGCTATGTTAAATCTTTGGCTTCAGATTTACATCGCAATAACATATCTGATGCAGTAAAGGCTAAAGAATTTTTAAATAAGAATATTAAGGTTAAAAATGCTCATCCAAAGGATGTGCTACCAGTTTATGATGATAGCAAAAATCGTAAATACGATGTAAATGATTACGATATTCTAAAACTTATTAAGGAGTCTAACAATGACTGACAACATTAAAGAAATCAATATCCAAAAAATGCTGGAAGATAAAAGTATTATTGATTTTTTAAGAAGCAATGGTCTATCACTGAATGTCATTAGAGATAATTATTTAATTTTTTTGAATTATTTAAAAAGTAAAGAAATATGTAATGGATGTAAAGGCATCAAGGAATGTAAACAACATATGTTGGGTCAATCATTAAAATTGGTATGTCTTAATCCTGAAAAGATCGTGATTAACGAACTTAAAAAGTGCGATTTTATGCTAAAGAAAGATGAACAAGAATCACATCAACAATATTTTGTCTATAATGATATATCAAAACAAAATAGAAATATTTTCTTTGAAGACGCATTTAAAACCTGCCAAGACAAGGTTTTATGTGCCGAATTAGCAAAGATATTGTCACATAAAGAGAAAAAAGGTATTTATCTATTTGGTGATTTTGGAGTAGGTAAGACATATATTTGTGCTAGTTTGATGAATTCTTTAGCTAGAAAAAAAGAAAATGTCGCTTTTGTAAAAGTTGGCAGTTTTGTTGATAAAATGCGCAGCTTAACCATTAATGATAAAGATGCTTATGATGAACTTCTTAAAAACATTTCTAGAGTGACATATTTGGTTTTGGATGATATCGGAACCGAAGGTATTACATCTTTTTCAAGAGATGATGTTTTGTTCAACATCTTAGATTATCGAATGGAAAACCAATTAACGACTTTTTTTACATCAAACGCCGATATAGAAAAGCTTAGAAAAATTTATCAATTTGACAAATATAATAATGAGGACAATACTAGAGCGAATAGATTGATTGAAAGAATAGATAAATTATCTTATCAACATTGTTTAAAAGGCGAAAATCTTCGCTAAATTATAGAAAGTAGGTAGATTATGATTCGTAAAATCGGTATCTTAACTAGTGGAGGTGATGCTCCGGGAATGAATGCGGCAATCCGTTCGGTTGCTAGAGTTGCTATGGCTAATGGTATTGAAGTAGCTGGTATTAAAGATGGATACAAAGGACTTGTGAATGGCGAGTTTGTCAATTTCACAAGAAGCAGTGTATCGGATATTTTGGCTCGCGGAGGTACAATACTCGGTACGGCTAGACTTCCAGAATTCAAAGATGAAGAAGTTCAGGATTTGGCTTGCCAAAAATTAAAAGACGCTAATATCGATGCTGTAGTTGTTATTGGTGGAGATGGTTCTTATAAGGGGGCACAGGCTCTAACTGATAAAGGAATAAATTGTGTTGGTATTCCTGGAACAATTGACAATGATATTTCAGGAACTGATTTTACTATTGGTTTTGATACGGCATTAAATACCGTTGTTGAATGTGTTGATAGACTAAGAGATACATCGAGTTCACATCATCGCTGTTCGGTAATTGAAGTAATGGGTAACAGATGTGGTGATTTGGCTGTTTATTCGGGTATTTCTTGTGGAGCAGAGATTGTTGTAACATCAGAAACAGGTTATGATGAAGAAGCGATTATGGAAAAACTTAGATATCTAGATAGTCAAGGCAAGAATCATGCCATTGTAATTATTTCTGAAAAGATTACCGATGTATCAACACTTGCCAAGAAAATATCTGACCATACTGGTTTTTCTGGTCGTGCAACAGTTTTAGGACATATTCAAAGAGGAGGAAGTCCAAGTCCTAATGACAGAGTCTTGGCTTCGATGATGGGTGAAAAAGCCGTTGACTTATTGGTGAGTGGAATTGGTGGGCATTGCGTTGCGACAGTTAAAGGAGATATCATTTCTCTTCCTATACACGATGCCTTGATGATGCCGAAATCTCAAAAAAGACATCTATATCGCTTATTCGATCGTTTAGTATAATAAAAAAAGAAGGTGTGACCTCAATAGATTTCACACCTTTATTTATTTTATTGTTCTTTACGTTTTACTGTCGCATCACGATGATTTAAGATAACTGGAATAACGATAGGGTTACGGTTAGTCTTTTCATATAAGAACGGCTCTAAAGTATTTCTAATTGTATTTTTTAAATCGCCAAATGTAACACGTTGCTTCATCGCTAATTTTAATGCGTCATAGACGAGTAATTCAGATTCTTTCATTAAGCCTTGGTTTTCTTTAATGAAGACAAAACCCCTTGATACAATACTTGGTTTGCATAAGATAGAATTGGTTCGTGAATCTATACAAACAACTACAGCTACCATACCATTATCTGACAATATCTTGCGGTCTTTAATGACAGAAGTCGATAAACCTGAAATGTCATTGCCATCTACATAAATAGAGTCTGTTTGAATACGTGTTTTGGCTCTTGTTACTTCGCCGTTTTTAAGAATTAAAGCATCGCCATTCGAGCAGATAAAACAATTTTCTTTTGGTACACCTGTTTCAACGGCGGTGTCAGCGTGTAGTTTTAACATCTTATATTCACCATGCATGGGCATGAAGTATTTAGGCTTTACAAGTTGAATCATCAGTTTCTGCTCTTCTTTAGAAGCGTGCCCTGTGGTATGCAAGGAACTAAGTGGCGTATTGACCAAAACCTTAGCACCTACTCTAACTAATTGGTTAATAATTCCTGATACAGAAATTGCATTGCCAGGGATTGGATTAGAAGAGAATACAACGGTATCGCCAGGAATAATCTTGACATATTTATGCGTTCCGTTAGCTATTCTGCTCAGTGCAGCTAGTGCTTCGCCTTGTGAGCCGGTACATACGATACATAATTCTTCAGCTTTAATTGAGTTGATTGATTCAGGTGAGATAAAAGTGCTAGGTTCAACATCGATTGTCTTCATCTTGAGTCCGATTTCAACGACATTTTCCATGCTTCTGCCAAACACGACCACTTTTCTTCCGCAGTCTCTAGCTGACTTGATGATCTGAGCTAGACGATGAACATTAGATGCAAATGTCGAGACGATTAATCGCCCTTTGGTATTTTTAGTAATCTCTAATATTGAATCAGCTACTTTCTTTTCTGAAATTGAGAATCCTTCTACTTCAGAATTGGTTGAATCAGACATTAGAAGAGTTACACCAGTAGCTCCCATATAAGCCATTTTTTGATAGTCAGAATTTTGACCGATAGGCGTTAAATCGAATTTGAAATCTCCGGTTTCAACTATTCTACCATTTGGAGTATTAATCAACACACCTAATGAATCAGGTATTGAGTGTACTGTATCAAAAAAACCTATTGTAAAGTGTTTGGTTTTGATGGAACTGTCGCCATTTATTTCGATTATTTTAGTTTTAGAGATTTTTCTTCTTTCACTTAATTTCTTTTCAATTAATGCTTTTGCGAATCGAGGAGCATAAATCTTGTCTATACTGCATACCAATAAAAGAAAAGGAATACCACCGATATGATCCTCATGTCCATGTGTGATAATCAAGGCTTTTATTTTGTCCTTATTTTTTATTAGATGTGTATAATCAGGTATTACATAATCAACCCCTAATAAATCATCATCAGGGAATTTTACTCCGGCATCAATGATTATTATTTCGTCATCGTGCTCAAAACAATACATATTTTTACCAACTTCACCGAGTCCGCCTAAGGCATAGACTAAAGTATCGGTTTTGCTGTTGAAATTTTTATCATAAAAAACACTATTTGTCGCTTTTCGACGAGTTTTTTTAGCTTCTTCTTTTTTTTGCATTACATACTCCTTTCTTGAGCTAAGAACCTATTAAAAAATAAATGATATTTTTGTATTTATTTATTATACTTTATCCTATTTTATTTGATTATTCAATGCAAATTGCATCAGGATCTTCAAAAAAAGGTTCGTCTTTATTTATGTGATCATAATAAAGAATTCCGTCAAAATGGTCGAGTTCGTGCTGAAGGACGATAGCTAAATAATCTTTAGCTTTTATGATAATCTCCTTATCCTCAAATAAGTCGTAGCCTTTCACTTTGATTCTGGCGTGGCGATATACATAACCACGATGATTTTCTGGAACCGATAAACATCCTTCACCACTTTTTAGATAGGCTTTTTCAATCGAATGCGAGATAATTTTCGGATTAGCTAAGGCAAATTTTTCTACTTCATTTCCTTCCTCGTCTTTTAAAACAATTGCCAACATTTTCTTGGCTATTCCGATTTGAATCGCTGCAATTCCCACGGCAGGTTGTAAGTTTTCCTTTTCGGCGATTTCATCAATTGTCGAATTATATACATATTCATAAAGTGATTTAAGAGTTTCTCTATCTTCGTCACTCAAAGGAAGCGTTACATTTTTAGATTTTTGACGAATCTCGTTATTGTCGTCTTTTACTATATTATCTGTATTTATTTTCATAGCATTTATTATATACTATATTTTCTTAAAAATTATAAGAATATGATAGAATGTTATTATGTCAAATATGTCAAAAAAGAAGAAAAGATTTATTGTTTTTCCTGCTTATAGTGATAGATTGGTTTTAATCGGAACGATGTTTTTAGCGTTGTTTGGATGCTTTATGATAGCTAGCGCCGAAATGGGAAGCTCAGCTGGCAATTATTCCATTATCATTTCATCAGTAGTCAGGCAGTCAGCCTTTGTTTTGCTTGGGACAATAGCGATGATTATCTTTTCTCGTCGTTCGGTATTTGCGTTTAATGAACACTTCATCATTGATATAGGTTTTTGGGTGGTGTTAGGATTACTATTGATGACGCGTTTATTTGGTTCGGTAGGTGGAGCTTATGCGTGGATTAGATTTGGCAGCTATTCGATACAACCGTCAGAGTTTGCGAAAGTATATGTCATTGTCGCTTATGCGAAACTGCTCGGAAGAGATTATGGACCTGAGATAAATAAAAAGAACTTTATAAAACTTCTAGGGGCTTCGATTATATATGCTGTCATAATAGCTGTATATCAAAAAGATTTCGGTTCAGCCATAGTGCTGTTTGGTATCTCGTATGTCTTGTTAATGATAGTAAGCAGAAAAGAATTTAGAGTATATCAATTTCGTATGCTGATAATTCTGTTTGCGGTTATTGGATTGGCTTTATTCCTATTATCGCCTATGGGCACGTCAATTTTAGAAAATTTTGGCGGATATAAGGTTGGGCGTTTTTTATCGAGTGCCAATCCATTTAAATATCAGTATGATAGTGGATATCATTTAGTGATGTCGCTAGTATCGTTTGCGACCGGTGGTTTATTTGGTTTGGGATATGGGAAATCTATTCATAAATATATGAATTTCCCTAATCCTTCTAACGATTTTATCTTGCCGGTCATCGTAGAAGAAATGGGATTGGTATTTGGCTTTATTCCAATTTTAATTATGTATGGCATGGTGTTAGTTCCACTTGCAAGATATGCTTTGAAGACGACAAATATTAGAGAAAAGATAGTATTTGTTGGTACATTGATGTATTTTGTTTTACATTTCGCCTTAAATGTCGGAGGTGTTAGTGGTTTGATTCCTTTGACTGGTGTGCCTTTATTACTACTGTCATCAGGTGGTTCAAGTACTTTGGCATCAATGATGGCGATTGGAATAGCTGAATCAGAAATAGTGAGATATAGAAAAAACAAATTACAATCAAGAGGTGAATGATGAATAAAGCGATGTATCCAGGAACATTTGATCCAATTACTTATGGTCATTTAGATATAATCGAAAGAGCCAGTAAGATATATGATGAGTTGATAATCGCTATTATGCAAAATCCTCGTAAGGTCTGTACATTTTCAGTCAAAGAGAGAGTGAAAATGATTGAAAAATGTATTGGTGATTACAATAACATCAAGGTTTGTGTCGGAGAAGGTTTGACTGTTGATTTGGCTTCAAAACTAGGATGTAGGGTTTTACTAAGAGGTATTCGTGCGGTTGCTGATTATGAGTATGAATTGGGGCAAGCGACCTCTAATATGATGTTAAATAGCGATATTGAAACAGTTTTTTTAGTTTCTAAGCCCGAGTATTCTTTTTTATCATCATCAACAGCTAAAGAGGTCGCGATGTTTAAGGGCGATATCGATAGCTTTATACCTGAGTGCATAAGAGACGATGTTAAAAATAAGCTATGGAAATAATTTCCTATGAGCGATTGAATTTATTGTATTTTGAATGTGCTTAGGTTTGTTGGCATTTATAATTCAACCGTTATGGAAAACTGAATAAATAAATCACTGTTAATTGTCAGTAGATTTTATTATGCAGACTATGAATTGTATTCTATAAAATCTTATCTTTTTAAATAATGTAGTTTTGTATTTAACTACATTATTTTATATTAATGCTTTACTTTTTCTAACATTCTTTTATGCATTACTGTCATTAATATTAAGCTGATGAGTAAAAACAAAGGAAGAAGTGCGATATTGATATTATTGGCAATAAGACCGAATATCGGTGGCATTAAAGCGGTTCCTACATATGCTGAAGCCATTTGAACACCGATGACTGCTTGTGACTTATCTTCGCCAAAATTGTTTGGTGTAGAGTGGATAATAGATGGATAAATAGGAGCGCAACCTAGTCCAATGATAATTAAACCGAGAAGTGAAACAATGCTACTTAAAGGTAGAACTATAAGTATTATTCCAATTAAAACTAGAATTTGACCAAGTCTAATCATCTTATTATCATCTAATTTAATTGAGATGAATCCGCTTACTAAACGCCCAATAGTTATACCGATAAAGAATAATGAAGCATAAGAAGCGGCAATGTCATTAGCTATGTTTTCATGAAGCACTAAATAAGTACTTGCCCATAAACCAGTTGTCTGTTCTATTGCGCAATAGCAAAAGAAGGTAATCATGATTTCTTTTACGCCAGCTATGTTAATTATTTCTTTTAATGATAGAGGTTTTTGTGTACATTCTTCTTTTTCCTTATCATTTTTCTTCGTTTTCCAAAGAGGTAAACTGAATAATAAAACAGAAGTAATTATAAACTGAATAATCGAAATATATAGATAGCCTTTATTCCAACTGTTTCCGCTGCTCAATGTATAACCCATAATATAAGGACCCAAAGAAGCTCCTACTCCCCACATACAGTGCAACCAATTCATATGTTTATTGGCGAAATGCAATGCTACATAGTTATTAAGAGAAGCGTCAACGCTTCCTGCTCCTAAGCCATAAGGGATAGCCCAAAGACATAATTCGAGATAAGAACGGCTGATCGAAAAGCCAAAAAGGGCGATAGCCGTCATTGCGACACTATATGCAGTTATAACACCAGTGCCAAAGCGTTTGGTCAATTTATCGCTTTGTAAACTAGAAACAACTGTACCGATAGCGATAATCATTGATATGATTCCTACATAAGATACAGGCACCGAAAATTCCCGATACATCATCGGCCAAGCTGAACCTAATAACGAATCTGGTAAACCTAAACTGATGAAAGACAGATATATAATAATCAATAATATTTGAAACATTTACATACTCCTTTTCTTTATACTATAAGGATATAGTCATATTTGTATTGATACAATAAAATAATAGCCATATAATATAAAAAAATCGCCAAATAGAAAGAAAGAGATCGATATGATACTAAATGAATGTGGAGTTAGAGTTAATGATTCATTAAAAGAATTAAAGCCTCAAGGCACAATAGATTATCCCTGTAATGCATATTCATCTTTTCATTCTTGTCATCAAGAAGATGATATTCCTTGGCATTGGCATGAGGAGTTGGAAATCATTTACATAAGAACAGGACAAATGGAGATTATGGTTCCTTCTAAATCGTTGACTGTGAATGAAGGGGAAATGATAGTGATTAATTCAAATGTTCTTCATTATGGTAAATCAATCGCTGATACGCAAATTAATTCTTTTGTCTTTAGTACATCACTTATCAGTGGTGGTGAAAATTATATTTTTTATAAAAAATATATCAAACCGTTGTTGTCATTAAATAAGTTTGATTTTTTCAATATAAAAAAAGAAGATAATCAAGATATGATTGAACTATTTTTGAGGGCTTTCAAAGCGACAGATATTGAAGAAATAGGTTATGAATTTATTGTGAGAGAAAATTTATCCAAAATTGTAATGTATTTATATAAAGAACTATTTGATAATGATACATCATTTAAAAATGAAGATAATTTAGAAAATAAACGCGTTAAACAGATGCTTAAATACATTCATAAAAATTATGACGGCAATATTTCACTACATGACATTGCAGAATCGGCTAATATCAGTGAAAGGGAATGCTTGCGATGCTTTAAAAAGACTATTCAGTTATCACCGATTCAATACTTATTGAAATATCGAATCATGCAGGGAGCTTCACTTCTTTTGAATGATGGCGGCAAAACAATATCTCAAATTGCAAACTTATGTGGTTTTAATAGTGCAAGTAATTTTTCTAAAACTTTTAGAAAATTATATAATTTGAGTCCAAAAGAATATCGAAATCATAGCAGATGATAAAACTCAAATGGCTTTGGGTCGATATTTTTTAATCACTTCGTAAACTAGAAAACACCGCATAACTTTGCAAAAATAGACAATGTAAAATTTATTCTTTTCATTATTAAATAGTATAATTAATCATATAGAATTGAGGTTTTAAAATATGAGTTCAGAAAATAATAAAAAAAATAAAGAAAACAAAACTAATATAAGAATTATTCACAGCAAACAAGGTTCAAATAATGGTGATATTTCTTTAGAAGAACTAATTAAGATTAAACAAAATAAAAGCAATACTAACAATGATAAAAATGGCTCAATAAATTATCGTGTGGGTGAAAATACACGATATTTTTTATGTGTGTGGGTGGTCTATAAACTATTGTGTGGGTACAGGTAAAAGAATAAAAAATACCCTTCTGTTGTATTATTAATCTGGTCGAATAAATAAACAAACAAGAAGGGAGGAATATATATTCCTATAGAAGATTTTATCATACATATCCTGAATGTAGATAAGGATGATATCGAAAGTTCTAAAGTCAGTATCAGTGGCAATGAAGTTATATATGAGATAAAACTTAAAAGAAAAGATATGTATTGTGATTACTGTCATGAAAAGATGATTGGTCATGGTGTAAAGATTAGAAAAATATCACACCCTAATATCAGAGGATATAATGGAACCATATATTATAGTGCCAACAGATATATATATGCAAAAACTGTCATAAGACTAGATTTGAGAATAATCCTTTTACATTTAACGGATTCAATAATTCATATTCAAAGATAAGTGAGGTTATGAAATATCTGAAGAATCTCAATTATACCCTTGATATGATATCCAAAGAACTCAATATATCCAAAACACATATTAATAACTATATCGATTCATATATAGTAGTACCTAAACTAAAACTGCCTGAATGGCTTGGAATAGATGAAGTTCATTCTGATTCATTAACTTATAAAAATGCTTCTTATTTATGTGTTATTGTTGATGGTGAAAAGAGAACACTGTTTGATATTCTTGGTTCAAGATCAAAAGATACATTAAGTAATTATTTCTCTAAGATAGATAAGAATGAAAGATTAAATGTCAGATATGTAACTATTGATATGTGGGAACCATATAAGGATATAGCTTTAAAATACTTCCCTAACTGTATTATAGCCATTGATCCATTTCACTATATCAAACACTTATGTGATGACTTTGATAGATTAAGAATCAACCTTATGCATCAGTGTGAATATGGAAGTCCATCATATTATCTATTAAAGACATGGAACTTTCTTTTTATAAAGGATGATATCAATCTTGATAATAAAAGGCAATATAATCATGTATTCAAAACAGAACTAAACAGAAGAGATATATTCAATATCATGATAGATAACTTTCCTTTATTATATGAAGCATATTTACTTAAGGAAGAGTTTAGAGATATGGTTAAAACCTGTGATTATAATGAAGCTAAATCCAGATTTGATGAAATACATAAAAAGTTTAATGAATCAGGTATCAGAGAATATGATGAATTTATTGGAATACTTGATACATGGAAAAATGAGATACTTAATTCTTTTATTAATCCTTATGATAAACATAAGCTGTCAAATGCCCTTACTGAAAACATTAATGGCAAGATAGGACAGTACATCATTATTTCCAAAGGACTTATCAATTTTAAAAGATTCAGGAAAAGAGTACTATACGCACTTAATTCATCTGCTTATTTCTCTATTACTGATAAACTGAAAAGTGTTAAGTATGATAGACTTAAAAGAGGTCCTTATAATAAAGTAAAGACATAATTACCATTAGATATTCGACCATATAAAAAGACATGGATATTACTCATATTTGAGCTATATTCATGCCTTATTTAGCACATTTATCGTATAGTCTACCTACACGATAGTTTATAGATGTATTTTATTAACCCACACGATAGTTTACACTACCTTTAAATTTAATAAATACTAAAACGCTCAATTACGAGCGCTTTAGTAAATAAATTTGCATTAGCAACCAATATATAAGTCCCCCAGACATATAAGCCATTATGTCCAATGGATCACTTATTGAATATTTCACATAAATAGGAGCACAATATTCCCAAAACACACCACAAACAAAAAGAAATATTTCGATTTTCCATAGACTATAGTTAATCTTATATCTTTATTAAATAGCAACAAATTGCTGTAAGCTAAGATAACCATCCCACACAATAAATCGTTTAAATAACATGTAATAAAATAATTAACCAATTCATGATTTGATCGTAATAATCCAAATTTATTAATTAAATAAATGATTAACGATAAAAACAACAAACCGACATTAATTTTTTTATTTTACAAAAAGCCATAATTAAAGTCGCCACAATTATAGAACCCACTACTCCCCAAAATCCTAACCCTTTATTAGAATTTGTTTGTGAACTAGATGACTCCTAATTCGATTGATTTCTTAGCACAATATCCTTAGCAGGGTTATTATAAATTTTTAGGAATATCAATAATTTCTTTGTTATTGCTACAATTTATTAAAGAAATTGTAGCGCCAGAATCCGTTAGTTTATTGCAAAAACTTATTGCTTCTATATATGTTAAATCATCAGCTACACAACTAGGTAATTGATCTACTATATTTTTTTTGCTTCAACTAATCCTAGCCCAGTTAATTCTCTAACGGTCTTAATTATTATCGCAGCATTGTTTTCTTTTATTGATTTCAAAATAATTTTATACTTAATGTGTCCTTTTGTGTTAGATACAATGTTTTCGTTTTGCTTTTCGCAATTAATTGGATATCCGCAATGGATACATCGTTTAGCTTCATCACTAATTTATTCCCGCATTCAGGGCAATTAATTATTGCCACATTATTGTTGTTCCTTACTAGCTTTATATAAAGAAACTAAAGCTGAAATTTTAGTATTTTGGACAATAGTAGCTAATGCTTCCAATAACGCAGCGATAAAGTTAAAAGTATAATATTCAACAAATGAGAATCCTATCCATACGCAAATGTTGAGCATAAAGGCTCCAAAGTTGAATTTCATACGATGATATCTTTCGTATAAACTTTCATATAAAACTGGTTGCATACTGTCTTTAAATGAGAATATGATTCCAAATACCAGTAAGGCAATAAGTAACCCATAACCAAATTTCTCGATTCCCTTTGCCCACTTCATTAAATCTTTTGCGTGTTTATCTTCTTTAACGCATTCTTGTAAAGAACTTGGGAAATTGTTTTCTTGTTTTTCAATTACGACTTCATTCACAATTTCTTTGCTTTCGTTTTCATCGATCTTCTCTTCATTTGAGTTTTGTTTGTTTTCATCTATCATTTTTTTCTTTTTCTCCTTTCTTTTATCATCATTCTATATAAATACACATATTTTTGCATGATATTTTGCACTTTTTTATAAGTGTATATAACAAAATGCCTTTCTTTTAAGATGAAAGTGTAAAGGAAGGAGAAATAATAATGCCTTTTAAAGTAGAGAAAGAAGAATATGTCAATAAGACATTTAGATTAGAAAAGAAGTTAGTTGATGAGTTGGAAAAGATCTGCAACAAGAAAAACATTTCACTTAACAAACTTGTAGTAAAATGTATAAAATATGCATTAAATGATATGGAAGATAAAGAGGACAACGAATAGTCTTCTTTTATTTTTTTATATTCATTCGGTAATTATCGTATCGAAATTGTCTTACAAGAGATTCGATTATTGCTTGTTGATTGCTTTCTAAGTCTGTAATATCAACCAAATTTCCATTATCACTTTGATCGTTTGACGTTAAAAAATAAACTTCATGAATGTTAAAAATATTACAAATATCCTTTAACACGGTAAATGAAGGATTCCTTATTCCCTTTTCATATGCCGAAATTACAGACTTACTTAAACCAAGCTCTTTTGCTAAATCTGTTTGCGTCATTTCAGCCTTTTCTCTTAGCTTTTTAATTTTTTTACCAAATTCAGTATTCATATACAGTCCTAATTTCCACTTACAATATACTATACTCTTTTAAAAATAGTCAACATATAGTTGATAAGATGTAGACTCATGATATACTTTAAGTGGAAAGGAAGTCCACTCAATGTTGAAAGTTTGTAAACAAGATAAAACTAAAGTGATGCAATTGATTCAAGAATTAAAACTTGATGGTATTGCTATGAGTAGTTCTAACTTAATTGATGACATTATCCTTTCTATGTCTAAACAAGGAATTCTAGATTGTTTAAAAGAAGGATTTCTAGATAAAAGAAACCACAACACTACAGTTCCATTTGACTTAATCCTTGTCTTAGCAATTGCTGCTAAGATGAAAATCCATACAAGCTTATCTGACATTCCTTATGCCATTACAGATCATAGAACTTTTGCTGAACTTGGATATAATATTTTAAATTCCAATCCCGAAGAAGGATGGTTTAAAGAAGGTACTATCAGACATTTATTGACCAAATACTCTTCTTTAGATTTGTTTAATTATTATATTAATGTAGTTCAGAATTATGTTTTTAAAAAGATAGATTTTAAACCTGATATTCATATATTAGATTGCACAAAAATAGCAGTTAATAAAGACAATGAAAATTACGAGAATGCCACGTGGGCAATTGATCGTAAAGGTGATAAGATGTTTGGTTACAAGTTGGCTTCTTTAAGAGGTTTATATGGTGATAGCGGCATAATTGAAGATGTAAGATTTGGAACAGCTTCGACCCACGATTTAGAATTAAGTAGAAATATTCTTTACAATAGCCCTTGTCTAAATGAAGGTGATTGCTTATTAATGGACAGAGGTTTCTTTTCAAGAGAAGTAATAGATTATTTAAAAAATGAACGCAAAGTTGATGTTTATATTCCCTTGAAAAAGAATACAGCAGAATATGACTTAGCAATTGAACTAGCAGAGGAAATTGATGATTGGAAATCGCATCCAACACGTAAAAATCAAATGATATGTCATGTGCCGAAAGTTGATTCTAGTTTCCAACTATTTCCACCACCAAAGGCTAATGTTGAATTTAATACTTGTGCAATATGGACAGAAGAAACTCAATCTTATGTAGTGTTCGCTACAACAGATATGACAAAAACAGCAGATGAAATTGTTAGAATGTATGAACTCAGGTGGGAAATTGAAGAAGATTTTAGACAACTGAAAGATTTCTGGAAGCTAGAAGATTTTAAAAGTACAAAATATAATGTAATTAGCTTTCATTTAGTATGTGTATTGTTTGGCTATTTATTCTATCAACTATATATAAATAGTGATGATGGTGAAAAGTATATTGGTAAGTCTTTACCAGTTATGTTAAAGAATTATAGAAATGAATTTCTAGCATACTTAGCACTATATGTCGAAGACTATTTCTGTGTTATGAGTCTTAAGGAATTTATGGAATTTAGAGATAACTGTAATAGTGAGATTAGAAAATTTCTTTTAGGATTCTTGGGATAAAAATGCTTATGTTTTATATTATCAATATTTTTGTTTTGTCAAAACATTTTTATTGAATAATCTACAATTTATGTTATAATAATGGTGTCGAAAGACATACTAATATTTTGTTGTATTTTAGCAAGATATTTTTGAGGTAGAAAGATGGTTATTCGCACGAAGATTTATTCTTCGTGTCAAGTATAGGAAGTGATTCCGATGAGATGTGGGAACTATCGCCCCACCAAAAATGTTTTATCTATATTAATTTAAAAAAGAATATACTTAGCTAGCCAGTATGCTAATAAAATATAATTGGTTTGTCAATAAGCTCGCTAGCCCTTATGCGACTAATAAATGAAGGGTGCGAATATAAAGGTAATCTTAATGATTACCTTTATTTTTTAGGAGGTAAAATGGAAATTGTAGAGTTAGGTCTTTATGTTTTAGAAGATGATTATTTAGATAAATATTATATTAAGGATTTCCCACAAAACAAAAAAGATGGCGAAAGACCTTTTTTCGCTTGTTTCAAAGACAATAAAGATTCTAACATATATTGGTGCATTCCTATTAGCTCACAAGTAGATAAATATATTCCTATCATAGATAAATATCCTAATGCTGGAGAGATAATCAATTTATATGGGAAAAAATATAGTGTTTTGTTAGCCCAAAATATAATACCAGTACATAAGAAATTTATTAAACGTATATTTACTGTGGATGGAATTCACTATAAAATATTGGATAAAAATACGAAAAAAAGAATTTTAAAAAAATGTCGTTACATGAGATCGTTATTCATGAATAATAAACATTTTTATTCAGAACAAATTATTAGTTTATATAACAAAATGCAAAGTATTGAGTGAAACTACTCAAAATTAAATATGAGTAGTTTTTTAGTCAATTTGCAATATTTATATCTACTTTACGAATTGAAAATATATTTTTTAATTATATATTGAAAAAATATGTTTATGATTATACTTTATTAAAGTTATAAGAGGAAGACAATGAAAAAACAAAGTTTATTTAAATACACATGGCCAATTTTTATTGAGTTAATATTACAGTTCTTGGTTGGTAATGTTGACCAGATAATGTGCAATCAAGTATCTGATAGTGCGGTTAGCGCTATCAGTAATGCTAACCAGATTACTTTTTTACTATTGATTACATTTACCATTATCTCTTTGGCAATTACAATTTTAGCTAGTCAATACTATGGATCTAAACAAATTGATAGAGTATCGAAAGTATATTCAATGGGTATTTTTATCAATGTAGTCTTCGCTGCTATTATTATGACAGGTATATTTGTATTCGCTAGAGATATTTTTGTCTTGATGAACGTACCAGATATTTGTCTTGATGATTCAGTTAATTATTTATTGGTTATTAATATTGGCATGATTATTCAGGCTTTATATACAACTTATGTAGCTATTTTTAGAACTAAGGCTTGGATGAAACAGACAATGTATATTTCGATTATTATGAATGGTTTGAATATTGTCGGTAACTTTATATTGATACCCCATCTTTCTGTAGTTGGCGCTGCTACTAGCAGTGTTATTGCTAAATTCATCGGTTTATCGTTTTTGATTATTTATTTTAATAGAAATGCAACTGATACGCCGATTGATTTTAAAACACTTAAACCATTTGATTTCAACCTATTCAAACAGATAATGTCTATTGGTTTGCCGGCAGGTGCTGAGAATATTTGTTATAGCGCCAGCCAACTTGTTATTTTGAAATTTGTAAATAGTTTTGGAAATCTAATTATCAAGACTAGAAGTTTTGCGGCTATGTTTGCTAATCTTGCGCTTATGTTTGGTTCGGCGATATCACAAGCCGTACAGATAATTGTTGGTTACGAAATAGGAAAGAAGAATTATGATAACGCTAATAAGGAAGTAATAAGGACTGCGATATATTCAGCAATTATTGGTAGTGGCATCTCACTTGTTATTTTTATTTTCTCGGATCAATTTTATGGTCTATTTATCAGCGATGCTGAGGCTCTTAAAATTGCTCATCAAATTATGTTTATCGAAATCTTCTTGGAAGCCGGCAGAGGTGTTAATATGACCATGGTCAGAAGCTTGCAGGCAGCTGGCGATACTTTTGCTCCAGCGATGATTGGCATGGTGTCAATGTGGGGAGTTAGTGTATTGTTGAGTTATGTACTTGGAATTGTATTTGAAATGGGATTAATTGGTGTATGGATTGCCATGTGTTCTGACGAAGTGCTTAGAGCCTTTATCTTTATTTTCAAATGGAGTAGAGGTAAGTGGAAGAATTATCAGGTTGTTTAGGCATATATTTATAAGAAGAACTGTTAAGTTCTTCTTATGTTTTTCCTTATTTTAGATATTCTTATAGTTGAGTATAAATAATATGAATACTTATTTAAAATAATTTACACTTTTTAGCAAACATCTCTTGACAGTGCTAAGTATTTATTATATATTGTATTAGCAATGAGATATTTAGAGTGCTAAAGGAGGTGGATGAAACATGTTGACCGCAAGAAGAATAGATATATTGAAGGCGATAGTTGAAGAGTTTGTCGAAACCGCTGAACCAGTTGGTTCCAAGACTTTGGTTGATAAGTATAGATTGCCTTATTCTAGTGCGACTATTAGAAATGACATGGCAACCTTAGAATTAATGGGTTATCTAGAAAAACCCCATACTTCAGCGGGTCGTGTTCCATCTAATAAAGGCTATCAGTTTTATTGCGAGCATTTGCTTGAAAGACCAGTCGATGATGAAGTTAAATATGCTTTAAGCAATATTTTTCAGAAGGAATCGATGAATGTCGAAGAAGCTATTAAAGAAAGCTGTAAGATCATCTCGGATATGACAAAGCTTACAAGCGGTGTTTTAGGTCCTGATTCTTCTAAACAAAGGCTGGAACACTTAAAGCTGTTTCCGATTGATGAAAAAACTGCTGTCTGTGTGTTTATCACTAATTTAGGGCATACTGAAAACAAGATCTTTAATTTTCAGGATGTTGTTTCGGTTGAAGATATTAAGACCTGTACGGATATCTTAAATGATCGTTTAAAGGGTACTTCGATTTATGAGTTGCCTGAAAAATTGGAATTGTTGAAACCGATCTTATCAGAAAATGTCAAAAGACACGAAATGTTATTTAATGCCTTTGCGGGAGCTTTTGTTAAATTTGCATCCGAAACATTATACTTTCAAGGTACTAGTAACATAATGTATCAACCGGAATTCCATGATATTGAAAAATTGAAGGAATTTGTGAAAATGCTTGATAATCCTAGCTTATGGCGTAATTTAGGCAATGAGAACGAATTATCTATTGTGACATCAAAAGGTACGGAGTTGGTATGGATGGATGATTTGGCAGTAGTGTCAAGTGATGTTAAAGTTAATAAGCAAGATAGTGTGAAACTTATGGTTGTTGGTCCTAATCGTATGCAATATGATAGAATCATTGGGCTATTAGATTTCATAACTAAAGAGATAGAAAAGATGTTTAAATAGAAAGGATGGAAATCGTGAGTTCTAAAAAGAAGGAAGAAAAGAAAAAAGATGAGCTTGATGTCTTGAATGATGATATCAATCCGATAGAAATAGAAGAGGAACAAGATGAGTTTTCTATGATGTCTAGAGAAGATATGAAAAAGACAATCATCGACCTTAGAAGTGAAGTTGATAAACTTAATAACGACTATGCAAGGGCATATGCTGATACAGAAAATATGCGTAAAAGATTGCAAAATGAAGCTGATATCAAACAGAAATATCGCATTCAAAGTTTCGCTAGTGACATCTTACCGGTCATTGACAACCTAGAAAGAGCCTTGAGTCAAGAGGTAAATGAGACCAATGAAGGCTTTTATAAGGGTGTCGATATGATTTATAAGCAACTTATCGAAGCACTTAAAAAGGAAGGCGTAGTCGAGATAGAAGCTTTAAATAAAGACTTTGATCCTAACTTTCATCAGGCTATCCTGACTGAAAAGGTTGAAGGTCAAGAAGCTGGCAAGGTAATTCAGGTGTTACAAAAAGGTTATATGTTAAAAGACCGCATACTACGAGCTAGTATGGTTAAGGTATCAGAATAAGGAGGAATGAAAAATGAGTAAAATTATTGGTATTGACTTAGGTACTACAAACAGCTGTGTTGCTGTTATGGAAGGCAAAGAAGTAAAAGTTATTACAAATCCAGAAGGAAATCGTACAACTCCATCTGTTGTGGCGTTTAAAGATGGTGAAAGAATTGTCGGTGACGCTGCAAAAAGACAAATCGTTACAAATAAGAATTCTATTTCATCGATTAAACGTTTGATGGGTTCAAATGAAAAAGTAACTGTTGACGGAAAAGAATATACACCACAAGAAATTTCTTCGATGATTCTTCAATATATGAAGGCCTATGCTGAAGATTATTTAGGCGAAAAAGTAGAAAAGGCAGTTATCACTGTTCCTGCATATTTCAATGATGCACAAAGACAAGCTACTAAAGATGCTGGTAAAATTGCTGGGTTAGAGGTAGAAAGAATTATTAACGAACCTACTGCTGCTGCTTTATCTTTCGGTATTGATAAGACCGACAAAGATCAAAAAGTATTGGTATTTGACTTAGGAGGCGGTACATTTGATGTTTCTATCCTAGAATTAGGTGATGGTACATTTGAAGTATTATCTACTGCCGGCGATAATAAACTAGGTGGCGATGACTTTGATAACGTTATCGTTGATTGGACAGCTGATGAATTCAAGAAACAATACAACATCGACCTTAAACAAGATCGCATGGCTTTGCAAAGATTGAAAGAGGCTGCTGAAAAGGCTAAGAAAGATTTAAGTGCGATGGTACAAACTCAGATTAGTTTACCATTCATTTCTGCTAATGAATCAGGTCCTCTTCACTTTGATGCAGTGTTGACTCGTGCTCAATTTGATAAGATGACTAAACACTTGGTTGACCGTACTGTTGGACCAGTTAGACAAGCATTGTCTGATGCTCATTTAAGTGCAAATGACATTGACCAAGTATTATTGGTAGGTGGTTCTACAAGAATGCTTTCTGTTCAAGAAGCTGTCAAGAAGGAGCTTGGTAAAGAACCTAATCGTAGTGTAAACCCTGATGAAGTAGTAGCTATGGGTGCTGCTATTCAAGGAGCTGTATTATCAGGAAATGACAATGTAAATGTATTGTTATTAGACGTTACACCTCTATCACTAGGTATCGAAACACTAGGCGGTGTAATGACAGTATTGATTCCAAGAAATACAACTATTCCTACATCAAAATCACAAGTGTTCTCTACTGCTGCTGATAATCAACCGGCTGTTGACATTCATGTTCTTCAAGGTGAAAGGCCAATGGCTGCTGATAACAAGACTTTAGGCAACTTCCAATTGACTGGTATCGCTCCAGCTAGAAGAGGCGTCCCACAAATTGAAGTTAAGTTTGACATCGACGTTAATGGTATTGTACACGTATCTGCTTTAGATAAAGGCACAAACAAGAAACAAGAAATAACTATTTCTAACTCAAGCGGATTATCTGAAGAAGAAATCGATCGTATGGTAAAAGAAGCTGAAGATAATAAGGCCGAAGACGAAAAACGTAAAGAAGAAATCGAATTAAAGAATAAAGCCGAACAATTCATTGCTCAGATTGATGAAACATTATCTAGCGAAAATGCCAATATCACTGATGAACAAAAGACAGAAGTTACAAAATTGAAGGATGAACTTCAAAAAGCTATCAATGATAATGATTATGATACTTTGAGAACAAAATTAGACGAACTTGAAAAAGCTGCTCAAGCAATGGCACAAGCCATGTATCAGCAACAAGCTCAACAAAATGCCGGAGCTAGTGATGCATCTCAAGATAATAAAAATTCCGATGATGATGTAGTTGATGCAGATTTCAAAGCTAAGAACTAATTTATTCCTCCCTTTGGTTAAGGGAGGAGTTCTTTACTAGTGATGGAGGGTTTAAATGGCAAAAAGAGATTATTATGAAGTGCTAGGTCTTTCAAAAGGCGCTAGTGAAGATGAAATAAAAAAAGCCTATCGAAAGATGGCTAAACAATACCATCCAGATATCAATAAAGATCCAGGAGCTGAAGAAAAGTTCAAAGAAGTAAACGAAGCTTATGAAGTATTGTCTAATCCAGATAAAAGGGCTAATTACGATCGTTTTGGTCACGCTGGTGTTGATGGCAACTTCCAAGGCGGATTTGGCGGTGGCGATGGATTTGGCTTCAATATGGATGATTTAAACGATATCTTCTCATCATTTACGGGTGGTTTTTCAAACTTTGGTTTTGGCGGTGGCCAAAGACAGAGAAGGAATACCGGACCAATTAGAGGAGACAACCGCTATACGTCAATGACTATTGATTTCTTGGATGCGATTCATGGCGTTGATAAATTAATTCATGTCGATGTCGATAAAAAGTGTGATGCTTGTAATGGAACAGGCGCAAAATCACCAAATGATGTGGAAACATGTCCGACATGTGGTGGTTCAGGTCATGTTACTCATCAGACAAGAACGGCGTTTGGCATTATGCAACAGGTTGTAGAATGTCCCGATTGTCATGGAACTGGTAAACGTATTAAGAATAAGTGCGATAAATGCAATGGCGAAGGTTACAAGCATGCAAATGAAGAGGTTGAAATCTCGATTCCGGCCGGTATCTCTTCTGGACAACAGGTAAGAGTTGCTGGCATGGGCGAAAGAGGGGCTAATGGCGGACCTAATGGTGATTTATACATTGAAATAAATGTTCGTCCACACCAATACTTTGTAAGAGATGGCAACAATATTCATATTAAAGTTCCGATTTCGGCAATTGATGCAACACTTGGTTGTACAATTGATGTGCCTACTGTGCATGGCGATGTAGAGCTCAATATTCCAGCAGGAACACAACCTAATCAGAAATTACGTATCAAAGGCTATGGTGCTAAAGATGTTCGTTCAAATAATATGGGCGATCAATATGTTGAAATTGAAGTTACGATTCCAAAGAAGATTTCTAAAGAAGAAAAGGAATTGTATAATCAATTAGCTAATCGTAGCAATAAAAAAGAAAGCGTATTTGAAAAATTTAAGAAGCAATTTAAGTAAGGAGTAATCCTTACTTAAAAAACAAAGATTGTTAGCACTTTAATCATTAAAGTGCTAAAGGAGGTTAAGTATGGACTTTGAACATCTAACTGAAAAATTACAAAATATATTAATGAAAGCTATTATGCTTTGTAAAGACAGACATAATAGTGAACTAAGTAGTGCTCATCTGTTTAGTGCTTTTCTGGAAGATGAAGATATTGCTCAATTTATAAATAATGTAAATGGTGATTATTCATCAATGCAGCATGAAATATCCAATGCACTAGAACGTTTACCTTGTAGCACTGGTAATGTAGAACCTAAAATGTCTAATGAGGTATATAGTGCATTTAAAGAGGCTGAAAAGATTAAAGATGAAAGAAAAGATACCTATATTGGTGCATTTGTTTTCTTTATCGCTTTACTATTTCAAAATAGTACCTTAGCCGAAAAGATGAGAGGATTCATTAAATTAGATAAAGAGAGTTTACTAAAGAAAGAAAAAGAAATGCGAGGTGATACAATGATTAATGAACAAAACCAAGAAAATAATCTTAATCCTTTGGAAAAGTATGGTCGCAATTTAGTTGACGATGTTAAGGCTGGCAAGATAGATCCGGTTATCGGCAGAGACGAAGAAATCAGACGAGTGATAGAAATTTTGTCGAGAAAGACTAAAAATAATCCTGTACTGATTGGTGAACCTGGTGTTGGTAAAACTGCTATTGTCGAAGGTTTAGCGTGGCGTATATATAATGGTGATGTACCATTTGGTTTAAAGGATAAAGAATTGATTGAATTAGATATGGGTTCATTAATTGCCGGTGCTAAATATCGTGGTGAATTTGAGGAAAGACTAAAATCGGTTTTAAAAGCAGTCAAGGATAAAGATGGCGGTGTAATACTATTTATTGATGAAATTCACAATTTAGTCGGTGCAGGCAAGACAGATGGAGCTATGGATGCTGCTAACTTATTGAAACCGATGTTGGCGAGGGGTGAACTAAAATGTATTGGTTCAACTACTTTTGATGAATATCGACAATACATCGAAAAAGATGCAGCATTGGAAAGAAGATTTCAAAAGATTGTTGTTGACGAGCCAAGCGTTGAAGAGACAATTTCCATTTTGAGAGGATTAAAAGACAGATTCGAGTCGCATCATGGTGTCAAGATTAAAGATGAAGCTATCATTGCAGCGGCAACTCTTTCAAATCGTTACATCACTGACAGATTTTTGCCTGATAAAGCTATCGATCTGATTGATGAAGCATGTGCTTCGATTAGGGTGGAAATGGATTCAATGCCTAGTGAATTAGATGAATTGATAAGAAAAATCAGGCAGCTTGAAATCGAGGAAGTTTCTTTAAAAAAGGAAACCGATGAGAAAGCTCAATCAAGACTTAATGAGTTGAAAAGGGAACTTGAAGAGCTTAAACATCAAAAAGATGAGATGTATGATAAATGGTCGAGTGAAAAGAAACAACTTGAAGAGTCTAAGACTATTAAGGAAGAGCTGGAAAAAGCTAAATTAGACTTTGTGTCAGCTCAAAATGAAGCACGATATGAAGAAGCAGCAAAATTACAATACGAAACTATTCCTAATCTGAATAAGAAACTTGAGTCATTAGCTATTCTTGAACATGAAAAGATGATTCAAGAAGTAGTTGATGAAGAGTCGATTGCGAAAGTTGTAGCGAAATGGACGCATATTGAAGTCAATAAGCTAATGTTGGCTGAAAGAGAAAAATTGCTTAAACTTGAGGGTATTTTAGCTCAAAGAGTTATGGGTCAAAGCGAGGCTTTAAATCTTGTGTCTGATGCAATACTTAGAAATAAAGCACAGATATCCGATATCAATCGACCAATAGGTTCATTCTTATTCTTAGGTCCAACTGGCGTTGGTAAAACAGAAGTTGCTAAAGCGTTGGCTGAACAATTATTTGATGATGAATCTAAGATTGTCAGAATTGATATGTCGGAGTACATGGAGAAACACTCAGTGTCTAGACTAATTGGTGCTCCTCCAGGATATGTAGGATATGAAGAAGGTGGTCAATTAACTGAAGCCGTTAGAAGAAAACCTTATTCAATTGTTTTGCTAGACGAAATCGAAAAGGCTCATCCTGATGTATTTAATATCTTGCTTCAGATACTGGATGATGGACGTATTACTGATTCCAAAGGTGTTACTGTTGATTTTAAGAATACCATTATTATCATGACATCTAATTTAGGAAGTGAGTTTGCATTTGAAGAAGATAAAGAAAAGAAAGCTAAGGAATACGAGATGGTCATCAAGAATACATTCAAACCAGAATTTGTAAATCGTATTGATGAAATTGTAATCTTTAACCCTTTAAATGAAACAGTTATTAAAGATATAGCTGGTAAATTTATCCATCAACTTCAAAATCGTTTGCATGAAAATGATATTAATTTAAGAGTAAGCTCAGAAGCTATGGAAAAGATTGCGATGCTAGGCTTTGAAAAAGATTTCGGAGCTAGACCAATGAAAAGACATATCCAAAAAGCAATCGAATCGATACTTGCTAGATATATCTTAGAAAATCCTAATGTTCATAACATTCTAGTTGACGTTGAAAATGACAGATATATAGTGAAAGAAGATAAATAAACATATTAAAATAAATGTAGCCGAATTCATTTCGGCTACATTTTTATTTAAAACACTTGCATAAAGTATCGATAAACATTATAAAGAAGATATGATTAATGAATTGAAGAATTATAGTAAAGAATCAAAATATAGCTATACATTGGGAATGTCGCTTACTATCGAGGCATTAAAAGGTACTGCAAACAGAGTCAAAAGAATATATATTTCTAGTAAAGTGCATCAAAATGACCATTTGGATTTGTTGTGTAAACTAGCTAATGCACAACATATCGATATTATTGAAGATGACAAATTTATTAGTTCTTTATCAATTAAAGAAAACTGTTACTGCATTGGTGTCTTTGAGAAGTTTGAACACGAATTAAAAAATGATAACCATATCGTTTTATTAGGTTATGAAGATGAAGGCATTTTAGGAACAACGCTTAGGTCAGCTATTTCTTTTGATAACCATGATATTGTTTTAATTGATAATAAAGTTGATTTATTCTCGCCTAGAACCGTTAGAGCTAGTATGGGTGCTATTTTTCATTGCAACTTTGGAATATATGAAAATATAGTCGATTATATTAATGATTATCCAAATCAAAATTGTTATGCGCTTTTAAATAGAGGCGACAAAGAATTACAAGAAGTCACATTTGATAATCCATATAGTGTATTTATTAATTATCGCGATGAGAAAATAAAAAATATAGATAATAACATCTATATTAAACATTTACATGATGAAAACTTAAATTTAGAAATGAGATCAACAATCTTATTTCATTATTTATTTGCCTCGAAACGATCGTGATAGGTGCATTTTTGACATAGAGGCATAGTCAACTTGTTGTTATTGAGGTCAGAAATGACCTTTTTATACAAATTTGAATTGATGATTTCAATTAAGCTATTTTCATAAATATTCCCAAGTTTATTAATACCCATTGTATCTAAACAGCACATTGTAACATCGCCATTTACCAGTATCGCTAACATGCTTTTACCGCCTAAACAGGTTCCAAAATCACTGTGATAGTCATCACTAATATTAGGCCATTTAAAGAAAGAATTGGTTGTCACGTAAACATTCTTTTTTATTTCGTATTGATTTAAAACTTTAGAAGTTTTAAACAGGTAGTTTTCTTTTAATTCTTCTAAATATTTTTTAGTATTATCGCTAAGTGTTTCTTGATTATAAAATCTAAGATCTAGAATATAATCATGTTTCTTTTCCAATAAATCATTAATATTTGAATAGTATTTTTTATCTTTGCCTAAATAGCTGTGTAACGAGATAGATACTTTTCTGATTGATGAATGGTTATCTAAATCATGTTTATTTAAAAGAGTACCATTCGTCACTAGTTGCACTTTCATATTATTTTTATCAAGAATATCTAGAAGATCATTAAAAAATGGGTGAAGCATAGGTTCACCCAAAACATGTAAATATATATATGGAGTAATCTCTTTTATTTGTTCGATGGTTTTTTTAAAATTATCCAATGAAATAAATTCTTTTCCCTTACTGTTAGTGCAAAAAGGGCAGTCCAGATTACAAGCATTTGTTATTTCTAAATAAATTCTTTTTATCACAATACCAATTATACTAAAGATTCTAGGTATCGAGATAAAAATTGTTTTGTTCTATCATTTTTAGGATTAGTGAATAGCTCTTGAGGATTTCCTTCTTCAGCTATCACTCCTTTATCCATAAAGATTACCCGATCTGATACATCTTTCGCAAAAGCCATTTCGTGTGTCACGACGACCATAGTCATGCCTTCTTTGGCAAGCAGTTTCATAACATCTAATACATCGCCAACCATTTCTGGATCTAATGCTGAAGTCGGTTCGTCAAATAAGATGATTTCCGGATCCATACATAAGGTTCTGGCAATAGCTACTCTTTGTTTCTGACCGCCAGATAAAGTGTTGACTGAGGCGTTTTTAAACGCTGACATCCCAACTTTCTCTAAGTAGTATAGTGCTTTTTTATTAGCTTCTTCCTTAGATACACCAATGACCTTTGTCTGTCCGATAACACAATTTTGTAAAACATTTAAGTTATTAAAAAGATTGAAGTTTTGAAAAACCATTCCGACCTTTAAACGATATTTATTGACATCAAATCCTTTTTCCAAAATGTTTTGACCATGAAATAGTATTTCGCCATCATCAGGGGTTTCTAATAGGTTAAGTGATCTTAGAAGAGTTGACTTACCACTTCCAGAAGAACCGATTATTGTTAGTACTTCTTTAGGATTTAATTCGAGTTCTATTCCTTTTAAGACCTCTAAGTTTCCAAAACTTTTCTTTAAATCTTTAACTGTTAATAAACTATTCATATTAACTCCTAACTACAATAATCGATATGCGAATTAGAATTGTTCATATTCTTTTCGATTTTATTAAGAATAAATGAAGCAATTGAAGTCAATATCAGATAAATAATGGCAGAAATAAGGTAAGTTTCGATAAAACGCATGTTACTGCCGGCGATAGACATAGTTTGGAAGTATAATTCAGTTACCTGCAGTACATTCAGCATTGAGCTATCTTTGATATTGACGATTAACTGATTACCGATAGATGGAAAGCTATTGGTAATGGCTTGAGGAAGAACGATATAGAGCATTGTTTTAAAATGATTCATACCAATACTTTTGGCAGCTTCAATTTGTCCTTTATCAATGGATTGAATACCTGATCTAATAATTTCGGCCATGTAAGCACCGGTATTAACTGAGATAATAAATAGTCCAGCTTCTTGTGCCGACCAATTGAAAATCGGTTTAAATAAGTAGTACAAGAAGATGGCTTGAATCATCATTGGAGTTCCTCTAAAAATCCATATATAGAATCTGATGATTAAATCTAGGATTTCTTTTAGTGCTTTTGTGATAAATGAATCGTGTTCATTTACTTCGATTGTTCTAAGTCCGCCAACTAATAGACCGATTAAAAAACCACAAACTGTGCCTACAATGGCGAATAAGATAGTCATGTAGATACCATGAAGGAACATTGGCCAGTTATTGACCAATATTTCCATCATTTTAGAAAAGTCGATATTCATATCTAGTTGCTAGCAGGTTGTTGTTCAACTGCTTGAGCCATTAACTCTGCTCTCGTCTCATCGGAAATAGAAGCTAAGGCTTCACTTACACTGTTATAGAATTCATTTCCCCTCGAACCTTCTTTAAGACCGATAGATACAGTTGTATCACATTCGAATCCTTTTCCTTCGGCAAATTCAACAATTGCTAAGTCATCGTTTGCGCTTACTACGCCACTTGCTACAGCCATTTCAGCAGTAATAGCATCCACATCACCAAAACGTAAAGCTAGAATCATTTCAGGATAAGTTTGTTTAGGGGTGATATGGTTTACACCTTCGATTTGGTCAATGACATCATCATAATTTGTTCCAAGTTGTCCTACAACATTCTTGCCACTGAATTGTTGGATATCATTGAATGATGCTTCTTCAGAATCTTTTCTTACAATCATAATCATGCCATGAGAATCGTAGTATGGATCAGTGAAGTCAACGCCTTCTTCTCTTTCTTCGTTAGCAGTCATGCCGGCGATGATAGCGTCAATTTCATCGTTTTGTAATGCAGTAATTAATCCGCCCCAAGAAATCTTTTTGATAACTAGTTCTTTGCCTAATGATTCGGCGATTCTTGATGCAATCATAACATCATATCCATCACAATAACCGCCGTCAATTTTAACACTGGTTTCGCTAGGACTTGAGATTTGATAGTTGAATGGTGCATAAGCACATTCCATACCGACAGTGAATGTCTCTTTTTCGGCATTGTTTGTGTTTGAGTCATTGCCGTTAGAATTATTATTTCCACCACATGCTGTTAGTAGAAATAAACAGATAAGTAAGATTGATAGTTTTTTCATGTTTTTCTCCTTTGTTAAATAATCTAATAAATAAAAATCATACGCTATAACGTATGATTGAATATCTATCGTCATAGCCCCTCTACTTCAGTAGGAGTGTTATAGGTATTTCCTATAACCCCATGATAACGATATGCCTACCATTATCATTCGGCGATGATTGCCTTTCTATTTCCTCACTGTGTGCCCACTTTAGAAATATACTAATCTGCATCGCTACCTCTATATGTTTTTATTTAATGAGTTCATTATCAATATTTTTATATCGTTTGTCAATAAATTTTGTAAAAACATTAATAAAAATGAATAAAAAGGTTGAAATAATCCTAAATAATGGCATTTTTTGATATGTAGCTTGGTTATCTATAGATTATTTCTCTTTTTAATTTTGTTAAAAAAAGAGATATAAAATATCAATCAAGGATATTGATAGGACTAAAGTTGATATGTAGTCAATGTTTAGATTCGTCACTTAAAGATTTTTATACCAATAATTTCATCAAAAAAAGAGATAAAAAATATTTTGTTTACTTTAAAAAATGTGATTAAAATTTATTTAAAATTAAATATTTTTATGGTATCATTATGCAGATATAAAGCGAAAGGGGATTATATGAATCGAAATTCACTGTTATCCATGGACGATTTATCGAAAGAAGAAATCTTCAACATCATTGAAGATGCACAAAGTTTTTATAGTTCTTGTAATGATTGGCATTTGCCTAATACTAAGGCATTGGTAGCCAATCTTTTTTTTGAGCCTTCGACTAGAACGCATTATTCATTCGCTAGTGCGGAAATGCAATTGGGATGTCAGGTTAGTGATTTTCACAGTTCAAATTCTAGTGTTACTAAGGGCGAAACATTATACGATACCTGTAAAACATTTGAATCCATCGGTTATGATGTTTTGGTAATTCGTCATCCTGAAGATGAGTACTACAAGGAACTAGAAAATATTCAAATTCCTATTATCAATGCAGGTGATGGGAAGGGCAATCATCCGTCGCAATGCTTATTAGATTTATTGACTATCTACCAAGAATTTCATCACTTTGAAGGATTGAAGGTCTTGATTGTTGGCGACATTGCTCATTCAAGAGTTGCGACATCTGATAAAGTGGCGCTTGAAAAATTGGGTGCTGAAGTATGCTTTGCCGGGCCTAAGGAATGGGCGAGAAACGATTACAACTATGTTGATTTTGATAAGACGATCAAAGAAGCTGATGTTGTAATGATGCTTAGAATTCAAAAAGAAAGAGGAGCCAGTTTAAAAGATATGAGTGATGCAGAATATCTTGACACTTATGGTTTGAATAAAAATAGATACGCTATGATGAAAGATAATGCGATATTGATGCATCCGGCACCTGTTAATCGTGGAGTTGAAATAGATGATGAACTCGTTGAAGCACCAAAATCAAGAATCTTTAAACAGATGTCAAATGGGGTTCTAGTCAGAAAGGCAATTATCAAAAGAGCGTTTGGTTATAAAACTTTTAAGGAGGACAGATGCGTTTAATCAAAAATGGTAATGTCGTATTCAATGATAGCGTAGCTAAAGCTGATATATTAATTGATGAAGGCAAGATTGTCGATATTCAAGACGAGTTGAATGTCGAAAATGTCGAAGTGCTTAATGTCGATGGCTTATATGTTCTGCCTGGTCTTATTGATGTACATGTTCACTTAAGAGAACCTGGATACACTCATAAAGAAACGATTAGAACCGGAACTATGGCAGCGGTTAAAGGTGGTTTCACAACTATCTGTCCAATGCCTAATGTTATTCCCTATCCTGACAATGTAGAGACCGTTAAGGAATACCTGAAGCTTATCGATGAAAATGCAGTAAATAACGTATACCCTTATGCTACGATGACAAAAGCGGAAAAAGGGTTGGAAGTTGTTGATATTAAAGAGATTAAGAAGTTGGGAATAGAAATATTCTCTGATGACGGAGTAGGAGTTAAAGATGATGCGATTATGCAAGAAATCTTTAATCAAGCCAAAGAAAATGATGTCATGATTGTCGCTCATACCGAAGATATGAATTATAGACCAAAAGGAGCATCGGTTCATTTAGGAAGCTATACCAACCAGCTTGGATATATTGGTATTGATAGCAAGTGTGAATCTGAAGCTTTAAAAAGAGATCTCGATATCATGCTTAAAGGAAATAAGTACCACGCTTGCCACATATCTGCTAAAGAAAGCGTTGAATATTTAAGAGAAGCCAAGAAAAAAGGTCTTGATGTAAGTGGTGAAGTTACCGCGCATCATCTCATTCTTGAAGATAAAGATGTTAAAGGGACGAATTTTAAGATGAATCCGCCTTTAAGAAGCCATGAAGATCGTATGGCTTTAATTAAGGGGTTAGAAGATGAAACACTTGACTTTATCGCTAGTGATCATGCTCCACATACCGAAGAAGAAAAATCAAAGTCGATGGAAGAAGCGCCATTTGGCATTGTGTCTTTAGAAACAAGCTTTCCGCTTCTTTATACCGAGTTTGTAAAAAATGAAAAGAGATGGTCGCTTAACGATTTAGTTAAGTATATGTCATTTAAACCGGCTAAGCGTTTCAACTTCATAAATAAAGGGGAAATTGCGGTTGGCAAAGATGCTGATTTGACTATTGTGGATTTAGAACATCAATTTACAATAGATAAAAATGAATTTGTATCAATGGGTCATAATACACCATTTGATAAATGGAAAGTATATGGCAAAATAAAAGAAACAATTGTAGGTGGAAAAACTGTATGGAAAGGATAAACATGAAGAGAATACTAGTATTAGAAGATGGTAGCAGCTACGAAGGTGTAGCTATTGGCGGAAACAACTACAAAGTTGGCGAATTGGTGTTTAACACAACAGTTTCTGGATATCAAGAAGTGTTGACCGATCTTTCGTCGGCCGGTCAAATTGTTGTGATGACTTATCCGTTAATTGGCAATTGCGGTATCAATCGTGATGATTATGAAAGTATTAATCCGGCTATTTTTGGAGTTGTAGTTAAAGATGAATGTTTATGTCCAAGCAATTGGCGTAGTCAGGAAAGTATTGAAGACTTCTTGTTACGAGATAATATTCCAGGTATTGCTGATATTGATACAAGAGCTTTAGTTACTAAGTTAAGAGATAAAGGCAATATGAAAGCTTGTTTCGCCGATGAAGGTGATGACATTGAAAAAGTTGTAGAAAAAATTAAAAATACTAAGATGAAGAACCTTGTTAGTGAAGTGTCTTCATTAAAATCATTCTCTATTCCAAGTGATGGCAAACGTATTGTTATTATTGATTTTGGTATTAAATTAAATATCTTAAAAGAATTGACTTTGAAGGGATTTGACATCATTGTATTGCCTTATAACACCGATGCTAAAACAGTAATGTCTTTTGCACCTGATGGTGTGTTCTTATCAAATGGGCCTAGCGATCCAAGAGAACTTACAAGTTCAATTGAAACTATCAGGGAATTGCTTCCAAAGACCGTTGTATTTGGAGTTGGATTAGGCCATGAATTATTAGCATTGGCGTGTGGTGCCAATATTATAAAAATGAGTGTTGGACATCATGGTGGACATCCTGTGTTATCTAAAAAAGATAATAAAGTTATGATTACCAACCAAAACCATAGTTTTGTGGTAGATAAAGATTCTATTGCAAACACTGAGCTTGAAATAAGCCATATAGCTTTAAATGATGGTAGTGTTGAAGGTATTTATCATACAAGATATAAGGCTTTCTCGGTGCAATTCTATCCAGATACAAAAACACACAACGAAAATATGTATGATCAATTTAAGAAGATGATGGAAGAGGAGAGATAAGATGCCTAAAAGAGAAGATATTAAAAAGATTTTAGTTATTGGTTCAGGACCTATTATCATTGGGCAAGCTGCTGAATTTGACTATGCCGGTACTCAAGCTTGCCAATCTTTGAAAGAAGAAGGTTATGAAGTAGTTCTTATAAACTCTAATCCTGCAACCATCATGACTGATAATGTAGTAGCTGATAAGGTTTATATTGAACCAATCAATCTTGATTTTGCTAAAAGAATTATTTATAAAGAAAGACCTGACGCCATCCTTGGCTCATTGGGTGGACAAACTGGGTTGAACCTTGTTGTTGAACTATCGGAAGACGGTATTTTAGATGAATATGGTGTGGAAATACTAGGTACTGATTTAAGAGCAATTAATAAAGCAGAAGATAGAGAATTATTCCGTTCTTTAATGCAGGAAATTGGTGAGCCTATTCCAGCTAGTAAAATCGTTCACACTACTCAAGAAGCGGTAGATTATTGTAAAGAACTTGGATATCCGGTAGTAGTTAGACCGGCATATACGCTAGGCGGAACTGGTGGTGGTTTCGCTGACAACGAAGAACAACTTAGGGCAATATGCGAAGCAGGTTTGAAGATTTCGCCAGTTCATCAGTGTTTAATCGAACAAAGTATTGCTGGATATAAGGAAATTGAATATGAAGTAATCCGCGACAACAATGACAATGCTATTGTGGTATGTAATATGGAAAATGTTGATCCTGTTGGTATCCATACCGGCGATAGTATTGTGGTTGCCCCAGTTCAGACATTAACTGCTTATGAAGCTAATATGTTAAAAGAGGCTTCGTTAAAGATCATTCGTGCCTTAAAGATTTGTGGTGGCTGTAATGTTCAATTAGCTCTAAATCCTAAGAGCTTCAATTATTATGTAATCGAAGTAAATCCTCGTGTGTCTAGATCGAGTGCTTTAGCTAGTAAGGCTACTGGTTATCCAATCGCTAAGATTTCTGCTAAATTAGCCGTTGGTTTGACACTAGATGAAATTATGAATCCAGTTACTAAAAACACATATGCTTGTTTTGAACCAACTGTTGACTATGTTGTTAGTAAATTCCCACGTTTCCCATTTGATAAATTTCCTAATGCCGATCGTCGTTTAGGAACACAGATGAAGGCTACCGGTGAAGTTATGTCAATCGGTCGTAACTTTGAAGAATCACTTTTAAAAGCTGTACGTTCTTTAGAGATGAAAGTAAATCACTTGTTCATTAAGGAAATGGCTGACTATAGTGAGGAAGAATTGTTAGCATTAATTAAACAATGTGATGATAGAAGAATATTTGCGATTGCTGAATGGTTACGCAAAGGTCTAAGCATTGATACAATTGCTGAAACGACTAAGATGGATATGTTCTTCTTGTCACACATTAAAAATATTATTGATTTAGAGAAATTAGCTAAAGAAAATATTATGAATCACGAAGTGTTGAAAACACTTAAGAAGCATGGCTTCTCTGATGCTTATATCGCAAGCATTTGGAATGTAAAAGAGAAAGAAATATCTGCACTTCGTCATAAACACCATATTGTCCCAGTATATAAGATGGTTGATACTTGTGCAGGTGAATATAGAAGTGCTACTCCATACTTCTATTCAAGCTATGAATTAGAAAATGAATCAGTTTCTAGTAATTCAGAAAAAATTATTGTATTGGGTTCTGGACCTATCCGTATTGGACAAGGTGTAGAATTTGACTATGCTACTGTTCACTGTGTCGACACAATTAGAAGCTTAGGCTATGAAGCTATTATCATCAATAATAACCCTGAAACTGTTTCTACTGATTTCGCTATCAGTGATAAGTTATACTTTGAACCATTAACTACTGAAGATGTAATGCATGTCATTGAACTTGAAAAACCATTAGGGGTTATTGTGCAATTTGGTGGTCAGACGGCTATTAACTTAGCTGAATCACTTGTCGAAAATGGTGTTAGAATTCTAGGAACATCTCTTGAATCGATCGATAAGGCTGAAGACCGTCATGAATTCGAGAAGATGCTTGAAGAGTTAGAAATTCCTCAACCAGTTGGTGAAACGGCCGTTACTGTTGATGAAGCGTTGGTAATTGCTAATAAGATTGGCTATCCGGTACTAGTAAGACCTTCGTATGTATTGGGTGGCAGAGCGATGGAAATTGTTCAAAACGACCAAGAATTAAGTCATTATATGCAAAATGCTGTTAAAGAGATTTCTCATGATGCACCAATCTTGGTTGATAAATATATTGTTGGTAAGGAATTAGAAATTGATGCTATCTGTGATGGTGAAGAAGTGTATATTCCAGGTGTTATGGAACACATTGAAAGAGCCGGTGTACACTCTGGTGACTCAATCTCTGTATATCCAACTCAAACAATTTCCAAGAAAGCTAAAGAAACAATTATCGATTATTCAATCAGAATTGGAAAAGGTTTTAAATTCATTGGTCTTTACAATATTCAATTCATTGTTGATAAACAAGAAAATGTTTATGTCTTAGAAGTAAATCCTCGTTCAAGTAGAACAGTACCGTTCTTATCTAAGATTACCGGTGTAGCGATGAGTAATGTTGCTACTAAAGCTATACTTGGTCAAAGCTTAGTTGAACAGGGATTTGTTCCAGGATATCATCAAGAATCATTAAGTCGCGTATATGTAAAAGCTCCGGTATTCTCGTTTGCAAAACTACGTTCGGTTGATACGGTTTTAGGACCTGAAATGAAGTCAACTGGTGAAGCACTAGGTAGTGATGTAAGCCTAGAAAAAGCACTTTATAAAGCATTGATCGCCTCAGGTGTATCTATTTCTACTCATGGTAACGTATTAATGACAATTGCCGGTAATGATAAGCAAGAAGCATTAGAAATTGCTAGACGCTTCGCTAATATCGGTTATGGCATCTATGCAACTGGTGGTACAGCTAGAGTTTTTGAAGAAAGTGGTTTAAGAGTACATATTGCATCAAAAATTGACCAAGGTGATAAAGACAATGTTATCGATATCATCCGTGAAGGAAGAGTTAATTTTGTTATCAACACTATGTCTTCAAAAGAAAAGACACATTTAGATGGTTTCTTAATTCGTCGTGTATCAGCCGAAAATAACATTTCTTGTATGACTAGTCTAGATACCGCTAATGCGCTTGTCAGCATTCTTGAATCATTGAGTTTCTCAATGATTTCGATGAATGATTTGGAGAAAAACCGATGCTAGAAAGATGTAAAGTATTAAGTAATGAGATGATAGCTAAAGATATTTATCAAATGGAGATAAGAACATCTTTAGCAAAAAATGCGAAAGCGGGACAATTTATTGAGATTGAAGTTGAAGGATTTTATCTTAGACGACCAATTTCGATTCATAAAATTGGCGAAGATACCATTACAATCATCTATAAGATATTAGGTGAAGGTACAAAAGCTTTGGCTCTTGTCAAAGATGAGGTATCAATTATGGCACCTTTAGGAAATGGTTTTCCTATCGAAAATAAAAAAGCAGTAATTATAGGTGGCGGAATTGGTGTTCCACCTCTATACGAATTAGCTAGAGAGCTTTTAAAACAAGGTAATGAAGTTAAAGTTGTCTTAGGTTTTCTTGATGCATCGCAAGTTATTTTGGAAAAAGAATTTAAAGAGCTGGGTATTGAAACATATGTAACAACTGATAATGGTTCATATGGTTTTAAAGGTAATGTATGTGAACTTATGGATAGTTTAAATATGAATGATGATTTTATTATCTATGCCTGCGGCCCTTTAGGAATGCTTAAAGCATTGGAATCAAAAGGTTATCAAGGATATTTCTCTTTAGAACAGCGCATGGCTTGTGGTATTGGTGCCTGCATGGGTTGCGTAGTTGAAGGAAATGATTCCAAGGCTTATCGTGTATGTAAAGATGGACCAGTATTTGAAATAGGAAAGGTGAAGCTATGATAGATATTAGTATTGATTTACCAGGTTTGCATTTAAAAAATCCTATTATTCCCGCTAGTGGATGCTTTGGTTTTGGAAAAGAATACAACGAATATTATGATTTATCAATATTAGGTGGTATTGCCATTAAATCAGCTACTTTAAATGAAAGATATGGTAACAAGGGTATTAGAATAGCTGAAACAGCTTCCGGTATGCTTAACTGCATTGGTTTACAAAACAAAGGTGTTCAATCTATTATTGATAACGAGCTTCCTTTCTTGGCGAATTTTAACACTGAAATCATCGCTAATATTGCCGGAGCTAGCGAAGAAGAATACATCGAAGTAATAAAAGCCTTAAATGATCAAAGTGTGGTAAAGGCTTATGAGTTAAACATCTCTTGCCCTAATGTTAAACATGGCGGTATAGGCTTAGGGACTAATCCAAAACTCGCCTATGAAATAACTAAAAAAGCTAAAGGAGTAAGTACAAAACCGGTATATGTAAAATTATCGCCAAATGTTACAAATATCGTTGAAATCGCCAAGTCAGTCGAAGAAGCTGGTGCTGATGGCTTAGTGTTAATCAATACTTTATTGGGTATGAAAATAGATTTAAAAACCGGCAAACCACTACTTGGTAACTTGACGGGCGGTTTATCGGGACCTTGCATAAAACCAGTGGCTATTAGAATGGTATATCAGGTGGCATCAAATACTAACTTGCCTATTATAGGCGTAGGCGGTATTTCAAATGCTGAAGATGTGCTGGAGTTTTTAAATGCTGGTGCTAGTGCAGTAGAGGTAGGTGCAGCAAACTTTACAAATCCAATGGTTTGCAAAGAAATCATTGATGACTTACCAAAGGTTTTAGAAAAGTATGGTTATAAATCGCTTAAAGATGCGATTGGAAGGAGTTTAAATAAATGACACAAACAATAGTGGCTCTTGATTTTTCTACTAAAGAGGAAACTTTGAATTTCTTGGCTAAATTCCATAAACCTATTTATGTTAAAATTGGCATGGAATTAACATATGCTTGTGGTTTGGAGATTGTTAAAGATATCAAGGCTTTAGGCCATAAAATCTTCTTGGACTTGAAATTACATGATATTCCAAACACTGTAAAAGGTGGCATGAAAAATTTAGCATCTTTAGGTGTGGATATTGTCAATGTTCACTGTGCTGGCGGAAGTGAAATGATGAAGGCAGCTATTGAAGGTTTAAATATTGGCAAAACCGGTGATAAAAGGCCTTTATGTATTGGCGTAACACAATTGACTTCTACAACGAAAGAAATGCTTAATGAAGAATTATTAATTGATGGCGAAGTAATTGATGCGGTATTGCATTATGCATTGAATGCTAAAAAGGCTGGTTTAGATGGTGTTGTTTGTTCGGTTCATGAGGCTAAGAGAATTCATGAAGTATGCGGTAATGACTTTATCACTGTTACTCCTGGTATTAGATTGAGCAATGACAGTAAAGATGATCAAAAAAGAGTTGCCACTCCAGTATATGCTAAACAGATGGGATCAGACTATATTGTAGTAGGACGTTCAATTACGAAATCCGACGATCCAAAAGCTACATACGATATGATTGAGGAGATGGTTAGATAATGGAAGCATATAAAAAAGAATTTATTGAATTTATGCTGGAAAGTGATGTCTTGAAATTTGGTGACTTCACTTTAAAGTCGGGTCGTAAAAGTCCATTCTTCATGAATGCAGGAGCATATGAAAATGGATATCAGTTAATTAAGCTAGGTGAATTTTATGCTAGGGCAATTAAAGAGACATATGGTTTAGAATTTGATGTATTGTTTGGGCCTGCGTATAAAGGAATTCCTATTGCTGTCGCAACTGCCATGGCATTTTATAATCTATATGGCAAGAAAGTAAGCTATACAAGTGACAGAAAAGAAATCAAGGATCACGGAGCTGACAAGGGCGGGTTGCTCGGGCATAAACTTCAAGATGGCGAAAGAGTGGTCATGATCGAAGATGTTACGACATCAGGCAAATCAATGGAAGAAACAGTTCCCAAGGTATTGGGTGCCGCAAATGTGAGTATTGTGGGTTTGATGGTTTCTTTAAATCGCAATGAGAAAGGAAAAACCGATAAGGGTGCTCTTGAAGAAGTGAGTGAATTATATGGTTTTAAAACTTCATGTATCGTTTCGATGAAAGAAGTTAGAGCCTACCTAGAAGAAAAAGGCAGTCTCGATCAGGAGATGATTAAAAAATTAGATGATTACTATGCTCAATACGGGAGCTTAGATTAACAATGAATGTAATAATTAATATTATTTTCATTATTATTGGGTTTGTATTGCTCATGAAAGGTGCTGATTTTTTGGTTGATGGTGCTAGTGCTATTGCCAGTAAATTTGGCATTCCTCAAATAATCATTGGTTTAACCGTAGTTGCTATTGGTACATCAATGCCTGAATTAATGGTTTCTGCTTCGGCGGCTTTGAGTGGTTTTTCTGATTTATCAATCGGTAATGTAGTGGGAAGCAATATTGCCAATATTCTTCTTATCTTAGGAACATGTGCCATTATTAATAATTTGGAATTCAAGCACTCAACTGCAAAGGTTGAAAGCCCATTTATGATATTTGTGACAATATTGTTATTTGTCATGGCTAATATGAGTAATGAACATATCATTACTAGAATCAATGGCTTAATTTTATTGACACTTTGTATCTTATATCTTGCCTATAATGTTTATATGGCTAAAAAGGCTAAAGAAATCAAACAAGATAAAGAAGATTCGATGTCGATTACATTAGCTATTATTTATGTTATATGTGGAATTGCTGCGCTGAAATTTGGTGGTGATTTTGTAGTTGATAATGCTACTAGCCTTGCCAAAACGATAGGTATTTCCGAGAAATTGATTGGGGTTACAATTGTATCAGTAGCTACATCACTTCCTGAACTTGTAACTTCTATTACTGCCACGAGAAAAGGAACTGTTGACATTGCGATTGGCAATATCATCGGTTCAAATATCTTTAATATCGTTTTGATATTAGGTGTATCTTCAATTATTTCACCTATTCATTATGCAGTATCATATAATTTTGATTTGATGTATTTGATTGTGGTATCTATATTATTTGGAATTATTCCTTTTATTAAAAAGAGATATCAAATGGTTAGATATCAGGGAATTATATTTGTATTATTATATGTCGCTTTTATTGTTCGAGCGATAATTAAAGGTTAATTACTTTTTAAAAAGATTTACTTTATCGGTATTATGTAGAGATAAAAGAAAGTTTTCTTTAGCTTGTGGGTATTCTCTATATATCTGGTTGAGTAAATTTTTAATATCCTGTCTTTTACTAAAGCCATCATTTGGACATCCACTCTTAATGCTTGGAATGTTTAAATCTGTATTGGCTTTTTTTATTTCTTTTTCAAAAGCTAATATAAATGGTCTGATAAAAGTGACATCTTCTCTTTCGAGATGCATCTTGGGATCAAAAGTTGCGATTCTGCCACCGTATATCATATTCAAAAACATTGTCTCGATTGCGTCATCACCATGATGACCGAAAGCTATTTTATTACATCCTAATCCTTTTCCGGCTTTTATAACTGCACCTTTTTTCAGTGTTGAACAAAGACTGCACTGAATCTTATCGTTTTTAAGATTGCGATTTAAGATGTCGGCAATCAAGCTTTTTTCTTCGTATATATCAATTTTATATGGTTCAAACCATTTTTTAACAGGCGAGAAATCTTCTTTGTGAAAATTTAAATCGATGTGGATACCAACTATATCAAAGTGTTTATCAAAGGTATTGGCAGCTAAGAATTGATATAGATATAAGGTGTATAAAAGTAATGATGAATCTTTGCCGCCACTTAATCCAACGCCAATCTTATCGCCATTTTCTATTAAACCATATTCTAAGTCAGCTTTTCTGACCTTCGCCAAGACTTTTTTTAAAGACATACCCTTATTTTAACCTATAATATGGTTTATGTTATAATACATTTATGCAAAAAGTATGTTTTATTGATAAACCTAGAGGCATGACATCTTTTGATGTATGCCATAAAATGCGTAAAGTTTTAAATACAAGGGCAGTTGGTCATACTGGCACTTTAGATCCCAATGCTACTGGCGTGATGATAATATTGTTTGATAAGACTTGTAAAGCTAATCCTTTTATTGTCAGTGCATCAAAAGAATATGTTGCGACAGTAGAGATTGGCTACGAGACGGATACTTTAGATATTGATGGAAATGTTATATCTAAAATGGATAGATATCAAATGCCCGGGCGTAAAGAAATAGAGAATGTATTAAGGTCGTTTCTTGGCAAGTCAACACAAAAACCACCGATGACCTCAGCTATAAAGGTTAAAGGAAAAAAGTTGTATGATTATCAAAGGCAGAATATTGAAGTTGAAATTCCTGAAAGAGAGATCGAAGTTTTTGACATTGAATTATTAAATGTTAATCAGAATATGATAACTTTTAAAGCAAATGTATCTAGTGGCACATATATCAGAAGTCTAATGAGGGATATTTTAACTAAAATGGGGCTTGTAGGCACATTATCGAAACTTAGAAGGACTAGGGTGGATAATATCGGTATTGAAAGTTGTGATAGTTTGGAGGATGCTTTAAATGGCAACATACACTTTCATGATTTAAAAGAATTGCTGACTCATCGCTATCCAATTTATGAATGTGATGAAAGAATGACTAACGATATTAAAAATGGCAAAACTATAAAGCTTAACGAAAAAAATGAATTTGTATGTATGGTTAAAGGCGATGAAGTATTGGCAATATATGAATATCAAAACGATGGATTGTACCATTCTAAGCGAGGATTGTTTTAATGGAAATTATCTATATGGATATTGAAGATAATCTTAAAATAGATGATTCAATAGTTGCTTGCATTGGTTATTTTGACGGAATACATAAAGGCCATCAAGCTTTGATCAAAAAAACAAAAAAGATCGCTAAAGCAGATGGTTTAAAATCAGCGATTATTACATTTTTCCCGGATCCTTACGAGGTTATCAATAATGGAAAAGTTCAAAAGCACATTCAAGATTTTGACAGTCGCTTAAAAATAATTGAAAAGTTTGGATTAGATATCTGTGTTGTCATAAATTTTTCGCTTTCTTTGGCTTATAAAAGCCCAAAAGTTTTTTTAGACATCATTTTAAATAAAATGGATATCAAATCATTGGTATGTGGTTTTGATTTTCATTATGGTTACAAGGGCAGTGGTGACAAAAATACCTTGGCTGTTGATGGAAAAGACAGATTTACTTTACATGTTATTGACGAAGTAAAATATCAAAATGAAAAGATATCTTCAACCAGAATTAGAAATGCGATCATTGAGGGAGACCTGCCTTTAGTGAGTGAACTTTTGGGTTATGATTTTTTCATTAGGGGCAAAGTTATTCATGGTTTAGAAAATGGTCGCAAAATAGGTTTTCCAACAGCCAATATTTTATATGATGAAGAAGTCATACTTCCTAAAGTTGCCATGGTTTATGGTGGTTTTGTCAAAGTGGATGGTCAATACTATAAGGCGATGATTAATTATGGAAGTAATCCGAGTGTAAAAAAAGATAAAAGATATACCTTAGAAGCCAATATTTTTGATTTTGATAATACGATTTATGATAAGGAAATTTATATATACTTTAAGGAAGCTATCAGAGAAGAGAGAAAGTTTGAAAGTTTGATGCTTTTAAGTGAGCAATTGAAAAGAGACAAAAAGTACATTGAGGAAAAATTTAACTATGGAAACTTTATTTTATGATCGATTAAAAGAATACTTTAAAGGTGATTATGATTTGGTTTTAGATAAGTTAAAGACTGAACCTTTAAAGAGTATCTTTCTAAATGCTAAAAAAGCAGATCGTGATGAGATTTTAAATCTTTTTGATTTTGATTACCATAAATGTGGTATCAATCCTAATGCTTTTATTCATGAGTGTCCAAACATAGGTAAGACAAAAGCTTATGAGCTAGGTTTGATTTATCCCCAAGAGATAAGTGCATCTTTGCCGGCTTTGATACCTGATGTTAAAGAAGTGAAACTTGTGGTTGATATGGCATCATCACCAGGTGGTAAATCAATCAATATATTAAATAGATTGAGTGATGACAGTATTTTAATAGCGAATGAAATAGATTATAAAAGAGCGCAGGTTTTGACTTCTAATCTTGAAAGAATGGGATTTTCAAATGTTATTGTGACAAATAAGAATACCAAAGATTTGATGGTTTTGAATGGATTGGTAGATTTAGTTATTTTAGATGCTCCATGTTCTGGTGAAGGGATGGTAAAAAAATATCCAGAAATAATTAAAGAATATTCTTTACAAAATATTCAAAATTGTGCAATGAGACAGGAAGAATTATTAGAAAATGCATATAGCTTATTAAAAAAGGGTGGGCAATTACTATATTCAACCTGCACTTTCGCTCATGAGGAAGACGAAGAACAAATTAATAATTTTATTTTTAGACATCCAGATATGAAGTTGAAAGCTTTTAAACTGAATGGCAAAGAGTATAGTGGCATGGCTAAATTTACTTTTTTAGATGATATGGAAGGTCAATTTATGGCTTATATGGTCAAAGAAAGTATGGATGATAAGGCCGGGAATATTAGATATAAAACGATATCTAGAAATAAAATTGTCGAAGAATTTATTGAAAGTAATATAGATATTCATAATTATTATTTATACAATCAAAATGAACATTACTATTTGAGTTTCATGTCTTTACCGGACTTAAAAGATCATGTATTGCGATATGGAATCTATCTTGGTGATTTATTGAAAAATCGTTTTGAGCCATCGCATCATCTTTTTAGGGCTAACTGTTTAAAAGACAGATTTAAGTACTGTTATGAGTTGAATGACGAACAATACGATATGTTTATTAAGGGTTTAGAAATAGATGCTGATATTAAAAATGGATATGTAAGCATCAGATATCATGGCCATTTATTAGGTTTTGGTAAGACGGTTAACGGTAAGATAAAAAATAAATATCCAAAAGGATTGAGAAGAATGATATAATTATTTTGGTGTAGAGGAGTTAAAAATGGAAAAGAATAATGTTAGTTTTGATTCAAAGACGGGTCGCGTAATTTTAAGTAACGAAGTATTTAAAAATATAGCACAAATTGTATGTGAAAAGATTGATGGTGTATATTCTGCAAAAAAAGATAATGATTATGTGGTGTGCAAAATCAATGACAATCAAGTTAAATTGACATTATATATTAAATTGAGACAAGGTATTGATGTAGCGAAGGTATGCAATAAACTACAAAAGAAAATACACGAGGATATCATGGATATGACTGGTATTGATTGTCATGATATCAGTTTAGATATTCAAGGCTTTGTGAGTGAGAAATAATTGATGAATGTTCTGTTAAACAGGACATTTTTATTGGCGATTTATACTATTTTATTATGTAAGTTGTATTAGTAAAGGGCAGATTATCTGCCCTTTACTAATTGTCATTGGATGAAATCACGATTGTAATTGTGTTTGATTTACTGCTACCTTTTGTTGCATATATTGTAACAGTGCCATTAGCTGAAGCACTGACACTAGCGTTTCCGTTTGAATCAATGCTTATAGCTGTAGGATCACTGACAACCCATGTAACATTACTATTGTTTACATTAATATTGAATGAATCACCAGGTTTTACCTGACTTACATCGGTAGAAATAGTTAATTCTGTTTGCTGATAATATGTGCAAGTTAATTCCCAAGAGTATAGTTCACTTTGTTTCTTAGTTATTTGTTCACCATTGATATATGTTTTGTTAGCATCATGGAAAGTGAATGTTCCACTTGGTGAGCTGCTTGTTTCTTCTGCGTATTCAATAGTCAAATTGATTCCATATCTTGAAGCCCATGCTTTAATATTATCGACACTTCCTTTAACTGGTAGGGTGAATGTAATGTCATTATCGGCAATTTCTAAAGTCTTACATACAGTATTAGAACGCATATCTCTTGAATCATATCCATAGTATGCACATACTTCAATTTTATCTCCTGCTTTAACATCTAGAGTTTCAGAGTGACTTGCCTGATTGGAAGTGATTGTTTTCAAATTTTGACCGTTGACTTTAATATCAGCTTTATATCTGATTGGGCCATATACCCATGCATAATCAAATAATTTTTTACCCTTAGCTTCAACGATAACACTGCCATCACTTCTCTTTAAGGAAATATCCATTTCACGATTTTCGTCAATCTCTTTAGTTTTGGTGACATCAGGATATTCTGGCCAAGTAATACTTAAACTATTATTTAAACCACTTAAGTTAACGGTTAGTGAATCAGCCATATCAGAGATGGTTACTGATTCAGGATCGACAAGTTTGTAATCTTTTGTCGCTATTAAACCGGTTGTGATGAATTGCTCGTCCATGTTTTCAAGTGGTGCTGCATAAGGATAAGTAGCAATGATATGAGTTATGGAAGATATTCCTTCAGGTCTTGTAACAGCACTTGGTTTTCCGTTGGCTGTTACATTTCTAGTTTTGATTAAATTAGAAATTTTACCTTGAATATTTTGATAATATACGCTTTCTAGAATATACGACTGTTTTTCGGCACTTGCTTTTTCATAACCGATCCAAGTAGCTACTGTGTAATCATTGGTTGAACATAAGTTCCAAGAATCCTTGATTGCGCCTCTTGGAATGCCGTAAGATAATCCGCTATCACCCCAGTCAGTTGTACCGGTTTTGGCATATACAGGATAATCTTCTCTTAATATCTGCATCATATTGGCATAACCGCCATTTACATTGGAATATAGAAGCTGAGTTGTAAGATAAGCAGCTTGTTCAGATATCGCTTGATTTGGAGTATATGTTGGAGTAACAGGGTTTTTACCGTTTTTGTATTCAATCTTGCTTATTGTATGTGGAGTTATATATTTGCCACTATTCATAAGCATAGCTTGCGCACCAGCCATTTCTTTACATGATACGATTAAGTCAGAACCACCGATTGCAAATTGAATGTTGAAATTATCAGCCGTTACTTTAGTGTAGCCAATTGAATTTAAATATTCTACGACATAGGCATTAGATGTAGCTTCAATAACTTCTTGCAAAGCTTGTACAGCAGGTGTATTCAGCGAGTTACCGACAGCTTCAGAAAGAGTTACCTGTCCATCGAAACGTCCGGTTGCATTGTAAATAACAGCACTTGTTCCAGGATATACGATAGGCCTATCAACTAATACATGACTTGTTGCCCAACCTAAGTTTTCAAAGGCCAATGCATAATCTAGTATCGGTTTAATTGATGAACCAGGTTGTTTATATTGTTCGATGGCATGATTCAACAACAATTCTCCGCCATCGGCATAGTTTCTTCCACCAAGTATGGCATTTATTTCACCAGTATGGTTATTAACAGAAATTGAAGCTATTTCAAAATCATCATCTGGGAATTCGAATCCATTACTGGTCTTTAAGTCATCTGATTCTTCAATGTAATCAATGATGTCACCAGATTGGATAACATCCATCAATTCTTGAACTTCTGGATCCATATAAGTATATATCTTCATCGGTACGACATATGGATCTTGATTGGTTAGTTCCATGACTTCAGAAATAACAGCATCGACATAAGCTTGGTATGCAATTCCCTCGCCAGTCTGATTATTTCTGTTATTTGGATCTACCAGTAAGTCTTCAACTTTAATTGTTTTAGCCAATTTACATTCTTCATCATTAATGTAACCATGATAATTCATTAAATCTAAAACTTGATTTCTTCTAGCAGTTGCTTTTTCTAAATTTCTAAATGGATTGTAAGCATATGGTGCATTAATAACTCCGGCTAATAGGGCACTCTCGGCGATATTTAAGTCAGTTACCGATTTATTAAAGTAATATTCAGCCGCTTTTTCAACACCACGGATATTACGATTACCACCAAAATTTAATTTATTTAAATATAGTTCAAAAATGTTTTTCTTTGAGGTCTTGTTCTCAAGTTCCATTGCCATGATGATTTCCTGAACCTTACGATCAACTTTTTTTTCGGCATTGATTCCGGCTTCATCATCAACAAAGTAAGTGTTTTTAACAAGCTGCATCGTGAAGGTACTGCCACCTTGTGAGAAAGACATCGTTTTGATATTTTCCAAGAAGGCTTTAGTGAAACGTGAAATATCAAAGCCGTTATGAGAGAAGAAACGCGAGTCTTCAACAGCGACAAAGGCATCAACTAGACAGTTAGGGAGATCGTCATAAGAAACATTTTCTCTGATTGTCATACCTAATTCTGCGATGACATTGCCATTTTTGTCATAAATTTCAGTTGATTCTTGATTTTGGAAACTATCTAATGTTACTTCTGGTTTATCTTTTAACATATTAAACATTACTAATAAACCGACAACTAGGCACACAAAGCCGACTAGGACAATTCCTGATACTATTGTCGCCCATAATCTTACTTTATCGACTTTTCTTTTTGGTTTTTTTACTTTATCTGACATTGGTTATACACTCCTATAAATTAAATGCTTTATCAATCGCTTTTAAATAATCACATGGTATCAATAAGCGAAAATTGATTGGATATCCATGTTCCAAAATCCATGAATACGGCAAAGATTTTCTAACATCGCTATAATAGAACTCTAAGAATTCATCAGCTTTGATGAGATAATCTTTTCCGTAGTAAGCCATTCGCATAATAATGAATGCCACAGCTCCAAACGATAGAACGCTTTGGAGATGTTTGATTTGATGTGGATGAATAGATGTGAATGGAAAAGCATTCTTTGAATGACATTCCTTGGCTTCAAAATCAATATATTTACCTTTATATATTCCGTTGTAATCAGTGGTGCTTGGAACCTTGAAATATGCTTCGGTTATTTTAGCGGCACTGCGCTTTGGATAATCGACATTTACAATGGTAATTGGAGTAGGCTTTTTGTGAATATTCGCCATCTCGTTATCAAGATAATATTGATTAGATTGATTGATTTCACTTTCTAAAGACATTCCTCGTCTTGATGTGTCATTGACGGCTTCTTTTTGAAAGTGTTTATTTGAATTTGGGTATTTCATCTCATCACCATAACCATTATATTATTTTAGCTTTTAAAATGCTAGTTTGCTTGCATAACTTGATTTTATGATTTAAAATTAAACAAGGGAGATTTAATCATGAATAAAATGCATTTAACAACTCAAGATATTTTAGATAAAGAATTTAACGTTGATTTTAAAGGTTATTCTGCTAGTGAAGTAGATTCATTTTTAGATATAGTTTTAGATGATTACTACAACGCAGCAGAAAATATAGAAGAATTAAGTAATAGAATTGTTGAACTTGAAAAACAATTAGAAGAAGCTAAAAATCAAGTTACTGAACTTGAAGGAAGACAAAAGGTTCTTGATTTGTCTAATACAACATCTTATAGTTCAGTAGATCTTTTAAAGCGTGTATCTCGCTTAGAAGAAGAAGTATTCAATAAGCGTTAATTACTTCAGGCAATCGCTGGTTTATAACTAGAGGAAAGTCCATGCTCGCACATTCTGCGATGAATGTAGTGTTTATGCTAAGTGAAACAATAAACTTAGGTAGTGTGATCTAACGGCTGGTAAGTTTCCTAAGGGCAACTATGGAAACTCCTATAAAAGTGTCAAAGAGACGAGTTTATCTGAAAAGATAAAAGTGGAACGTGATAAACCCCATAAGCGAGAAACCCAAATTTGGTAGGGGAACTTTAAATAGCAAATTGAAGCGATTTTAGAGGTATTGTTTATACAGTACAGATAAATGATTGCCACCTCAATGGTACAGAACATGGCTTATGAAGTATTTAATATATAGGACTAAGGTCCTTTTTTTATGATAAAATTATATGCAGATTGGAGATAGTGTTATGAATTTGCCAAATAAACTTACAATGTTTCGTATTGTTTTAGTACCTGTACTAGCTTTAGTGTGGTTATTCCCTTATGCGGAGTTTAATATCAGCTTTATATCTTTCGAGATTGGAAACACATCTTTGTCATTGTTAAATATAATAGTGCTGCTCATTTTTGCAATTGCGTCGTTTACTGACTTTTTGGATGGAAATATCGCTAGAAAGAATAATTTAGTTACGACTTTTGGGAAATTCGCTGATCCAATTGCTGACAAATTATTAGTAAATGTTACACTAATGATAATGGTAACCAAGGGTATGATACCTGTTGTGCCAGTTATATTGATGTTGGCGAGAGATACAATTGTTGATGGATGTCGCATGATTGCTGCTCAAAATGGTGTTGTGGTGGCAGCTGGTATCTTGGGCAAATTAAAGACAGTACTACAAATGATATGCATTATATTGGTATTGTTGAATAACTTGCCATTTGAATTATTTTATATACCGGTGTCTGATATTATTTTATGGTTTGCAACAATTATATCGCTCGCAAGCGGATACTCATATTTTATGCAATTAAAAGAATATATTTTTGAATCAATTTAGGATTATTGAATTTATGTGACAACAATATTAAAGAAAGGAAAAAAGTTATGGCTAAAGAAACAAATCGCGATCAATTACTTGATGATGCTTTGAAACAAATAGAAAAACAATATGGCAAAGGGTCGATTATGAAACTTGGCGAAAGAGCCAATGTTGATGTTGATGTCATTTCATCTGGATCGCTTTCTATTGACTACTGCTTAGGTGTTGGCGGTTTTCCAAGAGGGAGAATTGTAGAAATATATGGTCCAGAATCTAGTGGTAAAACAACTCTTGCCCTTCATGTGATTGCTGAGTGTCAAAAGGAAGGAGGCAAGGCAGCATTTATTGATGCTGAACACGCTATAGATCCAAGATATGCCAAAGCGCTTGGTGTCGATGTTGATGAGTTGATCTTGTCGCAACCCGATTCAGGAGAACAGGCTTTAGAGATTACAGAAGTATTAATTAGAAGTGGAGCCATTGATTTAGTAGTTATTGACTCAGTGGCTGCTCTTGTTCCACAAGCAGAATTAGATGGTGAAATGGGCGATGCAAATGTCGGTTTACATGCCCGTTTAATGTCGAAGGCCATGCGTAAATTGGCAGGTGCTATGAATGCTAATAACTGTACTGCTATCTTTATCAACCAATTAAGAGAAAAGGTTGGAGTAATGTTTGGTAATCCTGAAACAACTACTGGTGGTCGTGCATTAAAGTTCTATTCGACTATTCGTATTGAAGTCAGAAAATCTGAAGCAATTAAAAATGGTACTGATATTATCGGTAATAAAGTTAATATTAAGGTAGCCAAAAATAAAGTTGCTCCGCCATTTAAAACAACTCAAGTTGATATTTATTATGGGGAAGGCATATCTCATATATCTGAGGTTGTGACATTGGGAAGCGATCTTGGAATTATTGATAAAGCTGGAGCGTGGTTTTCATATCAAGGCGAAAAGATTGGGCAAGGAAGAGAAGCGGTACGCGCTTATCTATTGGCTAATCCTGTTGTTGATGCTGAAATCACAGCCAAAATTAGAGAAAAACTGTTTAAAAAAGATGAAGAAGGCGCTTTGTAATAAAGTGTCTTTTATTTTGAAATGAATAGATATATTATGCAACCGAGTTCAAACTGAATTGATAGTTGATTTTTAATTCTATAATTTGATTTTAGTCATATTTATCAATGTTTATAGGGGTGTATTGATAATGTATAATAAGTATATAAGAATAGTCATTCAAGGGGAGGTCAATATGAAAAAGATAATCATATTATTAATTGCTATTTTATGTTTGAACGGATGTTGAAAAGAAGAAATTATTACTAAAGGATATTTCACTTTAGGCGATATGCCGAATAATCAAAAAGAAGAAATAAGTTTAGAAGTTGCCGAAGAGATATATGAAGTTTTTAAGAAAATTGATTTAGATAATTTAGAAAAAATCGATAATTCTCATGACGGATCGTTTGGCAGTGTAGATATTATCTTTGAAGATGATGAGCTAACCTTTACTTTGATTGATAAAGATTTATTGGTATATCAAGGTACGTTATATAAACTGGAAGATACTGAGTTATATGATGTTATATTTAAACATTGCATCGATATGTATTACACAATGAGTGATATCACTTCAAATGATGGTTTTCCTTTTTTGAATTTTGGTCCTACAACCATGATTTATGATACGCAATTAAATGATAAGGCAAAATATGTCACTATTGATATTCATTACTTTAATGGTGATGAACAGACGCATCGTATGCTTATGGCTGATGAAGCTGAGTCAGTTCGTGATAGTAGTTATTATTTTGAATTAATTGACAACACCTTAATAGTAGCAGTATTAAATAAAGACACTAAAAGTTTTAGTGTAGGAAAGTATGAGTTAGATGAACTGGGAATCGTTAATGCTGGTACCGTTGATACTGTAACCTATACTTATGATAATAAAGTTTTACCTTTAAATAGTTACATTGAAGTATTTGCGAAACATGATCAAGAAAAAGGTTTCAGAGTAACGCTACTTGTTACCGATAACAAATAAGATGCTTATAAATAATGGTAAATAATTAAACAAGCAAGAAAGATATAGAAAATTTGTATTGGATAGAATATGTAGTAATTGTTTAAAGAATATAATATGAGCAAAGAAGCTTATCGCCCGATTTTTGAGGTTGAACATTGCAACCGCTTTAACTTGTGAAATATGACAAAATATTTTATAATAGGTAAGAAGTGTAACTTCATTAAAAGTTAATATAGGAGGTAGGAATTATGGGAGACAATAATATCTTTACTTCCATTATATTTAGTTTACTAGGTGTGGTTATTGGCATAGTGATAATGTTTGTAGCCAGTCGTGTTGGATTAAATCGAGATAAACAAAAAGCAAAATTAATATTAGAAGAGGCTGAAAACAAAGCTAAAAATACGGTTAAACAGGCTGTATTAGATGGCAAGACGCAAGTTTATGATTTAAAATTGCAAGCTGAAAAGGAGATCAAAGATCGCCGTCAGGAATTGCAAGATTTTGAAACGAAATTATTGCGTAGAGAAGATTCGTTGAATTACCGTGATGAATCAATGAATCAAAAGGAAAAGAAACTCGATGAAAAACTAAAAAAAGCTGAAGACAAGGCTTTACAACTGGATAAAATGGAAGAAGATTTGCAAGCGCGAATTGATGGTCAAATTGTGCTTTTAGAGCGTGTTTCATCAATGACACAAGAGGAAGCTAAGAAGGAATTGATGGATGTAGTGGAGAAGAAAATAACTAATGAAGTAGCGACATACATTCACGAACAGGAAGAAGAAGCTAAATCGCGTGCTCAAGATATGGCAAGAGAAATCATTGCAACTGCTATTCAAAGATATTCGCAAGAAGAGACTATTGATCGTACTGTATCAGTAGTAGCACTTCCTTCGGAGGAAATGAAGGGTAGAATAATCGGAAGAGAAGGCAGAAACATTAGAGCCATTGAACAAGCTACAGGTGTTGATTTGATTATTGATGACACTCCTGAGGCTATTACTGTTTCGTGCTTCAACCCAATCAGAAGAGAAATCGCTCGTTTATCACTTGAAACTTTGATTCGTGATGGTCGTATTCAACCGGGCAGAATTGAAGATGTTGTAAATAAGATTACAAAAGAGATTGATGACACAATCTTAAAAGCTGGTGAAGAAGCTTGCTTCAAGCTGCAAATAGGTAAGATGGACAAAGAGTTAATCAAGATGGTAGGCCGTATGAGATATCGTTATTCTTATGGGCAAAATGGTCTTGAACACTCAATGGAAGTAGCTTTCTTAGCTGGAATGATGGCAGCTGAATTAGGTTTAAATCAATCTTTGGCTAAAAGAGCTGGTCTGCTTCATGATATTGGTAAAGCAGTTGACTTTGAAGCTGATGGTACTCATGTAGAACTAGGAGCTAAACTGGCTAAGAAACATGGCGAAAATGAAATAGTTATCAATGCGATTGAATCACATCATGGTGATAAGGAGCCTACATCACTGATCTCTTATTTGGTAGCTGCTGCTGATACATTAAGCGCTGCCAGACCAGGCGCTAGGTATGAAGGAATTGAAAATTATATCAATCGTCTAGAATCACTAGAAAAAATTGCCTATGATTTTGATGGTGTTGATAAGGCATTTGCTATTCAAGCAGGTAGAGAAGTCAGAGTAATGGTTGTGCCAGAAAAAGTCAATGATAATAAATGCGTGATGATTGCTCGTGAAATCAAAGAACGTATTGAAAAAGAATTGACATATCCAGGACAAATAAAAGTTACAGTAATTCGAGAAATGCGCGCAAATGAATTAGCTCGCTAATGAGAATATTATTTATAGGCGATATTGTTGGCCGTCCTGGTCGAGATACCGTCTTTACTTATTTAGATAGCATTAAAAAAGAATATAATATTGATTTTACAATTATCAATGGAGAGAATAGCGCGCATGGGAAAGGTATTACTTCTAAGATATATGATCAATTTATAAATGCTGGGGTTGATTGTATCACCATGGGAAATCATAGTTTTTCTAAAAGTGAGATTATTGATCATCTCGATGAACTTGATAAACTAGTTGTTCCTCATAATCATATTAAAGGTTACGGAAATAGCGCTAAACTTTTTGATGTTAGTGGTTTTAAACTATGCGTCTGTAATATATTGGGCGAAGTGTTTATGTCTGAAGTTTCTTCATCGCCTTTTGAATCGATGGAAGAGATTATGAAAGAACATGGTGATGTCGCTTATCTTGTCGATCTTCACGCCGAGGCAACTAGTGAAAAATTGTTGTTTGCTCATTACTTTAAAGATAGAGTTTTGGCTACCTTGGGAACTCATACTCATGTTCAAACCGCTGATGAAAGACTGATTGGAAATGAGGCCTATATTTCCGATGTTGGTATGTGTGGGGTGTTTGATAGCATCATTGGACGCGATATTGATGAGATGATTGATAATCATATCTATGGCAATGCGACTAGATTTACTGTTGCGGATGGCGATGCACAATTATGTGCAGTGGTTATTGATGTCGATACAGTAAATAAAAGAGCCACTTCAATATCGCGTATTCAAATAAGACCTAGTGAAGAGGCACTATATGACAAATAAAACAGATTATGATGTAGTTATTGTTGGCGGGGGGATAGCCGGTTTAATGTCGGCTTATGATTTAATTACCTCAAGACCAGATTTACATATCTTGCTTCTAGAAAGAGGTAATAAACTACATAATAGAAATTGTCCAATCATCAATAAAAAGACCAATGCCTGTGTTAAATGTAAACCATGTTCAGTTATGGAAGGTTTGGCAGGAGCAGGAGCTTTTTCAGATGGGAAATATATTATTTCTTCGGAGTATGGTGGTTGGTTAACTGATATTCTAGATGAAGATGAAGTTTTAAAATACATTCATCGAGCCGATGATATTTTAGTAAAGTTTGGAGCAACTAAAGAAATATATGTTCCTGATGATGAACTTAAAATCGAATGTCTTAAACATGATCTTCATATGCAACAAGCTATCGTTAAACATTTGGGAACCGATGCAAATTATGCAACAATGGCTAGTTTGATTGATTATCTTGAAAATAGAATCGAGATATCTGATTTGAGTAATGTGTGTGATATTGATATTCGTAGTCATATCATCACCTTTATTAAAAACGGAAAAGAACATGAGGTAAAAGGCAAATATGTTCTTATCGCTGTTGGACGCGCCGGATCTAGAGAATTTCAGACTTGGTGCAAGAAAAATGATATTCCACTTAAAAATAATCAGATTGATATTGGAGTCAGAGTTGAACTTCCTTGGACTATTTGGAAACATTTTTCAAGAAAGATATATGAGCCGAAAATTCTTTATCGAACAAAGATGTATCATGATAGCGTTAGAATGTTTTGTTTCAATGAAAAAGGCTATGTCGTAACCGAAAACACTGACGGCGTATTAACGGTAAATGGACATTCGTTTAAAGACAAAGCTAAGAAGACTGACAATTCTAATTTTGCACTTTTATCGACTATTAATTTTACTGAACCATTCGATGAACCGATTGAATATGCTAGGTTTGTTGCCTCGCTTGCCAATAAAATATCTGGTGGCAGTGTTTTGGTACAGAGGTTTGGCGATTTGGTTAATGGAAAACGCACAAATGATAATCGCCTAGCTTCGTCAAGTGTTAAACCAACTTTGAAGGCGGTGGCTGGTGATTTAAGCTTATGTATGCCAAAAAGACAGCTTGATAATATTATCGAAACAATATATGCCCTAGATAAAGTTGCACCAGGCACTGCTAATTACGATACTCTTTTATACGGCGTTGAGTGTAAGTATTATAGTGCCAGACCGAAATGTAATGATTTTGAAATTGAGGGTACTGATAGAATATTTGCGCTTGGTGATGGAGCAGGATTTACTCGTTCTTTATCTCAAGCTGCAGCTAATGGTTTGATTGTAGCGGATAAAATTCTTAATGAAATATAAAATATTTATCGTTGAAGACGATGAAATAATCGCTTCACTATGCAAGAAACATTTAACATCTTGGGGATATGACGCTAAAGTATGCGAAGATTTTCATAATGTCTTAAATGAGTTCATTTCTTATGATCCGACGCTTGTGTTGTTGGACATTTCTTTGTCATACTTTAACGGTTTTAAGTGGTGCGAAGATATTAGAAAGATTTCATCGGTACCGATTATTTTTATTTCTAGTGCTAGCGATGATATGAATATGATTATGGCTATGCATTTAGGGGCCGATGATTTTATTGCTAAACCTTTTTCAATTGATTTATTAATCGCTAAGATACAAGCTATTTTAAGAAGAAACTACGATTATAAAAGCAGCAGTCAATTATTAAAATATCGTGATTATTTTTTGAATGTTGAAAAGGCTTCTATCATTTATGGTGATAGTTCCTTAGAATTGACTAAGAATGAGTTTAAAATATTTAAAACTTTATTAGAAAATAAGGGTAGGATAGTTAAAAGAGAAACGCTAATGCAAAAGATATGGCAGACTGATGAATTCATTGATGATAATACTTTGAATGTCAATGTCAATCGTTTAAGAAAAAAATTGGAAGATATTGGACTTATAGCTGTCATTGAAACCAAAAAGAATCTAGGTTATATATTAAAAGATGAAGAAAATGTTTAATTATCTGTATAAGAACAGGATATTGATATGTGCATATTGTTTGGCTAATTTTTTGTGTGCATTTGTCTACATTCTGTATGGCAAAGAGTTAGAAATAGTTTTATATCCTATTGTGATTTCGTCCTTAGTGTTTGTGATGTTTCTAATGTATGGATTTATAAGATATTTAAAGCATTTGGAAAATATTAAAAACTTCTTTGATAATAATATTTTATTTGAAGTCAAAGAACTTGATGAAAGGTTAGAAATTGACCGTATTATCGAACTAAATAAAAAAGTTAATCGTTTGAATAATTTAATGATTAAAGAAAAAGAAGAGATGATTGATTTTTATGCCATGTGGGTTCATCAAATCAAGATACCTGTCTTTGCGATGAAATTGCTTCTTGACGAAAGCAGTGATATTAATTTACAGATAGAATTATTGAAAATTGAGCAATATGTGAATATGGTTTTAAACTTTATTCGTTTAAATGATTCAAGTGGAGATTTGCTAATCGAAGAAGTTGATGTTGATGAGATAGTTAAAAATGCCATTAAGACATACTCGAATATCTTCATCAATAAGCATTTGTATATTGATTTTAAAGATACTAATCAAAAAGTTTTGAGCGATAAAAAGTGGTTGATTTTTGTGGTTGAGCAGATTGTTGCCAATGCGGTTAAATACACCAAAAAAGGTGGTGTGACAATTAGCTTTGAAAACAGCGTTCTTTCAATTAAAGATACAGGGCTTGGCATTGAAAAAAGCGATTTATCAAGAGTGTTTGAAAAAGGATATACTGGCAAGGTCGGAAGAAGCGAGATGCAATCAACAGGACTCGGCTTATATTTATCTAAAAAAATTCTCGATCATTTAAATCACAAAATTACAATAGAATCTCGTATCAATGAAGGCACTGATGTTATGATTGATTTATCGAGTGATAGGCGTTTAAACGACTAATCTTACATTAATGTAAGATTAGTTTTATATTTGTAAGGTAAATCAATGGTTAGTGAAATTCAAAAGAATTAATCTTGAAGTATAGGAGGAAAACTTATGAATTTATTAGAAGTTAAGAATTTGAAAAAGACATATACTACAAGATTTGGATCGATGAAATGTCAGGCACTTAATGGTGTTAATTTCAATGTTGAAAAAGGAGAATTTGTCGCTATTATGGGTGAATCTGGTAGTGGCAAAACTACACTTTTAAATATCATTGCCGGCATTGATTCACCAAGTGAAGGTGAGATTATTTTAAATGGGCAAAACTATGACCATTTGAGTGAAAAAGATATTACGATTTTTAGAAGAAATCATATGGGTTTTGTTTTTCAAGATTTCTCTTTACTAGATAATTTCAATATTAAAGACAATATTTTATTACCACTTGTTTTATCAGGGAAAAGTGTTAGAGAGATGGAAAATAAAATATATTCATTGGTAAATAAATTGGGTATTGAATCACTACTTTTGAAGCAACCTTACGAAGTATCTGGTGGTCAAAAACAACGCGTCGCAGTTGCGAGGGCTTTGATTAATGATCCGGACTTAATTTTGGCTGATGAACCAACTGGAGCTCTTGATTCCAAAGCATCTGATGAACTTTTGAATCTATTTGAAGATATTCATGATGGTGGGCAGACTATTTTGATGGTAACACATTCAACTAAAGCGGCTTCTTACGCTTCACGTGTTCTTTTCATTAAGGATGGGTCTTTGTTTCATCAGATATACAAGGGTGATGACAGCAACGAGATGATGTATAAAAAAATTAGCGACACACTTTCGCTATTATTGAAGGACGCAAAATGAAAAATTTGTATTGGCGTTTAGCTTTTCAAAATATTTTTAAGAATAAAAAGGTTTATTTCCCTTATATCATCTCCATTACTTTTTTAGTCACGATGACTTATATTATCGTGTCGCTATCGTTAAACGAATCATTTTTATCGACTCTTGGTGGTCAAGTTATCAACGATTTCCTTATACTCGGCACTTTTGTTATTGCGATACTAGTTTTCATTTTTCTATTTTATTCTAACTCTTTTATGATTAAGTCTAGAAGAATGGAATTAGGGCTATATAATATTTTAGGCTTGGAAAAAAGACATGTTATGATGATCATGTTTGCTGAATTTATTTATATCGCTATTTTTTCAATCGGTGTCGGTTTAGCGTTCGGTGTCTTATTGGATAAATTAGCTTTTATGATCTTACTGAATTTATCTAAGGGTAGCGTGCCAATCGGTTTTAGCTTATCGATTAAAGCTTTAATCGAAGTATCAATTTACTATATTCTGATCTTATTTTTAACCTTTATATACAACTCTTTACAAGTTAAACATTATACAGCGATTAATTTATTAAAAAGTGACAGTATCGGTGAAAAAGAACCAAAGGCTAAATATTTAACGGCTATTTTAGGATTCGCAATACTAGCTTATGGTTATTACATCGCTATAAGTGTCATCAATCCTATTGAAGCAATTATCAATTTCTTTGTGGCGGTCATTTTAGTTATCGTTGGGACATATATGTTATTTATTGTCGGAGTGCCAGCTATACTGAAACTTTTAAAATCAAAGAAAGACTACTATTATAGGACTACTCATTTTATTTCTGTATCTACACTTTTATATCGCATGAAAAAGAATGCAGTTGGTTTGGCTAATATTTGTATTTTGTCAACCATGGTTCTGGTCATGATATCTTCGACTAGTGCGATATGGTTTTCCTCATATAGTACTTTACATAGTTTATATCCAAATGATGCCAGAATCACAATTAATAATTCTTTAAGAGAAGAAAATACACTTGCTGATTCTATTGTTGAAAAAATATTAAATGAAAATGGTTTTTCAGATGACGATTATGTAGCTTTCAATGAAGTATACCTTAGTGGCAGTTTTGAAAATCGTAAAATCATTAAAAGCAATGGCGAAAATACATATATCTTACACTTTGTAACAGTTGATACTTATAACCGTTATACAGATAAAAATGTTATTTTGGCAGATAATGAAATCATTATGCTAAATGAATTAAGTTTAACTTTTGATGATAAAGTGCAAATCTTTGATAAAGAATTTGATAATGTTTTAAGTGAAAATAAACTTATTAAGGATTTACCTTTATCGCCAGTTATTTCTAACGGAGAAATACAGGTGGTTGTAAAAGACGAAGATGTATTAAATAGTTTTAACACTACAGTAAGTCGTTATTATGGTTTTGACTTAGGTGACAAAGAATTAACTGACAATATCGTTTCTGAAATATATGATTCATTCCTTGAAGAATTATCTGAAACAAGTATTTTGAGTTTATCTAATTTTGGTGAATTATACGAACTGATGATGAGTGTATATGGAGGCTTGTTCTTTCTGGGTATCTTTTTGAGTGTTGTCTTTATCGTGGCAATGACTCTTGTCATGTACTATAAACAGCTTCAGGAAAGTAGCGAAGACTTAAAACGATTTAAGATTATGAAAAAGGTTGGTTTAACTAATAAAGATATCTCTAGAACAATTAATTCGCAAATGTGGATATTATTCTTTCTTCCGTTGATTGTGGCTATTATTCACATGTTGTTTGCTTACAATATTATCAATAAACTATTAGTAGCAGCATCGATGAACGGAAGTTTCAGTTACGCTTCGGTGTTTATTACAACTATAGCAATATTCATAGTTATATATGGAATAATCTATAAACTGACATCAAAGCTTTACTATAACATTGTTACAGTATGATAAATTGGTCCTTTTAGGACCTTTTTATATGATATTATTTAATTGGTAGTTACTTTGCGCTAAAAAATAAATATATGATAGAATTGTATAGATATTCAGGAGGGACAGGTATGTCAATTAGTAAAAAGACTTCTTTAGGACAAGTAAAAATATCGGATTCAGCTATTGCAGTATTAGCTGGCGGAGCTGTTGTAGAGTGTTATGGTGTTGTGGGCATGACTAGTCAACAAGTATTAAAAGATGGTCTTAATGAATTATTAAAGAAAGAAAATTACTCAAAAGGAGTAGTTGTTAAAAATAAGCCTGATGGTTTAGAAGTTGATTTATATATCATCGTAAGCTATGGTGTTAAAGTATCGGAAGTTGTTAATGAGGTACAGAAACGTGTTAAATACACTTTAGAAAAATCATTAAATATGGATGTTTTGAGTGTTGATGTGTATGTACAGGGAATCAAGGTGGTAGCATAATATGAAAACAATTAATGGTGCTATTTTAAAGGAGATGCTTAAAAGCGGTAATGCTAATTTGAGCAATCATAAAAGTTTAATTGACTCATTGAATGTATTTCCGGTGCCTGATGGTGATACCGGTACAAATATGTATATGACTTTCTCTAACGGCGTTAAAGATGCTTTAGGTGTAGCATCTGATAGTATTTCCGATGTCGCTAAAGCATTATCTAAAGGTTTGCTTATGGGGGCAAGAGGAAATAGTGGAGTTATCACTTCACAGATTTTTAGAGGATTCTATCAATATGTTGAAGGCAAAGAAGAAATTACGACCAAAGAGTTAGCTGAAAGTTTTGAAAATGGTGCTAAGGTTGCCTATAAGGCAATTATGAAACCGGTTGAAGGCACTATCTTAACCGTAATTAGAGAAGCGAGTTGGTATGCTAACCACTATATGATTGAACATCCAGATATTGATGTTGAAGAATATTTTAGATTGTTGATTGATTTTGCTCAGGATTCTCTAGATCATACACCAGAGTTACTTCCGGTATTAAAAGAAGTGGGAGTAGTAGATAGTGGCGGAACTGGTTTAGTCAAGATATTTGAGGGTTTTAAAGCTTATTTAGATGGCAAACCATATGTCATCGAAGAAAATAGTCAAGAAATTACAAGCAAAGCCAAAGAAGCTGAAAATGATGAATTTGGTTACTGTACAGAATTTATTTTAAGATTAAATGACGAAAAAAAATTTAAGGAAACTATCTTGCGCAATAAGCTTGCTGAGATTGGAGAATCATTAGTGGTAGTTAAAGATGATGATTTAGTTAAGGTTCATGTTCACACATTAAAACCTGGTGATGCTTTAAACATCGGTCAAAGATATGGTGAATTCATTAAGTTAAAGATAGAGAACATGCAGGAACAACATTCTAATTTATCTGATGAAAAAACCACTAAAGAGAAGAAAAAATATGCGGTTATTGCTGTAGCGGCTGGTAAAGGACTTGAAAAGTTATTCAAAGATTGTCGTGCTGATATCGTCATTTCTGGTGGACAGACAATGAATCCATCTACTGAAAGTTTTATTGAAGAAATCAAGAGAGTTAATGCTGAACATATTATCATTCTTCCAAACAATTCAAATATCATCTTAGCTGCTGAACAGGCTAAGTCGATTATGGAAGACATCGATATAAGAGTATTGCCTACTAAATCAATTCAAGAGGGTATCAGTGCTTTGTCGATGTATTCTCCAGAAGCTGATATCGAAGAAAATTTAGAAGAGATGAGCGAAGCAGTAAAAAATGTTCAATCAGGCTCCATCACTTATGCTATTAAAGATACTGTATTTAATGGGGTCGAAGTTAAAGAAGGCGATTTTATCGCGATGACTAATAAAACGATTGTTGCAAGTAATATCGATAAATTGACTACGGTCAAAGCCTTATTAGATGAAATGTTTAAAAAAGAAGATGCTGAACTTCTTACATTAATTGCCGGTGAAGATTCTAGTCAAGACGAAATAGATGAAATAACTGCTTATATTGAAGAAAATAGTGATTTAGAGGTTGAAATGATTAAGGGCGATCAACCGGTATATTGCTATTTATTCGGTGTTGAATAAACCACTTCGGTGGTTTTTCTTTTTGCTTGACGCTGTATTAATTGTCATAGTATACTTAATACAGATAATACAGAAAGGAGATAAAATGTTCTTAATATCTTTGTCAGGGAAAGATTCAATTTATGAACAGATAAAAAAACAGATTTTGCGTTTTATTCAAACTGGTGTATTAAGCCCTAATGACAAGCTTCCTTCAGTTAGGCAACTGGCTGGTGAATTGGGTATCAATCCTAATACTGTTCAAAAAGCTTATCAAGAATTAGAAAGCGAAGGATATATCTATACGTTGTCAAAGAAAGGCGCATTTGTTGCTGACGGAACTAAAGTTAATACTAACGAAATGTTAAGAGACGAGTTTTTTAAGATTGTTGCTCGCTATAGGAATGATGGTTTTGATGAAATTGAATTGATAAATATAGTGAAAGAAGTGTTTAAACAAGGAGGGGACGATACTTATGAGTTTAAGGATTGAAGGCGTAACCAAGAGTTTTAAAGAATTAAAAGTTTTAGATGCTATTGATTTAGAAATAGAAAAAGGTTCGGTGTTTGGGCTTGTTGGCGTTAATGGTTCAGGCAAATCAACTTTGCTCAGATCGATTGCTGGAATTTACTCATTAGATGGCGGAAACATCTATTTTGAAGGTGAAGATACATATGCTAACCCAAATATTAGAAGAGATATTTTTTTGGTGGCTGATGATTTATATTATTCATTTGCGTCAACCATTAACACATTAAAAGATTTTTATGCTTCTTTTTATTCATTTGATGAAAATGAATTTCAGAAGTATTTAAAGATTTTCCGTTTAGATCCCAACAAGCAGATCAATAATTTTTCAAAGGGCATGAAAAGACAGGTGTCGCTAGTTTTTGCTTTGGCGATAAAACCTAAGTTATTACTTTTGGATGAAGCTTTTGATGGCCTTGATCCGCTTGTGAGATATACATTTAATAAACAGTTAGCCAATCTTTTGGAAGATGAAGAAATAACGGTTATTATTTCTTCTCATAACTTAAAAGAATTGGAAAATATTTGTGATACTTACGGTATTTTAGAAAACGGCAAGATCGAAAACTATGGCGATTTATCAGCTAATAAAGCTAATATTTCTAAATATCAAATGGCTTTTAAAGAAGAGAAGACAATTGATGATTTTAAAGATTTTAATGTTTTACATTACTCTAAAATAGGTAAGGTTATTACACTAGTGATCAAAGGGGAAAAGCAAGAGACGATTGAAAAGCTCGAGGCTTATAATCCACTGATTTTAGATGTCTTAAATGTCAACTTTGAAGAATTGTTTATATATGAAGTCGAAAGCAAGGAGCACCAATATGAATAAAAGTTTTATTAAGTTTCAACTGACATCAAAGAAATACTTGATTATTTTCTTATTTGTAATTCAATTTTTAACCTGCTTAGTTGCTTTTGCGTTTACAAGTTTTAGTTTCTTTAATAAGGGGATATTGAGCTATGGTTTGAGTTTTGCGACTTTGATGGTTGCGATTATTTCTCTGACGCCACTATTCTTTAATTTTCTTCACAATAAGAAAAGTATAGATACTTATTATTCCTTACCGATGTCAAGAAAATCGCTATTCTTTAATACTGTTATCTTTTTGATAGCCATATTATTTGCATCTTGGATAGTTCCTAATTTTCTTACTTTCTTATTGATAGCTGGTGAGTTTGGAGCTTTCTTGCCGGCTTTGTTAGGATTTTTGGAATATGTCTTAATGATTATTATGATAATAGCTGGTCTAGTTTTCTTTTATGCTACGATATATTTGGTTGCCAATAATTCATTAGATGGAATTGTTATGATGGTTGCTTACATATTGTTGCCTTTATTTCTTGCGATAGGAGTATATATATTTGGAGATATATTTGTATGTGGATATCAACCTTTTAGTCTTGACATTTTTGGTTTCTTATCAATGCCTTTTATGGCCTGCAATATGTTTTTTGAATCGTTGGATTTCTTGACAGTAAGTCGATATTATACAAACACCTTTTTCGTTGCTAGATATTTGGATATGCTGATATTCTTTATTAGTACAGTTGGGTTCGGCGCTTTACTGTATCATACTTTTGTGAGTCGTAAGGCAGAAAATGTGGAACAGAATTCTGATAGTTTCTTCGCTTATCCATCATTAATTTATTTTTATACTTTTATCTTATTATTTATATTAACTTCTAGAGTTACATTTAATTATTATTACTCTTCTTCAACAACCACTTTGTTCTCCAATGCCATTGCATATCTATTTGTCTTTATATTCTTTGCAGTTGCACATTTTGTCTGTCGTAGAAAGATATATATCAATATTAGAATGATTGCATTCTTTGCGTTATCTATTGTGCTTGTAAGTGGTTTTTCAACTTTGGCATATCAGACGAGAGGATTTGGTTTTTCTGATAGTTATACAAGAAATCATGAAAATGTAATCTTTGCTTTTAATACTATTTCAGATGCAGTTGAAGATAGAGAGTTAGTCGATCATTTAATAGAAGAATTAAAACCGATAGTAGAAGAATATTATGGTGATTATAATTACGATTATTTGAATCTTAGTATTGAAATAGAAATGGACAAAGAGGATATTCAGAATAATCCAAAATTATATGAAATGATTGATGATCATCGCCGGTTGATGATTGATAGCTATTATGGCAACGATTCAACAAACGATGTTTCAGGTGTTAATGGTTTATGGGCCAGAATGAATGTTTATGAAAAAGACAATAAAGGCAACACAGAAAAATATTACTATTATTACACTAATTCATTTTATTTAGAGAAAGAGTTCAGCGATGAACTATTAAACTATGATAAAATCAGAATTATTGCTGATGGATATGATATCGAAATTGCGGATTGATTTTAAAGAAGCGAGAGCTTCTTTTTTTGTTATAATGTTTAGGTATGGAAGAAGAGAGAATAAAAGAATTAAGAAAACTGCTTACAAGATATAACTATGAATATCATGTCTTAGATGCGCCTACTATTCCTGATAGTGAATATGATAGATTATTCAGGGAATTACTAGATTTAGAAGCTAAACATCCAGAAATGTTTGATCCATCATCACCTAGTCAAAAAGTTGGTTATTCGGTACTTGACAGCTTTACTAAAGTTGTTCACGAAAAACCAATGTTGTCGCTTGGAAATGTCTTTTCTTATGAAGAGTTAAAAGATTGGGCCAGCAAGATTGAAAAGGATTATCACGATGTCGAATATTGTGTAGAGTATAAAATTGATGGTTTGGCAATGTCTTTAACTTTTGAAGATGGTATATTCAAAACAGCCGTTACTAGAGGTGATGGCATTGAAGGTGAAGATGTTACCAATAATGTCAAAACAATTAAATCTATACCGATTGGGATACCTTATAAACAAAAATATGAAATTCGTGGTGAGGTATATATGCCTAAGAAGAGCTTTGACAAGTTAAATATTCAAAGAGAATTAAATGGCGAAACACTGTTTGCCAATCCACGAAATGCGGCAGCCGGTTCAATTAGACAGCTTGATTCTAAGGTTGCAGCATCAAGGGGATTAGATGCTTTTTGGTACTATGTGCCTGATGATATAAACGCCAATAACCACTATGATTCTTTGATGTATGCTAAACATTTGGGTTTCAAGGTTAATGATGGTATCAAAAAATATCATTCCATTGATGATGTGATTGAATGGATAAAAGAAGTCAGTGAATTTAGACATAATCTACCATATGAAATTGATGGTATGGTTATCAAGATCAATGATTATGACATGCAGAAAAAGCTAGGATTTACTTCAAGGATTCCTAAGTGGGCGATTGCCTATAAATTCCCGCCTGAAGAAGTATCGACTAAAGTAGAAGATATTTTTATTACAGTTGGAAGAACTGGAAAATGTACGCCAAACGCCAAATTTAAGAGTGTATTTTTAGCTGGTACGGTTGTATCATATGCGACATTACACAACGAAGATTTCATTAAAGATAAAGATATTCGAATTGGCGATGAAGTGATAGTCAGAAAAGCTGGCGAGATTATACCTGAGGTTGTAAGAAGTTTACACGATAAAAGAGACGGAAGCCAAAAACACTTTGTTTTTCCAGATACTTGCCCGATATGTGGTTCAAGAATATATCGTTTAGAAGGGGAAGCTGCTCATTATTGCGTTAATAATGACTGTAGTGCAAGACTTGTTGAAGGAATTGCTCATTTCGCTTCTAGAGATGCAATGAACATTGATGGTTTAGGGGTAAAAAGAGTTGAAGCCTTGCATAATGCTAAATTGTTAAATTCATTTGAAGATATTTATTTATTAAATGAAAAAAAGGAAGAATTATTGAGTTTAGAAAAATTTGGTCTTAAATCATTTGATAATTTAATGACTGCAATTGAAAATTCAAAAAAGAATTCTTTAGAACGTCTTATTTATTCTCTTGGCATTAGACAAGTAGGGGAAAAGGCCAGCAAGATTTTGGCTAGTAAATTTAAGAATATGGATAGTTTTATGAATGCTGATATCAATAAGCTAAGTGAGATAAAAGATATTGGTCCTGTTACGGCTGAAACGATAATCGATTTCTTTAAAGAAGATGCTAATAAGAAAATGATTGAACACTTTAAAGAATTTGGTATCAATATGAATTATCTAGATTCCAGTATTGAAAGTGATTCTATCTTTAAAGATAAGACTGTTGTGTTGACGGGAACACTTAGTATTTATACTCGCAAAGAAGCGACTAAATTATTGGAAGATTTAGGGGCTAATGTGTCAGGAAGTGTATCAAAGAAAACTGATTATGTAATATTCGGCATAGAAGCTGGTTCAAAACTAGATAAAGCACGTGAACTTGGTGTACAATGTTTAAGCGAAGAAGAATTTAAGGAGATGCTGTAGATGGAAATAAATGAGATAAAAAAACTAGCACTTGATATTAAATTTGAATTATCAGATGAAGAAGCGAGCGATATTCAAAATGATTTTGTTTTACTGGAAAAGAAACTTGCCTTGTTAGATGTTATTAATACTGATGGGGTTGAAGAAATGATATATCCGTTTGATATAGAGACATCATATTTGAGAGAAGACGAAGTAAGCGATGTTTTATCGGTTGAAGATGCTTTATCAAATGTATCTAAAACTAAGCAGAATCATGTGGTAGTACCAAAGGTGGTAAAATAATGAGAATAAAGATTAATGACAATTATAAAGAAGAATGTTTAAAGGCTTATAATAAAGCAGTTGCAGTACAAGAAAAGGTCAATGCATCGGTTACTTTAATTGATCCAAGCTCAAGACTTGAAGAAAAGCTAGAAGGTAAGCTGAAGGGTGTTGCAATTGCGGTTAAGGATAATGTTAATACTAAGGGCGTTAAGACAACTGCCTGCTCAAGAATTCTAGATAATTATGTGCCTGTCTATAATGCGCATATTGTTGATTTGTTGAATAAAGAAGGCGCAGTCATCATATCAAAAACCAATATGGACGAACTTGCTATGGGCGGCACTAATCTTACAAGTTATTTTGGGGCTTGTAAAAATCCATATGACTTGAATCGTATTTCAGGTGGTTCTTCAGGTGGAAGTGCCGTTATCGTTGCCAGTAATGTTGTAAGTGTATCTATTGGTTCTGATACTGGTGATTCAGTTAGAAAACCGGCGTCATACTGTGGCGTTGTCGGTGTTAAGCCTACATACGGTAAAATTTCTCGTTTCGGCATTATTCCATATGCTTCTAGCCTTGACCATGTTGGTTATTTTACTACCAATGTTAAAGATGCAGCTTTGATGTTAGAAGTATTGCAGGGCAGAGATGATAGAGATATGACTAGCGCTGATGTAGAAAATGAAGAATATACTAAACTTTTAAATGCTGATGTAAAAGGTAAAAAAGTATTAGTATTTAAAAATGTTGTTGACGCTATCAAAAATGCAAAAACAGTTGAATTGTTTAATAATGTTGTAGAAATATTAAAAAATAAGGGTGCTATGGTTGAAGAAGTTACCTATGATGAAGATTTATTAAGGGCAATTCTTCCTGTTTATTATATTATTGCTAATGCTGAAGCCACAGCTAATCATTCAAACCTTGATGGTATTTTATTTGGACATAGGGAAGATGGCGAATCTACTGATGATATTATGATTAATAGCAGAACTAAAGGTTTTGGTCCATGGATTAAAAAACGTTTTGTCATTGGGTCTTATGCATTATTTGAAGAAAATCAAGAAAGATTATTGCGTAAAGCTCAAAAAGTTAGAAGGCTCATTGTTGATGAAGTATTATCTAAACTACAAGATGCTGATGTATTGCTTGCGCCGGCTGCTACAGGTGTGGCACCACTTATTGAAGGACAGTCAACCGATGAATTATCAGACGAGTCTTTAATTGCGGAAAATCATATGGTTATTGCCAATTTTGGCGGTTTACCATCAATGACTATACCTATGGGTTATATTGATGGACTACCAATTGGTGTTAATTTAACAGCTAATCCTTTCAAGGAACAAGTAATGTTTGATATTGCTTTGGCTATTGAAGAAGGAACTGGTTTGGCTGATCAGACTAAGGAGGTATTATAATGGAATACGATGTTGTTGTCGGTTTAGAGATTCACTTGGAATTAAAAACTAAGACTAAGATGTTTTCGGGCGCTCCTTATGCTTTTAAAGATCAGGCTAATCATGATACAAACGAAATAGATTTAGCTCATCCAGGAACATTGCCTTGCGTTAATGAAGAAGCGGTTAAAAAAGCTATTCAAGCATGTGTTGCTTTCAATTTAACAATTGATCCACTTATCAAATTCGATCGTAAGAATTATTATTATTCTGATTTACCTAAGGGCTATCAGATTACTCAGCAATTTCATCCGATTGGAAGACAGGGCTATATAGAAATTTTTGTTGATGGTAAGTATAAAAAGATTCGTATCAATCGTATTCATATGGAGGAAGATACTGCCAAACAATTTCACTTATATGATGAGACTCTGATTGATTATAATCGTGCTGGTGTTCCTTTGATTGAACTCGTATCCGAACCAGATATGACCAATGGTCAAGAAGCCAGTCTATATTTAGAAAAACTTCGTCAGACTTTGGATTATCTTGAAGTATCAGATGTCAAGATGGAAGAGGGTTCAATGCGTTGTGATGTCAATGTATCGATTAAACCAAAAGGTTCGAGTGTGCTAGGTACTAAAGTTGAAATCAAAAACTTAAATAGTATTTCTAATGTTAGGATGGCTATTGATTACGAAGTGCAAAGACAAAAAGAATGTATTGAAAGTAATGAAGAAATAGTTCAAGAAACTCGTCGTTTTGATGAAAAGAGCCAAACTACTGTATCAATGAGAAAGAAAGAAGGTTCGGTTGACTATAAGTATTTTCCTGAACCAAATATTTTCCCAATCCGTTTAAGTGAAGAATTTATTAAAAATATCCAAGACAATATGCCTGAACTTCCAGATGCGAAGTTTAAACGATACGTTGATGAATACAAATTGAGTGAATATGATGCTAACGTAATCATTGCTAATAAAGCTTTATGTGCATACTTTGAAAAGACAATGCAGAAAACAAATAATGCTAAACTTGTAAGCAATATGTTGAGCAGTGAATTAGCTGGTATTTTGGCTAAAAATAACTATTCATTTGAGAATTGTCCGATCAATAGTGATAACTTTGCTAAGTTAATTACGATGCTAGAGGCAAAAGAAATTTCTAATAATCAAGCCAAAGAAATTTTAGGTTTGATGCTAGATGGTGGTGACCCCAAAGCTATTGCTGATCAAAAAGGTTTTAAACAAGTATCTAATGAAGATGAAATCTTAAAATTAGTAATTTCTGTTCTTGATGATAATCCTCAATCAATCGAAGACTTTAAGAATGGTAAAGATCGTGCCTTAGGCTTCTTGGTAGGACAGGTTATGAAACGTTCTAAAGGACAAGCTAATCCAAAATTGGCCAGTGAATTAGTCGCAAGAGAACTAAAGAATAGATAGAAGATAAAAAGCCTTTGTATAGGCTTTTTATAAAGATTGAATAAAGTGATATAATAGTTGATGTATTGGAAATATAATCCTTTTGAATATGGCATGATTATATATTTTCCAAACTAAAATAAATATGATAGAATTTTAAAGGTGATAAAATGAAAGAAAATAAACAAAAGATTAAAAAAGGAAAAAAGCTATCTAAGCCAGCTATTGTATTGATTGTTGGATTATGTATTATATTGATACCTCTAACTGTTTTTGGTGGAATATTGCTTAAAGCCCAATTACAGACCGGTAAACCAATATTCGGCGATCGCTTTGTGGGGGATTTAGATCCAGCTATTACAAATCAACAGATGACCGATGTTGAAAATGAAATCAAGCAGTTAAAAGATGTTGAAGGAGTTACAGTGGTAATGACATCAGCACAGCTTCGCATCAACATTGATACTAAAGATACAATGACTGCTGAAGAAATGGATTTATTATTAGATGATGCTTATATCATTGTTAATAAAAAGCTACCTATTTCAACATATTTTACTTCAACCGATTCAAAAAGAATGTATGACCTTGCGATAAATGCTTATAACTTCATTGATAGAGATGATGAAAGTATGGTTTATGTGATATTGACCAAGAATGCTATGATGGATAATTGGGAAAAACAAGTGTTGTCTGAACCGTTAGATAGCGAATTAGCTAGTGAACTTCGTGGGGAAAATGTTGAAGTTGAACCTACAGAAACTCCAGAGGCTGAATAAAACTTCATTTATAATGAAGTTTTTTATTAAGGAAGAATATGAAAAATCAGAAAATAGAATGTAAATGTATAGATATGACTGTTGACGGCTTTGGGATTTGCAAGTATGATTCCTTAGTTATTTTTGTCAAACAAATGCTCATTGATGAAGTGGCGATCATCAAGATTATTTCTCATAAGAAGAATTTAGCTTATGGCATTATCGATACTTTAATTGTACCTAGCAAATATCGCATTAATAGTCCGTGTAAAGTGGCATATAAATGTGGAGGCTGCGATTTGCGACATGTCGATTATCGTTATGGTCTGAAGCTCAAACATAATATTTTAGATAATACGATGAATAAAATGGCTAAATTAGGAGTGAAAGTCGAGGATATTGTCGAAAGTCCTTTAAAAGATGGATATCGAAATAAGGTGCAAATACCGGTTAAAGAAAAGGGTATTGGCTTTTATCGCAAGAACTCCAATGATATCGTGGAGTTTGATAGATGTTTAATTCAAAGTGATGTTGAAAATGATATATTGTCTAAGCTAAAAGAACTAATTGGTGAATATAAGATAAGCGATTATTTGCGCCATATCATAATTAAAGAAGCATTTGGTACAAAAGAAGTTATGGTGGCACTGGTTGTCAAAAGTTTTGATATACCGTCAATCGATGAGATAACAGCCATTATGGTTAAATGTTTCCCAATGATTAAGTCTTTTATTTTGAATTTAAAAAAGACTGATGATAATGTTGTACTGGGTGATGAAGAAAAGATATTATATGGTTCTTCATATATTATTGATGAATTTGATGGAATTATGGTTGAGATTTCGCTTAAATCTTTCTATCAGGTTAATCATCAACAAATGATAAACCTTTATAATAAGGTTTTAGAATTAGCCGATGTCGATAAAGATAGTTCAGTATTAGATTTATTTTCGGGTATTGGCACTATTTCTTTATTTATGGCAAAACACGCAAATAAGGTTATTGGCGTTGAGATTGTTGAAGATGCGGTGATGAACGCTAAAGAGAATGCTAAGCTAAATCATATTGATAATGCAGAGTTTTATCTTGGTGATGCAAAGGATGGATTAAATGAATATTTAGTCGATAAAGATGTAGTTATTGTTGATCCGCCTAGAAAAGGTTTAAATGAGCAGATAATTGATAAACTAGCAGAGTTTAATATTCCTAAGATTGTTTATGTTTCTTGTAATCCTGCGACATTAGCCAGAGATTTAGAACTATTTAAAAAGAAAGGTTACTACTTTGATACAGTATATCCTTTTGATATGTTTCCGCATACAATGCATGTTGAGACGGTCTGCTTGATGTCTAGGAAAGAGAAATAAATAGCGAAAAGTAGCGTATTTACGGGCTTTTTTGAGATTAGGCAATAGCTCATGAAAGTCCGTAATTCTTATATTGAAACATATCTACTGTAAAAATGGTCAGATGGTTTAGGCTGTGGATTAGATGTCGTGGGTTGTGGCACTAAGATAGATGTTATCTAGGGTGCAAACTCAATTTGAGTGAGTGATTTAGATGTTGTCTAATCCGGCAACTCAACCGTTGGCAATAAAGCAGGCAGTGGATTAGATGTTATGGAAGGAGCGAGGAAACAATGAAATGTGCGTATTGTGGAAAAGAAGCTAAAGGTACAAAAGAGCATATCATTTCCAGTGGTATTCTCGGATTATTCCCTGAGTGCTTTGCGACAATAGATGGTGAAAGGAAAGTAGTGCATCAAGGTGACCCAATGGTTAAAGATGTGTGCGCCGATTGCAATAACAACAAAATTTCTTATATAGATTCCTACGCCAAGGCATTTATAGAAAAGTATTTTATTAGGAAGTACACCAAGGACGAGATTTTGAAAATAGAATACGATTACTCTATGATTCAAAAAATGTGCTTGAAATATGCGTTCAATGATTTGCGTTCGAGAAAGAAGGACACTTCATTTTTTAGTGAAGAAATTATTGGTTTTCTTTTAAATGAAAACGAAACAGAGCCATTAAGAAATGTAACAGTGTTGGCTGGACTTGCAGTAAATACTTCTCCTATGCCAGATTATGTTTTCGGTAATATGAAATTACGTTGGAGTGACTCACCAATGTTTTGCTCGAATAGTATTGCAATGAATGTTGATTATGATACAGGGAAAATAACATTACGAGATAAGATGGAAGTTCAGGAGTTTAAGAATACCGCATTATCATATGTGTTTAGATTTAACAGTCTCCAGATATTGTTACTTTGTTGGGATAAAGAAATCACAGATGCGGATTTAATGGAAAACAAGATTGTTTTAGAGCATCAGTATCCGTATAAGATACTGGAACCTGTAGGTAATTCTGAGATATCAAGGTGTACTAGTGAGGCTACATATCATCATGAGAAAATAATTGATGTAACATGGGGGCAATCAATTATGGATGAAATAAGTTTTATGAGAGGCACATTTACTGAGGAATATCAAAAATATATGTCTTTTGTTGAGTCTGAATGGAGTAAAGAAGAAAAGCATTTATCAGAAGAACATCCAAGATAACTCGCGAAAATTACAAAGCCTATTATAGAAGCAATAGGAGGTTCGAAACATATGGAATACATAGGAATTGGTATTGTCATAGCTGTAGCAATAGCAGCAGGCATTATCATCTATACAAAATTTAATAAGCGTGAAGCTATTCCATCAGGAGATTTGGTATCAGTGTCAACAACCAGCGGAAAAGATGAGCTTGCTGAGATTCATCAGGAAAATGAACTTATTATTCAGATGGAGATGCTCCCGGCTGAAGCTATTGATGATGAAACTAAGCTGGTAGAAATTACCGATAGCAAGGTTCTTGCTCATGTCAATAATCTGGTTCCGGGATTGGCTCAGGCTGGCAATGCAGTAAATAATGCTGCGCAGGCTGTTCAAGCAGCGAATGGCGAAGTGTTGTATCGTGCGGTTATTCCAGCAGGTGCCAAACTGACAAATTCTAAAGCAATGGAAGGTGCTGTACGCGGTATCTATCATGGTGCTGATGGAATTAAAGGTCATGCCAATCTTGTGGCTGTAGAAGCACAAAAAGGAACTGCGGTAGTTGCTAATACTGCAGCAGCGGCAATGGGCGTTGCATCAATGGTTGTTGGTCAGTATTACATGACTCAGATAAATGCTGAGCTAGGTGAAATCAGTGATGGCATTTCTCAGATACAGGATTTTCAGGATAATGAGTATCGCAGCAGAGTATTTTCGCTTGTAGCTCACGTAAAAAAGATTGCTGATTTCCAAACTGAAATTTTAGAAAACGATGAGTTACGTCTTTCAAAGATTGCGCAACTTGATAGCTTGGAAGAAGAATGTACACAGCTTCTAGGACAAGCAAATCTTACACTCGCAGGTTTCGCAAAGAAAACGGGTCTAGATTATGAAGCTTATGAGAAGGCATTAGGTAATGCGCAGAACTGGTTTATGTATCAGAAGTCATTATTGGATGTGCTTTACAAGATATCTGATTTGAGATATACATTGCACTTGGGTGCTGTATCAAGGGAACAGTGTGTTGCGTTATTACCAACCTACACTAAGCAAGTAAGTGATACTCAAGAACGACTTACAGCATGGCATGATGGAACAACTCAACGCTTAGGCATCGAAACTGATGAAATTCGCAGAAAAAGAGCTGGATTTGATAGCGTGATTCATTTCATACCGGGACTGTTTAACGATGATTTCAATTTCCGTTCGATAGAAAAGAAAACAGCAAAAATGATTACTGCGCAGGCATCTGGTCATGAATCATTACATGTTGTGGATACATCAGAGCTATATTCAGAAGATGTTCAACTAATTTCAAAAGATGGAAAGATTTATTATCTTCCTGAAAGTAAAGCAGAGTAAATAAAAACAACCCTCTCAACCATCATGGCTGGGAGGGTTTTGTGCGTCTTGTGCTATCTTTCTACATCGACCTTGAGTCCGGATTTCAATTCAACGGTGCAGTGGGTTGGCCAGATTATGATTTGTTTAAGCCAGCGTTTTACAAGGGTTTCATCAAACACTGTAAGGTCGGAAGGCTGGTCTTTAATGAAATCCTGCAATTCGTTTATGCGCTGTAACTGTTCATCACGCTGTACCGTGTCAATTGATGCTTGCTGACGCTTTTCTCTGAGTGTAAAAATCTGGTCGGCAATCTCGTCGTAGGCTTCTTTGTTGTTGGCCTTTTTAACAAGCTCCTGCTGAAGTTCCATAAGCTTCTCATCAATACCATCCGTGGTGATTGCTGCAGAAGCTCTGATGACCGAGGCGATGTTTTGCTGTAGCTGTTTCTGGTATTTGGATTTATCACCAAGGAGCTCATTCAAGGCAATGAGTACGATTTCCTGTAGGTCAAGCTCGTTGATGGTTCTGGCGTGGCATTCAAGGCCAGTAGGTTCTAGCTTGCTAATGCAGTGCCAGACGATGGACTTGCAGCCGCGATTGTTCCAATGAATTCTTCTGAACATCTCACCGCAGTCGCCACAAATGATAATCTGTGAGAAGCAGTGGTTGCAACTGTAGCTTCGTTTCTTTCCATTGGCGCTGGTCTTAACCACTCGTCTGCGTACCAATTCTTCCTGCACACGCATGTAAATCTCTTTTGGGATAATCGCTTCGTGGTTTCCTTCAACATAATACTGCGGAACGATGCCAGTGTTTTTAACTCTTGTCTTGTTAAGAAAATCGGTGGTGTAAGTCTTTTGAAGAAGGGCATCACCGATGTATTTTTCATTGCGGAGAATCTTGTTGATGGTGCTTGTATGCCAGCGTGGTTTACCTGCGCCGGTAAGAATACCATCCGCTTCAAGACCTGCAGCAATCTTATCCATACTGTAGCCTTCAAGGTACTCTCGGTAGATGCGCTTTACAACTTCAGCCTGTTCAGGGTCAATGACAAGGTTGCCATCTTCATCTTTGGTGTAGCCAAGGAAGCGGTTGTGGTTTACCTGCACTTGACCATTCTGGTAGCGGAACTGAAGACCAAGCTTTACGTTCTGGCTTAAAGACTGTGATTCTTGCTGGGCCAGTGAAGCCATAATCGTAAGAAGAACTTCACCCTTGGCATCCATTGTATTGATTGCCTCTTTTTCAAAGAATACAGGGATGTTCTTTTCCTTAAGCTGTCTGATGTATTTCAAGCAGTCTAAGGTGTTTCTGGCAAATCGGCTGATTGATTTTGTGATAATCATGTCGATGGTGCCAGCTTCGCAATCCTCAATCATTCGGTTGAATTCTTCTCTGTTCTTTGTGTTGGTACCGGAAATACCGTCATCAGCGTATATTCCGACAAATTCCCATTCAGGGTTCTTCTTAATATATTCTGTGTAGTGCTCAACCTGAGCTTCATAACTTGTAGCCTGCTCATCGCTGTCAGTACTTACTCTACAGTACGCCGCGACTCGGAGTTTAGGCTTTGCATCCTGCTTGCGACCGGTATTACCAATTTGTCGCTTGGCAGGAATGACCATTACATTTCCCATCAAATAACCTCGCTTTCTATAAGGCTGTATAAGTACTCAGCCTGTTTTACTGGATTGTCAAAATACTCTGTGATATCGCTGAAGCGGAAGAGTATTGGAGCCTTTTTCTCAGGTAGTTCTTTGAATCTGTCGTTGCGGCCAAGTTTGGCTGACCTGCGTCTGATTTCTCTACCTGCAGCAATGAAGGTTTCCTTATCGATGATGGCTGGATAAAAGTCATCACCGAGATAATGCTTGTTTTGCATAATTCGCTTGGAACCTGCGTGAAGAGCATTGATTCCAGCTTCCTTAGCAGCATTCGTAAGTGAAAGACCACTAAGGTAATTCTTGTATAGCTGTCGTACCTTAGCTGCAGTTTCTTCATCGATAACTGCGATTCCATTTTCGATACGATAGCCAAGTGGCGTATGTCCCATCAAATCATCTCCTTAAAAGTAAGACCACACTTCATGACAAATCCGACTTCCTTTCTGGAATACACCAGAATGTGGTCTACAAATCTCTCAAATAAATCTTCGCTGTATTCTTCCAGCATTGAACCACGTTCCGCAAAGTGGAGTAGGCGTTCAGCTTCAAAGAACCTAGAGCTGTCACCGCTCATCGTAGCATTGATAACCTCGATGTTCTCCCTGTAGGTATTGGCCTGTGCAAGAAGAGCATTTGTTTCGCTGTTGTACAATGCTTGGTCGATGTAGCCTTGCGCCATCAGTCTGGTTAAAGTTTCTCGCTGTTCCGTATTCTGCTCCAGAAGTCGTTCTAAGTGCTGAATTCTTACAAGGTTCTCATCACTGGAATTGCTCTGGAGGGCAGCAGCATAAGGTTTCAAGACTAGCTTGTGGCTGTAGATTAGTTTGTTAAGAACGGTAACGAAAGCTACCTTTAAATCTTCATCCTTAAGAAATAGCATCGAGCATTTTGTTTTATCTGCCAGATGGGTATTGTAGCACCAAGCTACGTATTTGCCATAGGTACTGGAGTGCATCCTTCTCCTGAAGGTATCGCCACATTCGTCGCAGATGATTTTTCCGGAGAAGGCATAACGCTGCTGGTACTTATTGCTTTCACGCTGGATACCTTTTTCAGCAGCGCGTTGGGTTACCAAAAGTCCTGCTGCTTCAAAATCTTCTTTACTGATAATGGCTTCGTGATGGTCGGCAACATAATACATATCAAGTTCACGTTTGTTGTATGTCTGTTGAAAGAACCATCTGTAAAGGTCTTCTGGAAGATAACGTCGCCGGTATATTTCTCATTGGCAAGAATGCCTCTAATACTTGTTGATGTCCATTTACTACCACGCTCGGTAGGGGCACCTTCATCCTCAAGGGCTCTTGCGATAGCATCCGTACCTTTACCGGAAAGAACATCAACAAAGATATGTTTTACAACTTCAGCCTGCTCAGGAATAACGCGAAGTGTGCGTCCATCCCAGCGGTATCTGTAAGGAGCGTAGCTAAGTTTGAAGGTTCCATTCTGGAATCGCTTCTTGATTGACCACTTGCTGTTTTCAGAAATAGAAGTGGATTCACCTTCGGCCATTGAGCTTAGGATTGTCAGGAATAGTTCGTTTTCCATTGAGCCGGTGTTTATGTTTTCTTTTTCAAAGTAAATAGGAACATCCAGCTACTGCAGCTTTCTGACAAGCTCCAAGCAGTCAGTTGTGTTTCTTGAGAATTGGCTGATGGATTTTGTAATGATGAAGTCTATCTTCTTCAAGGTGTAGTTTTACAAATATTATAGTGGGCTTGGGATTGAGAGAAATGACATAGAGGGTGTTCTTGAATTGAACCTAGAGCAGCATAGCTATGATATTTTGATCTATGACAATGTTCCGGGAGGAGCAGGTCATGTTAAGAGACTGGTTGAGAAGAACGCTGTAATAACATCTTTAAATGCAGCATATGTGAAAGTATCACAACAATGTTGCGATAAAAACACTTCTTGCTATAACTGCCTTAGAAACTATTGCAACCAAGCAAATCACAGTAAATTAAAACGCAAGTATGCTCGTGATTTCATTGAAAGTCTATTGAGACAAATAGGTGTTAGACCTTAAAACAGTCTTTATAGGTATAAGGGAGAGCGTGTTTTGGAAGCAAAATGTATTATTCAGCTTCTTGTATCTGATGATGTCGCCTCATGCAGAAATATATGTGCATGAAGATGACAGTACAAAGCAGATATATGGATTTATCGGATTGGATAATGACTATATTGCGGGTGTTTTTTGCAAAAGAAACAATGCAATCCGGGAGAAAAGGAATTTTTAATGGTTTGGAATCATTAACTTCCAATTTGTGTGGGAGAAACACAGAATCTAGATAAGGGTGGGTTCACTTCAAGAAATAAAGGATTATATTTAAATAAAAAAATGATTAGTACTAGACACTCACATATTGAGTGTTTTTTATTATGATCGATTATTAATATTCAAATGGATTTACCTCTTTTTCTTCGATTACAGGTTTTAATTGATTTAAAATTTTTCATCAATAGGTAATCTAATCCAAATTATATATCTTCATTTAATTATACTTTTAGCTTTATTTATTAGTTAGTAATATTTTTGTTGAATGATTATATAATCTATAATTGGAAATATATGATTGGAGATTTAAGTGATTGAATTGTATAAACCTAAAATAGAAGAGTTATGGTTCAGAGAAGCAATGCTAAATGATAAACAAACTATGTCTTACAATAATGCTTATGGTGGCACAATACCATTTCCAAAAGAAAAATGGCAATCGTGGTACGATAAGTGGTTAGTAAATGCTGAAGATAAAAGATTCTATAGGTACATTAAAGATAACGATGATTTTGTAGGTAATGTAGCATATTATTTTGACGAAGATAGAGAAATATATATTACGGAAATAGTTGTATATGCTCCGTATAGAAGAAAAGGATATGGCTACAGTGCGTTATTAAAAATATGCGAGATTGCTAAAAACAATGGTATAAGTGAAATATACGATGACATAGCTATAGACAATCCGTCGATTTCATTATTTATTAAATGTGGTTTTAAGAAAGTGATGCAAACTGATGAGTATATTTTGGTTAAAAGAGAATTTGATTAGGTAATTAAATCATTATTTTATTTATACTATCCAGCGTGATATTCAATCACATTCGGCAGTAAGCAGAAATATAAATAAATATATGCAAGCTAACTGAGATTGTATAGATTAGAAATATTTTATATTCTTAAAATAAGTTAACATATTTTAACATAACTACTACTTAACATAAGAAACAATAACGGAATCATTGAATCATAGAATACGCATTGTTAGAATTGAGATGTATTAGAAAGAGGTATAATATGTCAGATAATAATGTGATAAAAATAATTGATAATGAAATATTAGATGATGAAGAAGAATCAACACTTTATTGTGATGAAGGAAAAATCTTAGGTAAAATGAAAGATGAATTTCATGACAAGATTAAAAGAAGAGGAAAAGATTATTACTATCTTGGAAATGTTCTAAAGTGTTTTAAAGATGGCAATAGTTATGTTGCGAAAGTAAAAGGTTCTTTGCCAAAACCATACACTGTGAAAATTACCAATAGTATTTATGATGGCATAAAAATGGAATGTGATTGCCCATGTGACTATCCATGTAAACATGAATATGCTGCATTGATGGCTATATCTAATCAAGAATATAAAGAAGTGACATTGAAACCTGAATTAACAAAAAAGAAAAAGCCATTGTGTTCAATTATTGAAAGCATTCCTGCCGAAGAAATTAAGTCATATTTATTATCTCCGGTAGGCGAAGATTATGTTTGCTTTGAAATGATGGCCTTCGAGAAATATTTTATAAAGTATCTGCCAAAACAAGATTATGATTTTTACTATAACAACCTCTACAACAAAATTCTTTTAGAGGAAGATACAGATATGATATTAGAGTCGTATTTGGATAAAACTAAACAATATATTGATGGCGATGATTTTGTTGAAAGCTTTAAAATAATAAAAAGTATAATCGAAGCTTATAACGATTCAAATAGACTCAATTTTGATGATTGTATTATTGATACATTATCTAAAATTGGTATGTTTTTAAGAATTATATATCGAAAGTGTGATATTGATACAAAGAAAGATATTGATGAATGGGCAGTATCTTTAAAAGATAGTGATTATTATGATAACTATTATTTAGAAGATATTATCAAAATGGTTAAAAGTATTTAAGAAAAATTGAGGTAGTTTATAGATGACTATCTCTTTTTATAAGAATGGTTACTAAAGCTAGAAACAATGTGTAAAACGATTTAATATTATATTAAGGAAGGAAGTTGCCTTATGAAACAAGCTTATATTAATGGAATAATACTAGATGGTACAAAAGATATGAAACCTGTATCAGGTAAAATGATTTTGTGTAATGATGGAATAATCGAAAGCATCGAAAATCAAAGAGATATTTCTGATTATGAAATAATAGATTTGAAGAATAGATATATCATGCCTGGGCTTATCAATTTACATGTTCATTTACCAGCGACTGGTAAACCACAAAAGAAACCAACCGATCCTAAGAAACTTATCAAGTTAGTTGGCTTAAATAGCTTGACCAAAAAGATTGGCGAAAAAATCTGCGAAAAAAGTGCTAAGACTCAATTATTGAGTGGCACCACAACCATTAGAACAGTGGGTGGAGCTTTTGATTACGATACGATTATTAGAGATAAGATTGCGAATAAGGAAATAATTGGACCTAGAATTTTAGCTAGTAATATGGCTATCTCGGTTCCTGAAGGTCATATGGCAGGTTCACTTGCCTATATTGCACATGATGAAAATGAGACTAGTAATTATGTAGAGATGATAGCTAAAGATAAACCTGATTTAATTAAACTTATGATAACTGGTGGCGTCTTGGATGCTAAAGTAAAGGGAGAACCAGGCGAGCTTAAAATGAGTGCAGAACTTGTTAAAGCAGCATGTGATAAAGCTCATGAATTAGGATTGGTTGTGGCGAGCCATGTCGAAAGTCCGGAAGGGGTAAAGGTAGCTTTGAAAAATGGTGTTGATACGATTGAGCACGGTGCCAAACCTGATGAAGAGATGATTAGTTTATTTAAAGAAAGAAACGCATCGTTAGTTACCACTTTATCCCCAGCCTTGCCATTTGCACTATTTGATCAAAGTGTTTCCAATGCTTCAGACATCGAAAAATACAATGGCAATATTGTTTTTGAAGGAATTATCGATTGTGCAAAAACCTGTTTAAAAGAAGATATAAAAGTTGGTTTGGGAACTGATACTGGTTGCCCGTATGTAACTCATTATAATATGTGGCGCGAATTAAATTATTTTCACAACTATTGCGATGTATCTAATAGTTTTGCTCTATATACCGCAACCTTAGTTAACGCAGAAATTGCTAAGATTAGCCATATGGTAGGTTCGATTGAAAATGGTAAATGCGCCGATTTTATTGTCACTAAAGAAAATCCATTAGATAATCTTTGTGCTTTAAGGAATATTGACATGGTTGTTAAGGATGGAAAAATAATAAATAATCCAACCGTTAAAAAAATGGATAATGTCGAAAGGGAATTAGATAAATTTATCTAATTCTTTTATTTATGTATGATAATATATAGATAAATATCAATATGAATAGTATAGATAAAGAAAATTTTGAAATTAACTCAATGATTATGAAGGCTTTTTCAGATCCTTGGCGCTTAAAGATTCTCAAAATATTGAAAGACGAACCTAAAAATGCCTCAGAATTATTGAGCTATTTAAACATCACTCAACCAACTCTATCTCATCACATGAGAATTTTATTAAATTCCGGAATTGTGAAAGCAAATAAAAGGGGCAAATGGTCATATTACAGTCTAAATTGTGAGATGTTAAAGGAAGTTTCTAAGTATATTAGCGATATATCTAAAGATTATTAGACAAAAGATGATTATGCAGATATAATGCTTTAAAGGATAAGGGGAAAATATGGAAGCTTTAAAAGAAAAAATAAAAAAAGAAGGGTCTGTCGCTATTGGCAATGTTTTAAAAGTTGATAGCTTTTTAAATCATCAGGTCGATATTAAATTCTTAAATGAGATAGGTAAAGAATTTAGACGCCTATTTCCAAGTAAAAAAATAAATAAGATATTAACTATTGAGTCATCGGGCATAGGTATTGCCTGTATTGCTGCTCAATATTTTGACTGTCCGGTTGTGTTCGCCAAGAAATCGCAAAGTATAAATATTGATGGAGAATGTTATCGCACTAATATCGAATCTTTTACGCACAAATGTATTTATCATGTGATGGTATCAAAAAAGTATTTATCTAGTGGGGATAATGTTTTGATTATCGATGATTTCTTAGCTAATGGCAATGCAATGATCGGACTTATTGATATTGTTAATAAGAGTGGCGCCACATTGGAAGGTGCTGGTATTGTAATTGAAAAAGCCAACCAAGTAGGTGGCATGATTATTAGAAATAAGGGTGTGAATTTACATTCGCTAGCCATCATTGAATCGATGAAAGATGGCGAAATCAAGTTTAAAGACGAATAGGACCTTGTAATTCTTTTTTGAGTAAAAGCTGTCTTTTTTCTTCGCTGAATAAAGAAGAGTATAATAAACTACTTTTCCATTCTAGAATACGATGTTCTAATGGGATAGTCTTAAAATTAGAAATAATTGGAGAATCATCATGATTTAGTTCGTGAAGAATTTTTCGACCGATATCATCAAAACCTAACACTCTAGCGTAAAGAGTGTTTTTTACATCTTCGATTTCTTTCTTAGTTGTGTGAGTCATGATACTAATCAATGTTCTTTGTATGCGAGCTTTTGTATATCTTTTAGAAGTTAGAGAATTGATGAAATCATCATAGTTATTATATTTGAAAGCACTATCCTTGAAACTTTTTTCAATACCTTCATTTACTAAGTGGTAGTTTCTTAATTCTTCAATGTCGCTTAAAAGTAAGACATTTCTAAGGTATGGATATAGCTCATCATTAAAATGTGGATCATCAACAATTAAAGGAGTGGCAACTTTATAATTTTCATCGTTATTTTTCAATGCTTTTCTGATAGCGGTGGCAGATGAAATACTGTTTATATCTATGCTATGATATTCATTGGTTCTCTGTATACTTATAGGTTTTATATCGCTATTAGATATAGCTTTTAAGTATGATATAGCTAAGATGTCATTAGGATATAAAGAACCATTTAATAGACCGTAAGCTTTTGGATAGCTAACACCGGTTTTCATAATTTCTTTTAAATAATCGACATTGATCGATGAATTGGCAATGGTATTTAGTTCTTCGATATTGTTGGTTTCTGAACCGAATACTAAATAGTTAATGCCTAGCAGTTTTAATATTTCAACACTTTTTTGCCCAAAAATCGATGCATTTTGTATCGTGAAAGCAAAAGGGAGTTCAATGACTAAATTGACACCATTTTTAAGGGCTGCTTCAGTTTTGGCAAATTTATCAATAACCGATATTTCGCCACGCTGACAGAAATTTCCTGACATTATAGCTATTAAGCCATCTGGGTTTGTCAGTCTTTTGGCCTCTTTAATATGATAGATATGTCCGTTGTGAAAAGGGTTATATTCAGTTATGATACCGCATAAATTCATAGCTCAATTATAATTGACATTGCAAGGGCTGTAAACTATAATTATTAGGCGTTGGTGCGAAAATGAAGATTAAAAAGAGTGAATTAGTTAAAATCGAAAATAGCAAATCATTTGATTATATGTTAGATCAAAGAACTTTTGATAATTATCCTTATTTGCGTTCATTACGCGATGTTAAGGGAGAAATTGTTATAAAAAGAGATTTAGCTACTAATCTTTTAGCTCATGTATCACTGAAGGGGAACATGATTTGTCCTTGTGCGATTACGCTCGAAGATGTCGTTGTGCCATTTGATTTGGATGAAGAGGTAACATTGTCTTTTGAGGATTTAGATGATAGTTATTTCATTGCTAATGATTTAGATTTAGATGATTTAGTAATATCACTTATTCTACCAGAAGTACCAATAAAGGTTGTAAAAAACGCGAAAATAGAGTATCCTAGTGGAGATGGCTGGTGTGTCATGACAGAAGAAGATTTACAAGATAAAAAAGCTGATGTCATCGATCCGCGTTTAGCGATTTTAAAAGAATATCAATTTGATGAGGAGGAGTAAAGATGGCAGTTCAACAGAGAAGAAATTCAAAAACAAGAAAAGCAAAAAGAAGAACACATTTTAAATTAACAGCACCTACATTGGTGAAATGTCCTGCTTGCGGTGAATTTAAATTACCTCACCACGCTTGTTCTTGCGGACATAAATAATCTATTTGCTTAAATGCCGCTTATGCGGCTTTTATTTTGTCTTAGAAAGTGATTTTTAATCACTTTTTTGTTTACTTTAAGACCCTTATAGTGCATAATAGTGGTATAAAGTGGTTAAAAGTGGAGGATAGTGGTAGATGTTTATAGGTGAGTATTCACATAGCCTTGATTCAAAGGGAAGAATAATCATACCTAGTAAGTTTCGTGAAGACTTACAAGACACTTTTATCTTGACTCGTGGTTTAGATGGTTGCTTAACGATTTATTCAAGTGATCAATGGGAAAAGATAAATGAAAGATTGGCCAAACTTCCAAACACTAAGAGTGCAGTTAGACAATACAGCCGTATGTTATTGTCTGGCGCAACTGAATGTACACTTGATAATCAAGGACGCATTCAGATTCCTTCATTTCTATCAAAACCAGTAAATATCATTAAAGAATGTGTAGTTATTGGGGTTAATGACCATATAGAAATTTGGGATAAAGCCACTTGGGAAAGCTACTATATGCAGGCTAGTGAGAGCTTTGAAGAAGTAGCTGAAGGATTAAGCGAGTTGTTAGATGAATGAAACATTATAGTGTAATGCTTAATGAGTGCATGGAGCTGTTGAATGTTAAAGAAGACGGTGTTTATGTTGATGGAACTTTAGGGCGAGGTGGACATAGCGAAGCCATTCTAAAACGCTTAAAAAACGGCAAGTTATATGTATTTGATTTAGATGAAAACGCAATTGAAGAATCTAGAGTAAAATTAGCTAATTATTCTAATGTCATATACATTCACGATAATTTTGCCAATATGGAAAATTACATTGAAGAAAAAGTTGATGGTATTTTATTGGATTTAGGCGTTTCATCACCGCAGTTTGATGAAGGCGACAGGGGCTTCTCTTATCGCTTCGACGGTCCACTTGATATGCGCATGGATCAAAATCAGAATCTAAGAGCTTCGGATATCGTTAATACTTATGAAGAAAAAGAAATCAGGGATATTCTTTACAAATACGGCGAAGAAAAGAATGCACCGATAATTGCAAGAGCGATTGTTAGAAATAGACCGATTAACACAACACTGGAACTAGTAGAAGTAATAAAAAAAGCGCTTCCACAGAAAGTTTTAAATAAAAAAGGCCATCCAGCAAAACAGACGTTTCAAGCACTTAGAATTAAAACTAACGATGAATTGGGCTCACTCGAATACTTCTTAAATAACTTTGATCATCTTCTGAATGAAGAGGGAAGAGTTGTAATAATAACTTTTCATTCTTTGGAAGACCGATTGGTTAAAAGAGCGTTCAAAGAAAGAACAATAATCAAAGTGGATAAGAAAATATTTATTCGACCAGAAGATGTAGAAAAACCTGCTTATGAATTATTAAATCATAAGGTTATAGAAGCAAATGAAGATGAGCTATTTCAAAATCATCGCTCAAAATCAGCTAAATTAAGAGGAATTAAAAAGATTTAAAGGGGAGAGAAAGAATTATGGCCAAGATTATTAGACGTACAAAAAGAAAATTAAGACTAGAAGCAATTGCAGCGTTTATTTTTGTCTTTGCGTTTATTACAAGTATTATATCTAATCTATATGTTGGTTCTTTAAAGGCTTCTTTAATGATTGATATTCAGAATATGAATTTAAAAGCTGAAAATTTAAAGGTTGAAAATCAAAAGATAAATATTGAAATTCAGACTTTGCAGAATAAAGATCGTGTATATACAATTGCACAAGATGCAGGCTTACAACAAAATCAAGATAATGTTGTAAGCATTAATAACGGAGAATAAATATGAAGCGAAGCAATAGAATGCTTCAGCTAATACTCACAATTGCATTGATTGTTGTGTTACTCATGATAATCAATGTTTTTGTTGTGGTGGTAGGAAAAGTGCACATTCGTTCGATGACACATCTTGATCCTTATGTTGATTCAGTTGCTTATGTATCGGAAACCATATATGCCAATAGGGGATATATTTTTGATGCTAATGGTCAAGTGGTTGCACAGGATCAAAGAACATATGATATTATCTGTTATT
>CAYNZZ010000005.1:0-90847 GCA_964401865.1 uncultured Erysipelotrichaceae bacterium
TCTTTAGAGTTGAGCCGGTATCAAGCCCTTATAGGGCGTGAACAAACTACCGGCTCAGCCGGTAGTTTTGATTGCTTTTAATGATTTTGAGTACAAATTGAGTACAAAATTTCTTTTTAGAATAATTATTTTTTATTCAAAAGCTTGTTTTTGTAGAATGATATTTTTATTATCGCTAGTCGCTTTTAAATTATAATCACTGTCTATGATCTTGTCTATTGTTTCATAAAGTAAATATAATCCTAAAGCAATAAGAATACGACAATTTCTGTTTTTTAAAGTTTCAGTCATGATAGTTCCTTTCTATACAAAACTTTTGGTAAATTTAGCGATTTGTTTCCAATTACACAATGCATATGTACTTATGCTACCTAATGTAATGCCAATAGGCAATCCATAATGATCGACGAAGGATTTATTGCGAGGAATTTCTTTAATAATTTCTTTTTCGATGATTCTATCTTTGTATACGATTTCTGGTTGTAGCTTGGTAGTTCTGTCCTTAACACAATCACACATGTTCATATCACCATTTGGACCAATGTAACAAACACTTACTCTACTTCCATAAAATGATTCTAAATCATTAAACTTATATGCATCGGAAGTAAGTCGTTGATCGTTTGATATAAGTAGTTGAGGAATATTTCTTCTGTTCTCTAAAATAACAGTTAAGATTTTTGGATCAGCAAAATTTTCTCCTTTACTCGCATTGTTATCTAGATACTCTACTTTAAAAATGTCATTATTTGTTTTAATCAAACTTAAAGCTTCTGTTGCGCTAGCTTGTTTGTATGTATCAACTGATAGTTGATGCTTTGCAAGTTCAGCCATCACACAATCTGGAATTTGGATTTTTTTATTTGATTCAAGAAGTATTGGTCGAACATTTTTGATAAATAACTCAAATCTTTGAATGTACATCATTGTACACGTATCAATCCAAATAATTTCGTTCTCTCTAATTTGTTTTGTAATGTAATCTAGGTTTGTTGTCATATTGTTAACTCCTTTTATTTTAATAGTTTCGAAATAAGTATAATTATACAAAAGTGCATAACTTATTAGATTTCGATTTAATTTTTCTTATCTTAAACCATTTTTGTCCGCAAATTATATAGTTAAATAAGTGTTGAGTAATTATATTATATAAAATATAATGAAATTGAACAGTGGATATAAATGACATAAATGTCCGAAGTATGAGGTGAATGTAGATGGGTAGACCAAAGATAAAAAAGGTTCCAATAAATAGAGAAAGATTTGAAAAAGCATTATATAGAAAAGGATTAAGTATTAATAAGTTAAATAAAGATAGAATTATTGAGGTTGATGAAAAAACTATTAGACGAGCTTTGAAAAACGAGGAAATTAATCCGAAAATTCTTGAAAAAATAGGAGAACGATTAGATGTTGATCCTGATTGGTTGAAAGGGAGAGATATTGAGTTATCGAATAAATTTCGTTTAAATAAACAGCAGATAGAGTATTATCAAAATATTGAAAATTTTCCATATAATAAGAATAAATACGAGAGGAATTTTGTCGATTTAGAGAAATATTTAAAGGATACACTTATTTTACAAGGAATACTTTTTGATGATTTTGAAAATTTGTCTATTGAAAAACAACATGGATTTAAAATGGAAATGGACTTGGTTTTACAAATGTTAGTATGTAAATATTTTTATGATAAATATAAAGGAACAGACAATCTTTTTTTATCTAATAAGGAATTGTATGATTTATCAGTTTCAGTATTGTCTGGGGATGATTATTACAAATTATTTGAATTGTTAGAACTATAAGGACTATGGGTTATTATATAAATAAAAGATATGTAAGATAATAACAAATTACAATTTTGATACATGTTTTTATGGAGGTGTTCTAATTGAAAGCAATAACTATTAAACAACCTTTTGCCACTTTACTTGCAGAAGGATTAAAAGAATATGAATTTAGAACACGGAAAACAAATTATCGTGGCGATATATTAATACATGCTGGTAAAACTATTGATAAAGAAGCTATGAAAAGATTTGAACATCTTAATTTGGATTATCCTTTAGGGTGTATTATCGCTAAGGCATCTTTAACAGACTGTGTGGAGATAGATGAAGCCATGAAGGACGTTTTAAAAAAAGAATTATGTAATTTATGAAGGAACAACTGAAAGTTATAATTGGCATGGGTATGGATTTAAATTAGAAAATATATGCAAAATAAGCCCAATACTAACAAATGGTAAATTAAGTTTATGGGATTATGAAGGTAAAGTTATGAAAAAAGGATATGATATATTCGGTAAAGCATATGGAATTATGATGAGAAATGATTTACATGATCCTAATTCAATTGATCATGAATTTATGAAAGAAATGATACTTTTAGATGAGGAAAGTCGTGCTTTTCTATATGATAAAAAACCTGAACAATTTGATATGACAAACCATGAATTATATACATTTGCAAAACAGTTTAAAGGTTCAAACGACAAACAAACAATTGAGAACATTTTATTATATACTGCAAATATTGCAGGTAATTGTAATGATGAATTTTCAGAAATGAAATTTGGCGGAACAGAAAAAGAGATATTAATGCGAGGAACAGATTGGTGCGCTGATATGTCAAGAGTAGGAGCTGTATTACTTGCTTGCAATGGTATCCCATCCAGAATTATACATTTGGTAAATTTAAACAAAGCATATAATGGGCATGTGGTGGTAGAAGCGTATTATGAAGGTAAATATGGTGTTTGTGATTTCTTATATGGATACAATTTTTATAGTAAAAAACCATTGGATGCTTATACATTAATGTCTCAAAAACAATATTTAGATAATTGTCCAGATGATTATGTAGGATTATATTCGGCTGTAGCGATTAATGAATATAATCCAATGGACAAAAGTAATAACTATATAATATCAACCCCTAATCAATATACAATGAATATAATCAATACAAATCATAATGATAAATGGTTTATGGGAGAAGATTTGTAAAAAATATTTGATATATACTTCGGTATTGATTACCATTATATGGGATGTATTTGGGGCAGTCCAAATATCCAAAAGATAAAATAGATAAGAAATAAGGCAAATTATAAATTAAATTGCATTAAACTAACCGATATAAAAGTTAGTTTAAAATAATCTTTACCGAGTGGGAATAACAAATTAAGTATTTTATAGTCTTAGAATATACCTTAAATAAAGGCTTTCTAAGACTTTTTTAGTGGCTACAAATTGGCTACATTTCATGGATTTTTTGTAACCAATTTGTTAGAAATCAAAGAATCTAATTGATTGGCTACTTCAATTTGCTTGTTTGGATATAGATGACTATAGGTATCCATGGTAGTTCGAACACGCTCATGGCCAAGTCTTTCTGCAATTAAAAGTGGAGAAAATCCTAACTCTACAAGTAAACTGGCATCTATGAAAGAAATCATGCAATGTCAGAAGCACTAGGACAAGATATTCATCATTATCATCTTCATGCAGTTTATATTCCAACAGTGGAAAAAGAAATCTTATGGTCTAAGCGATGTAAAGATAAAAATTTAGTCGGAACTGTCAAAGAAGTAATCAAACAAGTAAGTTCTAGTAAAAAATGGAATTCTAAATCGGCATTTGATGAAGAAGGACAACCGATTCTGTAAAAGAACGGAAAGCCTATATTAAGAAAGCCATATAGCGTTCACAGGATGATTTCTTTCAAGTAATGAAAGGCAAAGAACGCTTAGATAAATTACAAAATCAAGTTTTAACTGATGAGAAGAAATTAAAACGAATTGAATCGGCTTCTAAAATTCAAAATCAAATTCTAGCACGCTACGAAGAAATAGGAACATACGGGAAAAGAAACTTTTATTGGGAATGTTCAATTTACAAAACCTGAAGCTAAGAAATTAAAAAAACTTGCGAAACAGAAAAAGTAAAATAATTAGCTTAAAACATTAGGCAAAGAAACTATTGATTTATATAACACTTCAGAAACAAGATCTAATGCAAATAGTTATGGATTAAATTATCAAAAGACTGGTAAGGATTTAATGAGTCAAGATGAAATCACTGTTATGGATGGTAGCAATTGCATATTTCAACTTAGAGGTGCTAGACCATTTTTATCAGATAAATTTTATATTACTAAGCACGATAATTACAAGTTACTTGAATATTATGATAAGAAAAATGCTTTTGATATAGAAAAATATATCAATGAAAGAGGTAAAACTAAATTAAATCAAAACACTGTTATTGTTAGGTTTAGATGATTTATCACATCGCTTTGATTGGAGTAATATAGAAAGTTCATTCAAAACACTTTAATAAATTGTTTTGAATTCCAAAAGTTTGGCAATATGGAATTTGTGTATAGAAATAGAGAATTTTGGTATCAAGGATATTATGTTGATACATTAGTTAATAACATCTAAGCGATAAAAGAGTATATAGCGAATCAAATAGAAACAGATAGGAAACTAGATTAATTAGCATTGTTCAATCCAAAAGACTCTTTTAAAGCCAGCCATTAAAAAGCACATATATGTGTGCAACTAGCAGTATAAGAGATATGCTCTAAAATAAAAAAAACAATCAGCATAGCTGGTTGCTTTTTATTTTATTCCAAATGTTATTTTACTTCAATTTTACACAGTTTACTTACAGATTTTACTATCCAAAATTACAATATAGGCGTAGTCAAGAGATAACTGCAAAAACAAATATTAAAGGAGACATAGAAAATGAAGAAAATTATCAGCTTACTCACAGTAGCAATATTGCTGGCATGTGTGCTTACAGGTTGCAACAGTAACAAGGAAGCAGTCGCAACAGACGGCTCTACCTCGATGAACAATGTTATCAGTGCTTTGGGCGAAGCTTTTCAGTCAGACAACGGCATTACTGTAACATATAACGCTACCGGTTCCGGCGCAGGCATTCAGGCAGTTCAGGAAGGCAGATGCGATATTGGACTTTCTAGCCGTAACCTCAAGGATGAGGAAAAATCAAACGGACTCGAAGAAACTATTCTTGCCTATGATGGGATTGCTATTATTGTAAACCCTATTAATCCCGTCGCTAACCTTGATGTAGAAACTATCGCAAAAATCTACACTGGCGAAATCACAAATTGGAAGGAAGTTGGTGGCAATGATGCTGAAATAGTACGAATCGGTCGTGAAGCAGGAAGCGGTACAAGAGATGGCTTTGAATCTATTACCGATACCGAAGGCATGTGTAAATACCGTCAGGAACTGACCTCCACCGGTGATGTTATAACCACCGTAGCGAGCAACCCTGCTGCAATCGGTTATGCTTCTTTCGCTTCTATAAAAGATACCGTTAAGGCTCTCACTGTTAACGGTGTTACTCCGAGCGAGGAAACCATTAAAGATGGCAGTTATGTAGTACAGCGCCCCTTCGTTCTTGTAACCAAAAAGGATGCTACACTTTCGGAAAGTGCTCAGAAGTTCTTTGATTACATTACATCTGAAGCGGCATCTGAAATTATCGGCAACACAGGTGTTGTTCCTGTTAATTAAGAATTTAGGTACGCTGTAAAAGCACCGTTGCTTGTTGTGAGTACAACAAGGTTCCGGGATATCCGACCGCAATTCAGGTTGCGTACAGCGGTCGGGTCCTTATTCCTTATTGAGGTTTATTATGAATAAAAACAGATTGTTTGAGGATATAGTACACGGCATATTTCTCATACTTGGTTTAATAACTGTCGGCTGTGTTCTGATCATCACGGTGTACCTTATCATTTCGGGTATACCTGCCATTAAGGAAATTGGTCTTTTTAATTTCCTTTTTGGCAAAAAATGGGCGCCCACCGCTGTCGAGCCGAAGTATGGAATCTTGCCGTTTATACTGACCAGCGTGTACGGAACGGCGGGAGCGATAATAATCGGTGTTCCCATCGGATTTTTTACCGCAGTCTTTCTTTCAAAGGTTGCTAACAAAAAGGTAAGAGCTGTAATAGAAACCGCTGTCAACCTACTTGCAGGCATCCCGTCGGTTGTGTACGGTTTTATAGGTATGCTTGTGCTTGTACCGGCCATTAGTGAAATTTTTCATGTACCGGACGGAGCGAGCTTGCTTGCTGCTATTATAGTGCTTGTGATTATGATACTGCCGAACATTATAAAAGTGTCTATCACAGCGCTTGATGCTGTACCGAAGGAATATGAGGACGCATCTTTAGCTCTCGGCGCAACTCCAACCGAAACCTTTTTTAAGGTGTCTGTACCTGCTGCAAAAAGTGGTATTGCCACTGCAGTTGTACTGGGTGTTGGTCGTACTATCGGTGAAGCAATGGCAGTAATGATGGTTGCCGGTAATGTAGCCAATATGCCTTCTCTTTTTGAGAGTGTTCGTTTCCTTACCACCGCTGTGGCAAGTGAAATGGCTTACTCAAGTCCCGGAAGTTTGCATAGAAACGCTCTGTTTTCCATCGCCTTTGTTCTGTTCCTGTTTATTATGCTGATTAATGCTACACTCAATTTCTTCTTGAAACGTGATAAGGAGAAATAAGATGAATAAAAAAAGAAAACTATATATCGGTTTTATGCGTGGCATAATGTATGCTTGCACCGCATTCACAGTGGCACTTGCACTGTTCTTATTCGGATATGTTTTAATGAATGGTATCCCTAACATCACTTGGGAGCTACTTTCCACTAAACCAAGCTACTTAACCCAACGAATAGGTATTTTGCCCGATATTCTGAATACGATTTACATAGTGCTTGCGACACTTGTTATTGTATTACCTCTCGGTGTCGGTGCGGCAATTTACCTTACTGAGTATGCAAAAAAACAAAAAATAATGGCTATGATTGAATACGCTGCTGAAACCCTCTCGGGCATTCCGTCTATTATTTATGGTCTTGTAGGTATGCTACTTTTTTCCAACAATTTTGGTACAAGCCTGCTATCAGGTGCGTTGACACTTGTTATTATGAATCTTCCTACCGTTATGCGTACAACGCAAGAAAGTCTAAAAACCGTTCCACAGAGCTACCGTGAAGGTGCTTTCGGTTTGGGTGCAGGTAAGTGGTGTGTGATTCGTACTGTTGTACTTCCTGGATGTGTAGATGGTGTTGTTACCGGCTGTATTCTATCTGTTGGTCGCATTCTTGGCGAATCGGCAGCACTCCTCTTTACCGCAGGATTTGCTCATGCACTTAACGGTATTTTCACGGGGCTGACTTCTCCCGGTGCAACTTTGACAGTTGCTCTTTACGTGTACGCAAAAGAAGAAGGAGAATTTGGTGTTGCCTTTGCTATCGCTGCAATTCTAATGGTACTGACATTACTGATAAATCTATCTACCACATTGGTGGGTAAATACTTTGTCAAAAGGAGAAGCATATGAGTGAAATAATGACTGCTAAAAACCTGTGCCTTTGGTACGGCGAAAATCAAGCCTTAAAGAACATCAATATAAACATTCCCGAAAAGAGTATTACAGCGCTAATCGGTCCTTCAGGATGTGGGAAATCTACCTTTCTCAAAACCCTAAACCGCATGAATGATCTTATTCCGATTGTAAAAATTACGGGCGAGGTCTTATATAACGGTCGCAACATATTTGATAAGGATGTGGATGTGAACGAGTTGCGCCGGGATGTTGGCATGGTGTTTCAGAAACCTAATCCCTTTCCGATGAGCATTTACGATAATATTGCCTACGGTCCTCGTACACATGGTATTACAAATAAGGTAAAGCTTGATGAAATTGTAGAGCAGGCTCTTCGGGATGCGGCAATTTGGGATGAAGTAAAAGATAGACTTAAAAAGAATGCTATCGGTCTTTCGGGTGGTCAGCAACAAAGGCTTTGCATTGCTCGTGCCCTTGCTGTAGAGCCGAAAGTTTTACTTATGGATGAGCCGACTTCGGCACTCGATCCTATCTCCACCTCTCGAATTGAGGAGCTTGCACAGCAATTAAAGGACAAATATACTATAATTATAGTAACTCATAATATGCAACAGGCGGTTCGTATTTCGGATAATACAGCATTCTTCCTTCTTGGAGAGTTAGTGGAAGTCGGTGAAACCGAGAAGCTATTCTCACAGCCCATCGATAAGCGCACTGAAGATTACATTACAGGAAGGTTTGGTTAAGATTATGAGAAGCAGATTTGATGAGCAACTTAAGTTACTAAATAAGAAAATGATTGGAATGGGCGCTGAATGTGAAAGCATTATTGCTCTATCCTCAAAAGCACTTTTGGAGGGCAATACTGCAAGCACACGCAAAGCAAAAGAAAAAGGTCATAAAATCGACCAAATGGAGCGTGAGATCGAATCCATTTGCTTAAAGCTCTTGCTCCAACAGCAACCCGTAGCTAAAGACCTTCGAGTTATCTCTGCTGCCCTTAAAATGATTACTGATATGGAAAGAATCGGCGATCAGGCAGAAGATATTGCTGAAATTATTCCTTTTCTTAACGGCAGAACCGGCGAGGAATGCCGCGATATCCGGCTTATGGCAGAAGCCACTATCAAAATGGTGACTGAAAGTATTGATGCTTATGTAAAACAAGACCTTGAGTTTGCCAAGCTAGTATCTGATTACGATGATGTGGTGGATGCTGCTTTTGACCGTGTAAAACAGACGCTTATTAAGATGATTTCTGAAAATACCGCTGATGGTGAGTATGCTTTAAACCTTCTTATGATAGCGAAATACTTTGAACGCATTGGAGACCACGCTGTAAATATTGCGGAGTGGGTTGAGTTCTCTGTGACTGGCGTTCATAAAGGAGAGTAATATGATTTGGTGTGTTGATGATGACAATACCATTCGTGACATTGAAGTTTATGCATTGACACAAACCGGATTTGATGCGAAAGGATTTGGTGACAGCATTTCTATGCTAGAAGCGTTGAAAACCGAAAAGCCGGAGCTGATTGTGCTTGATATTATGCTTCCCGGCAAGGACGGTGTTGATGTCTTGAAAGAAATCCGAAGCAATCCTGAAACCTGTAAAATTCCGGTGATTATGGCGACCGCCAAAGGTACTGAGATGGACAAAATTCAGGGACTTGATACAGGAGCAGATGATTATCTTGTAAAGCCTTTCGGTGTAATGGAAATGGTATCTCGTATTAAAGCGGTACTCCGCCGCTGCAAGCCTGATAAAAAGGACGAAGTACTTTCCGTCGCTGAAATAACACTCAACGACAATGAGCATCTTGTAACTGTCAGCGGTGAAAAGGTGATACTTACCTTTAAAGAATTTGAGATATTAAAAACCTTTATGAGTAATCCAGGCATTGTGTTCTCTCGTGATAAGCTCCTATCGGAAGTGTGGGGTGTAGATTATCTCGGTGAGTCGAGAACGGTAGATATGCACATTAAAACCCTTCGTCAGAAGTTGGGTGATGCAGGTTCCTGTATTGAAACGGTGATTGGTGTCGGTTATCGTATGGGAGGGAAGAAATGACAAAGAAAATCTTTCGCTCCATTATAGCTGTTGCAATGGTTGTGCTTTTGGCAAGTCTTTTTATTGCAATTACCTTTTTATACAATTATTTTAATAAATCACAGGTTTCTCAGCTCAAGGAGGAGCTTTCTCTTGCTTCAACCAGTGTAGATAAAGTAGGTATCGAATATTTTGATAATTTTAATTCCCCTGTTTTCCGTTTTACTTTGATTGATGATGATGGCGAGGTGCTTTATGACTCACAAGCAACGGCAGAAGATATGGAAAATCACCTTGAACGTGAAGAAATCATCGAAGCGCTTGAAAGCGGATATGGTAGCAGCGCAAGATATTCATCCACTTTGACTGAGAAAACTTTCTATGAAGCAATCCGCCTTGAAAGTGGCAAAGTGCTTCGCATTTCTGTAAGTCAGGTAACGGTGGGAGCATTGATTATCAGTATGCTTCCTGCTATTTGTGTCATTGCTTTGATTTCTGTTGTGGTAGCCTTGTTGTTGTCACGCAAAATGGCAAAGAGCATTGTAAAACCACTGAATGAGCTTGATCTTGAAAACCCTGCCGAAAACGACACTTATGAGGAACTGGCACCTATCCTCACAAAGATAAACAAGCAACACAAGCAGATCATACAGCAGATGCGTGAGTTGAGACAAAAATCCGATGAGTTTGAGCAAATAACTGCTTCAATGAACGAGGGACTTGTTCTGCTTGATAAAAAAGGAATGATTCTCAGCGTCAACGCTGCTGCTAAAAAACTGTTTGGGGCAGATGAAATGGCAATTGGTCATGATTTCCTTGCGCTTGACCGTAGTGCTGATATGAGTCATGCTATTGAAAAGGCGTTTAATGGTAAAAAAGCCGAGTTGCGTGAGGAAAGGAACGGGAGTGAGTATCAGTTTATTATTAATCATACTGAGTCGGACGGTAAGATGATCGGCGTTGTAATTCTCTGCTTTGATATTACAGAAACGGCATTTGCCGAGCGAACCCGTAAGGAATTTACCGCTAATGTTTCTCACGAACTGAAAACACCGCTTCAATCCATTATCGGTAGTGCGGAACTACTTGAAAACGGTCTTGTAAAACCGGAGGATACAAAAAGATTTGTCGGCAATATCAAGAACGAAGCTACGCGACTTGTTTTACTTATTAATGATATTATCCGTCTTTCTCAGTTAGATGAGGATAGTGAGACTGTTACTGAGTCTGTGGATCTGTATGATATAGCAAATGAGGTTATTGAGCTGTTGACCGTGTCGGCCTCAAAAAAGCAGGTGGAACTCTATCTAAATGGTGAGTCCTGCGTAATGAACGGTGTCCGCAGATACCTCTATGAGATTATCTATAATCTTTGTGACAACGCCATCCGCTATAACAAAGACGGCGGCAAGGTAATGATTGATCTTAAAAATAAGGGTAGTAACATTGTTCTCTCCGTAAGTGATACCGGTATTGGTATTCCTGTCGAACATCAAAACCGTATTTTTGAACGCTTTTATCGTGTGGATAAGAGTCATTCCAAGGAAACAGGTGGCACAGGTCTTGGACTTTCGATTGTTAAACATGCCGTAGCCTATCACGGTGGTACTATTAAGCTTGAAAGCAAAGTTGGAGAAGGTACAATAATTACAGTTGAATTCTAAAATCATTGGCGGTTTAACACAGTATAATACAGATATATCGTGTATCAAAAAAATAAGAAAAAACACATAAACAGAATTATTTAGTCTTGACCTAGCGGGAATAAATATACAAGTTAAAAAAAGCTAATAAATAAAAGCATATTTTGAATATTAAAAATAAAATGACTTTAAATTGACCTTAAAAAGTCAAAGAATGGGTCATTTTTGTTATGTTAAAAGATTTCCTTTTGATAAACTGCTTGACAGATACTTCATATCGTTAAATAGTTTATCAAAGATTAAATTTTCAATTCAGGAAGATTGAATTCTAATTAAATAATTACTTGACTGCATATAAGAAAATAGTTTAAAATGTTAAATGTTCACAAAGTGAACTAAATAGGATTAAAATGAATAAGATTAATGATAATATTTTAAGTTCATGGATTAGATTGATACTCGCAGTTGATTCAGAGAGATTGATTAAGGATATGCCCTTTAATGAAGCAGTAATTTGTAATATTCTTTACCATGACGATAAAGAGATTACAGCTACAAAGTTGTGTGAAATTACAGGGATGAAAAAATCACAAATGAATCGAACTCTGACTATCATGGAAGATAAAGGGATGATTAAAAGAGAACGTTCTTTAGATGATAAACGTCAAATTTATATATCAATGAATGAAAATAAAAAAGATGTATATATAAAAATGCACAAAAATACGCTTAAGATAGTTGAAAGCATCGCTTCAAATTTTAATAATGAAGAGCTTGATGAAATCATTAATATTTTTAATCGTGTAGCGAATGTCGCTAGAAAGAAATAGTAAAATGATACGTTTATTGGTAGATTCAACATCGGATTTAAATCAAGAATATGGAGTATATTGCATTCCGTTAAAAGTAGAGATAGATGGCAAAGTTTATAGAGATGGAATAGATCTCGACAAAGATTCCTTTTATCAATTATTGACTTCGAGTAAGAATTTTCCTAAAACTTCACAACCAAGTCCTCAGGATTATGTTGATATCTTTGAAGAAGTTAAAAAGAACAATGATACTTTAATTTGTATTTTATTATCAAGTGCTTTAAGTGGCACATATCAAAGTGCTGTCTTAGCTAAGAATATTGTTGAGTATGATAATATATATATTATTGATTCATTAAGCACTTCATTTGCAATTAAGATTATGGTTGATAAAGCTAATGAAATGATTAAGGACGGCAAAGAACTTGATGAAATAATTAATACTCTTGAGGAATTAAAACATCATATTAAAATATATGCTTCGTTTGATACTTTAAAATATTTATCTAAAGGCGGAAGGTTAAATGCAACAGCTGCAGCTATTGGTAATATTGCAAGATTAAAACCGATAATCACTGTTGATATTGAAGGAAAAGTGGAAATGATAGCTAAGAAACTCGGTTTAATAAAAAGTATTAGGTATATTGAGGAGTTAATCAACAACTCTCAGATTGACGAGAAATATCCTAAGTATATGTTATATACATATGGAACCGATAATATGCATAAGATGAAGAACATATTAAATAAAGCAGGATTTATTGAGAATGGTATATTCCAGGTAGGCTCAACAATCGGAGCGCATGTTGGACCTGAAGCTTTTGGAGTCATCTTTGTAGAAAAATAAAGCCTCAAACTTAAAATGATTCAGTTTTAGACATTTTTTAAATTGTTCTGTTAATTATCTTAATAACAGGGCGTGTCAAAATAAAAAATCATCTGTCTAAATTGTGGGACAGATGATTTTGTTTTACCTTTGAATACTGCTTGAGCATTTACCGGTATCAAAAGCAAGTCTACATCATCTCATGATGATGTAGATCATATAAATGATATATGCACTAACACAAATAATTCCTTCGACTCGATTCGTTTTCTTTCCGCTTTTTGCTACAACAAGAATTAGAATGGTAGTGGCAATTAAAACGGCGGTATCAATAATCAGTTCAGGAACCACATTGATAGGACTCAACAAAGAAACTGCTCCCAAGATAAACAAGATATTAAATAGACACGAACCTATTGCATTGCCTAAAGCAATACCTGAGTCGCCTTTTCTTGATGCGGTGATAGATGTTACAAGTTCTGGCAAAGAAGTACCAACTGCTACGATGGTAAGACCTACAAGTGTATCGCTCATACCCCAACTTTTGGCTATTAGACTCGCGTTATTTACCACTAATTCGCCACCTAGTATGACAGCTGCAAGACCAGCGATAACGAAAAGCAAACTTTTTGATAAAGGCATGACATCGGTCGCAACATCTTCAATTCGATTTTTTAAAGCACTATGAATCATTAAACCAATATAAATGGCGAGCGTAGCCAAAAGGATTATTCCATCGATACGGCCGATATTTCCGTCAATAATTAAAATAAAAAGTAAAATAGTTACACCGATGTTCCAATATAAATCACGCTTTAAAATATCTTTATGAGAAGTTGCTGGGAAAATAATCGCACAAACACCAATTACAACTAACAAATTAAAAATATTAGACCCGACGATATTACCTAGAGAAATATCACTACTTCCAGCTAGTCCTGCATTAATGCTGACAGCAGCTTCCGGTGCACTGGTACCCATTGCTACAATGGTTAGACCGATAATGACTGAAGGAATTTTCAAAATGCCCGCAATAGATGAAGAGCCGTCCACAAAAAAGTCAGCTCCTTTAATCAACAGAATAAATCCGATGATTAGCAAAAAATACATCATATAAATAGCCTCCTAAAATGTTTTAGGTTGCGGAAAAAAAGACTTCCACCGCACACCTTGCAGTAAAAGTCTTGTTACAAACATTATTTGTAAGTGCATTGTCCGGCCTTATGGCGAGATGACGAACAGTGCAACGCTCATAAGCGCTAACTACTCCCTGTTACTAACAGATAGAAAATATCACGAAAAAACGATATTGTCAATATTATAAAAACCACCTGCTTTGATTTGAAATTATTTTGAAACCAATTGCAGTGTATAAAAATTTTATTCTTGACTTCAAAACTTCTTTTTCATAAAATACATAAAGTCGAACAGCAAACTAAGCGTAGAATTACGACAATTCTGCGCTTTTCTTTTCGACCAAATAGTTTTCAGGTAGCTTTCCCTTTGATAAAGACTCCAAATAGAAGTTTAAAGGAGGTTTACATGAATCAATCAGAAACAATCAATAATAGTCAATTTTTAGGAACAGAAAAGATAGGCAAATTGATGTTTAAATATTCTGTTCCATGCGTGCTGTCATTGTTGGTTAGCGCACTTTATAATATTGTCGATCAAATCTTTATCGGTAATAGTGAATTAAGCACTTTAGGCAATGCTGCTACCGGCGTGGTATTTCCAGTTTTTGTCATTGCTCAGGCATTTGCGTGGTGCTATGGCGATGGATGTGCAGCGTACCTTAATATCTGTCAGGGTAAAAATGATGATGAATCAGCACATAAAGCAGTAGGCACAGGTATAATCATCACTACTCTTACCAGTATTATCTTAATGTTGATACTATTTCCATTTAAAACACAAATTTTGTCATTTTTCGGCGCATCACAAAACAGCTTAGGAATGGCGATAGAATACTTTGATATAATTCTGATCTTCTTCCCTGCTTACTTGTTGTCAAATATGATGAATTCGGTAATCCGTGCTGATGGCAGTCCTGTTTGGTCAATGGCATCAATGGTTGTCGGGGCGGTCGTTAATATCATTTTGGACCCGGTATTCATTTTTGTGTTGCGCTGGGGCATGATGGGCGCCGCCTTGGCAACGGGTATTGGTCAAATTATTTCGTTTTTGATAAGTGTTATTTACTTTTTCAACACTAAGACATTCAAACTCACAAAAAACAGTTTTATCATTGATATCAAATCATTTATTGGCGCATTAAAGTTAGGCATATCATCTTTTATTACTCAAATAACAATCGTTATTGTTACGGTGGTATGTAATATCTTGCTGGCAAAATATGGTGCGATGTCGCATTATGGTGCCGATATTCCTATTGCAATTATCGGTATCGAAAACAAGGTATTTACAGTTGTAATTAACTTGGTGGTCGGAATTGCTTTGGGTTGCCAACCTATCATCGGTTATAATATGGGCGCCAAAAACTATGATCGAGTTAAGAAAATCTATAGAATTATCCTGCTATTCACGATAGTGATTGGTTTAGTTTCTACATTATTTTTTGAACTAGCTCCTGATATGATTGTTGGGATTTTTGGCACTCCAACTAATATCCCTAATCCTCAGGATTATTGGGAATTTGCTGAAAAGACATTCCGTATTTTCCTTTCACTTGTATCATTTACTTGTATTGTTAAAGTTACATCAATATTCTTCCAAGCCGTTGGTGAACCATTAAAAGCGGTTGTAGCTTCAATGATAAGAGATATTGTTTGTTTTGTTCCTTTTGCATTTATATTGCCACTGTTCTTTGAAATAGATGGAATTTTATATGCTGGACCAGCATCTGATTTTGTGGCAATGATTGTTGCTTCGGTATTAATTATTAGATTCATGCATTCTATGAAAGAAGGTGGAACAGAAACTATTGAGGATGTAATATTAAAACCATCAAAGCATGGCTTTATTATAACAATTGGGAGAGAACATGGATCGTCTGGTAAGCAAATCGCCAGGTTGGTAGCTGAAAAATTAAATATTCCATTCTATTACAAAGAGATGACAGCTTTAGCTGCTCAAGAGAGTGGACTTGATAAAGAATTTGTTTCTGGTCTAGATACTAATTCTCCAGATGTTTTGCGTAGCTTATATTTGAGTGCTGATGTCCTCCAACAAGCTATCGTAGCTCAAGATAAGATAATTAAAAAGATCGCCAATGAAGGCAGTTGTGTGATTGTTGGAAGAGCCGCTGACTATGTCTTGAGAGATTATGATAATGTAATTAACATCTTTATATATGCTCCAAATGAATACCGTGTCAATCGTATTATGGAAGTATATGGTGATAGCTTGGAAGAAGCGAAGAAATATGTAAGACATTCTGATGAATCTAGAGCGGCTTACTATAAAAATATTTCTGGACAGACTTGGGGACATCGCAATAATTACGATCTTCTTGTCAATAGTTCGATTGGTGTTGAGGAATCAGCCGAATTAATTTATCAATATATCACAAATATTAAACAAGCTGCTTAAAATATAAGCGTTATTAAAATATCAATATAAAAAAGACGAGTTGTGTTTGAAACTTAAAACAAATTCGTCTTTTTGTTGTCACTTGTTTTTTTATAAATCAAAAATGTGTAATAATCACTTTAAAGGGTATACAAAGGAAATATCATGAGTGCCCTAATAAAGCGATAAATATAATTCCTAAAACAAAACAGAATGCAACTTTTAAATATTCTTTACTTTCCAATGCTTCTTTCAATAAATCAAACAAAGATACATAAATCATCGCTCCTGCGGTTATTGCAAAGATAATGCTGAAATCCGCATCCATAAAGATATAGCTGAATAAGATTCCGGAAAATTCCAGCAAGGATGAAATAAAACATAATAACAATGCTTTTGAAGTGTTACCAGTTTCATCATAATACATAGTTGCCATTACCATTCCCATCGGAATGTTATGAATCATAATAGCTAAACCCATCAATATTCCGGTTTCAAAAGAATTATTAGCCACTAAGTAGAGTCCCATACCTTCGGGAATGTTATGAATGCTGAGCAGAATCATAGAAATAATTGACACATTAGCCATTTTATGATGATTATGAGGTAATATGTGCATAACCAGATATATGCCAATAAAACCGATAATAAGATAAAGATAACTATTATTATTTATCTCCAGTGCTTCTTTGAACATATCAAAAGCCGACACATGGAACATTACGCCGGCTGCAAAGCCTAGAAGCGTGGTCATAAATCTATCATATCTGCCATTTAATCGAATCCCAAGATATCCTCCTAGAACTATGGACAAGCTAACAACCGATACCAATAACAAGCTTTTCATGACCACTATTATAATACAAAAATTATCATGCAATGAACTATTTGCATTATGTAAGACTCATTCTTTTTATAGGTTGTACAGTTTGGAATACTTTTCGACAAGATACTCGATATAATAGTCGGGATTGAATTTCTCACCAGTCGCCTTTAAAAGAATTTCATCCAATTCATATAAAGCAGCATATTTTTGAACATTTTCCTTTAACCAATCGGTTATCATCTTGAAATTAGATTCAAGAGCTTCTTTTACATTGATTTCTTTTTTCATGTAGTGATAAATCTGTGCCGCCACTGCGCTACCTAAAGCATAAGTAGGAAAATAGCCAAATGATGCATCAGACCAATGAATATCCTGAAGAATACCTTCTCTTTTAGTTTTCGGTCTAATTCCTAAATACTTTTCATACATATCTTCCCAAGTGATATCAAGATTTTCTGAAGATATGCTTCCATTCATTAATCCTTTTTCTATTTCGTATCTTATTAGAATATGAATAGGATATGTTAATTCATCAGCGTCAGTTCTAATGAAAGATGGTTTGGACACATTGATCATTTTAGTGAATTCCTTTAAGCTAATTTCTTTTAATTCCTCAGGAAATAATTCTTGCATCTTTGGATAAAAGTTAGTAATAAAGCTCTCTGATCGACCTAAATAATTTTCGAATAAACGACTTTGTGATTCGTGCATACCGCTCGAGATAGCTTTTTTAATAATGGTTCCGTCGTATTTTTCATCAGTTTGATGTTCGTAGAAGGCATGGCCAACTTCGTGAACGATAGAAAATATTGATGACGAAATATTATACTCGTCATATAATGTGGTAACCCTGACATCATTGTTGCTAAAACCGTTAGTAAAAGGATGCATTGATACACCCATGTATCCCCAATTGCTAGTAAAACCAAGATATTTATTGATATCATTCATCAATATAGCCTGTTTGTCAGCGCTGTAATAATGATGAATTACCCCGTCATCAATAGCGTTCGACTCGGCGATTTTGGCGATTAACGGAAGTAATGCGTCTTTTAATTTATTGAAGAATTTGTCATATTTTTCAATATTCATCCCTTCTTCGTAGTCATCTAGCAAAACATCGTATATATTGCCATTTGTGCTTCGATATTCTGCCATTCTCTTTCGATAATCAATCATCTTTTTTAAGTGTGGTTCAAAAATGCGATAATCATCTTTTTCTTTAGCAATTTCCCAAGCATCCATACTATCTAGACAATCTCTTTGGAAATCAAGGTATAGATTTTTGGGAATGTCATCATAGATTTTGAATTCTTTTTTGTATAAACTGATATAACGGTTATTTTCATAACCTAAATCGACATTAGCCAATTCATAGACCAATGCTTTAATTTTGCTGTCATTGGCGATATCGTAATAAACTTCTTCGATCTTTGATAATCGATCATTACGGTATTTAGCACCATCTTTTGGCGCGATAGTTCTAAGGTCAAAATAACAAGTGCTCATTATTAACTCGAAAGCACTTTTCTTATGTTCCCACTCTTTAATTTTGGCTAGTTTTTCTTCGTTTGTCATTTTTACCTCCTTTATTGTTTACCAGATTTAGCGGTAAGTTATTTATAAAACAATTATACATCAATGCGTTGTATTCACTTAAAGCTGTAGAATAAAATGGGTAAATGGTTATCAAAAAACTTTAATAATATTTAATAAATATCTTTTAGCATTTCCTATATAATTAAATAAGGATGGAGGAGTATCTAATAATGAATGATAATTTAATGTGGGCATTAGTCAAAAAGGAAGATAAAAAGGGATTGGCTTTGATGAGAAAACCGATACCTGAACCAGCTTATAATGAAGTAAAAATTAAAATTCATAAAACTGCAATTTGTGGTACAGATGTACACATTTATGAGTGGAATGACTGGGCAAGACATACCATTACCCTAGGGCAAATTGCTGGGCACGAATATGTTGGTGAGATTGTAGAGGTTGGCAAAGCTGTTAAAAAGTTTAAAGTTGGCGATATCGTTACCGGTGAAGGACATATAGTTTGTGGGAAGTGTCGTAATTGTCTGGAAGGGCATAAGGAAAACTGTAAAGATGCTAAGGGCGTTGGTGTAAATCGCGATGGTGCTTTTGCCGAGTATTTGGTTATTCCTGAAGATAATGTTTGGATGACAAAAAAGAGCATTGATGAAGAGATATATTCTATTTTCGATCCACTTGGCAATGCTTGTCATAGTGCATTAAGCTATGATTTATTAGGTGAAGATGTGCTTATTACCGGAGCTGGTCCTATTGGAATTATGGCCTCAGCTATTTGCAAGTTTGCCGGCGCAAGAAATATTGTTATTACCGATTTCAATGAATATAGACTAGATTTAGCGAAAAAACTAGGCGCAACAAGAACTGTCAATTTGAAAAATGAAAAGTTAAGAGATGTGATGGCAGAAATCGGCATGAGTGAAGGATTTGATGTAGGCCTTGAAATGTCGGGGGCTCAAAGTGCGTTCAGTGAAATGGTTGAACTTATGAGACATGGTGGAAATATAGCTTTATTAGGACTACAAGCTCCTAGTGCTAATATCAACTGGGAAACTGTTATTTGGAATGGTTTAAATATTCGCGGAATATATGGCAGAAAAGTTTGGGATACTTGGTATAAGATGACCAGTATGATTGAGGGCGGCCTAGATATTAGTGGCGTAATTACGCATCGCTTGAATATTAAAGATTATAAAGCAGGCTTTGATGCAATGATTAAAGGTCAATCAGGAAAGGTTATTTTGGATTGGACTGATTTGGATGAGTTAAAGGAAGAAGAACAATGATTAAAGATAAGAAAGAAATATTAAAAATATATAGTGACGAAGTAGAAGAAATAAGAAAAGCCGGTTTATTTAAAGGCGAAACGCCCATTGTATCTACTCAAGGAGCTAGAGTAATACTTGATGATGGGCGCAGTGTGATCAATATGTGTGCCAATAATTATCTTGGCTTAGCCGATAATCAACGATTAATTGATGCGGCTAAAAAGACTTACGATAATCGTGGTTATGGTGTGGCTTCGGTGAGATTTATTTGTGGGACTCAAGATATCCACAAACAGCTTGAGAAAAAGATTTCTGATTTCTTAAAGATGGATGATACAATTCTTTATTCATCGTGTTTTGATGCGAATGGCGGTTTATTTGAAACAATTTTAACCAGTGAAGATGCGGTTATTTCTGATGAATTAAATCATGCATCAATTATTGATGGTGTCAGATTGTGCAAGGCAAAAAGATATCGTTACAAGAATAATGACATGGATGATTTAAGAGTTAAGTTAGTTGAAGCCTATGCTGATGGAGCGAGAATAAAGCTGATTGCAACCGATGGTGTTTTCTCGATGGATGGTATTATATGTAATTTGAAGGCAGTATGCGATTTAGCTGACGAGTTTAATGCCCTTGTTATGGTTGATGATAGTCATGCGGTTGGTTTTGTGGGTGAAAACGGTCGTGGAACTGCTGAATATGCCAAAGTTGAAGGACGTGTCGATATTATTACCGGTACCTTAGGTAAGGCGCTTGGTGGTGCATCCGGTGGTTATACTTCAGCTAGAAAAGAAATCGTTGATTTGTTAAGACAGAGATCAAGACCGTACTTATTCTCTAATTCTTTAGCTCCTGCTATTGTCGGTGCTAGTATGGAATTATTTGATATGTTAAAAGAGAGCACTGAACTTAGGGATCATTTGATGTCATTGACCAAGTATTATCGTGATGAACTAGAAAAGAATGACTTTGACATCATTAAAGGCAGTCATCCATGCGTGCCAGTTATGCTGTATGATGAAAATATTGCCAGTGAGTTCGCTAAAAAAATGATGGAGAAAGGCGTTTATGTTGTGGCTTTCTCGTATCCGGTTGTGCCTAAAGGCAAAGCACGGATTAGAACCCAAGTTTCTGCTGCTCATACAAAAGAAGATATCGATTATGTAGTGAAATGTTTTATTGAAACTAGAAAAGAAATGGGGATTTAAATCCCCGTTTTTAGTTGCCTTTCAATGTTACTAAAGTATCTAATGTGTTAAGATTAACTTATGAAAGAAAGAAAATATACTAATATTATTGATTATATAAATTGGCGTGGTGATTTGAGTTTTGATGCATCTCCTTTCAATGAAGTAGATGCCGCTATATTTGCCCGTTTTTCTTATATGGATTTAAAAAATATCGTTCTTTATTCGGCTAAAGGAATGAGCTTGAAGAATGCTTATCAAAAATATGCAAGAAAAAAGGAATGTCGTATATATTGGGAATTAGATCCAGAACTATTCAAAAAGATGTCTGAGTCAAAGCGATATCAAGATCTTACATTATCGTTTTATATTGAAAGGAATAATGCAATTAAGGTTGAACAGTTTTCTGCTTTGACCATCAGTATCAGAAATGATTTACATTTTGTTTCTTATCGAGGTACGGATAGCACGGTTAATGGTTGGAAAGAAGATTTGATGATGACTTTTGATGAGTCTGTGCCTTCGCAAGAAGAAGCTAAAAGATATCTAAAAAGAGTAAGTAATACACTGGAAGGCGATTTTTACATTGGCGGACATTCCAAAGGTGGTAATTTATCAGTATATGCATCCATTATGAGCGATGATACACTAACTAATCGTATTAAAGGTGTTTATTCATTTGACGGACCTGGTCTACATAAAAACATTTTAGAAAAAGCCGGTAATAAAAAGATTGTTAATTCCATTTATACCTATATTCCTCAATCATCTGTTTTTGGCAGAATGTTAAATCATAGTGAACAAATGCTAATGGTTCATAGTGCTAGCACTGGGCTTTTGCAGCATGATCTATATTCATGGACAGTTATGCAAAAAACTTTTAATCTCGAAAAAGATAACACTGCATTTTCAAGAGTTTTTGAAACGACATTTCAAGACTATTTAAGTAATCTTACAAGAGATGACAGAAAGAAAGTGGTCGATGTGATATTTAATGCAATTGCTGAATGTGGTGAAGTCAATACAATCGAAGAATTAGCTAAGGGCTTGATGTTTAATTTACTCAAAGTCGTGAAACATTTAAGCGATTTAGAAAGAGATGATCAAGCTTTAATTAGTGAAGCGATTAAAGTATTGGGTGGATCATTTGTGGATAGTTTGAGCGATGAAATAAAATTGCGTATTCCCCGCATACCTTTCATTGATGTTAAGAAAAAAACTGAAAAGTAATTATTGCTCTTTTGTCACTGAGCATGGCGATAAAAGAGCATTTTTAAATGTGCTATACTTTAGTTAAATAATCTTATAATAAGAAAAGAGGTATAGACTTATGAAACTAGCAGAAGCGTTACAAGAGCGAGCTTTTTTGAATCGCACAATTGAACAATTAAAAAGCCGACTTATGAATAATGCATTGATTCAGGAGGGCGAAGAACCGTCTGAAAATCCTCGCGATTTAAAAAATGCACTTGATAAGGCTATTGATAGACTTGAATATCTAATTGCTCATATCAATAAAACTAATTCAGAAACAGTTGTTGATGGAAAAACATTGACAGAGATGATTAGCGAGAAAGATGCTTTGATTATCAAGATTAGTGCATATCAGGATATTATTAGTAGCGCCAGCCAATCGACATATCGTGCTAGAGGCAGCGAGATAAAGATTAAGCCATCGATCGATATATCGGCATGGCAAAAGGAAGCTGATAAAATTTCTAAGGAAATAAGAGAGTTAGACAATAAGTTACAATCTAGTAATTGGTTAACTGATTTAGCAGAATAAAAATAGTGTTTAGTGATTAAAAGGCGAATTTCACGCGGCAACTGCGTAAAGTTGTATGTATGCACGAAAAGAGCTTGTGAAATATTATTGTTATGCTCAGATAGTGTACAAATGCATTGTTTATTGATTATTTTTAATACCAGGAATTGATTTTAATTGCGAGGGTGGGATTGGGGCCTTAGATAATTGGTGGTATTTTATCCAATACTATGATAAAGTTGTGCTGTATAAAGGGGTGAAAAGATGATCAATGTTTCTTGTAAGTAGTTATTATTTTTCAAGTAATCTTTTAAATAGAGATGACTTGGTTATGCAAGAAAGTTGATGTCCTTACTCTAACGATATAATTTAATTATTATCAAATATTTTTGTCTTATTTTGAGTTGCATGATTTTCTTTCTTGCAACTTTTTTAATAGGGGGAATTATTATATGTCGATAATTAATATAGAGAATTTAAGCTTTTCGCATGATTCGAGTGATGATTTGTTGTTTGATAATGTTAGTGTTCAATTGGATAGCAATTGGCGACTGGGTTTAATTGGTCGAAATGGTAGAGGTAAAACTACATTCTTGAATCTACTACTAGGGAAATATGAATATAAGGGTAAAATATATAGTCCTCTGCGCTTTGATTACTTTCCGTTTGAAGTAAAAGATAAAGAACTAACCATGATAGATATAATCAACCAAATGTGTGATGACATAGAGGAATGGGAAATCATCAGAGAATTATCATATTTGGATATTGATGAAGATATTGCATATCGACCTTTTAAGTATTTATCTAGTGGCGAGAGAACTAAAGGTTTATTGGTGAGTATGTTTTTAAGAAAAAATAATTTTCTTTTAATTGATGAACCTACTAATCATCTGGATATAAAAGGGCGTGAGAAAGTGGCGCAATACCTAAGGAAGAAAAATGGTTTTATTGTGGTTTCACATGATAGGACATTTTTGGATATCTGTGTCGATCATATTCTTTCAATCAATAGAGCGAATGTCGAGGTGCAAAGTGGTAATTTCTCGTCATATATGGAAAATTTTAAAAGACAGGAGCAATACGAATTGACGCAAAATAATCGTTTAAAGAAAGATATCGTACGATTAAATAAAGCGGCTAGGCAGACATCGAATTGGTCGGATAAAGTTGAAGCTTCAAAGATTGGAGCGGGAGATAAGGGCTATGTTGGTCATATGGCCGCCAAGATGATGAAGAGGTCTAAAAATATTGAAGCTAGACAACTAAAGGCAATAGAAGAGAAAAAGACGTTACTTAAAAATGTCGAAGAAATTGAAGATTTATCACTTTTCTCGCTTGATCCCCACACAAATAAACTTATAAGTATTTCTGATTTGTCTATTATTTACGATGATAAAGAGATATTTGAGCCAGTAAGTTTTGATATTTTAAAAAATGAAAGAGTTTTTTTGGATGGTATCAATGGCAGTGGCAAGAGTAGCTTATTAAAGCTAATTATAAATGGAGATATGAGACATAGCGGAATGATTACTAAGAATCCCGGAATTATTATTTCTTATGTCCCTCAAGAAACATCACATTTAAGCGGAAGTCTAAAAAAGTTTATTTTAGATAACGATTTGGATGAACATCGTTTTAAAGCGATACTTAGAAAGATGGATTTTGAAAGATCGGATTTTACTTCTGATTTGTCTAATTATTCAGCGGGACAAAAAAAGAAAGTTTTGTTGGCGAAAAGTCTGACTGAAAAAGCTCATCTATACATATGGGATGAACCTTTAAATTATATTGATATCTATTCTCGTATGCAGATTGAAAAGTTAATTGATACATTTAAACCTACAATGCTTATGGTTGAACACGATCAAGCGTTCAAGAATGCTATCTGTACAAAAAGTATAAATATAAAACCATTCAGACAATAAAAATGAAATATAATAAGTATATTTTGGTACATGATATAATTTTGTTAAGTATAAGTTATAAGGAGAAATATTATGCTTTATGATAATAAGATATTAGTGGGCAAGGCAAATGATAAATGTATTTATATTTATCCTAAAATGGCTAATCGACATGGATTGATTGCTGGGGCAACTGGTACCGGTAAGACTGTTACATTAAAGGTATTAGCTGAATCATTTAGTGATTTAGGAGTTCCGGTTTTTTTGGCTGATGCAAAAGGTGATTTAGCTGGAATGTGTGAAAAGGGAGTGATGGACGATAATTTGCAAGGACGTATTGGTAAACTCGGACTTGATGAATTAAATTTTGATTTCAAGTCATATCCGACAACATTCTGGGATATCTATCAAGAAAAAGGTATTTCACTTCGCACAACTATTTCTGAAATGGGCCCGCTTTTGCTTTCTAGAATTATGGATTTGAGCGATGTTCAGGAAGATGTGTTGACTGTTATTTTTAAGATTGCTGATGATGAAAATCTTTTGTTGACGGATATTAAAGATTTGCAGTCGATGATTAAATATGTAAGTGAAAATTCAAAAGAATATTCTATTTCTTATGGCAATATGTCTAAACAATCGCTAAGTGCAATTATAAGGTCATTAGTAGCACTTGAAAGTGTCGGCGGCAATATTTTCTTTGGTGAGCCGGCATTGGATATTAAAGATTGGATTCAAACAGATGATGGTCGTGGGAAAATAAATATTTTAGATTGTCAAAAACTGATGTTGTCGCCAAAGATGTATGCAACCTTTATGTTGTGGATGCTTTCGGAGCTGTTTGAAACACTTCCTGAAGCAGGCGATTTAGATAAACCGAGAATGGTTTTCTTCTTTGATGAAGCTCACATGCTTTTTGACACCGCTAATAAAGCGTTGTTAGAAAAGATTGAACAGGTAGTTAAATTAATCCGTTCAAAGGGTGTTGGCATTTATTTCATAACTCAAAATCCAAAGGATATTCCTGATAATGTTTTGGCACAATTGGGTAACAAGATTCAGCATGCTTTGCATGCCTATACACCTAATGAACAAAAAGTAGCTAAAGCCGCAGCTCAATCATTTAGAGAAAATGAAGAATTTAACACTTATGAAACGTTGCTTTCATTAGGAATTGGCGAAGCTTTGATTTCGGTTTTGGATGAAGAAGGAATTCCAACTGTGGTCGAAAAATGTAAAATTTTACCTCCGCAATCATTGATGGGCACATTAGATGATGATGCTAGATTTAGAGCAGTTCAAAACGATTTATTATATGTGAAGTATCATGAATCGGTGGATAATGATTCAGCATATGAATTTTTAATGCGTAAAGCCGATGAGAATTTAAAAGAGCTAGAGATGCTGAAACTTCAAGAAGAACAGTCTAAACAGCAGGAAAAATATGAAAAAGAATTAGCGAAAGAAAAAGAAAGGCAGGCAAAGGCTAAACAAAGAGAAATAAATAAGGTAGCTTCAAGTGCTGCTGGCACAATCGGAAGAGAACTTGGCAATACTTTTGGCAAGAGTATTGGCGGATCGTTTGGTAAAAGGCTGGGAGGTAATGTTGGAGCAAGTCTTGGTCGAGGCTTGCTAAATACCTTATTCAAAAAATAAGTATAAAGATTATTTTATAAATATTAAGGCACAATCAAAAAGCTGCATTCGAGATTGTGCTTTTGATTTTTATGATGCCTAAATAGATGGATTTGTATTTGTGAGATAGGAATTTGTTGAAAAGGAAGAAATATCAATTTCTTTTAAAATGATTCATAATATTATATTTTCTATAGCGTTTTTGGTTAGTGATTGATACTCAAATCATTGAAGTAGAAAAATCAGTTGCTGCACCATCCGATCCATCAAGAAACGGTTATCGGTTCATAGGTTGGGAATGTGCGTTCGATAAAGTTGAATTAGATTTAGTTTTCAACTCCAACTACTGAACTTTATTAAACTTAGGCAGAAAATGGCATGATAATAGTGAAGAAATTCAACAATAAATAATGTAATAAAAAATATAACAGGATTGTTAATTATGTAAATAAACATATGTAACCATCCTTTTTAGTTGCAACATTAGGTAATAAAAAGCACAATCCATTATGTGACTGTGCTTTAATTTTGGTAGATAGTTATATCTTATTTACAAGTATATCCATCGCCACTGAATTCATCTACGAATTCTTGAAGCTTAATGCTTTCACCGTCGAATGCTTTTGAATCCATAGTGAATGCAAATGATAAACCTTCATCAGTGAAGTTTGTCTTAACTTCAATACCATCTGTGTTGCCGAATTCTTCAGCGAAAGATTCAAGAATGCTTTGTTCGAAAATTTGAGCCATAAGTTCTTTCATTTCGTCAGATAAATCATCTTTAGAAACTTGCATTGCTTCGTAAGTCATATCGATATTGAAATCAATCTTTTCAATGTCGGCATCTTCACCTTTAGCAGTAGCTGTAAAAGTTGCAGAAATTCCTGCTTCAGAATAAGTGCAGGCTTTTGAAACTGATTTAGGCGCACTATCTCCGCATGCACAAAGCATAAATGCAGTTAATAAAATTGCAATAATCTTTTTCATGGTTTCTCCCCCTAATTATATGATTAATGATAGCACATAGTTGCTTTTAAATAAAGTGATATATTTATTGACCAAATAGTCTATAAATGTTATTATTGACCGTATAGTCAAGAAAGGGAAAAATGGAAAAATCACTTAAAACTAAACTTACCAAAGAAAGAATTATTAATGCAGCTATTGTGGAATTTGGTAATAAGTCATACGAAGAAGCGTCAATCAATACGATATGTAAGGACAACAATATTTCTAAGGGTCTTATATATCACAATTATAAAGACAAAGACGATTTATATTTATCGGTTGTTGGAATTGTTTATAAATCAATGAAAGAAAACTTTGATGAGCTAAATGTCAAAAGTAATGACATCAATGAATTGATTGCCGTATTTATGGAAGAAAGAGAAGCGTATTTTGGGCGTAATATCTTATATCGCAACATCTTTTTTCGGACTATTTTCAGTCCGCCTAAGCATCTTGAAAAGAAAATTAGGGAAATCAGAAATGATTATGAAACGGGTTTAAAGAATAGATATACAAAGCTTTTGAAAAATTCAAAACTTAAAGATGGAGTTAGTGTTGAAGATGCTGTTGAATACATATTGATATTTCAGGAAGGGTATAATTCGTACTTTGAGAAATATTTAAACAATGATAATCTAGATGATTTAATCAATATTCACGAAAATAAAATTAGGGATGTCTTGAAATTGGCATTATATGGGATTTTGGAGAATAGATAGATATGATAGAAATAATTGCGAGAATATTAGTAACTATAGTATTGGCTTTTTTATTAGGAAAAGTTGTTTCAAAGCTAAAATTGCCAGCTATACTTGGTTGGCTTATCGCTGGAATGATGCTAGGACCTCGTGGTTTTTCACTTTTATCACAAGATATATTGAATGCATCTTGGTATAAAGTTTTATCACATATTTTGGAGTGCGGATTAGGATTGATGATAGGTACTGAACTGGTGTGGTCGAAAATCAAAAAATCCGGCAAGGCAATAGTTGTGACTACTCTATTTCAATCGCTTACGACTTTCGCTGTTGTATCACTTACTTTTGGAGTGATATTCCATTTTAGTAATATACCTGTTTATTTAGGTTTCGTTTTTGGCGGTATCGCTTTAGCGACAGCTCCTGCTCCGGCTTTGTCGATTGTTAAAGAATTTAAAACCGATGGCCCGGTAACTAAGACCTTAATTCCGATGGCGGCTTTAGATGACATTGTTGGATGCGTGGTATTCTTTTTTACCATTTCTATAGTTAGCAGCACGCTATCTGGACAAGGAATTTCGTTTTCGATAATAGGTTTAGTAGTGTTACTTCCGCTTTTAATTGGTACGGTATGTGGTGTTATTTCTGGTTTTATTCTAAAAAGAGATCAGGATGACAAAATGACGCTAATTACTTTAATCGTTACCATTCTTTTAACATCTCTTGTAGGTTTTTATTTCAATAACTATGTTTTACATAGCGACATCTTGAACTTTATGTTAATAGGAATGGCTTATTCGTGTGCGTTCTCTAATATGGTAAGTGAAGAGAAATTAAATCAAATTCTCAAGGTATTTAAGCCAATACTTGGTATCTCAATTATCATCGTCATCATTAATCTCGGTGCACCACTTGATTATCATTTAGTTTTTGGTGCCGGTTTATATACTGCTGTCTATATTATTTCTCGAGCTTGTGGCAAGTATTTTGGTGCATATGTTGGCGCTAAGAAAACCGGTTTAGAAAAGACTGTACAGAAGTATCTAGGTTTAACTTTATTACCACACTCTGGTGTATCTTTAGTTTTCACCAGCATTGCTGTCAGCAACATTGCTCCATATGCTAGTAGAGAAGCTGAGATCATTCAGGGAACTATTGCGGCTGCTGCGGTAATAAATGAAATAATTGCGGTACTGCTAGCTAAAAAAGGTTTTGAACTAGCTGGGGAATTTGGTTTAGCCATTGACAAAAATAGATAAATTGATGATGAATTAGGGTAAAATAAAGTCATGAAAACTTTGGTTTATGACATTGCCCAAAAAATTAAAGAAAATGGCGGCAGAGCCTTCTTGGTTGGTGGTTCAGTTAGAGATGAACTGTTAAAAAGAGATGTATCAGATTTTGATGTTGAAGTTTTCGGAATCAAAGAAAAAGAATTAGAAGCGATACTTGGTGAATTTGGACAAGTTTTAAAATATGGCAAGAGCTTTGGCATTTTTTCTATCGCCCACGAAAATATAGATATCGCTTTACCGCGCATTGAGGAAAAAATCGGTAATAAGCATCATGATTTCATAGTTAAAGCTGATGCTTTTTTACCATATAAAGAAGCATCTATTCGTCGTGATTTTACGATTAATGCGTTGATGAAAGATATTTTGTCTGAAGAGATATTAGATTTCTATGGTGGCTTAAAAGACATTGAAAATAGAGTAATTAGGCATATTGATGAAAAGCGATTTGTCGAAGATCCACTTAGGGTTTTAAGAGCTGCTCGTTTTAGGTCAACACTTGATTTTGACATTGATGCGAAAACTATTGAATTATGTCGGAACATAGATATTTCCTTTTTAACTAAAGAAAGAGTAAAAGAAGAATTAGATAAAGCGCTTTTATCTAAAAATCCGTATTTTTTCTTTGAAAGTCTATTAAAGATGCGACAAAATAATTATTTTTTCAAAGAACTCAAAATAGATAATTTATTAAAAGAAAGATTAAAGAAAGGAGTGGTGGCAAAGAAAGATGTTCATTTCCCGCTCTATTTCTTATATGCCGTCATTTCTTTAGATGTTAAAGATAAAAATATTTTTTTGAATCGTTTCACCAATGAAAACAAGCTCATTAATTATGTGCTAAGTCATTGCGATATTGTGTATGAGATGCAAGAAATTAACGATGTTAATCAGGCGATTAGGATTCTTGATAAGACAAGTGATTTTATAGATACGATAGAACTTTTAAAAATAAAGTATCCAGATAGGATAAACTTTTTTGAAGAATTAAAAGCGAAGTATCAGACATTTATCGGCAAAGTATTTTTAAATGGCGATGATTTTATAAATATGGGAATTAGTGACGGACAACTGATCAAAGAATTAAAGACGGAATCCAGATATTTAATGATTGATAAAAATTACGCTGAAGTTAAAGCGATAATGGAGGAAAAATGCATAGCCTTGAAAAAGTAAAGCTAACCAATATGTGCCTTATCACTAAGGGTGATGAGATATTGGTGCAGATGCGTCACAAAAAGGATTGGCCAGGACTTACTTTTCCTGGCGGTCATGTCGAAAAAGGGGAGTCGCTTCACGATGCGATTGTTAGAGAAGTGAAAGAGGAAACAGGACTAAACATCAAAAAGCCCATTCTCTGCGGTGTTGAAGAATTTAAAACTGATAAGGAAGATAGGTATTTTATCTTTTTCTATAAGTGTAATGAATTTGAAGGAGATATTAAAAACTCTGATGAAGGCGAAGTGTTTTGGATTAAAAGAGAAGACATGAAAAATTATGAATTATCGTTAGATATTGAAGACATTATGATGATTATGGAAAGTGATGAATTATCTGAACTTTTATATCGCAATATCAATGATGTTTGGCAAAAGATGATATATTGAGAAAAAAGCGATTATTATTTAAAATATAGTCATGGAATATATAGTTGAAGAAAAAGAATTAAAAATAAAAATAAATTCATTAGTATGTACAACCGTTCAATCATTTTTTGATGCATATATACCCTCAAAGAAGATTCAACATTTGATGATTCAGAATAAGTGGATAAGTATTGATGATGTACCTTGCAAAAGAGAGAGTGAAGTAAAGGGTAAATATTTAAAGATATTGTTATATCCGTATGAACATCAATACTCACATATAAGCCACAAGAAATTAGATATAGTATATGAAGATGAACTATTCTTGATTGTCAATAAACCAAGTGGAATTATTGTGCATAGTGATGGCGTAAATAACGATTGTTTAAGTGATATCGTCACTACTTATTTTAATGATAGTAAAAAAGAATATTTTGAAGCTAATCCTATTCATCGTCTTGATAGAGATACAAGTGGTCTGGTGTTATTTTCTAAGAGCATCATCTTTCAAGCCTTGCTTGACCAAATGTTAGAAAAGAAGATGATCAGAAGAACTTACTTGGCTTATGTTAATGGCAAAGTTAATAAGAATACTAATTTTGAAATATCTAAATCTATCGGTAAAGATAGACATGATGCTAAAAAAATGGTTATTAATCCTAAAGGTCAAAAGGCTATAACCAAAGTTAGAAGTTTGGGTTTCGCCAATGATAATTACTCGGTTTTAGAATGTCGTTTACTTACCGGCAGAACTCATCAAATTAGATTGCATTTAGCTAGTGAAGGTTATCCGATTTTAAATGATGAATTATATGGTCGACCTAGTTATCTATTAAAAGATATGGGACTTGTGGCATATAAATTGTCTTTCTTCCATCCGTTAAAGGAAGAAATGCTAGAAGTCGAATTGGAATTAAACGGTGATTTTAAAAGGTTATTTGAGAAAGTATCATGACAAAAGTAAATAAGACTAATGCGATGCGCTTATTAGACAAGGCGAAAATTGATTATGAAGTGCTTACATATGACATTGATGAATCAGAGTTTGATGGCGAAAAAGTATCAGAGATATTAGGTTTGGATAAAAGCACTTGTTTTAAAACATTATCACTCAAATGTGACAAAGATCTCTATATTTTGTGCATTCCTGTGTGCAGTACGCTTGACTTAAAAAAGAGTGCCAACAATATCGGAGTTAAACACTTGGAAATGATTCATGTAAAAGATTTATTAAAAGAAGTTGGCTATAAAAGAGGCAGCACCTCGCCTATTGGCATATTAAAGAAACATAAATTATATTTTGATATTTCGATTCTTGAACATGAAAAAATCGAGGTATCCGGTGGTGCTATGGGTATTTCCTTAATGTTGAAGACAAAGGATTTATTGGAATTTACTAAGGCAGAAGTAAAAGACTTGTGTAGGGAGAAGGAATGAAAAAAGCAGTATTGTTTGACTTAGATGGCACTTTATTACCAATGCCGAATCAAATGGAATTTGTGAAAGTTTATCTTGGGCTTTTATGCAAGCTGGGATTGCATGAGCCTCAAAAATTGACGGATGTCATTTTTAAAGGTACTAAGGCTATGGTACTAAATGATGGGCTTAAAACTAATGAAGAAGTGTTTTGGGATGTTTATTTTAACGAGTTAGATGAAGACAAAACAAATATTGATGAAGTAAAAAGAGTGTATGATGATTTTTATCGTCATGATTTTGATGCTTCAAAGGTTGCGACTTATGACAATGAAGATGCCAGAGTTTTAATTGATAAATTAAAAAATATCGGTCTAAGATTGATATTGGCAACTAATCCGGTTTTTCCTTTGCGTGCCGTTGAAACAAGATTGGCTTGGATTGGTTTGAATAAAAGCGATTTTGAATTTATTACAACTTATGAGAATATGGGTTTATGCAAGCCTAATCCTGCATATTTTAAAGAAGTATTAAAAAGAAATAACTTAAAAGCCGAAGATGTCATTATGATAGGTAATGATGTTAATGACGATATTAAACCGTGTTTAAGCATCGGCATTGATTCGATATTGGTAACTGATACGATGATTGGCGATATTGATTCAGTTGATGTGCCAAAGATACCATTTAAAGAATTGGTAAATAATATTAATATATATCTAGAATAAGGAGAATAAAAATGATCATTGGTGTACCTAAAGAAATAAAAAATAATGAAAATCGTGTTGCTTTAACTCCGGCAGGCGCTTATGCATTAAAAAAAGCCGGGCATGAAGTACTGGTTGAAAAAGGAGCCGGGCTAGGAAGTGGATTTGAAGACATTGAATATCAAGAAACTGGAGCAGTTATCTTAGATAAAGATGAGGTGTTTGCAAATGCAGACTTAATTGTTAAGGTTAAGGAATATTTACCATGTGAATATCATTATTTGCGTAAAGATCAAATGGTTTTTACATATTTACATATTGCAGCAGATAAACAATTCGCTCAAGCTCTTATCAATTCAAAGACAACATCTATCGCTTATGAAACAGTAACTGATGTATATGGCGGATTGCCTTTGCTTACGCCGATGTCACAAGTTGCGGGTCGTATGGCCATTCAAGTTGGGGCATCGATATTGCAGAAGTCAAACGGTGGAAGCGGTATTCTTTTAGGAGGCGTACCAGGAGTAAAACCTGCCAATGTAGTTGTACTTGGTGGTGGTGTAGTAGGTTTTGAAGCTGCTAGAATGGCAAAGGGTTTAGGTGCTCATGTAGAAATATTTGAGGTTAATCCAAGAAGAATGGCAGAAATTGATGAATTGACTAATGGCCAAATACATACCATTTATTCAAACGAATTCAATATTAAAAACTCAATCAAAAATGCTGACTTGGTAGTTGGTGCTGTATTAATTCCAGGTGGCAAAGCTCCGGTATTGGTTACAAGCGAGATGGTACAGACGATGAAAAAAGGTAGTGCTATTGTCGATGTAGCGATTGACCAAGGTGGATGCATTGAGACATCTGATCATACGACATCTCATGATGAACCGACATTTGTGAAATACGGTGTAAATCATTACTCAGTTCCAAATATGCCAGGTGCAGTTCCACGCACTTCAACATTCGCTCTTTCAAATGCTACACTTCCATATATATTGAAACTTGCCAACAAAGGATTGGATGCATTAAAAGAAGATGAAGGCTTTATGAATGGTCTAAACACATATGATGGCCATTATACATACGAAGCAGTAGCTAAAGCCTTTGGTGAAGAATATGTAAATCCAAGGACTTTGTTATGAAGAAATTGATTTTATGTGATATGGATGGCACATTACTCAATTCCAAAAAAGAGTTACCAGTAAAATTTGACAAGGTAGTAAAAGAACTTTATAAACAAGATTGCGCTTTGGGAATTGCCAGTGGCCGACAGTTTTTCAGATTGAGAAAACAGTTTAGCGATTATGATGATATGCTGATAATCGCCGAAAATGGTGCTAGTGTTTACAAGGGCGATGAATGTTTGTTTTATCATCCATTAGATGAGAAATTAATAGTGAAAGTAACTAGCGAACTAATGGAAAAATTTGAATATAGTTTGGTGTATTCAGGACTTAAAGGTTCATATGTTCATAAAAGGATAAGCGAACAGGCTTATGCTAATACTAAGATTTATTGCGAAAATCTGTTTTTCTTTGACGGCATTGATGAAGTGCTCAAAAAAGATAAGATAGTTAAAATGGCGTTTTATATTAAGGATAAAAATGCTGATGTCATCTTCAAAGAGTTTAAAGATTATTACGAAATGGCTAATGTTGCAGTATCGGCTAAAGAATGGATTGATATCAATGACTTAGGTGTTTCTAAGGGTGAAGCGTTAAAAAAACTCAAAGAGCTATATAGTTTAAAAGATGAAGACTGTTACGCTTTTGGTGATTATGATAATGACATCGAACTTTTAAAAGAAGCATATCATAGCTATGCTATGGAGAATGCGGTTGATAAGGTTAAGGAAGTAGCTAATTTTATCTGTCCATCAAATGATGATGATGGCGTTATGAAAACTATTATTAAAGAATTTAATTTAGATCTTTAAATCAAATCTTGCGTTTTATGGTTACTTAAAACGCTTTTTTATTTGTCGCAACATATGTTTTGACAGAAATGAAAACCAAACTGTTAAAATATTTAACTTTTATCGAATATGTGTTCAATTTTCTTAACATAAGCTTTCTCGTGATTATATTGATAGGCTGAATCAATTGTAGAAATATAATTTATCAATACTATATTAATAAGTCATATTAGATATATGACTATTTGAAATATCTATCTATAAGGTTTTGTTTTGGCTAACTTTTAAAATCTAATCAATACTAGACAAATAAATGCTTTATAATATAACTAATGAAAAAAATAAAAGAAGTAATTGTTGTCGAAGGTAAAAATGATACTAAGAATTTAAAGACATATTTTGATGTCGATACGATCGAGACCAATGGCAGCCATTTGTCTAAAGATACAATTAAACTGATTAAAGAAATAAACAAAAATAGAGGTGTTATTTTATTTTTGGATCCTGATGTCCCAGGTGAAAAGGTTAGAAATACCATTAATCAGCAAATTCAAGGTTTAAAAAATGCTTTTGTGCTAAAAGAAGATGCTAGAACTACAAAAAAAGTAGGGATTGAACATGCCTCAAAAGAAGTCTTAACTGAGGCTTTGGATAATTTGATCACTTATGGAAATAACTTTGATAGTTTAAGTGTTGAAGATTATTATGAGCTTGGATTAAATGGTTTTAAAGACAGTGAAAAAAGACGCGACATGATTGCTAAAAAATATAAAACAGGTAAGTGTAATGCCAAGACAATGTTTAAACGTTTGAATATGTTAGGCATCACTAAAGAAGAAATAATTGATTTGTTGAAGGAAAAAGAATAATGGAAAAAGCGATTGCATCCCTTTCAAGAACACATGAAATACTAGACAGGTATGGATTAAAGGCTCAGAAGAAATATGGGCAAAATTTTTTAGTTGATGCCAATATTGTTGATAAGATAGCAAAATTAAGCACCGATAAAGAAAGCATTACTATTGAAATTGGTCCAGGCATTGGTTCGCTTACACAAATGCTTGCCAAATATTCCAAAGAAGTTATCGCTTATGAAATAGACGATAATTTAATTCCGGTTTTAAGTGATAATTTTAAAGATGCAAATAATATCAAAATTATTCATCAAGATTTTTTAAAGGCTGATTTAAGTAAGGCGGAATATAAAGATGAAGAAATAAATATATGCGCTAATTTGCCTTACTACATAACAACACCTATTTTGTTCAAACTATTTGAAAGTGATTTAAAGATTAAAAAGATTAGTGTAATGGTACAGAAAGAAGTCGCTGATCGTTTTAAAGCAAAAGTTAACGAAGAAGATTATAATGCTTTAAGCGTTATAGTGAATTATTTATATGATGTGAAGGTTGTAACGCAAGTTCCTTCGTCAGTTTTTCATCCACGTCCTAGAGTTGATAGCACTGTCATTAGCTTTATTCCCAAAATAAATAGAGACAGAGAGTATGAAAAGCATTTATTTTCATTAATTAAAATGTCTTTTGTGCAAAGAAGAAAGACGCTATGGAATAATCTGAAGGGAGAAATAGCGTTAGAAGATTTGAATTACTTGTATGAGAAGATGAATTTTAAATCTAATATTCGTGCGCAGGAATTAGATATAGATGCTTTTGTAAAGATGTATGAGGTGTTAAATGAAAGATCGTGCATATGCAAAAATTAATTTAGCTTTAAATGTCAAGAGTCGGCGTGAAGATGGTTACCATGAATTAGAGATGATAATGGTGCCCATTTCTTACTTTGATGAATTGGAATTAGTTAAATCAGAGAAAATGGAATACTTATGCAACAGAAAGTACATAACTTTTGATAGCAGCAATACAGTAGTTAAAGCTATTGATTATATGAAAAATAAGTACGATATTAATGATAACTTCAAGGTCTATATCAATAAAATGATACCGACTAGGGCAGGATTGGCTGGCGGTTCAAGTGATGGCGCCAGTATTATTAGAATGTTTGATAAGATGTATGGTCTCAATATGTCTTATGAAGAAAAAAAGGAAGCTAGTTTAGCTATTGGCGCTGATGTCTTTTTTTGTTTGATGAATAAGCCATCTCTAGTTAGGGGAATAGGCGAAAAACTTGAACCTTTTAAAATGGAAAACTTTTTTGAGATCTTGTTAGTAAAACCAAGGCAGGGTGTTTCGACAAAAGAAGCATTTACTAAATTGAATTTAGATAAATGTGCTCATCCTGATGTTGAAGAACTGAAAAGATGTTTGATGGCGAAAGATTATTCTTCATCCATTATTAATATGCAAAATAGTTTAGAGGAGTCGTCATTTAGAATATGCCCTTATATTAATTATCTAAAGAAGGAATTATTAAATTTAGGTTTTGACCATGTACTGATGTCAGGCAGTGGATCAACGCTCATGGCTTTTAGTAGAGATGCTTTATTAGCAGAAAATACTATGAAGAAAATGCGAAGTGAAAGACACTTTGCAATAAGGGTTAAAATACTAAGCTAGTTAAGATGTTTCGTGATAAAATTAGATAACGGAGGTCACAAATGAATATTGGAATTGTTTTTATTGATAAAAATAAATTTGATAAAGTAGCTAACCAAAGAATATTGGATAAAAAAGTGGCTGACTATACGATAGATCACTTAATTAATGGTGGCTCTGATAAAGTGTATGTCATCAGTCATGATGAATATAAAAGAGAAGATGTTACTTGGCTGAATAGCGTTAATAAATTAGATAATGAACTCGAAGGCGTTGATGGTAGAGTAATCATTACCAGCATTGATTATGTAAATGTTAATGCTGACACATATTCGTCTTTATTTGCCAGCGAAAAAGAGGCACTTGTCGTAGCCGAAGGTCATAAAACTTATAATATTTTTTCGTTTAATGCTGATAGATTAAAAGATTATGAAAAACTTAATTATGAACTTTACAACATTGAAGATGAATTATTAGAGGTTCAAGATGTCAAAGATGTATATAATGCATTTAAAAAGATGCAAAGAAATATCAACTATACACATTTAGAAAATGGCGTATCATTTGTTGATATTGAAAATACTTATATCGGTGAAGATGTAAAGATTGAAAAAGGGGTAGTTTTATATCCGAATATATATTTGGAAGGAAAAACTTGCATTAAAGAAAATACTTCTATTAGTGCAGGAAGCCACATTATCAATGCTACGATTGGAAAAGACTGCACAATTTTATCTAGTAGAATTACTGATTCAGTTTTGCATGATCATATAAGTGTCGGACCATGTTCGCATTTACGTATGAATTCAGAGATTATGGACGGCGTTAGAATCGGTAACTTTGTCGAATTTAAAAAGACGAAATTTGGTAAGATATCTCGTTGTGCTCACTTGACTTATCTTGGCGATAGCGAGGTTGGCGAGGATGTAAATATCGGTTGTGGAGTTATTACTGCTAATTATGATGGTAATCATAAATTCAAGACTATTATTAAAGATAAAGCATTTATTGGAAGTAACAGTAATCTGATTGCTCCAATAACCATTGGCAAAAGCGTATTAGTTGCTGCGGGTTCAACTATTACTAAAGATGTTGAAGACGGAGCTATGGCTATTGCTAGACAAAGACAGGAAATCAAGCCGGATTTTGGTTTCAAATATATAAATAAGGAGAAAGACTAAAGATGAAAGATTCGATTGTATTTGCACTAACTGCCAATGTTAAACTAGTTGATGAGATTTGTGATTACTTGAACATTGAACCAGGTAAAATCGCCGTAAAACATTTCGCTGATGGCGAAATACTGGTTGAACCTGGTGAAACCGTTAGAGGAAAGAAAGTTTATATTGTTCAAAGTACATGTAATCCTGTAACAGAACGCTTAATGGAATTACTTATCAGCATTGATGCATTGAAAAGAGCCAGTGCTGAAGAAATTATTTGTATTATTCCATATTATGGTTATGCAAGACAAGACCGCAAAGCATGTCCAAGACAACCTATTACTGCTAAATTAGTTGCTAACTTGCTTGAAGCTGCTGGAGCTGATCGTGTTATCACTCTTGATTTACATGCTACTCAAATCCAAGGTTTCTTCAATATTCCACTTGATGATTTAACAGCCATTCCAATGATTGCTCAATATTTCCGTAATAAGAACCTTCCTACTCAAGATCTTGTTGTTGTATCACCTGACCATGGCGGAACTACAAGAGCTAGAAAATTAGCTGAATTATTAGGTGCTCCAATCGCTATTATTGATAAACGTCGTCCAAGACCAAATGTTTGTGAAGCGAATAATGTAATTGGTGATGTCGATGGTAAACACTGTATCGTTGTTGATGATATTTGTGATACTGGCGGATCATTGGTAGCCGGTTGTGAACTATTAAAAGAAAAAGGGGCAAAAGATATCTATACTGCAATTACTCACGGTGTATTCTCTGGTAGTGCAGCCGAAAAGATTGAAAATTCACCAATTAAAGAAATGGTAGTAACTAATACTATTCCATTATCAGATGAATTCAAGTCTAAGACCAATAAGGTTACATCTCTATCTATTGCTTGGATGCTATCAAAGATTATTGAGGCTATTTCAAGTCATAGCTCAATAAGTGCTATTTATTCGGCTTTTGAAGATACACAAAATAGATAAAAAAATAAACTTTAGTTATGAGTTTCATCGATTCTTATAAACGACTCGACAGACTGTGCAAAGATTCATTGAATGATAATAGAGGTATAAGCGCTTATATCGATAAAATGATGAATTTGCCACTGAGCTATATGCATAGTTATGAATGGTCTAATGATTTAAAGAAGTTAAAACATTATCGCCATATTAGAAATCAGATAGCTCATGATGTAGGTTGTTATGAAGAAGATATGTGCAATATCGATGACGAGATATGGCTTGATGATTTTTATGAACGCATTATAAAACGTGATGATCCATTGAGCATATATTTCAGAACTGTTGCTAAAAAGAAAAAAGAAGAAAATAAAAAACCAAAAGATGAGTTTTTAATCAAAGAAGTAAAAAAAGCTAAAGAAATAAATCATATCGAAGTCGTCGAATTCAAAACAAAAAAGGTTAATAATCACCGAAGAACTTCAAAGAAAATAAAAAAACATGGTAATGCTTTGCGAAAGGTATTGATCGGATTGATTATCATTGTTGGTATGATATTTATCTATGCTTTAACGCTTTTTCTAAGAATAAAATTCTAAATCAAATAAAATGATAGCCGATATAAATGGCTATCATTTTATTATTCAGAACCCATAAGTGCGTATAGATAATTTAAACTCTATTGACTAATGGCTTGCGGTTTTTCTTTAATTGTTTTGCCAACATTTTGATTATTTCCTCGTTTAAAGTATGACATGTATTAGTAAACAAAATAATTGATGGCCTTTAAATTAATCTATACTTTACTAACGAAAATCTAACTTAATTAAGACTATAATGAAAATATGAGAATACTAGTTGTTGAAGATGAAAAAGATTTAAATTTTGTTTTGTCTAAAGGCTTAAAGAAAAATGGTTATGCTGTTGATCAGGCATATGACGGACAAGAAGCGTTGGATTTATATCACAGCAATCAATACGACTTGATAATATTAGATTTAAATATTCCGAAAATCGATGGCTTAGAAGTTTTGAGAACTATTAGAAGTAGTGATTTAAACACAAAAATTATGATTTTGTCTGCTCAAATAGCGATCGAACAAAGAGTTAAGGGATTAGATATGGGCGCTAATGATTATGTGATTAAACCATTTGATTTTAGAGAGCTTGACGCAAGAATTAGAACACTTTTAAGAATGGATTTTAAAATGAATCCTAATATCTTGGTCGTTAAAGATTTGACATTGAACACCAATAGTGCTGAAGTTTATATCAAAGATAAAAAGATTGAACTTACTAGAAAAGAATATGCAATACTTCATTATTTATTGGTAAATAAAGGGAACATTGTATCTAACGAAGAAATATTTGAACATGTTTGGAACAATGAAGCTGATGAATTCTCTAATGCATTAAAATTTCATGTACATAGTTTAAAAAAGAAATTAGCTAAACATAGCAATATTGAATACATTGAAAATAGAAGAGGTTTGGGTTATAGGGTGATTGTAGATGAAAAAGATTAGTTTAAGGCTCAGAATCAGTTTATTAACCGGTACACTTATTTTGATCTCTAGCTTTGTTACTTCATTTTTCGCTTTTGACAACTATAATAAATCGACACACGATATTAGGGTTATCGCTGTCGAAACATCTAATAGTGTACAAAGCGAGTCGCAGAGTGAAGCATCGATCAAAGACAAAGAAGAAATAAGCTTCGCTAACGGAAACGATGCAATGTATGATGAACTAAAATCATTAGAAGATAGTCGTTTAGAAGCCATAAGCAATATTAAACAGAGCAATGATGATGAATTAGTTGAATACTATACGCAGCTCAACGACAGCTTGACAAGTTCTGATGAAAGATTTTATAAAGCTCAGTTTTTATACAGTGTAGGTGCTTCAATAATGGGTATGATAATCGCTTATTTTGCTAGTAAAAAACTAATTAAGCCGATTACAAGATTGGCGCAGGATGTTGAAAATATCGATGAAATAGAAAAGGCACAGCCATTAGCGATATATAATCCGAAAGATGAAATAGGTGTTTTAACTGCGAATTTTAATAAGTTTATCGAAAAAGAAAAGAAATATTCTAAAAAACAGAGTTCTTTTGTATCAAATGTGGCTCATGAGTTAAAAACGCCACTGTCAGTCATGAAAGCATCTCTTCAATTGATTGATGAAAACTCTGATTTTAATGAATATCAAGAAGTATTTGCGATGCAGGACAGAAATATTAATCGCTTAAATAATATCATTAATAGCTTATTAGTCGTTAAACAAGAGAATTTAGAAATAGGTAACAAGAGAATTGATGAAATAATACTTACTGTGTTAAATGAACAAAAGAAATTGATTGAAGACAAAGAAATAAAGATACATTTAGAGATTAAAAAGATTATTTTAAAGACAAATGAAGATTTATTCTATCGTTTGGTGTCTAATTTAATTTCTAACGCAACTAAATATAATAAGACAGGTGGCGATATTTATATTGAATTAAATGATAAGATGATGTCAATACGAGATAGCGGCATCGGAATAGAAGAAAAGTATCTTAATGATATCTTTGAACCATTATTCTGTATTGATAAATCACGAAGTGGTGGTAGCGGTTTAGGATTGTCAATCGTCAAAGATATATGTGATAGTTTAGGATATACTATTGATGTGAACAGTAAATTAAATTGTGGAAGCGAATTTGTGGTGACATTCAACCAAATAGCTAGTGTTATAGAAAAGGAAGGCGTTTTTAATGAGTAACAAAGATTTTTTAAGTCAGTTTTCTGACGAAAACAAGAAACCGGACAGTTTCAAAGAAGAGGTGAGAATACCGATTCAAAAAGAAAAGAAACCGATTAAACCATGGATGATTGTCGTGCCGGCAGTAGTTATGGTGTTGCTTCTTGTGCTTGGATGGTTTTTCTTTTTAAGGCCAACTATTGAAGTGCCTGATTTTTTAGGTAAGACTCAAAACGAGGTATCGCAATGGGTTGTTCAACAGGGCATCGAAAAGACAGGCATTGTCTTTAATGAAGAGTTTTCAATGGAATATGATAAAGGTGTAATCACTTATCAATCTGTTGATGCCGGAAAGAAAGTAAAAAAAGATGTTAAGATTAATTTCACGATGTCTAAAGGAGCTGACCCTGATGAAGCTATCACTTTGCCGGATATTAAAAATATGACACAGAGTGAGCTTAATGAATGGAAGTCAAAGAATAAATTAGACAATACAAAAATCACTACTTCATATAGTGATGAAGTTGAAGAGGGGAATGTAATTAGTTTTAGTTTAAGAGGTTGCGAAGCTGATTCTTTCACTCGTGGATGTACGCTAAATATATCGGTATCTAAGGGAAGCGCTCCAGCAGGCACAATTCAAATTACTGATTTCAAGAATAATGCTCTATCAGCAGTTGAAGACTGGGCAACTAAAAATAAGGTTACTTTAGATGTTCGCCATGTTTTTGATGAAAATATTATGTCAGGGCAAGTTGTTTCAACATCTCCTTCAGCAGGAAAAACTATTAAACAAGGTGAAACATTAACGGTTATGGTATCACAAGGCAAGGGTATCAAAGTTCCTGATTTCTCTAAAATGGCTAACAAAGAGATTGATAATTGGGTAGAAGAAAATAGCCAATATGTTGATGTAACAAAGAAATACTTCAATAAAACTGGTTATATCATTTCACAAAATGTTAAGACTGGTGGAATGATAGGCACTGAAGATAAATTAGAATTATGTCTGAATTTAGGTAATTCTTTCTATTTAGAAGATATAGGCTTAAATGCCAATTCAATCATTGGCATGCAGTATGATAAATTGGTTGACGCGTTGAACAATAATCGTTATTTAGGTATTGATGCTTATGCTGGCCAATGGGGTGAAAATAAAGAAGTATATTCAGACAAATATAGTAAAGGTCAAGTTGTATCGATTAAATGTGAAGACTCAACTGGAAAAGAATTCTCTTGCAGCGAAAGATTACCGCTTGATGCAAGATTGAGCGTTGTCTTATCTAAGGGAATAATAAAAGATATTGATATATCTAGTGCGAGAATTAAAGATACCGATTCATTTAACATAAGCAAGATAGTAAGCATCTTATCAGGTAATAATATTTCATTCATTAATAAAGCTGATGGCCAGGCATGCAGAATACTTTTAAATGGTGAACCCGTTGAAAAAAATGCAATTAGAGTCATTCTTGAAGAAGATGAAATAGTACTAGAATCATCTGATGTATCTGATGTAGATGTTCCGGTCGAAATACCTACCACACCAGATACAAGTGATGCAATTTCTGGCAAATAAAAGAAGGGAGAATATATAATGAACTTTTTTAATCGAGCAATTAAAAATGTAACAAGAAGATGGTCGAAATCGGTTTTGTTGCTTATAACTTTCTTAGTAATAGGAAACTTTGTTATCATTGGCCTTGGTGTTTCTCAAGCGTCTGAAGATGCCAAAACTATTACTAGACAAAAGATGCGTGCAGTAGTTAACTACACAGTTGATAATCAAAAAGTAAATGAATATGTAAATTCATTGACTGATGAAGACGAAATTAATGAATTTTATTCTAATTATCCATCTGTAACTGTTGAAGATGTTAAAGAGATGTTTAAGGATGAACGTGTCAAGACTGCCAATGCTACTCAATTTAGGCAATTGTATCAATCTAATGACAGCACATTAGATTATGTTCATTTAGGAAATAGTGCTGAAGAAAACAAAAACGGTGGCGGTATGTGTTACGTTAATCCAAATGGCGAAGAGATTTGTGAAACATATGTTCAACCTGTATTTGGTGTAAAGGCCAATTATTTTCCTGACATGATTGAATTCAGTGATGGGCAATTCACAATGGTTGAAGGTCGATTCTATAATCAGGAAGAAATTGATAACCATTCAAATGTTGTTGTTGTGCCAGAAGCGTTTGCTGAACACAATAATTTAAGAGTTGGCGACCGCATCAAGATGAATTTAGTTGGGCCAAATAGTTACTATTTACAAGAAATCGGAGTAAGTGTCGAAGAAGCGGACATTGAACTGGAGATTATTGGTATATATGAGCATGTTTTTAAAATAACTCCTGATTCGGAGAATTTCGATTACTTATCGCCATATGAAAACTATGATAATGTAATGCTAATGCCTATTACTACTCTATATGCTTCTTCACTTAACTTTGAACAAAAAGCATTTGATTATTATAAAGAATTATATCCTGATGATGAATATTATAATAATCCGGATAATAGGCCAAGTCTTGAAAATATGTCAAGAAATAGTCTAAGCAATGTAACATTGTTATTAAATGATCCGCTTGAAGTTGATAAGTTTGTCGCTGAATATGAAAACAATATTCCTGAGTTCTTGTCGTTGGATGCTAATAACGATGAATTTAACCGTTTATCCAAACCGTTAGATACATTGAGCTTGTACGCTAACTTCATCGTTTGGTTAGTTGTGATCAATGCCGTTGTCATCATTACCCTTGTTACCGCATTGACATTAAAGACAAGAGAATATGAAATCGGCGTTCTTCTATCGGTTGGTGCCAGCAAGTTTAAAGTCATTGCTCAATTCTTTGTGGAATTAGCTATTGTTGCCGTTTTAGGTTTTAGTTTGTCGATAGTAACTGGTAGTATGATTGCTAATAAAGTCGGTCAAACTGTTTTGAATTATCAGATTGAAAGTAGCGGCGTTGATGAAGATAATGATGACGATTACTGGATATATGATGATTCAAATAGTGTATGGAGTAACGATTATTCAAGTGATGTTACATTAGATGACTTCGTTGAAGGATATAGCGTATCGGTATCACCTATTATTATTGCTGAAATATATATTGTGGGATTAGGAATTGTATTAATATCTATTTTAATTCCATCGATGATGATTATGCGTTTCAATCCAAAGCGTATTTTGATGAATCAGAACTAGAAAGGGAGCCTTATGTCAGAAATATTAAAACTTGAAAATCTAAACTACTCATATGTTGATGGTGGTTATGAAAGACAAATCTTAAAAGATTTAAGTTACACATTTGAAAGTGGAAAATTCTATACTATTTTAGGTCCATCAGGTTCTGGTAAGACTACATTACTTTCAATTATTGCCGGTCTTGATACTCCTAAGAGTGGTAACCTATATTTTAATGGACAAAATTTAAAAGAAATCGGTTTGCATCAATATCGTCGTAATAAGATTTCTATCGTTTTCCAACAATATAATCTAATTAGTTATTTAACAGCGGTTGAAAATGTTGAACTTGCAATGTCAGAAACCGATAATCAATTACCAAAAGATAAAAAGGCTGTTGCTTATAATCTATTAGAAAAGTTTGGTATTGTTAAATCTAAAGCCGATCGTTTGGTAGGACAATTGTCAGGTGGTGAACAGCAACGTGTAGCTATTGCGAGATCTTTAGCTAGTAATGTCGATCTAATCTTTGCCGATGAACCAACCGGAAACTTAGATACGGCGACAGAAAAAGAAATAATTAATATCTTCAAAGAGTTAGCTCATGATTATAATAAGACCGTTATTGTGGTAACACACTCAGATGAAGTAAGCAAATTATCTGACCAAAGACTATTATTAAGTGATGGTATATTAAAAGATTTGTGATTTTTCACAAATCTTTTTTATTGATTACTTAGTGACGAAGCTTTAATAGTTCAAATATTAAATAATGTAATTTGTTTACCTATATAAAACATTATGGCAATTTATACCCAAAGTTTTCTTGGGTAAATTTTTGTGTTATTTTGTATTCATTTTTGACAGCTTCATCTAATTCTTTAAAGTAAACTGCAAAGTCATCAGAAACAAATTTGTAGACAATTCTTGCGTTGTTATTGCTATAAACTGCTTCTCCATTATCGCAAAACTTAATATAGTCATTAGTCTTACTATTTTTCACGATATAACAAGTGCCAGTTACTGCCCCGTCTTTTTCCATTATTTCTTTTTTTGATGAGGCAATTTTTTCAAGAGAAGTTAAGATTGTCAATCTAACTTCAAGAATGTCTTTTTCAAATTGAGTGGTATCAATATCTTCATAAACGGTTTCGACTTCATCGCTTAAATTTATTTCACGATTATAACCATTATCATTATATAGAGTAAGATCGTTTCTGTTTTTGATACCTAAGTTAGAAATACCACTACTTTTATCGCAACCAGTACATAGAATAATTAACAAAAATGAGAAACTTATCGTCATTATCGACAGTATTATTTTAGTTATTTTTTTCATTTTCTTGCCAACCTTTATCTATCGGTTTTATCGATTTTTGGCGTAAAACAGTACAATTAGAAAACCGAAAATAATGTACTGTAATCACATAATGCCTGTTTTATACCTCGATATTGGATGATAGCTATCCTTAATAAAACTTTCTCTTTTCATGCTTTCATCTTAACATAAACATTATTGCGACACTAATCAACTAAAATGTATTTTGAAAACTTATGTATTTTAGTTGATGCAATCTTTTCTACCAAGATATAATAATTTAATCGTATAATTCCATATCTCTTTGATAAGATGCACATATATTGTTGATAAAAACTATCGTCTATTATATGGATATAATTGTTTTGAAATTAAGCAACCGGATGAAGAAATCAAGAGTTATGTTGAAAGTTAATTAATTAAGTTGAATTACACAGTCGATATCGTACTAACCCACACTTGTCCATATGTGTTTGGACCGGTTGAAATGTTTTTATCGGGAATAAATCAAAACACAGTCGATGATTCAACATAATATTGGTTAGATGATATTGAGCAGAAGTTGAACTACAATAATTGGTATTTTGGGTATTACCATGGTAGTAAAATAATTAATGCTAAGGTAAGAATGTTATTTGAAGATATCATGAGATATTGTGATTGTGAATTATAATCCTTTCTAGAACATTTTTATGAGTTATTTGACTTATAAGCAATAAAATATTAGAATAATTAGGCATACTAGAGGTAAATTATGGAAATCGTATTATTAATATTAGCTGTATTACTTATTTTGTTGTCATTACTCCAAAGTGGAAAATCAGATGGTTTAAGTGCTTTTACTGGTTCAGGAGATTTAGGTTTATTCCAAAATGTTAAAGAGAGAGGTCCTGAGAAGTTCATCTCTAATCTTACAATGGCTATAGGAATTGCCTTCTTTGTCCTTGTAATTATCATTAGAATTATTGATTAAAGGAGTATTGTTACTCCTTTTTTAGTGAGGAAAGCGATGAAAAATATATTAGACATTTTAATAGAAGAAGATAGAGCATTAACTTTAGAAGAATTAAAGGTTTTTTGTCATGTAGAAGATGGTGAAGATTATAAAGACTTAGTAAAAAGTTTAAATACTTTAATTGCTGAAAAAGAAATATATGAGCTAAATGGAAAATATGATTTAATCAATAAGGAAAATCAAAAAACTGGTGAAATAATAATACGAAGAAATAAAAAAGTTATTATTGTGGAAAAAGATAATGTTTATGAAGCGATTAATAACTTGAATTTTTCACTTTTAAATCACGATGAAGTATTATATGAAAAAAGAAATGGCAAAGTATTCATCTTAAATGTCATTAAACATAATTTAGTATATGTTGTGGGGCTTATTAGAGTTAAAAATGGCAAAGTATATTTTTATCCAGATGATGATTACTTTCCTCGTGATTACAAGATAAGCAATATCAAACAATTTCCTTTAAGAGATAAGCTGAAAGTAAGACTTTATATTTCGGATTATCAGAAAAAGGAAATGAAGATTGAAAGAATCATCGGTCATCTTTATGATGCTCATGTTCAGGAGATGTCGCTTTTATATGCTTATGATATTCCGCTAGATTTTAACAGCACTACCATCAATGAGGCGAAGACGCTCGATAAACCAATAAATGTTGAAGATTATGAAGATAGAAAAGATCTTAGCGATGAACTGGTTATTACTATTGATGGTGATGATGCCAAAGATTATGATGATGCGATTTCTCTATCTTATAAAGGTGATAATTATTTATTGAAGGTGCATATTGCGGATGTCAGTCATTATGTAGTCGCTAAATCATCACTAGACAAAGAAGCGTTTAAAAGGGGCACTTCAATTTACTACCCTAATCATGTAATTCCAATGTTGCCTTTTGAACTATCAAATGGCATTTGTTCATTAAGACCTAATGAGAAAAGATTGGCTATGACTGTTGAGATGGAAATTGATAAGAATGGTCATACAGTGTCTTATGAAATATATGAATCCATTATCGAATCAAAATATCGTATGACTTATCATGATGTCAATGCGATATTGAAAAACGATGAATTGTTATGCGATAAGTATAAAAAACTGATTCCAATGATCAATGAGGCTTATGAGTTATCGAATATTTTAAAGGCAAGACGTAAAGAAACAGGTGGAATAGAATTTGATACTGATGAAAGCTATATTAAGATTGAAAATGATGAAGTAGTGGATGTTACGGTTAGGCAAAGGGGTATTGCCGAAGGGATAATCGAGGATTTTATGATTGCTGCTAACGTATGTGTGGCTAATCATATGAAATATCTAGAATATCCAATGATATATCGAAATCACGATAATCCTAAAGATGATAGATTGGCAGAATTTGTTAATTTTGTTGAAAATCTAGGTTATCATTTTAAAGGCAATAAAAAAGCTATTCATGCTAAACAGTTGAGTGACTGCCTTGACTATTATAAAGATGAAAAGTCTTATCCTATCATTGCCAATTATTGTTTAAGATCGATGGCTAAAGCCAAATATGATAGTGTTTCAGGTAGCCATTTTGGACTTGGACTTGAAAACTATTGCCATTTTACTTCGCCAATTAGAAGATATCCGGACTTAATTGTTCATCGAATGATTAAAAAGTATATCATTGCAAAGCCAGATTTTTCTAACTTTGATAATGATTTTGATGCAAATGCTAAAATAGCTCAAAGATGCAACGAAAGAGAAAGAATATCAGTTGAGTTAGAAAGAGATTTAGAAGATTACTATAAATGTCAATACATGAAACATCACATCGGGGAAGTGTACGAAGGAGTTATTTCTTCGATTACGAGTTTTGGATTTTATGTTAAACTTGATAATACCGTTGAAGGTTTAGTACATATTAAAAATCTAGATGGTTATTTTGAATTATTAAAAGATGGCAGTCTGTCTAATGGTGAAAAAACTTATCGCATTGGTGATATAGTTAAAATAAAGTGTAGAGACGTTGATGTTGTAAGGAATAATATTGATTTTGTCTTATATAAGAAACGTCAACAGAAATGGATTTAAGTATGAATAATGTAAAAGATGTTGCAGTAAATAAAAAAGCATTTCATGATTATTTTATCGAAGAAAAATTAGAGGCTGGGCTAGTTCTTTTAGGCACGGAGATTAAGTCGGTGCGTAAAGGTAAAGTACAGATTAAGGAAGCATATATTTCTTTTATCAATAACGAGGCTTTTATTAAGGGCATGAGCATATCGTTATATGAATTTGGCAATCGAAATAATCATGATGAAAAAAGAGATAGAAAATTATTGATGAACAGAAGAGAGATAATTAAGTGGAACTCAAAGGTAAAAACGCAGGGCTTTACAATTATTCCTTTAAGAATCTATCTTAAAAACGGCTATGCAAAGTGTGAGATTGCACTAGCTAAGGGTAAATCATTATATGATAAGCGTGAAGATTCAAAAGTTAAAACTATGAAGATGGAAGCGCTAAAAGCTACTAGAAGATAGATGATTTGCCTAAATAATTAATGATAGCTTCATAACCGTTTATAGACGGTTTTTTATTGAGTTTGTGAAGGAGGAGAAAAATGGATCAAGAAACTAATAGATTAGCGCAAGATTTCGATATTTGGACATTATTAAAATTTACTGCTCCAACAGCTATCATGATGGTTTTTATGTCTTTGTATCAAATGGTCGATGGAGCTTTTATTGCTAGATTTGTAGGCGAAAACGCTCTATCGGCATTAAACATTGTTTATCCAGTTATCAGTGTTTTAATTGCTTTTTCAGTAATGCTGGCGGCAGGAGGTAGTGCAATTATTGCCAAGAATATTGGTGAAGGTAAAGAAAAGGAAGCCAGGGAAAACTTTTCGCTCATTGTCTTTGTTGGATTATTATCGGGATTATCTTTTACGATTATAGGAACTATTTTCATTAGACCATTACTTGATTTGTTGGGTGTTACACCGATTTTATATTCGTACGCTAATGATTATTTGCGAATTATCATTTTGACAGCTCCGTTATCAGTGTTTCAGATGTTGTTTCAATTTTTCTTTGTGACGGCTGGAAAACCGCAAATAGGTTTGTTTTTAACGATTTTAGGTGGAATATCAAATATTATTTTGGATTATATTTTTATTGTTTTGTGCAATATGGGTGTTAGTGGAGCAGCAATTGCAACTTCAATTGGCTATGCAATACCTGCTTTATTTGGAATCGGATATTTCTTTTTATATCGCAAAGGAGTTTTATATTTTGTAAAGCCGGTATTCCGTGCAGAAGTATTGATTCATAGTATTACAAATGGATCATCAGAAATGGTAAATAATTTAGCAATAGCAATTACAACTTTTCTTTTCAATTCTTTAATGATGAAATATGTTGGCGAATCTGGTGTTGCTGCTATTACGATTGTCTTATATGCGCAGTTTTTAATGACCTCTGTCTTTATGGGTTTCTCTAATGGCATAGCTCCGGCGATAAGCTATAATTATGGCAGTCAAAACACCGAACAGTTAAAGAAGATATTTAAAAATTGCCTATATGTCATTGCCGCAATATCAATCGCCGTATTTTTGATTGCGGAAGTTTGTGCTATACCAATCATAAATATTTTTGTAACTTCAGAAAGCGAAGCCTTTCAATTGACTAAGCATGGATTTACTATATTCTCTTTTAGTCTATTATTTAGTGGAATTAATATTTTTTCATCAGCATTGTTTACAGCTTTTTCTAATGGCAAAGTATCGGCAATTCTGTCATTTCTTAGAACCTTTGTCTTTTTGTCGATATGTCTTTTATTATTACCAATATTATGGGATGTAGATGGAATTTGGATATCAGTTCCGGTGGCAGAATTATTTGCCTTTATAGTATCTGTTTATTGCTTGGTGAATTTGAGAAAAGATTATAATTACTAATGTGAATGATAAAAGTAAAAAAACTATTAAGTTAAGTTTTGATTTAAACTAATTCTTAATAGTTTTTTCATTTTATTTATGTTCTAGTTCCAATGTCTTAGTGGTTACATCACATACTTCAGATGGTCCATAGTATTGGATAGCACCTGGGTATAAGAAACAAGTTTCTTTAGCCCATTTTTCTCTATGCTCAGCAAAGTAAGTGAATGGTTTGCCGTCCAGTTCAACAAGAGCTTTTTTAATTACCGGTTTATCTTCGCCATGTCTTCTTTCAATATTCATCATCTTAGTGATTGGCATACCACCGGCTACCCATTCACTAGCGGGTTTTGACAAATTGCTGATCTTAGACAAATAGCCATTGCATCCATATAGAATTAACACGAAAGCATTGTAACCAAGTGAATAACAATAGTCGGCATCGAAATTGCTTGGGAAAGCGGCGCGTCCTTCATATCCTAAGAAGTGATGTTGAGTGCCGAATTTGCCAGAGTAAGTACCGGCTTTCTTTCTTTCATCAAGTACATCTTTAACTAAAGCTGAGAATAGTTTTTCCGATTCAATCAGCGAAACTTGGACATTGCCATGCGGATCTCTTTCTAAGAAAAGTTGTTGTTGAATTGATTGAGGTAAGATTTTGAAGACATCCATTGATTCAGCGCTTAAACCTTCTTTGATGAAGATATATTTTTCTTCCCATGTTTCAAGTGAATTGAATTGTAAAGCTTTAGCTCCGGCTAATAATTCATTGATTTCTTGAATTAATTTAGAAAATTCCGGAACAAATTCTACAACTCCTTCAGGAATAATGGCTACACCAAAATTCATGCCATTATTTGAACGTTCATTTACTGAATCAGCAATATAATTAGCAATTTGAGATAAAGACATTTTTTTAGCAGCAACTTCTTCAGAGATTAGACAAATATTTGGTTGAGTTTGTAAAGCACATTCTAGAGCGACATGCGAAGCGGCTCTACCCATTACTTTAATAAAGTGCCAATATTTTTTAGCTGAGTTAGCATCTCTTTCAATGTTGCTGATTATTTCACTATATGTCTTAGTTGCAGTATCAAAGCCAAATGAACATTCGATGTCTTCATTTTTCAAATCGCCATCAATAGTTTTTGGACAACCAATCACTTGAATACCGCAATTATTAGCAGCAAAATATTCTGCCAATACTGCAGCATTAGTGTTTGAATCATCGCCACCGATAATAACAACGGCTGTAATGCCGTGTTTTTTGCATACTTCAGCAACCTTGATGAATTGTTCAGTTGTTTCAAGTTTAGTACGACCAGAACCAATGATGTCAAATCCACCAGTATTACGATATTGATCAATATATTCTTTTTCTAAAATAATGTATTCATCATTAACTAATCCACTAGGTCCGCCTTTAAAACCATATAGTTCATTATTAGGGTTAGCAGCTTTTAAAGCATCAAATAGTCCACAAATTACATTGTGTCCTCCTGGCGCTTGACCACCTGATAAGATAACACCTACTTTATGAATCTTAGAATTAAAAGTGTTTGTTCCCTTAGAGAAAGTAATTTCTTTTTTACCATAAGTATTTGGGAATAATGCTTTAATCTTATCTTGATCAGCTACTGATTCAGTTACTTCACCTTCATTTACGCTTATTTCATCGATATTATTGCATAATATACCAGGAAGCTTAGGTTTGTACTCGTATCTAGCTTTTTGTAGTGCAGAAATATTCATGTTTGTCTCCTTTATTTTCATTATCTATTTTATGATATTTTATCTTTTTAAACAAAGCAATAATGATATATAATAAACATATGAATTTAGCAGATTTAGATATTGAAAGAAGAGAAGCTATTCAAGCTGGCAGAAAAGCAAAACATAGTTTAGAAAAAGCCTTGAGTTATATCAATGATGCCAAGAATTGGGGATTTTTTGATATGTTAGGTGGCGGAATGATTTCTTCGGTTCTTAAACGTTCCAAGATGCAAGATGCCAAAAAATATATGGAGCAAGCAAAGTTTGAATTAGAATTATTTAGTGAAGAATTAGAAGATGTTGGTAGTGAATTTGATATTGATTTGGATGTAGATAATTTCTTGGGCATTGCTGATATTGTATTTGATAATATTTTTGTAGATTTTATGGTCCAACAAAAGATAGATAAGGCTAAACAAAGTATTGAAGATCTTATATATGAAATAGACCAAATACTTTATTCTTTAGAGAATTATTGATGACATTTACCGCTATTTAGCGGTTTTTAAATGAATGATTATGATGGCAAGGAGAAACAATATGGAACTTTTAATAACGATATTAGTTACTTTTTTCGCTGGTATGGGTGCAGGACTTGGAACTGGCTTTGCTGGGTTAAGTGCTGCGGCAGTAATTACACCAATGTTGGTGACATTTTTAAATATAGATCCCTATATGGCGGTAGGAATTGCTTTATCTTCTGATGTATTGGCTAGTGCAATATCGGCTTATACATATGGCAAAAATAAAAATCTAGATATTAAAAATGGTTTGATAATGATGGTTAGCGTACTACTATTTACGGTGGTAGGAAGTTATGCTTCGAGTTTGGTTCCATCAAATACGATGGGTAATTTTTCGATATTTATGACTTTCTTACTTGGAATTAAATTTATTATTAAACCAGTAATGACTACTAAAGAGTCAATGCAAAATGTATCAGCCAAGAAAAGAGTTATTCAGTCAATAGCATGTGGCATAATCATCGGCTTTATCTGTGGATTTGTAGGAGCAGGTGGAGGAATGATGATGTTATTGATTTTGACATCGGTATTAGGATATGAGTTAAAAACAGCAGTAGGTACCAGTGTATTTATTATGTCTTTTACTGCTTTGACTGGAGCAGTATCTCATTTTGTAATCGGTGGTTTTCCTGATTTATTGGTTTTCAGTTTATGTGTTATTTTTACTTTGTTATGGGCAAGAATTGGTGCTTTGTTTGCCAATAAAGCAGAACCTAAATTATTGAATAGAGTAACCGGTATAATTTTAGTGATATTGGGAATTGTGGTTTTTGGTTTTTCTTTGTTTTGAATGAATGAACATTATTGTTTTAGCGAATAATTATATTTTTACATTTTGTTTTCATCAAATAATGTGTATTTATATCTAAATGGCATAGAAATATAAGCACGTGATTGCTATCAAACAATTATAAGCCAATGTTCAAAAAGAAATAGTATGTGAATGATTATAAAGATAAGAAGAAAATATACAATTTTTATCTAACAATGAGTAATAAAGGCATATTAAATGATGTTAACTTTACATATGGAGGTAATTGCATGGCAAGAAATAAAAAATCAGAATTGCTTACATATGATGCAAAAAGTTACCAATGCTATGCTTTTGTGGGTACAAAATGGTGGAATAACATTAATGAACGAAATATAAATAATTTTGCATTAGAAGATTGTGCTGAAAATTGTCACCTTTTTAACTACTGCAAGGGAGGATGCGTTTATTCTAACTATTGTGATTCGGGAGTAATTAAAAATATTTGTTATAAACAGGATTTAGATGATATTAATAAATATTTGTTTTTATTAAACCTAAATTATAGAAATAAAATATCAATAAGTGATTTTGAAAAGGAGCAGAAAAATGTTGAAACTATTTCCATTGACATCTAAGAAGACGGCATTTAATTTTTCTATTTCATATTTTATAGTAAGGGCATTATATATCATAACTCCCATTTTTTCCGCAAAATTAATTAATGCAGCGGTAAATAGAGATTTAGATTTATTTTATAGATTAGTCATTATTAATGTAACGATTTTTTTAGTAACACAATTTTTTGATTTTATAAGCGATTTATGTGAAGAAGAATGTTACATAGATTCTTTTCAAAACTTAATCAATTTAATTAGTACTAAAATTAAAAGAATAGATTATAAGAAAAACGAATTAACGCTATCTGAAATTAATCAAATAATCGGGCAAGATTTCGAAAAATCAAACAAATATTTTTTTGTTGAAAAAATAAGATTTGTTTATTATTTTTTATCAATATTTGCAATCATAATTATTATGTTTGTGAAATCGAAAGAAATTTCTATTGTTATAGGAATAGTATTGTTATGCTGTGTTTTAATCAACATTAAATTTGGGAAAAATATATCAAAAAAATCAGAATTTAGTCTAAATCAAATGGAAAAAATAAAAGATATATTAAATGATCAATATAAAACTAATAAAGAAGACAGATTTTATCCAAATAAACAAATAACAAATGAACTTTATTTAGCAGAAAATAAAACTTTTAAAAAACTATCTAGAGAAAAAAATATAGCAAAGAGCTTTTATTTAAACATAGTATCATATGGAACTCTTAATGGAGTAATTTTACTTAGCATGATTTTATGCGATTTTTACTTATTGAAAGGGCAACTTGATATAGGCACATTGTATTTATTTCAATCATATACTTCTCAGTTATGGTTTCCTGGAGAGTTTATTTTTGAGTTTAAAGCAAAATATAAAGAAAACAAACCTATTATTGATAAGATAAATCGACTATCAGAATTAGAAGAAATAGATGAAACATACGGCACAATTGATTGTATTGATTTAGTAAATTATTCAGGAACTGATTCATATGGAAACAAATTGCATGAAGCGATTAACTATAGTTTTCAAAAAAATAAAATATATTTAATTAGAGGAGAAAATGGTTCAGGGAAGACTACTCTCATAGAGAATATTTTAGGTCTTGCAAAAAGATATAACGGAGAAATAAAATATAATAATTCTAACAAATATATTAATAATTTTACTTATGTTCCATCCAAACCATATATTTCTAAGTATTTTGATAAAGGAGTACATAATGGTTCTGATGGACAAAAAAAGATTTTTCAATTGTCGAGATTATCTAATAGCGAACATGATGTAATAATATATGATGAGCCAAGTAATTACTTAGATGAGAATAATAAAAAAATAATGTTTGATATAATTGACAAGACAAAAAATAACAAGATAGTTATCATCATTTCCCATGATTTCGATTTATTCAATCGTGGTTATGAAGAACTTATTTTACGCTGATGTTTTCCAAAAGAATAAATAATCCATTAATTTATTAATAACATAGGAAGGTTTATTTGGTCATAGCGATATAAATATGACGCTTAAAACCTATACTCATTTATTAAACAAGAGTGAAGTAGAATTATTGAAGAATTTAGAAGAATTCTTCCCTAAATCTTCCCTATAACATATTTAAGTATTAAAAAAGCCTTTATTTAAAGGCTTAATGTGTAATATGGTGGAACCGACGGGAGTCGAACCCGTGTCCAAGAATAGCCCCACATTTAGACTTCTACAGTTTAGCTTATCTTGAATTAAGACAATATTTATGGCATAAGCTACCAACATTGAATTCGTCTTTTCGGTTTTCAGCTAATGAGATAAGACTAACTCATTTCACCTATTCCATACCTACGATCATTACCGTATGGACACCAGTAATGAAAGCTTGCTAGTAGCCTAAAGTCGGCTTAATTAAGCAAATGCTAATTCGTTATTTCCGTTTATTTTTAGTTAATGATTAGGTCATCACTCCACTGCTATCTAAATCCAGCATAAACCTGTCGAAACCATGACGGCCCCATGTACTAATATTAAATAATATTAAAATAATTATGTCAATGATATATAATAATGTGGTTCGATAGAGGATAAAAGATATGTTTGAATGGATAATTAAAAAGACAGTAAGAAATTACGAAAATATAGAAGATAATACAGTTAGAGAAAAATATGGTGTTGTTTGTAGCACAATATCTATTGTACTAAATACTCTAATGGCCTTTTTTAAGTTAATTATTGGTTATGTTAGCGGAAGTGTTGCGATCACTGCTGACGGTTTTAATAACTTTTCAGATATTGGCAGTAACTTAGCGACTCTTTTCGGTTTTAAGTTGGCTGGCAAACACCCTGATAGTGAACATCCATATGGGCATGGCAGAGTTGAATATATTGTTGGCATGGTAATTTCTTTTTTGATTTTAATGGTTGGCTTTACATCGATTAAAGAATCAGTAATTAAAATATTTGTTCCTGAAGAAGTAACATTTTCATACTATGCTGTATTGGTTTTGATTATATCTATATCTATTAAGTTTTGGATGTCTTATTTCAACAAAAGAGCTGGTCAAAAAATAAATTCATCGAGTTTATTAGCAGCTTCGCAAGACAGCATCAATGATGTTTATTCAACACTGGCGACTCTTTTTTCGCTCGTGCTATCTCTATTTATTGATTTTCCGGTTGATGGTTTTATCGGTTTATTTGTATCGGCGCTAGTCATTAAATCAGGTATTGAAATCTTTAAAGATATGATGACATCACTGCTTGGCAAAGCGCCTGATCCAGAATTAGTAAAAGAAATAGAGTCTTTTGTACTGGAATATGATGAAGTATTAGGCATCCATGATTTAATGATTCACGATTATGGACCAGGAAGAAAATATATGACTTTGCACGCCGAAGTCGATCGACATAAAGACATTAATGATATTCACGATCAGATTGATGAGATTGAAAGAGCTATATTACACAAATTTCAAATTTTGACCACTATTCATATGGATCCGATTGATATTAAAGATGAGTACACAAACGAATTAAAAGAAAAAGTTATAACAATAGTTAAGAATATAAATCCAAATTATTCTATTCATGACTTTAGAGTAGTTAGAGGCAAGACACATACCAATTTGATATTTGATGTGGTGTTGCCATCTGATGACACTACAAAACACATTGATGTTAAAAACAAAATATGCCAAGAAGTTAGCAAGATTAGCGACGAAACATTATATTGTGTAATTGAGGTTGAACATTCTTATTGTTGATTATTTTTCGATAAACATAATGTTTAAATCAACGGGGTAATTGATGCCATCAACTATTCCATTATCACTATATTGCCATATCTTAAATGGATAAATAAAATCTGGTTCATCGCTATATTGAGCAAACCAAATGTCATAGTTTAGTATTTGGTGTAAATCAAAAAATTCTGTACTCCAGTAAAGGTTGGTATATATCATACCTTCATATCCGTTTTCTGTGACTTTCTGAATAAAAGACATGGCATTATTGCTTCTTTGCTCGCCGGAAATATCTTTTATACGGCTATCATCGTAATCGATTTCTTCCAAGTCATAGACAATGGGCAAGTCGATTTTTTTGTTGACGATATTTTCTAAAGTGAAGAAAGCCTCTTCCATTGCTTCTTTTTCATCAATAGCTTGAGAGAAAAAATATACGCCAACTTGAAGCCCGGCTTCTTTAGCGTTTTTGTAATTGGTTTCAAAATATTTATCAATGCTTATTTTTCCATTTACATATCCACGATATCCTAAACGCAAGTACACAAAATCAACGCCACTGTCTTTTACTTTTTTAAAATCGACATCTTCTTGATGAGATGAAATGTCAATCCCGACAAGGGAGCGGTATTTATCATCTTCGTAGTGATAGTAGGGACTTGAATTATCTAGTTTAGTCCAATCGTAATCGTGTAATGTTAGTTCGGCTAAATCATTAACTTTATTATAGGAATAATTATAATAAACTGATGGGAAGAATAATAGTTTAATAATGGTAAAAACCGAAATAACGATTAGCACAAATGCGAAAAAAACAATAATCATTCTATCGGTACGAAGTTTTCTTTTTCTTTTTTTCATACTTTTTATTATAAAAGATTATTGGAATTTGTTAGAATAAATTCATGACATTATTAATACATTATTTTAAAGAATTATTTAAAGATAGAGATTTTATGAAAAAGGCATTGATGATCGCTATTCCGTTAATGCTTCAACAACTCATTGTCAATAGCGTAAACCTTGTTGATAACTTGATGGTTGGTCAACTTGGCGATCACTCTTTAAGCGCTGTAAGTAGTGCTAATCGTTTCTACTTTATTGCCACTATGGGCACTAATGGTATGATAGCTGCTTCAATTATTTTTTTATCTCAATTTAATGGAGCTAATAATTATGACAAAATGAAAGAAACATTCCGTTTCTCTTTTATTAGTTCTTTTATTTTATGCTTTGTATTCTTTGTGGCTGCTTTATTGTTTCCGTCTTCTATCATTCATTTCTTTATTAATGATGCAACAATTATTTCGATAGGTTCAACATATTTAAAGATAGCTTGTTTTTCATATTTGCCAATGGTTATATCACTTTGTGTATCAAATGCTTTAAGGGCGATGGGAGAAACGAAATTGCCTTTATGTATATCAATTGTTTCAGTGGTTACTAATGTCATCTTAGATTATTTATTAATTTTTGGATTTAAGTTTATTCCGGCTATGGGTGTGGCCGGAGCTGCCATTGCAACTCTTGCTGCTAGAGTATTAGAAGCGATTATTTATTTAATTGTCTTACATAAAAATGATTATCCATTTAAAACTAAGATAAAAGATATGTTTAAGATTGAGGGACATTTAGCCATGTCTATTTTAAAGAAGGCTCTTCCATTATGCGTTAATGAGATTTTATGGTCCGGTGGGATGGCGACTTTGCTAAAATTCTATTCAACTAGAGGTGTAGCTGCGAATACGGGATATAGTGTTTCATCGACAGTTGCCGATTTATTTTATGTATTATTTACTGGTATGGCAACAGCTTCAACAGTTTTGATAGGTACAGCTTTAGGAGCTAATAAAATCGACGAAGCAAGAGATAGTGGGTATAAACTTATCTGTTTCAGTATGATGTTATCATTGGTGTTTGGTTCAATGATGTTTACATCTTCATTTGCGGTACCATATATCTTTAATGTATCGGCAGAAGCTCAAACAATTGCCTCTAATTTTTTAAGAGTCATGTCTGTTTTATTCTGGTTATATATGTTTAATACACAATGCTACTTTACTTTAAGAGCAGGAGGCGACACAAAAAGCACGATGTTTATGGATTCAGTTTATATGTGGACGATTAATTTGCCTTTTGTTGGATTACTTGCATATTATACAAATATCAATATTTACTTATTATATGTCGCTGGTCAATGTACCGATTTTATTAAAGCGCTATTGTCATTTCATCTTGTGCGAAAAGAAAAATGGGTTCGCAATCTAACCCATTAGTTCACATTTTACGATACCGTCTAAATTTGAAAGGCGGTATTTTTTATTATCGTGTGTATAAATATCAATGATTATATCGGCACTGTGGTCATATTCTTCCAGTGTTTCTTTGATAATATCGATAGTATCACTGTCTTTTAATAGACCATATAATTCGCCAATGGTTACAAAACAATTCTGTTTAGTTCTAGTGCCATCAAAATCATAGAATCTAGTCTGCTCAACATTTTTAAACAACTTGGCAAATTCTTCTTTAGAAAATAAATATTTAATCGCTTCATAATTTATTTTATCTTCGATCGAAATGATACTAAGCTTTATCCATAACACAACATCTAGTGGAAGCATTGCCATATCTTCATCACTTGGTTCAAAACTAATTATTTGATTTAAATTCATATTATCTACAAGCATATTAATTACCTCACCATTCATTTATAACATAAGAGCGATAAAAAGTGGATATTGATTATTTTAGTTTGATAATCCTATCTTGCATATACTCAGCATCTTTGATGACTTCTATTTCTCTATTTTCTATCATTTTATTTATTCTTTGCGCAGACCATAAAATTGGAAGATGATATTCTAAGAACTTAGAATGAAGTTGTCGTTGATTGATGGGAGTGTGTCCCAAAATATCTTTAATCATAAAATCATAAAAATCTTCTGGAACACTTATGATTTTGTCGTTGATTATTGAACGAAGAGGGCTATTGTCGCTAAGCAGTTTATGCCATATTTTGGCGTAGTGGTTCAAGATTTTGTTGCTCATTAAATGATTTGAAGAAAAATAGTTAGAATAGTGTTTAACACTGATTTCATTATAATTTAAGGTATGGTCGATATGTTTTGGGTTACTACTAGATATTTCATAATATGGTATATCGAAAATAAATACAGGGCATGAATAGTCTTTTAGCACATCGCAAATAAAAGCTAGACCGCACAAAGAAGCCGGAGTTTTGTGATTCCATATGCAAAAAGGGAGTTCGTTTTTAGCATAATAGATGATTTTATCGTAGCAATTAAGCATATTTTCTTTAAGAGAATTAAAACCTATACTTTCAGGTTTGCACTTTGGGTTACGAATTTTAGATAAGAATTCAATTCTTTCATCACTAAAAATATTACTTCCTAACTTTCCAATATCTAAATGTAAGTTTAAATGAAGAAATATATCTCTGTTTTTTAAAACTTCAATTGATGATTGTTCAGCATAAAAGTTATAAGAATTGAAGTCAACACCACTTTCAAAAATTAGTTGATTATTAAATGATTTTGGTTTTAATGGTTCAGTATATATTTCTTCAAATAGTATATTAATCATGGTGACATTATAACATTTTTGTGCGTGGCAGGATGAGTAAGAGCAATATATATTTACATATTCAAATTGAAGCTTATCAGTGTTTTGTCATGTTTTTCTAAATGTGATAGTATGTAGGAGACTTGATGATATTGTCGGAGGAAAACACAATGAAGAAGATAATAATATTATTATTGATACTATCATTATTTGCATGCAGTGCTAAACCTAATGATAATACAAATGTTTCGGGTATTAATGTACCTAAAAATCAGTATCAATATGTTGAAAGATTAAAGAATTACGAAGTCAAAGAGCGCCGAAAAGATGATATTGCTGATAATCAAGAATTTGATAATTATTTGACTGAATTATATAAAGATACAATGCAAGATGATTATTTGAGCATGCATTTTGGCATTGAAGACTATGAATCTTTTGGTATTACAAAACCAGAAGTGACAATTGGTGAATTAAGCTATGATTTTGTAGCTGAGATTGAAGAAACTGAAGAAGAATTAAAGAAATTACAATCATTTGATTATAATTCTCTTTCTTATCGTCAACAGGTTGATTATTCGGTAATGGAATATTCTTATTTAGAAACCTTGGCTAGCTTAGCCTATGGAAATTATAGCTTGTTATTTGACAACGGAGTATCTTTACATTCTAATCTAATTACCAACTTTACTGAATATGTATTTAGAAGTGATGAAGATGTTGAAGATTATTTAATTTTACTTCAGGATATCGATCGTTATCTTGATGATGCAGTTGAATACACAAATAAGCAGGCTGAATTAGGAATCGCTTTACAGGATTATAGTTTAGACGAAACATTGGAATATATTGATGGTTTTATCGCTAAGGTCGAAGATAATGAATTGATTGTATCTTTTGATAACAAGATTGATTTATTTGATGGTATTGATGAAGTAAAAAAAGAAGAATATAAAGCTCAAAATAAAGAAATAGTTATCGACGAAGTCATTAAAGCTTACAGTGATTTAAAGGATAGCCTAGAAGATTTAAGAGGTAAATCAAGACTTGATGGCGATGATGCGGGAGCATATGAATACGATAAAGGCTATGGTGAGATGCTTGTCTATCTTAATGCCAGCAACAATATGGAACTTGATGAATTATATGATGAGATTTATGATATCTTAGTTGATGAATTAATTGATATGTTGACAATCGCCGAAGAAAATCCAGATGATTATGAAGATGCAATCGATTTTATCTATGAACCTAGTACAAATGAAATTTTAGAAATGGATTTCTATGATGCCTTAGATTACTTAGCTAATTGCATTAGTCAGGATTATCCGGAAATTGGAAATGTGAATTATGAGATTTCTTTACTTGATCCATCAGTAGCCAATCCGAATATTTTAGCATATTATGTTGAAGCACCATATGATAACCCAGATCACAATGTAGTGAGAGTTAATCCGACTTCATTAAATACCGGTACAGCATTTTCTTTTGCAACTTTAGCTCACGAAGGTTTTCCGGGACATCTTTACCAACACGCTTATTATTCAAAAGTTGGTCACAATCCTGCTCGTGATATTATGTCGTTCATTGCATATGGTGAAGGACAGGCAATGTTTGCGGAAATTGATGCCTATAACTATTTAAAAATCGGCAATGAAAATGTAACATTCGTTGTGGCATTTAATGATTTCATCTTCCCTTATATCATTGAAGCAATTGCTGAAATGGGCGTTAATGGCTATGGCTGGTCAAAAGAAGATTTAAAAGACAACCTATCTACGCTTGTAAATTTAGATGACGACGGTTTTGAAGCGATATACGAAGGTGCAGTCAGCGGAGCCGGCTCGTTAATTCCTTATGGTACAGGTTTAGCTCAATTCATTGAATTGGAAAAGGATTTTATCGAAGAGACTGGTCTGAATAATAAAAAGGAATTTAGAGAACTGATTCTTAAAAATGGAGAAATGCCATTTGTAATCCTTGAAGATATAATTGATGAATATGTAGATTAAAACTAAATAAAAAGCTATTAAGAAAGATAATCTCCCTTGATAGCTTTATTTAATTTGCTTAATTTTTATTTATGAGTTGTAGGTTTATCGTTATATATTTTGAGTTTTTATTTGATATTAAAGTCAATAGGTGTCATGCCACTTTTAATTAAGAAATCATTAGCTCTAGAAAAAGGCTTAGAACCAAAGAAACCATTATGAGCACTTAGTGGGCTAGGATGAGCCGATTCGATGATTAGATGCTTTTTTTGGTCGATGAACTTCTTTTTGCTGCGAGCATTATTACCCCACAGTATAAATACGACGGGGGTATTTTTTTCGTTGAGTTTTTTTATTATTTCATCAGTTAGTATTTCCCAACCCTTATTGGCGTGTGAATTTGCTTGATGTTCTCTAACGGTTAAAACCGTGTTCAACAAAAGCACGCCTTGTTTGGCAAGGCTGGTTAAATCGCCATGGTTCGGCGTTTTAATACCTAAGTCATTTTCCATTTCCTTATAGATATTTTTTAAAGAAGGTGGAAGTTTCACCCCTTTTTTAACGGCAAAAGCTAAACCGAAAGCCTGATCGGGCTCGTGATATGGATCTTGCCCTAATATTACAACTTTGACATCTTGATATGGAGTAAATCTTAACACGTTGTATAAATCTTTAGCTTTGGGATAAATAGTATAGTTTTGATATTCTTTATCCAAAAATGTTCTTAATTTTTGGTAATATTCTTTATCAAATTCTTTTTCTAGGATGTCATCCCAATCATTGCCAATAATTTTCATATCTAAATTATAGCGCAAGTCATTATTAAAGTTTATAATGAAAAATATGTTTACTAATATTAATGATGCAATAGAATGGGTTACCAAAAGAAGAAATGAAACTAAGGATTTTGAAAGTTTTAAAAAAATAATCGCGAAGCTAAATAATCCGCAAAATGACTTTAAAACTATTCATGTAGGTGGTACTAATGGTAAGGGTTCAACTGTAACTTTTTTAAGAGATATTTTGATTGAACACGGATATAATGTTGGAACATTACAATCGCCACATTACATATCTCATTTGGATAGGATTAGATATAATGGCAACAATATTGAAGACGAAGCTTTTCTTAGACTTTTAAATGAATATTATGATTTTTTTGTCGATAATCAACTCAATATGTTTGAGATTGATTTCATAATCATGTGCATGTATTTCAAAGAAAAAAATGTTGATTATGCGATTGTTGAAGTGGGAATTGGCGGGCGCTTAGATTCAACTAATGTTATAGGCAAGCCGCTTTTAAGCATTATTGTTACAGTTGGCTACGATCATATGGATAGACTGGGTGATAGTCTTGAAAAAATATGCATGGAAAAATGCGGAATCATAAAAAATAATTCCAATGTGCTAGTCGGACATTTAAACGATGATTTGAAAAAGATTGTGTGTAATGAAGCAATTGGCAAAAATGCTAATTATTTTGAGTTAGAAGATTATGCAGTGGTTAGTGAATCGACATTTGAATATTTAAATGAAGACTATAAAATATCTTCTTTAGCTTACTATCAATTACATAATGCCGCACTAGCTTTGAAAGCTTTTAATATCTTGTGTGATGTTGAAAATATTAAGTGTGATAAAACTAAAGTCAAAAAAGCATTACTGGAGTCAAAGTGGGATGGTCGTTTTGATATTATATCCGAAAATCCAAGAGTGATTCTTGATGGCGCTCATAATATCGATGGTATTAAGGCACTTAAAGAAAGCGTGAGCCACCTTAGTGGAAGTAAAGCTATTTTATTTGCGGCTTTAAAGACCAAAGAATATCAAAAGATGATTGAAGAATTGAAAATAGTAGCTGATAAATTGGTTTTGACAACTTTTAGTTATCCTTTAGCTTGTAAAGAAGAAGATTATCAAAGCTCAGATTATAATGGTGATTATGTATTAGCATATCAAGAATTAATTAAAAATTATGACAATATCATTATTGCAGGGTCATTATATTTTATTTCTGATTTTGTACAAGTTGTACTAAAAAGTGTAAAATAATGCTATGCAGAAAGATAAAATTGTAATACGTGGAGCGAGGTCAAATAACTTAAAGAATATTGACATTGATTTGCCGCGCAATAAACTCATTGTAATGACCGGACTTTCGGGTTCTGGCAAAACCTCTTTAGCATTTGACACCATTTATGCCGAAGGGCAAAGACGATATGTCGAATCGCTTAGCAGCTATGCCAGACAGTTTTTAGGCGGAGTTGAAAAGCCAGATGTCGATTTGATTGAAGGTCTATCACCATCAATAGCTATCGATCAGAAAACTACTAACAATAATCCGCGATCAACTGTTGGAACTATCACAGAAATATATGATTATTTAAGACTTCTTTATGCCAGAGTTGGTGAGGCTTATTGTCCGATTCATGGGAATAAGATTTCAGCTATGACAATAGGTGAAATGGTCAAACGAGCCACGAATATCGAAGAAGGACAACGCTATGAAATATTAGCTAATGTTATCATCGACCGCAAGGGTACTTTTAAGGAACTATTTGCTAAGTATAAAAAAGAAGGTTATCTTCGTCTATATGTTGATGGAACTTTATATTTAATTGACGAACTTCCAGAATTGGATAAAAATAAGCGTCATAATATTGATGTAGTGGTAGATAGAATTGTCGCTAAAAAAGGTATTGAGTCAAGAATTTATGATTCTATTGAGATTGCATTGGGATTGAGTGATGGAACTTGTATTTTAAAGGTTGGCGAAGAGAGAATATTATTATCTAGTAATTATGCTTGTCCAATTTGTGGCTTTACAGTTCCTAAATTAGAACCTAGACTATTTAGTTTTAATTCGCCTTTAGGAGCTTGTGATGAGTGCAAGGGCTTAGGCTTTACCCTTTCAGTAGATTTAGATTATTTAATGCCAGATAAATCATTATCAATCAATAATGGTGGTATCAGATATTATAAAAACTTAGTTAACACAACCAATATAGAGTGGCAGAATTTTTATGCTCTATGCAAACACTATAAAATACCTCTAGACAAGCCATTAAATAAAATGACTGATAAACAAATGGATATTATTTTATATGGTTCAAAGGAAGAAATAAAATATGAAATAGTGAGCAGTAGTGGTAATAAGTATTCTAAGAACACTTATATCGAAGGAGTAAAGACACTAATCGAACGCCGTTTTGAAGAAACGACTTCCAGTATGGCTAAAGATTACTATCGCTCATATATGTATGAAAGTGAATGTAAAAAGTGTCATGGAGCTAGATTAAATAATCAGGTTTTATCTGTTAAAGTAGGCGATAAAAACATTCATGAATTCACTCAGATGTCTATAATCAAGGCGTATGAGTGGTTAGATAAATTAGTTCTCGATGAAAGTAAAAAAGAGATTGCTAAACTATTGCTAGTAGAGCTTAAATCTAGACTCAAGTTTTTGATTGATGTAGGGTTAGACTATTTAACCATTGATCGTATGGCTTCAACTTTGTCTGGTGGCGAAGCGCAAAGAATTAGATTGGCAACTCAAATCGGTTCGACTTTAACCGGTGTTTTATATGTTTTAGATGAACCATCTATCGGTTTACATCAAAGGGATAACAGCAAACTCATCAATACATTAAAAAGAATGCGTGATTTAGGCAATACTTTAATCGTAGTAGAACATGATGCTGAAACGATGATGGAAAGTGATTATATTGTCGATATTGGACCAGGAGCTGGTAAGGAGGGCGGAAGAGTGATGGCTTTTGGCACTCCTTTAGAAGTTATGAATAATCCCGATAGCATTACTGGTTTATATCTTTCTAATAAGAAGTTTATTCCTGTTCCACAAAGTTCAAGGGCAGGAAATGGGAAATTTATCAAGATATATGGGGCCAGTGAGAATAATCTAAAGGATATTGATGTTACAATCCCGCTTGGCAAGATGATATGTGTTACTGGTGTTAGCGGAAGTGGCAAATCAACGTTAGTTAATGAAATACTGACTAAGGCTGTCATGCAGTCATTAAATAGAGTCAGAGTAAAGCCAGGCAAGTTTGAACATATTGAAGGCTTGGAGAATATCGACAAGATTGTTGCGATATCTCAAGATCCGATTGGTCGTACACCTAGATCGAATCCGGCTACTTACACTGGTGTTTTTGATGATATACGCGATTTGTTTGCGCTGAGCCCAGACGCTAAACAAAGAGGATATGATAAGGGCCGTTTTTCATTTAATGTAAAGGGCGGACGATGTGAAGCTTGTGGCGGTGATGGTGTTAAGAGAATATCTATGTTATTTGTGCCGGATGTCTATGTCGAGTGCGAACAGTGTCATGGTCGAAGATATAATGATGAAACATTACAGGTAAAATATAAAGACAAAAATATTTATGATGTTTTGAAAATGAATGTTAAAGAAGCTTTGGAATTCTTTAAAAATGTGCCAAAAATCAAAGACAAGTTGCAAGTGCTATATGATGTCGGATTATCTTATATTGAACTTGGACAAAGTGCTACTACTTTATCAGGAGGCGAAGCTCAAAGGGTAAAGTTAGCAAGCGAACTGCAAAAGAAAGCCACTGGAAAAACTTTATATGTCTTAGATGAACCGACTACTGGTTTACACACTGATGATGTCGCAAAACTAATAAAGATAATCGATCGCATTGTTGATAATGGTGATACTGTTTTAGTTATCGAACATAATTTAGATGTTATTAAATGTGCTGATCATATTATTGATTTAGGTCCTGAAGGCGGCGAAAAGGGTGGCAATATTGTGGCTAGCGGAACACCAAAAGAAGTATCTCTGGTAAAGGACAGTTATACTGGTCAATATTTAAAAACTATTTTAGGAGGTCAAAATGAGTCAAAGTGATGAATTGCAAGGACGAGTTTATGTTCATGAATTAAAAAACTACTTTCACTTTCGCCAGATAACTGGAAATGAAGAAAGTTTAAACCGTTGGATTATTGCTCCTGATATCAATAGACCAGGTATGGAGCTTTCTGGCTTTACTATTCAAAACGACTTAAAACGTGTCGTATTGATGGGCAATAAAGAAATCACCTACTTAAATGCGATGTCAGAAGAAAAAAAGAATATCTGTTTTGATATAATTACCGATCCTTATACTCCGTGTATTATTTTTTCTCGAAATAATGAAATTCCTCAGAATTTAATCAATATCGCTAATCAGAAGAATTTTCCTATTTTTCAAACCGAAGAAAAAACTTATCGTGTATTGATTGATGTCGTATCTTTTTTAGAGCGTAAACTTGCAAAGTCGGAAACATTACATGGTGTTATGCTTTCAATATTTGGCATCGGTGTTTTGCTGACAGGTCAAAGTGGCATTGGTAAATCAGAACTGGCTTTAGAATTAATTAGTCGTGGGCATAGCTTGATTAGTGATGATAGAGTAGATATCATTCGTGCTCATAATGATTTGGTCTGCTTTGCACCTGATGTTATTAAAGGGATGTTAGAAATTCGAGGTATTGGCATCGTTGATGTCGCGTTGATGTATGGGGCAGCCAGTGTCCTTGATTACGGTAGCCTTGATTTGGTTATTTCCTTACAGGCTTTTGATGAAAATAAAGAATATAATCGCTTAGGAGCCAGAAATATGAAGTTTGAGAAGTTTGGCTTAGAAAAACCTTTACTGGAAATCCCTATCCGTGCTGGTCGTGCAATGTCTGTTATCGTTGAAGCGGCGGTAAAAAATCAACGTTTGCGCGAAAAAGGTATTGATAGTGGTTGGGAATTAAGACAAAGAGTATTAGAAGATATTCAAAAGAAAGCGGGGCAACAATGAAATTTTTTCCAAATTCAAAAACATTTTTAAGTGTTGGCAGCTTCAGTATTCAATGGTATGCAGTACTGATTTTAACTGGCGCTATATTGGCATATATTTTGTGCAAAAGAAATACTCGTAAAATGAAATATCCCGATGAAATCATCGACGATTTCTTTATTGATGTATTATGGATTGGGATCATTGGTGCACGTATATGGTATGTTTTATTTTCTGATTTATCATATTATCTAGCGGATCCCATTCGTATCTTTAAAATATGGGAAGGTGGATTAGCTATTCACGGTGGAGTTATCGCTGGTATTTTATATAGCTTATATTTTACTAAAAAAAGAGGAATTTCTTTTTACCGTTTGGCAGATGCCGTATTGCCTAATGTATTGCTTGCCCAAGCGATAGGAAGATGGGGGAATTTCGTCAATCAAGAAGCACATGGTCCAATGGTTGATGAGAGTTTCTATAATGGAATTTTAAGCTTTTTAAAAGAAGGCATGTGTATCAATGGTGTGTATTATGAACCAACTTTCTTCTATGAGAGCGTGATGAATATCATTGGTTTCTTGTTGATAATTTTGGTGTTGAAAAGATTTCAAAATAAACGTGGCGATTTAGCATATGCGTATCTGATGTGGTATGGAGCTGTTCGCATTTTTATTGAAAGTCTTAGGACTGATGCACTGTATATCGGACCATTTAAAATTGCTCAGCTAACATCGCTTGTTTATATAGTGATAGGTGTTTTAGGTTATCTTGGAATTATCGACAAGCTATTTCATATTAAGAAAAGAAAACCTACAATGCTGTTTGATTTAGATGGAACTTTACTTGACACTGAAAAAGGTATTCATGAAAGTTATAAATATGTTTTTAATAAATATGGGGTTGAGTTTACTGAAGAAATGGAAATTGAGGTTTTAGGACCTTCACTTATGCATATATTTGAAAAGTATATTCCAAGTGTTGACACAAATATTTTGGTTGAAGAATATCGCAATCATAATAAAAAGATATTTTCTTCGGTCAATAAACCTATGGATAATGCCGGTATGATTTTAAAAACTTTGAAAGAAAATGGTTACCACGTCGGTGTTGTTTCTACTAAGATGCACGATACAGTTGAAGATAACTTAAAGCTATATGATTTAAATCAATATGTCGATGACATTATCGGTCGTGAAGATGTGGTAATGGATAAGCCAAATCCTGAAGGTATCAACAAAATTTTGAAAAAGAATTGTTGGCTAAGAGATGAACTTATCTATGTTGGGGATAGTTATACCGATGTTGAGGCAGGTAAAAATGCCGGAGCTTATACTGTTGCTTACTATTTCAATCCATTAAAGAAAGATAAGCTGAAAGCCGCTGGTGCTGATGAATATATTGATGATTTAAAAGATATCCTGCCAATTGTTGAAAAACCTATTCACTTTACTTATAACCAAAAATAGAAAAAAGATGTAGCTAAGACATAAGTACAAAGCTACATCTTTTAATTTTATAGGGCATAAAAAAACACCAACACTGGTGTTATATATTCAAATGGTGATCCCCTAGGGATTCGAACCCTAGACCCTCTGATTAAGAGTCAGATGCTCTACCAACTGAGCTAGGGGATCAGTTGCTAAATCATTTTAGCACAATAAAATATTTAAAGCAATAAAAAACTCGTCATAAGACGAGAAATTTACAAATGGTGACTTGTACGGGATTCGAACCCGTGAATGCCGCCGTGAAAGGGCGGTGTGTTAAGCCGCTTCACCAACAAGCCATCATAATGGCGCCTAAAACAGGGCTCGAACCTGTGACCTAACGGTTAACAGCCGTTTGCTCTGCCAACTGAGCTATTTAGGCGTTGCTAAATTATATTAGCATAAGCATTTTTATAATGCAAGTGTTTTTTAGAAAATACTTTATTTAGGATATATTAGTTTAATAACATGAAAGCACCGCAAGAGAATAATAGACAGATAATAATTATAACGATAGTTAGATTAAGAAAACTATTCATTCAATTACATGGATAAGCAAATTTATTGAAGAAAGTTTATTAATGCTTAAATTGTACATATTAAATTATATGAAATAGTTTTTTAATATAAGGTATTTTTAATTCGGGGGATATTAAGTATATCTCCTTTATTTATAAGGTTTTCAGCCTTTATTGGTATTGGTATATATGGTAAATATGAATATAAGTATGCGTAGAGTCATATTTTTAAAGGTAATTTTTTCCATGGCTACAACGGATGAATTGATAAAACAATTAAGAGATAGGGCTAAATCAGGCAAAAGAGGATCTAAAACTGCTGCGAAAGCCTTTGTAAAGGATGCTAAGCCTTTGACCGCTGAATTATGTGGCATTGAAGTTAAGTGTCCTAAATGCGGTTCTGACAATTATGTCAAAGATGGTGAAGGAAGATTTAAGTGTAAGGACTGTGGTAAGAAATTCAGATCTGCTTCTGGCTCTCTTTTATCTGGATATGATTTCACTTTTGATGAATGGCTCAAAATAATTGATTGCGTATTATCAGGTAGAGAAAATTCTAAGTTTACTGGTGCTGTTAAATATTCTATGAGTGCCAAGAAGGCCTGGCTTTTAAGAATGAAGATATTGAGTTCATTCTCAAGAATGCCTCAACCTGTTTTAAGCGGTATTGTTCAGGTGGATGGCACATACTTTAGAGAAAGCCAAAAAGGATCAAGAAGCCTTAAATCCTTTGTAGGAGAAAACTATATCCGCAATCCTCGATATACTCATGAGCCATCTGTTACAGGTGCTAAAGGTCAGAAGTTTGTGTGTTGTGTTACAGGCATTGATAATTCAGGACATGTCTTTGCTAAATGTATGAGTTATGGAATGCCTGACTATGATGACTTTGTAAAACTGTTAGACCAGCAGATTCAAACACCGCTTTATATAAGCTCAGATAATCTTGATTACTATGAAAGATATTGTGATGAGAAATGCTATCAGCACTATATAGAACCATCAACCTTCAAAAATGAGAAACTGTTTTATGGTTTTGTTGTCCAAAATGATAAATATCATCCATTACCATTAACTGATAAAGAACTAAAGAATAACCAGAAAGTCCTTGAAACCATGTATTATGAGCGTTCAGGACCACATATAAGAAATGCTGGCAATATGACTTATGATGCCTTTAAACAGATCGTTGATGGCTTAGGTCAAAAGTATTTCGGTCTTGAAAGAGTAAACCAGTTCCATGGAGATTTAAAAACTCTGGTCAATACTTCAGGGTGTGTTTCTTCTCGATACCTACAAGGATATGTATCAATGATGGCTTACATCAGAAACTTCAAGGTTGATAATGGCCATATTATCGGAACAGATTTAAATGATTACGAGGTAGTCTTTAAGGATATCTTGAAATACTACGATTATGACTACTTCAAAAATGAGTTCATGGCTGATAAAAGAAATATCGAATTAAGAGGCAGACTGAACCACGAAAAGGAAAAAGCTATTAAAAAGGCAACTGGCCTATACTCAATAAACAAAGATGCTTTTGACAGTAATAGTGTTCAGGAGATGCCCGACATCTTTAATAAAAGAAGATGCTTCAGAGAAATGAAACCACATCGTATCAACTACCTTTGTGATTATTTCAAAATAGATACCAACATCCCGAAAACCAAAAAGTGTGATGCTTTAGCTAATCTTCCTAATGCCGATGAAATAATCTTCAGAGAGATCAAACTGCTCTACTTTGCAGAAGAAGATGAGGTCTTGGAAGCTATTAAAGATGGTTTTCTTGAAAACCCCGACAAGAAAAGAGTTGGAAGACCTAAGGGCATAAAGAAAAATCTCACCCTGACGGATGAGGAGTTAAATAGACTTAAAGGCCTTAAGAAAGCTGTATTTGATATTGAGACAACAGGTCTTGATAAAAACAATGATGAAATACTATCATTATCGATTATTGATGGTGATGGGAATGTACTGTTTGATAAACTGTTCAAACCACTACACAGAAAGAAATGGACAAGAGCGGCACAGGTAAACAACATCACATATGATCAGGCAGATAAGGAAAAGCCTTTCTCTTTCTACAAAGACAAGATCCAGAAGATCTTTGACGAAGCTGAGCTTCTTATTGCCTACAATAATCCTTTTGATGTCTCTTTCTTGGAAGTTAACGGTATAGACCTTTCCGGCAAGGAACAATTTGATGTCATGGCCAAGTTCGGCGAAATACTTAAAGATGGTAGAAAACACAAATTAGCCTATTGTGCTGACTGGTATCGATTCAATTGGCAAGAAGATCAACACACATCATTAGGAGATGTTAAGGCCACTTTGTATTGTTTTAATGAGATGGTCAAATAGTTCTAAGATAAATAGACTATAGACAAAACTTATATAATATTATTGAGAGATAAATTTTAATTTTATTCGTTAACAGGTATGTGAAAAATGCTTGTAAAAAGCTTTGGACATTGCCAAAAGGGGCCATTGTCAAACCACTTTGATAGCGAAATGAACAGACTTTGATTAGGATATGCTTACAAGGAGGTGACGAGATGGAACTCGGAAAGCGAATTAGGAAATATCGTCAGGAAGCATAATTATCTCAAGAGGATCTTTCAAGTCGAGTTTACGTATCCAGACAGACAATCTCAAATTGGGAGAATGATAAGAGTTATCCGGATGTAAGCAGCTTGGTTTTGCTGAGTGAAATCTTTCAAATCTCACTTGATGAACTGATTAAAGGAGATATTGAAACTATGAAAGAGGTTATCAAAAAAGAAGAAATCGAAAAAATGAATCGCTATGGAGTTATTTATACCTTGCTGTTAATAGCGACAGTTGTGTTGGCAGTTCCACTGTTCATGTGGCTTGGTCATTGGGCAATGATTCCATGGGGAATGATTTTTGCTTGCGCAATGGTTTATGCTTTTAAAATCGAAAAAGTGAAGAAAGGTAATGATGTGCATACATACAGAGAAATTGTCGCCTTCTCAGAAGGTAAACTGCTGGATGACATTCAAAAACAGCGTGAGATTGGCAAGCGCCCTTATCAGAGGTTACTTTGGTGGTTGGCTGCGCTGTAATATCTTTTGTGGCGTGTGTTCTCATCGGTCTTATAATGAATCTCTTTTTAAACTAAATTTAATGCGTTAAATCTTAGGTCAATCGTTCATTTTGATTGAGAGATATATCATAATTTGTTGGAGGACACAAAATGAAAAAATTAATATCCATAGTCATTTGCATTGTTGTTGTTTTATCGCTGACTGCCTGTGGCGGAAGTATCAAAGAGGCAAAAACTCATGATGTTGAGTCTGAAATGTACACCAAGGAAGATATCACATCGGCTATTGAAACTATAAAGAAAGAATTTAAGAGCAACTGGGAAGGATGTTCCTTAAAAGAAATTTATTATGCAGGTGATGATATCGTAAAAGCCCATTAGGATTGGGCGGACAGAAACAATGCAGATGAGGTAATTGTTTTATTATCCTCCTATTATGTGGGACCTAACGGTGGGGATGGTTCTCTAAATCAGGATTACACATATACGAATTGGAACTGGATTTTAGTAAGAACAAGTGGTGGAAAATGGGTTCACGTTGACCATGGTTACTAATACAAATCTTAATTTATTATCGCACCGTTGATCGAGTTTCTTTCAAATGGCGCTGGACCGGGACTGACCGTAAATAAGATCTCTACATTCGATACGACCATCGATGGGTTTAAGAGCGAAAAAGTTGTAATCGAAAATGCAGATGAGATCAATCAGATCGGATGCTGGACTTCACGGATCGAATATAATATTATGGATGATGTTAAAGTACTTGAAATCGAGGTGGAGATCCCTGAAGACTATAAACTGGTAACGCACATCTTTGATGAAGAACTTTACAAAGAAGATAAAGTAATCACTGAAACAGTCCTTAATCTATACTCTTATCTCAGGTGTGGCGGTCCCCTTGATGCGTATAATTCTCTGATATCTCATTTAAAGTAAGGGAAAATCATCGACTTTGAAAATGTCAATCGTGCAGGAACTGTTAAGATAACTTTATCCAAGGAAACATTCGATCGGCTTACTCTTAAATAAATACATGTAAACGATATTTTATTAAAAATGCGGTAGAATGTTTTCTGTTCATGAAGGGAGTTCATAATGGCTGATTTTACAACTAAAGCTATCAAAGAAGCCTATAAGAATCTGCTGGAAGAAAGGTCTGTCAGTAAGATAACAGTAAAGGATGTCTGTGAATGCTGTGGCATCCATAAAAATACATTCTATTATCATTTTGAAGATCTGCCTCATCTGCTAGAAGAAATCATGATCGCTTACGCCGACGAATTCATCGCTCAGTATCACGACATCAGTACCATCAATGACTGTATCGATTCTTTACAGAACTTCATCAAAAGCAATATCAAGGTCATTCGTCATATCATTGACTCAGGTAGCTACTCAGAAGCATTCCACAAGCTGTTATGGAAAATCTGTGAACATGTTTCTGATGAATATTCAGAACTCTTCGTCTCTAAAGAGCTGTTGAGTGAAGATAATCGCGAACTGCTTAAACATTCAATAAAATGCGAACTTTATGGTTATGCGGCCGATTGGATCTACACCGGCATGAATGGAAATCGGACCTATGACCTTATGAAACTCCATGAGGTTAAAAAGAGAGTCCTTGATAATATAAGCGAGAACCATGAGAAACTTCAGAACAGCGATCATATCGATCAGCAATAAAAACTAACATAACTATCGTCATTTAGACAGATTTAGCCATGTGTACATATTTTGTGCTCATGGCTATTTTTACCTAATGAATAGCATTTTTAGCCGTAATAAGATTAGGAAGATAAAAGTAATATCCCAAAGGAGGGAGCGCTATGAAATTTTCAAAATCGGTCGTAAAAAACCGCAAAATGATCCTCATCATTACGCTCATTCTGCTGATCCCATCAGTATTTGGCTACTTTGGCACCCGTGTAAACTACGATATGCTGACATACCTGCCAAGTGAAATGGATACAACGATCGGTCAGGAAGAGCTGATGAATGACTTCCATAAAGGAGCCTACGCCCTGATCGTTACTGAAAATATGGGTCAAACTGAGATCGCTGATCTGCAGAAAAGACTTGAAAAAATCGATCATGTAACTACTGTTATTGGCTATGGCTCGCTTAATAATGGCCAAGTTCCTCTTGAACTGCTGCCTGAAAAACTGACAAAAGAATTCTATAAAGATGACGCTTCGATCATTGCCGTCTTCTTAGATTCATCAACATCTGCCGACGTGACGATGGATGCCATCCGTGAGATGCGCAAAGTCTGCGGAAATAAATGTTTCGTTTCATCACTATCGTCGATGGTTACTGACCTCAAAGATCTGTGCGAAAGAGAAGAGCCGATCTATGTGGGTATCGCTGTTGTTTTGAGCTTAGTAGCGATGGTGTTGCTACTTGATTCCTATCTGGCTCCATTCATCTTCTTATTGAGTATTGGTATGATGATCATCTTAAATCTTGGTACCAACTACTTCTTAGGTGAAGTATCCTACATCACCAAAGCTTTATCAGCCGTCTTACAGTTAGCTGTAACCATGGATTACTCAATTTTCCTGTGGCACAGCTATAACGAACAGCTTAGCAAGAACAGTGATAATATTAGCGCTATGGAAGAAGCAATCACACAGACCATCACTTCGGTTGTGGGCTCATCGATCACAACGGTTGCTGGCTTCATCGCTCTATGCTTTATGAGCTTTACATTAGGCAAAGACTTAGGAATCGTCATGGCTAAAGGCGTAGTGCTGGGTGTTATTGGCTGCGTTACTGTATTGCCGACCTTGATCCTGCTGTTTGATAAGGCGTTACAAAAGACAAAACATCGAGCTCTCATTCCGGACATGAGTTCCATATCAAAAGGCATTGTCTCTAAATCACTGTTATTTATTCTGATTTTCCTGATTGCGCTTTATCCATCGATCTATAGCTACCGCAAAGCTAACAGTGAGGTCTATTTCAATCTGCAGGCAACGATGCCGGAGGATATGGACTTTGCTGTCGCTAACCGGAAACTGCAGGAAGATTTTGATATTGCTTCTACACATTTGCTGCTTGTCGACGCCAGCCTAGATGCCAAAGCTACAAAACAACTGGCTAAAGAAATGGAAGAGGTCGTCGGCATTAAATATGTGCTGGGGCTTGATGCGCTGACTGGCGGTCAGATTCCAGACGAGCTGATACCCGTCTCACTTAAGGCGGATCTGGAATCTGATAAATGGCAGCTACTGCTGATCAACTCGGAATATGGCGTCGCAACAGATGAGGTAAATGAACAGATTGATGAACTCAATCAGATCTTAAAGAAATATGATCAGACCGGCATGCTGATAGGTGAAGCACCATGTATGAAAGACATGATCGAAGTTACCAACAAAGACTTCTCAGTCGTTAGTGCAGTCTCGATCGTTCTGGTCTTCCTTATTATTGCGCTGGTTGAAAAGAGCTTCTCTTTACCGTTCATTCTTATTAGCGTCATCGAATTTGCGATCTTTATCAATCTAGGTATGCCACATTGGCTGCATCAGTCAATGCCATTCATTGCGCCAACCTGTGTTTCAACGATTCAGTTGGGTGCGACTGTCGATTACGCGATTCTGATGACAACACGTTACAAGAGCGAACGCTTGGCAGGACTTGATAAAAACGAGGCTGTAGCCAAGGCTCTGAGCACTTCGATCCCATCGATCATAGTTTCCAGTTTTGGTCTGTTTATGGCGACATTTGGCGTAGCGTTCTATTCAGAGATCGACATTATAAAGTCGATCTGTACGCTTATAGCTCGTGGCGCACTGATCTCAATGGGTTGCGTCGTGCTGGTACTTCCAGCATTGCTAGTCGTCTTTGACCATCTGATCGCCAGAACGACACTTGATATGCGAAAGACCAGATAAGGAGGGAATGATATGAATATTAGAAATAAAGTAATTATTGGCATAACAGGTCTGCTGGTACTAACAGGCTGTGCCAATGTAAATAAAAAAGATGAAGCCATTATCGCTCCAGTCACAAGTGAGAGTGAAAAGATCGTCTTAAGTGAAGATGGTGCAAATGAAGATATCATCTACATCATGCAGAACAGCGACGGCTCGCTTGATAAAGTCATGGTACCTGATAGTATAAAGAACAAGCTTATAGATAACAGTGGTACCGTTTCATCCTTTAAGATCACCGATATTGAAGGTAAAGAATTTGCCTATGCAGGAACATATGAAAACGCAGTACCGGTAAGCGTCACTTATAGCTATTATCTGAATGGCAATAAACTTACTTATGAAGAATGCGAGGGCAAAAACGGTCACTTAATGCTGGTAATTTCTTACGACAATGCGACTGTTGATAAAATCAACAAGACTTGCGTACCATTCGCAATGGCATCAGTGATAAGTCTTGATGATTCATTTACAAATGTGGAAGTCGAAGGCGGAAAACTGCTGGAAAACGGCAACTTAACGATGGTTGCTGGACTTGCGATCCCTGGAATGAAAGAGTGCTTTGGCACTGATATTAAAGACGATGTGATCATTGAAGCTGACGTTAAAAACTTTAAACTTGAAAACATCTACACTATCGCAACAAGACTTGATTTGAATGATCTCGATTCAAAGAAGATTGAAAACAAACTTAATGAACTCTACTCATCAATGACTGATCTTGATGACGCTATGAAGCAGTTAAAAGATGGCACCAGACAGCTGGATGCTGGTGCTGTAACTCTGAAGGATGGAGCCAATGAGCTTAGCAAGGGTCTGAGTCAGCTTTCTGCTAATTCAGGAGCTTTAAATGCTGGCTCTAAACAGGTCTTTGAATCTTTGCTGGCAACTGCGACTTCAACGATTAAGGGAAATGGCTTGGATATTCCAGCTCTGACGATCGCAAATTATGGCGATGTTTTAAAAGCGACAATTGATTCTTTGGATAAGGATAAAGTATATTCACAAGCCTACTCTCAGGTAAGAGCGGTAATTGAAGCTAATTATAAGGAACAGATCGTAAGTGCTGTAACAGACACAGTTCAAGCTAATGTAGAGTTGCAGGTGACACAAGCTGTTAATGCTCAATATGAAGCAGCAGTAAAAGAGGCGGTAAGCGCTCAGGTTTTAGCGAACGAAGAACAGATAAGAATGGCCGTAACGCAAACTGTTAAAAGTCAGGTAGAGTCAGAGGTTAAAGCAGCGGTGCTTGAAGCTAAAGGTTTGAATGAAGAAGCTTATATTGCATTAGACGATGAAACAAAAGCACTCATCGATTCTGCGATCGCTAATAATGTCGAAGATAAGATGGTAAGTGATGAGATCAAGACCTTGATTGCTTCTAATACAAATGAACAGATAGAATTGCTGATTGAAAAGACGACTGCTGAAACATTGGCTGAAAAACAGAAAGAGATTGCGCAGGTTATTATGGTTAAAACGGCTGAACAGATGGCAAGCGATGATGTTAAAAATATCATAGCTGAAAATATTGAAGCTCAGATCAAATCTCAGACTGAAAACTATATCGCTAATGACCCAGATATTCAGATTAAATTTGAGGCTGCAGCTGAAGGAATCAAGCAGCTTCAAGGCGTTCTAGCACAGCTTGATGCTTACAACAGTTTCTATGTTGGTTTAAAGACTTATACTGATGGCGTCGATGCAGCGTATGCGGGTTCAAAGAAATTATCAGCCGGAGTCGATAAGCTTAAAGATGGAGCGAAGGAACTTCTGGATGGCGTTGAAAAGTTCGATAGTGAGGGTATTCAGAAACTTATTGATACTGTTGATAGTGAACTCAAACCATTACAGAACCGTTTCAATACGATCAGAAAACTGTCTGGAACTTATCGACCATTTAGTGATGTAAGCACTGAGATAGATGGTTCAATCAAATATGTTTTCTGCGCTAGATAACTTAAAGCGAATATGAATAAAAGGGGTTGTAACCAAATCTAAAATTAGGAAGAGCGTTACAACTCTTTTTATATCCATGAATTAAAAAAGCCCAAGGAATCGAACCTGGGATGTTGTTAAAGCATATACTGCAAAATTTGAAAAAGGAAGATGCGACATTACCGGCAATATTGTGCCTTGCGGTTCCGGGCATTGTTATGGCAAAAGCACGTAATATGGTGAGAACATTGTACCTTCAGCAAAACATATAGGAGAAACAAATTTTAGTTCGACCGCTCAATCAAAGAAATAAAAAAGTAAATATTTAATCATGGTCGAGGCATTAAAACAGATTGCTTCGGCTTTTGTTTTAGATTTGCTTATAATTGGTCAACAAAAAATTACCCTTCGAAATGTAACTCTACGCACACTTATTTTAAGGGTAATTTTCAATTTGCATTATAAATAAAGGGTTTCCGCATCCCTAAAATGGAAATATCTTATTTTAATAAGTAAAAATTGATCATTTCTATTTTTATCTTTTGTATAATGTAAAATATTTACAATGAAAATGATGAAATATATTACATTTTGTGAAAAAGTTTTAAAAAATATTTACAATCGCTTTCAAACATAGTATATTTTTTTGTATATAAATAAAAAAGGGGGAGCAAATATGAAGAAGTATATTACCAAAAGACTCATCATGATGGTAATACTTTTGCTAGGAATGACATTTATAGTGTTTTCAAGTCTATATCTAGCGCCAGGAGATCCGGCGGAAATAGCAGCAGGTGCTAGTGCGACAGAAGCAGAAATCGAGGCAATGAGAGAGTATTTAGGATTAAATAGACCATTCTTGGTACAGTATGGCACTTATTTAGTTAATTTATTACATGGTGATCTTGGAACTTCGTATATTACTCGTCAGCCAATATTAGATGAATTATTAATCAGATTACCAAATACTCTTAACTTAGCAGTATCGAGTATGATATTCGCTTGCATTATCGGTATTCCACTCGGTGTAATTGCTGCTATCAAGAAAGATTCGATTCTTGACAACTTGCTAACAACTGTTTCACTATTTGGTATCTCGGTTCCTAATTTCTGGTTAGGTTCAATTCTTATCATTGTATTCTGTGTACAACTGAAAATATTCCCTACCGGAGGAATGAGTGAACCATTCTGGACGGCTACCGGCTTCAAACAAGCTTTCTTGCCTTCGTTATCACTTGGTATGCAAGTGGCAGCTAGTTTTATGAGAATTGGTCGTTCTAGTATGCTTGATGTACTACAATCAGATTACATCAGAACCGCAAGATCGAAAGGCTTAAAAGAAAAGAGTATTATTGTAATACACGCCTTAAAGAATGCAATGATACCTATCTTAACGCAAATGGGTACAAGTTTTGGTGGTTTGCTTGGTGGTTCAATGGTTACCGAACAGGTATTTGCAATCAATGGTATTGGTTCATACTTGATTAATGCGATTAACCAAAGAAATTACTCAGCCGTACAAAGTACAGTATTTGTTATTGCATTTATGTTTGTTATTGTGAATTTAGTGGTCGATTTATTGTATAGCGTTATCGATCCTAGAATTCGCTATGAATAGGAGGCAGTTATAGATGAAAAAAATGAATCCCATAACAACTGCCTTTCGCAAGTTGTTTAAAAATAAACTAGCTACAATTTGTTTTTTCTTAATCATTATTGAACTTACTATCGTAATATTCGCACCGATGTTTACAAGTTATGATCCAATAGCTATGGACCCATCAATTCGTCTTAAACAAGGTTTTTGGGCGATAGGCACTGATAAGTATATTGCTGGGCATTGGCTTGGAACTGACGAACTAGGCCGTGATGTATGGTCAAGAATTATATATGGTGGTCGTATTTCTTTGTCGGTTGGTTTTATCTCTACAACAATCGGTTTGATTTTCGGAACATTCTTCGGATTATTAGCCGGTTACTATAAAAAACTTGACAACATTATTATGAGAATAATGGATATCTTATTTACTTTCCCTGGAATATTGTTAGCTTTATTGATAGTTGCGATGTTAGGTGTCAATGTAATGAATGCCACAATTGCAATCAGTATCTGGTCGATACCTAGTTTCGCTAGAATGATTAGAGGTAGGGTTTTACAGATTAAAGAAGAAGAATATATTACCGCAATACGTTCTTTAGGAGCATCGGATTTTTGGATATTGACAAAGCACGTTTTGATCAATGCTTTGCCAACTATCATTGTTATCGCTACAATGCGTATTGCCAGTTCAATTTTGTCGATTGCGACATTAAGTTATTTAGGTCTAGGCGTTCCACAACCAACACCGGAGTGGGGCGGTATGATATCATCAGCTAAAGCAGTAATGTATGACGCTAGTTACCTCATCTTTATCCCGGGTATCGCGGTTGTCATAACTGTAATTTGTTTCAACATTTTAGGGGATAAATTGCGTGATATTCTAGACCCAAGTTTAAAAGATTAAAAAGGAGAAAAGTATGAAAAAAGTATTATTGGTATTAACAGTATTTATGTTACTTATCACTTCTACTGCTTGTTCATCATCTAAGCCAAATACAGGTGATGATCAACAAAGCAGTCAAAAGACTACTATGCATATTGAACTTATAACTGCTCCAGTTGGTATGCATCCACTAAAGACAAATGACAGTCCTTCTACTTATGTCGGCGGTCAAATTTTTGAAACATTATATGAGCGTACGGTTGGCGGTACTGAATATGTTCCGCTATTAGCTGAATCTATGCCAGAATATTCCGATGATCAACTAACAGCTACTATTCATCTAAGAAAAGGTGTTACTTTCCACGATGGTACTCCATTCACTGCTGATGCAGTTGCTTATATGATTGATTCAATCAAAGATCCAGATTACGGTTCACAAAGAAAATCAATCGTTGAATCTATTGAATCATATGAAATTATTGATGAGAATACTATCGCTTTACATTTAGCATATGTTGATGGTGTATTAGTTTCTAAATTAGCTCATACTAATTCTGCCATTGTTAATCCTGAATTAGATAAAACTAAGGATTTATTGATCGATCCAACTGGTGCTGGTACTGGTGCCTATGAATTTGTTTCTTCAGTTCCTGGTTCAACATATACATTAAAAGCTAATGAAAATTATTGGAATGGTGCTCCGGAAGTTAAAGAAGTAGTATACGATGTAGTTGCTGATGAAGCTACTGCTGTTGCTCGTCTACAAACTGGTGAAGCTGATTTCTTAACTGGTGTATCTGCTGATGCATATAACACAGTGTCTAATATTTCTGGATATACTACTATTAATGAAACAAACAGTTCAATTTACTACCTAGGTTTAAGAAGTAATGAAGCTGCTATCAATCCATTAATGAGCAATGTTGAATTCCGTAAGGCAATTATTGAAGCTATCGATTTTAATACATTTATCGATACAATGTTAAATGGTTTAGCTTCTAGATCTCAATCTATCGTAGGTCCTACTTTGGTTGGATATGTTAAAGAAATGGAAAATGCTGGTTACACATATAACCTAGAAGATGCTAAGAAGATTGTTGAAGACAATGGTTGGGCTGGTCAAGAAATAACATTATTTACTTCAACAAGAAAATGGCAGCAAGACCTTGCAGTTTATATGCAAGCTGAATTAGCAGAAGTTGGTATTAAATTAAACATCGTTTCAGAAGAATGGGCTTCATTCTTAACAAATGCTAAAGAAGATAAGAAATTCGATATCATTATCTTAACATGGTCAAATGTTACAGGTGATGGTCAACAAATGCTAGAACCTAACTTCTCAACAGCAAATGGTCTGCGTGTTAAATATAATAACGCTGAATTCGATGAAATGGTTCAAAATTCTGTATATACAACAGTTCTTGAAGAAAGACAAGCTTGCATGTTAGAAGCTGTAAATAAGCTTCAAGGCGATGCAGTCGCTACACCAATTTACACAGCAAACCAAGTTTATACTTACAACTCAAACGATTTTGCTGGAGTTAAACTAGGCGCTGATGGACAGTTTAATATTAAAGACTTCAAACTAGCAAAATAATCTACTTTTAACAAAAGGGGGTAAAGCAATGGAAAAAGTATTAGATATTCAAAATTTATGCACGACATTTACTATTCAAAAAAAGGATTATGAAGTATTACATGATATTTCATTTTCAATCGGTAGAAATGAGACGGTTTGTGTGGTAGGAGAATCAGGTTGTGGAAAGAGCGTTACAACTCTTTGTATAATGCGACTACTTCCTAAAAACGGAAAAATACAAAGTGGTCAAATATTATTGGATAATGTCGATTTAACAAAATTATCAAAGAGAGAAATTCGTAAATATCGTGGTAAAAAGATGGGTATGATTTTCCAAGAACCAATGACAGCTTTGAACCCCCTTTTAACTATTGGTTATCAAATGCGTGAAACTATTATGCTTCACCGTGGTTTAAACAAGAAGGAAGCTAATGAATTAGCGGTCAGCTATTTAAAAAAAGTAGGCATTGCTAATCCAGAAGATCGTTTGAAACAATATCCATTTCAACTTAGTGGCGGTTTAAGGCAAAGAATTTTGATAGCTATGGTTTTATCGGCACAGCCAGACTTATTAATCGCTGACGAGCCAACTACTGCACTAGATGTTACTATTCAAAAACAGGTATTAAATCTCTTAAACGATTTAAAAAAGGATATGAATGCCGGAATCTTATTTATTACTCACGATTTAGGTGTTGTGGCTGAAATAGCTGATCGTGTAGTAGTTTTATACGCTGGTCGAAAAGTTGAGGAAGGAACTACTGAACAGATATTCAATAATCCTCAACATCCATATACAATTGGTCTAATGAATGCAGTACCAAATGTCGATTTAGATGATTTTGATATTAAACCTATTCCGGGTATCTTCCCAAATATCACCGAAGAAATAAAAGGATGTCGTTTTAATCCTCGTTGTCCAAGAGCTCATGAATGCCCATTGTGTTTTGAAAAAGCACCTGAAAGTGTTGAAGTAGAGAGCGGACACTTCGTATCTTGCCACTTAGTGAAATAAGGAGAATGACTATGAATGAAGAAAAAGTGTTAATAAAAGCTAAAAAACTTAAAAAATATTTTCCTATTTCTAAAGGAGTCAATCTTAAAGCTGTTGAAGATGTAAGCTTTAAGATTTATGAGGGTGAAAAGTTTGGAGTTGTAGGTGAGAGTGGCTGTGGTAAATCGACACTAGGTAGAGTTATCCTTCAACTTTATCCTCAAACATCAGGTTCTTGTGTTTATCACGGGAAATCAATTCAGGAATTAAATCCTAAATATATTCAAAAAGAAATCAATAGTTTAAAGAGTTATCAAACCAGTGCTCAAAAGTTTTATCAGGATAGTTTAGAAATTGATAAAAAGGTTGAAGAACTTGTTGCGATTCGTTCACAATTTGATAGTGATGGAAGTTCTACTGATGCTAAGAAATATGATAAATGTTCAACTGAAATAGCTAAATTAGAATTTAAATCCAAAGAATTGAAGAAAAATGCTTCCAGACAATTAAGAGAAGGGAGCAGAACTGTTGGTTCGTTAATATGCTGCGAGAATATTGACGAAATTGCATCGTTATTTTCTAAGGCTGAACAGGAAGTTCATGCCGCTCACTTAGCTCTGGTTAAAAGAAATGAGATGCAAAATAAATATGATGAAAATGAAGTTAATATTGGACATATCGAAAATATTGATTCATCTATTGCTGAATTGCAGGCAAAAAAGGAACTCAATGAGGCTGAGAATTATCAATTAGCTGACTTGCTAGACATTAAAAAGAAAGTCGAAAAGTTAAAGATTGAGGATTTAAGGAAAGAAAATGAGACTTTAAAACCTGAAATCGAAAAGATGAATGTAGAAATTGAAGCTCATCATCAAAAAGAAATGGAATATCGAGGTATCGCTTTCTCTTATCGCGGTAAGAATATTTTGCCTATCACCGAGAGAACAAGTGATGAAGAATATTTGAAGAAATTAGATGATAACTATGAAACAGGCATCAATTTAAATAAACTTACTAAAGCTGAGATGCGCACTATAAGAAGAGATATGCAGATGATTTTCCAAGATCCTGCTGCTTCTTTAGACCCTAGACAATCTATCGGTAAGGCAATTGAAGAAGTTTATGCCTTAAATACCAATATGTCTAAGCGTGTCAGAAAAGAAAAAACCATGCAGCTGCTCACTAAAGTTGGCTTGAAAAGAGAACATTACTATTCTTACCCTCACGCCTTATCTGGTGGTCAGAAACAAAGAGTTGGTATCGCTAGAGCTATTGCTCTAGACCCTAGCTTTGTAGTGTTAGATGAAGCAGTATCGGCACTTGACGTTTCTGTTCAAGCTCAAATTTTGGAACTTTTACAGGAACTAAGCGAAGAAAAACATTTAACTTACTTCTTTATTACTCATGACTTAGGAGTCGTTAAACACTTTGCTGATCGCATTATGGTTATGTACTTAGGTAATGTTTGTGAATTAGCTCAAAGCAAAGAATTATTTAAACATCGTCTTCACCCTTACACTGAGAGTTTATTGAACTCTGTTCCACGTTTGACATTGCAAAAAGATCGTAAAGCTAAGGAAGAAACGATTGAAGGTGAGGTTCCAAGCGCTATTAATCCACCAAGCGGTTGCCCTTTCCATACTCGTTGTAAGAAATGCATGGAAATTTGTAAGACTGTGAAACCAAAATATGTTGAGGCAATGCCTAATCATTTTGTTGCTTGCCACTTATACGATGAAATGAAGGAGAATTAAGATGATATTCGATCCACTATTTCAAAATTATCACTCAAATCGTTATCTCGTTACAGCTAAAAACGGAATGGTCGCTACCGGCAGCAATCTTGCCAGTGCTGCGGGATTAGAGATTTTACGAAAAGGCGGTAATGCAGTTGATGCAGCAGTTGCGACAGCGGCTGCCTTAACGGTTGTTGAGCCCACTGCCAATGGTATTGGTGGTGATGCATTTGCGATAGTTTATATGAAAGATAAACTTTATGGATTAAATGCTTCCGGATATTCGCCTAATAATATTGATGTTGAAAAGATTAAATCAGAAGTAAGTGATGGGAAAATGCCAAAATATGGCTGGACTCCTGTTACGGTTCCGGGTGCTCCAAAGGCTTGGGCAAGTCTAGTTGAAAGATTTGGCAATTTGAGCTTATATGAGTGCTTAAAACCGGCTATTGATTATGCTGAAAAAGGTTATCCTATTTCACCAATGTTGGGCAAAATGTTTAAAAATGCCACCAAGAAGTTTAAAGAAACTCTTGGGGATGAAGAACAATATGCCGAATGGTTTAAAACATTCACGAAAGAAAATAAAGAAAGTTATGATTTTGGTGACATCATCACTTTAAAGAATCACGGTAAAACTTTAAGATTGATAGGTGAAACAAATGCTGAGGCTTTCTATACTGGTGAAATAGCTGAAAAAATTGATTTTCAAAGTAAAAGAGATGGCGGATATTTGCGATATGAAGATTTGGCTAGCTATGATGTTAGCTGGGTTGAACCAATTAGTGTTAATTATCGTGGTTATGATGTTTGGGAAATTCCACCAAACGGTCAAGGTATTGTTGCATTAATGGCTTTGAATATTTTATCTAATGGTGAATATCATAGTCGTGAAGATGTAAATACTTTGCACACTCAGTTTGAAGCTATGAAGATGGCTTTTGCCGATGGAATGCACTATGTAACTGATCCTAGCAAGATGACTATTGATTATAATAGTTTGATTGACAAAGGTTATGGTACAAAGCGTTTTGAGGAAATAGGCAATGAGGCAAAGGAACCGGAAGTTGCAAATCCGCCAAAGAGCGGTACTGTATATCTATGTACAGCAGATAGCGAAGGAAATATGGTTTCTTACATTCAAAGTAATTATATGGGTTTTGGCAGTGGCATTGTAATTGAAGATTATGGCGTATCTATGCAGAATAGAGGTGCAGATTTCTCTTTAGATCCAAAGTCGTATAATTATCTATGTCCTCATAAAAAGACATACCACACTATCATTCCTGGTTTCTTAACAAAAGACGGAAAAGCAGTTGGGCCATTCGGAGTAATGGGCGGTTATATGCAACCGCAAGGTCATGTGCAAGTTGTTACTAATATGATAGACTTCCATATGAATCCACAAATGGCTCTTGATGCTCCTAGGTGGCAATGGGTGAGTGGAAAGAAATTTATGGTTGAACCTAATTTCAATAAAGCCATTGTTGAGCAGTTGATTGCAAAAGGGCATACAATCGAAATTGCAACAAGTTCTGTATCGTTTGGTAGGGGACAAATCATATTAAAATTAGATAATGGTGTATTGGTCGGCGCTTGTGAATCGCGTACCGATTCTAATATTGCATGTTATTAAAAAACGAGATTAGCTCTCGTTTTTTGTATGGTATTCATTAATTTCAAATCTTGGCGAAACGACATATTTGATATTTTTAGCATCATCAATGAAGATTCGATTGATACGGTCGGATAAGTTGGTAATTATTTCATAAGGTATGGTGTCAAGTCTTTTGGCCATATCTTCTAATTTAATATGTTTGCCGAATATTTCGACCTTGGTATGTTCATCATATTTGTTTTGACTTTCAATAAAACATTGATCCATACAAATATTACCAACGATGGTTGCGATTTCATTTTTAATATAAACCTTTCCGCCACTATTTTTTCTAATTAAACCGTCAGCATAACCGATAGGAAGAACGGAAATGTATTTATTCCCATCGCTAGTATATTTTAATCCATATCCGACTCCTTCGCCTTTTTCTATTTTTTTCGATTCGATAACCTCGCTATAAAGCGATAGAGCGGGCTTTAATTCGCTTTTAGTATTTGAATAACCCCAAAGACCTAATCCGACTCTAATGTGGCTAGAAATGTCGTCTTGAAATTTAATACTGGCATCAGTATTTGAAGTGTGGATATATTTTAAATTAGTCCCTATTGCATTGAATGCTTCTTTGAATGTTTGATATTGCTTGTTAGTAAAAATATCATCAGGATTGTCGCTACATGCATAATGAGTCATTAAACCTTCAACTTTTGCGCCATGGAGATTTAGATAGTCATAAATTTCTTTAGCATTATTTGGACTTATTCCAAGTCTGTGCATGCCGCTATCAATTTTGATGTGGAATTTGAGATCTTTTAATTCGCCTTTTAAGCTGTAAATGTAATTTTCTGATATTGTAATAATTGATAAATGGTATTTTTTTATTAAAGCTAAATCTTTTTTGTTTACATATCCTAAAATTAAAATGTCAATACTAATATTATGACTTCTTAGTTTTAAAGCTTCGTCTAATGATGATACTGCAACGATGTCGATACCACTTTCTTCAAGTACTTTGGCGATAAAATAATCGCAGGTTCCGTAAGCATTAGCTTTTATGACTGGTATAATATCTTTGTTACTAATGTTTTTTAAATAGTCGATGTTATATAATAGACTATCAATGTTGATGGTTAGATACGTATTTCTGTGCATATGAAGTACCTCGAAAAATTTCTATAAAAATAATAACATAAATTGTTGACTAATTATTAAAAAGTGTGGTATATTAGGAAAGCACTAAAGGTGCGGGACCATGGAGGTTTAGCTCAGTTGGGAGAGCATCTGCCTTACAAGCAGAGGGTCAGCGGTTCGAGCCCGTTAACCTCCACCATTTT